>JAIQEY010000116.1 GCA_020073565.1 Terriglobia bacterium
GTTAGGAAATATCCACTGGCGCGTTCAAGTATCTTTTTGCGCTTGGCGCGGCGTTTGGTTCCGCGTTTTACACGAGGCATGATTTGTTCTCCTTTTTTGGTTCATCGGGCGGCTGGAGGTAAGGAGACTTCTACCCAATGGGATTTCCGAAGTCTGACCTCTTCACACGCCGCTGCGGTCTCGTATCATCCGCAGACTTGGTTGGAGACGGGAGCGCCCGTCTCTCGATTGAGTTCCTTAGTGTTCCTTCGTGTCCTTGGTGGTTCAAATGAGAGCATGAACCACCAAGGACACAAAGGTCCACGAAGGAAGTCTTAGTACGGGATCATCCGCCGAACCTTGTGAGCATCGGCATCACTCACCAGGGTAGACGTTCCCAGCTTTTTCTTGCGCTTCTTCGCTTTCGAAGTCAGGATGTGGCGAAGATAAGCCTTGCTTCGCTTGATCTTCCCCGTTCCCGTCTTCTTAAAGCGCTTGGCAGCGCCGCGATGTGTTTTCAGTTTAGGCATAAATAAATCGCTCTCAGCTCTCAGTTATCAGCCTTCAGTTGTTGCGTCAGCATTATGCAGCACAGGTATCCCACTCGTCAGTGAGCGATCAGAAGATTTTACTGATGGCTGATAGCTGACGGCTGACAGCTGTTCCTACGCTGTCTGCGCTCCACCCTGGGGCGGAGGAGGTGTGGGCTTCGGCGCCGGTTTCACCGCAGGCTTTTCCTTCGCGCCCGCGTCCTTCTTCGGCGCCAGGATCAGGTGCAACGTGTTGCCTTCCTGCCGCGGCCGAAACTCCACCAATCCCTTGTGCTCCACGTCTTTGATCAGCCGCTCCAGAATCCCGCGTCCCAGGCTCTGCCGCGTCATCTCTCGTCCGCGGAAGAAGATGGTCGCCTTGACCTTGTCGCCCTCATCCAGGAAGCGCAGCACATGATTCTTTTTCGTTTCGTAGTCGTGGTCATCCACGTTAATACGAAACTTCACTTCTTTGACCGTAATAGTCTTCTGCTTCTTCTTAGCCTCGCGCTCGCGCTTTTCGTTCTGGTACAGGAATTTCCCGTAGTCCATGATGCGGCAAACTGGAGGTTGCGCAGTCGGGGAAATTTCCACCAGGTCCAGATTCTTCTCGCGGGCCATCTTGAGCGCCTCGAAAGGAGGCATGATGCCAATCTGTTCGCCTTCATCGCCAATCACGCGTACTTCGCGCGCGCGAATGCGCTCGTTCATGCGGATAAAACGCTTGTCGATACTGTCCTCCGTCGTCCGTTCTGAAGCGGAAAGATGCGTGAAAAGTATAACATGCGGTCGCGCCCGAACCGTGACCCCCGAGAATGGAAATGGCAACTCCCACCCGCATGCCGGGTTCCGGGATCAGGTTGGGAGTTGCTATTGCACGATTAAGCCATTTTTTCCATCGCGCCAGCGACGATCAATCGATCGAGTAGAACGCTTCCTATCGTCCCCCCGTGACGTTCAAGATCGCACCCGTCACATAGGACGCTTCACTGGTGAGTAGCCACAGAATTGCCGCCGCAACTTCTTCCGGTTGTCCGCCACGCTGCATGGGGACCAGCTTCTTGACTCGTTCCATACGTTCCGGCTCGCCGCCCTTGGCATGGATATCGGTGTAGATGAAGCCTGGCCGGACCGCGTTGACTCGAATCCCTTCTTCCGCCACTTCCTTCGCCAGGCCGATGGTGAGCGTGTCGACCGCGCCTTTGCTGGCAGCGTAGTCGATGTACTCGCCGGGCGATCCCACGCACGTCGAGCCCGAGGAGACATTGACGATGGCTCCGCCCTTACCGCCATGCCGCGTTGACATACGCCGTACTGCCTCGCGGCAACAGAGAAAAGCTCCCGTCACGTTGGTCGCGAACGTGCGCTCGATGCGCGCCGCATCCATTGCCTCCAGACGCATTTGTTGCTCTAGCGTGCCAGCGTTGTTGACCAGAGCGGAGAGTGGTCCCAGTTCGCGGTCCGTCGTTTCGAACAGCCTCACAACGCCGGTCTCGGAACTGATGTCGGCTTGCACGCTGAGCGCGCGTCCGTTTTCTTGTTGAATTGCGCGCACGGTCTGCGCGGCTGCCTCATGATCCTGTCGATAGTTGATGACGACAGCGTACCCTCGCCGGGCGGCGAGAACAGCAGTCGCGGCGCCAATCCCGCGGCTGCCGCCAGTGACGATCAGAACTTGCGGGCTTTGCGAGATACTGGTTACATCACGCGAACCAGCCATCAGGCGACGGCAACCTTCGAAGTTCGTAGCTGCCGGTACAGACGCAGATAGTCATCCACCATGCGGCGTGCGGTGAAGCGTTCGCGGGCGCGGTTGTAGGCGCGCGTGCCGTAAAGGCGCGTCATGTCGCGGTCCTGATTCAGTTGCTCAAGAATTTCCGTGAGGCTGTCGGCGTCGTTGCGTTCGAAGTACAGCGCCGCATCTCCCCATAGTTCGCGATACACCGCCGTGTCATTCGCCACCAGCGCGCAGCGCGAAAACGCCGCTTCAATCGAGGACAACCCCAGCGGCTCATAGCGCGAGGTCGCGGCAAAAATCGTCGACCGGCTATAGAGCGTGCGCATCTGCGATTCGGTCTGCGCGCCCTTTACGGAGAACTCGCACTCGCCGGTTGAAACGCGCACGTCGGCGCGAATCGGCAGCGCCGGCGCGGGAATGGTCGAGTCGGCTCCCACAATGCAGATCGGCAGTGCGTGTGAGTGTTGCGTCAGAAGCGACACCTGCTTGCCCGTGTCGCACAGCCGCCCGATCGCCAGCACCGACTCTTCCTTGGTGACAAATGGATTGAAGTAAATCGGATTCCGTCCCGGCGGGATGACCTGCCCGTCGAACTCATCGCCATAAGCCAGGCGCAGCATCTCATTCATCCAGCGGGTGGTGGTCACGACCGCCTCTGCGCGCTTCATGCCCGCAACCACCATCTCGCGATACCAGTTCAGCCACGCCGAATCGGCCGGCTCGCGCCCATGAATGCTGAGCCACCAGGTGATCACGTCGCCATTCGCCACCACCAGCCGCGGCGTCGCAACCGGCAGGGCGCCAAAGCTCAACTGATTGAGGTGCAGAAAGTCCGGACGCGTGTCGCGCACCACGGCGCACAAATATTCCTGCGCCGCCTGAAAGTCCTGTTCGCCTTCCTGCATCCAGTCCAGACGAAACGCCGTGGGATGGTATTCGAGCCCATGCAGGCCCTGCATCCACAAGGTCTGATGAGGAAGGGGAATGTCTCCAAAGCTGACGAGCGTGACCTGCGCGCCGTGGGTGACCAGTCCCGAGACGAGTTCGCGCGTGTAGGTCCACACGCCGCTGAACGTGTCCGTCGTAACCAGAACCCGCACCAGAACCCCCGGAGAAAAGGCCAACCATCGGCCCAATTGCTTCTAGTGTAAGGTTGCGCCGAGGCTGGAGGGAAGCCTTTTTTGCAACTTTCAGCCTCTTTGTCGGCGGGTGGGCCCCATCAAGCCGAGAGTATACGGTTTTGCCGTTCAACCATCGGCCGGGGATGTTCGCATTGAAGAATCGTGGCCGATGTCGAGGCCGAATCGATGTTTGGTGGAACGATGTTCCGCCGGGAAATGATTCAGCGTGAGATTTCCAAGGGCTCCCGGTCGGCGCGGTTTTCGCCGACTGGGACGGAGAGTCTTGGTCCTCAACCTCTCTGGCGAAAAAAGCGGTGTTCAGACACTGCCCAGGATATTTTTGTCCTTGACAGTGCCTTCGCTCTTATCGAGGCGCACCCCCAGTTGTCTCAGGTCCAAGCTGAGAAACGGCGGCTAAACTCCCCGTTAATGGGGCCCACCCGCCGGCTAGCCTCCCCGTTAATGGGGCCCACCCGCCTAACCCAATTTAATACCCCCCCGATTCGCCCTATTTAACGTCAAAGTCACTCCAGTACGCAGGAAGGATGTCGCGTAACGAGTCGCACCCGCTAACTCTACTCAGACACGCGAGATCAACCGAGTACGCGCGCTTTCTTACTTCCGCTGACGCGTTGGAGCCAAGATCAACCTCTATGACACTGGCCATGCCCTGCGGATTAATCATCCCCCGCTTGATTGCATAACCTTTATCCTTCTCGGGCGTTACGCGGTCGAATAGTATGTACATAAATCGATCGCCAGACGTAGCACAAATTGAATAATCTAACTGCTTGCTTATTACGTAACCATCCTTAACTGTGATGCCTGCAGCAAGTGAGATCTCACGCTGCCGTTGGAAGTGATTGAGGAGCCAATTCTTGAAAACAAAACCAAAGGCGCAGTCTTTCATGGAGCAGGGATCTTTCAGACGACTTCCAGACGCTTTCGCGCCATATCGGTTTGCGAGGTCTTGCGCCTCTGCGAAGGTGGTTGCACCGATTTGTAGAGAAGCGAATTCACGCAAAAACGCTGCAGCACGGTGCCGTTGATGGATCGTCAGAACAAATAAGGCGCACGCCGCAAGGGCAATAAAGGCGAGTAGACCGAGCAGAAACTTGGACTTGTTTTTCATGGAAATAGTTAGCGACATAAGGTATCTGTTACAGTTGAGTTGACGTAGGCTGGCTTCCCTGCCTGGTAGAAAATCCCGTTGGTACCATAGGCATGCCCCTGAATGTCAACAGCAAACACTGGAATATTAGTCCCCTGCTTGCCTGGCACGCTGGTAGACACGGTGAATGTTTGCAGGAGATCATACGAGCCGAGTCCACCAATCCAGTCTGTGAAGTTACCATCCGACCCACCGCTTGATGTACCGGGGCCGTTTCGATTATCGCCCTTGGTGAAGGTTGAGTTCGGCTGACCTGTAGCTCGATCTGCAATATGTTCCGTAACGTAGTACCCTGAGAGGGGGTCGCCCTGAGCGTTTTCGAGAGAGTACGTGATCTCTCTAACTCCGTTGTAGAGGAGGCAATCAGTCTGAGCACCCAAATGATGTGGGACATTAGAGTTGTTTGCGGCCGAATGAACAGGAGGCATCTGCCACCCATCAGGACTGCCGGGCAGACCGAGTTCGAATACCGCTGTGCCCCAAGACACATCGTACTGATATTCGAACCCCGCCGATCCGTAATACAGGTTGAACCAGTGTCCATTTTTTTTGTTGTCTGTTGCGAACCCGTTTACAGGAGCATAGGTCAGCCCGTAAAACTCTGATGAGCCTAAATATCTGGGATCAACAACCAACCCGTTCTCCGCGTAAACTTGACCATCTCCTCCTCCACCGCAGTCGGCGAACGACACGTCGCAGTAGCCAGGGTTCGCTGGCAAGTCTCCCCTTGGGTCAATTTCGCTGTTCGGATTCGTCGAATAGGCGTACGCATTCCAGCTCGCCCCGGCAGGGTCAGGCGAAATCCAGCGTCCCTGTGTACTTGCCAACTCTCGATCCGGGGTATCAAACAGTCCATTATTCGGAGCATCGTCCTGCGTATCCCCGGTGAAGTTCAACTGACCGGTCTGGCCAAAGTTGTTGTACATTTCGCCGTACGGCGCAAACGCACGGTCGTAGACAACCGTACGATTTACCACGGTAGATTCAAGCCGAGCCGTTCCAAGCCAATCTTTGTGCTGATAGTTGTGTGCCGCGCCCGCGTTGTATACCGTTCCTCCTCCGGGCACCGGGATATACGTGTAATTCACATTCTGTAGTGCACCCCTCGAAACTAGACACAAGGGGCCATGTTTGAAGTAAGGGTTTGGGCAAGGAACTGAGCACGGGATTCGTGCGGTGTTCTGCCCCGGAGTCCGCGATGCGGACGATCGTGATTGTACTCCTCGATCCAGCGAGCAATGCTCAGCTGGGCCTGGTCGAAGGTCTGATATTCGTTGAGCCACACCTCCTCTTCTTTCAAGCTGCGATGGAACCGTTCGATGTAGCTGTTGCCCTCGGGA
>JAIQEY010000062.1 GCA_020073565.1 Terriglobia bacterium
GACTGAAGAAGAATGCCAACCAACTGTTTGCAGTGTGCGCGCTGGTGAATCTGTACTTGACGCGGAAGAAACTGTTGCTTCTGGCACCGGCTTAGCTCGGAAGCGAAGGTTGTAGATCACAAGCGATCCGCCGAAACGGCGGCAGCCCGGAAAAAACAGAATCCGAACGCTCGCGCCGACCTGGCAGAACACGTACTACCTCGAAGACACGGGCTTATTCAGAGTTTCCTTAGCTTTTTTCGGCAGCATTTGAGCCGTTAGGCCGACAGACCTTATGCCGTTAGCCTGTCGTGCAATGACAAGAGTGATGTCATCGGCCTGTTCCCCTCGACTGAACTTCCGCACTGCGGCTGGCGGCATCTTCAATTCCAGTTCTTCAGCCGGGGCCACACTTGATCCATTGGCCACTTCAACCCGCGGCAGTGGTACAGTTTGTAATGTTCGTGCGGCATGGAATGCGGATGGTACAACTTGCCGACCTCCTCCACCGAAGCGTAATAGCGCTCCAGGTATTCCCGCTCGCTCCCGATCACCAGGACGCTTTCGCCCGTGTAATCTCGAGGTCCCCAAAGAAAATAACTCTGGTGTCCGCTGATAGCTTTCGGCAGGCCATACTTGCCGCCCAACAGGTCAATCGCTTCGGCTTCCCCGTAGTTGCTTCCGAAGATTGTCGTTCTGGCCCGCTCCTCTGGCGGAAGCGCATTAAAGGCCCGTGCGACGACCTCGGTCATTTCCGGCCAACCGAACATCGAGGCATAAAGCTGGGGCAGCGGGCCGAGTTTATACGTCACGATCTTCGGAGGACCAAAATTCAAGACCCTCGAATAGCGAATGTAAGTTTCGGGCGGTAGGACTGGCAGGGCAATGGCGCGTACACAGCACCGAATAAGATCGAGAAAAACCGCATACGTGGGTTTCAGCCAATGCAGGCGCGGGCGGGACAGCCACGATTCCAAAGCCACGGCACCAGCGGCTGGGTGCTGCTATCGAACCTCCACCTTGGCTATGTCTTTGTCGGGCCCAGTCTGTTTCCTGCTTTCTATATTGCACGAGTCTGGATTCATGCCCCTATGAACCAAAGCCTCGCTCCTTGCGCCTAGCGTCTACCGCTCAGGAGCTGACCTCCGGCAAAACCGCGAGCAACTCCTGAAGAACACCGCTTTCCATCCCGCTACCCAGGAACCTGTTGCCAAAGGCGGGGGCGAATAACCCCGGCTTAGGGCTGTACCAATAGAAAGGACGCGCCGCGAGGCGCGTCCTTTTCGTATTCTCGGATTGTCTCGAGGAGGACGGCCCCCGCTCTTCTTGGAACACGGGCTCGCGGTGTTTTTGGCGACTAGTCGTCGTTGTCAGCAGGAGCCGCGGTGCCGACCAGTTTCACAGCCTGCTCGTAGAGCTCGTTCTGCTGTTTCTGGTAGACGGAGGACTCGAGCGTCTTGTCTTTAGTGGCCTGATCATGCAGTTCGTCTGCCTTGATCGAGAGCCGGATGAGTACGCCCAGACGGCGGCTGTCACGATCGGGAGACGACGTATCCAGCTGGCTAACTAGCGACCAGATCTTCTTGCCCTCCACGGAAGGCGTAATCGCGGGATCGATGTTGAAGTCAACCTGGTCGGCGGTAATGCCGTTGTAAGTGGGCTGGAACATGTCACGAAGGTCGGTGGCGAACAGGTCACCGAAGTTCATCGCTGGCATACCCAGAAGTAGATCCTCGGTCTTCACGATGGAGGCCGTGGAGTAGTGACGGGTGGCAAGGTAGCCCGGTTTTGCAAACGGGCTGATCACAATCAACGGCGTACGATGCGGATGGATGTGGTCGAGTGAAGACTGGGCATCGTCATAGGTCATGAAGATGGCAGCGCCGGTATTCTTGGTCGCGTTGTAGTAGACCGGGCTCTTCATGATGTGCTGCACCGCCATGCCCAGACCCACATCGCCGTCGGCAATCTGATTCAGCGGCGAGCAGGAGTTTCCCGGAGGGAACTGGGTACAGATAGTCTGGACCACCGATGCGGCATTTGGCGCCTGCACACTGCCGGTGTGGTCGTTGGGCTGATAGAGGTAAATGAACTGGGGCACCGTTCCCGCATTCACCATGGCATCAAAGTCCTTGATGAACTCTTGAGCGCGGCGCTGGTCGGAAATGTTGAAGTTGTAGCCGGGATAGTTCGGATCCAGGCGCGGAGTACCGTTCTTGTTGGTGGTTCCGAGAATGCCCAGACCCGGCGTTTTCATGAAGAAGGTGTGGCCGAGACCCTGCACCTGAGTGCTCACGTCGCCGGCGTTGACCACAGGGTGATTGGCAACGGTGAAGCCGTCCGGCAGAAGTTGGGGATAGCCCACGTTGCCGCTGAGCGGATCGTTGAGCGTGGTAGGAGTGCTCACACCCGTATCCGTACCTACGATGCGGGCGGCGAAGGCCGCGTAGTCCTTGAACGTCTTGTGCCAGCGGGCAAGGTTATTGAAGATGTATCCGTTTTCCGGATAGTCCTCAGGCTCGAAGTTCTTGTTGACAAGCAGCCCGCGGCCGCCCTTCACCAGCAACGTTTTCTCGGTGTAATCGCTGGCTGTGCCGGAAGCAGCGAACTGGTGACCGGCATCGCTTTCCTCCGAGTCGGAGTAGTAGTTCACGGCAGTCGCGAACGCCTGCGCCAATGCCTGCGTGTTGAGTGACACGCCGGTAAACTGGCCGCTCGTGTACGGGGCCCCAGCGATCGTGTTGAAGGTGGTACCAGCGAAGTTGCCGAAGTGGGAGCCCAGGTTGCCCAGCATGGAATCGAACGTCTTGTTCTCATGCAGGATGAAAATCACCGTCTTAATGCGAGGAGAGGCAGAAGTCCCGCCCATGGGAACAACCGAGGTGTCCACCGAATTTTGCACGGCAAAGTTGTTGGCTTGCACAGTGGTGTTGTCCCAGGGCTGGGCGGCCAGGTTGATCTGCTGCAAGCTGCCAAAGATGTAGTTGCTGTCCACGCGCGAGTCTGAGGCCATTCCGCTGGGCGGAGGAGTCTGGCCGGTGGCGCCGGTGGTGTCGATGGCGTCGTTTATATCCTCGCCGACACCCTTGGCGTTGGTAACGTAAAGAGTGTTTCCATCAGGGCTGATGGCGAGAGCGGTGGGATACCAGCCCGTGGGAATGCGGCCGAGCAAGCTCGGGTTGAACGGGTCGGCAACGTCGAGGACCGCGACCGAATTGATGCCGGCCTCGGCGATGAAGAGCTTGGTGTTGTCAGGTGAGACAACCATCGCGTTGGGATAAGCTCCCTTGGCCAAGGTGATTTTAGTGGTCGAGTTGTTGAGGTAGGACACGAACGTTGCACCAAGATCGTAGTCCGGTCCGACAGGCTTGCCGGTCTTCAGCACGAAGCTTTTCAGGTGGTCATCGTTGGTCTTCGCAACGAAGAGAACTTCAGTTCCGTCTGGCCCCTTCACCACCGCCATGGCCGAGGGGTGGACATCTCCGATCGCGTTGTTCCCAGTGAGAGTCAGCGTGTTCCCGAGATACCTCCCGTACTTCGGGGTAGCCAGAGATGCAAAGCCGCCTTTGGCGGCATAGACGTGCACGGAAGACGTTAAGGGAAACACCCCCTTGGTCACTACCGGAGTGTAGAAACCATCGGGCGTGTTGCCGACCGTTCTTCCCAGGGCCGTTAGTTGTGCGGTGCTGGGGTCATAAGTGGGATTGATGAACTTGTATTCCATGATGCCCCAATTCGAAACCGCGATCCGGTCCCCCGCCGCGTTCACCGCTATGCCATACGGGAAGGCGCCCGCGGGGAGTTGCTTTAACACGCCTTTGGTGTTGGTATCGATAACCGCTACGCTTTGATCTCCGTTGCAAGCAACATAAAGGTACTTGCCATTGGGAGAGAGTTGCATCCCGGCCGGGTAGGTGATCTGTGCGCCGGTGGTTTTGCTGAAGCCGGAGGGCACTGCGGTCGACGTCGTCAGGGGAACTCCCGGAATGTAGTTCGAGACGTACCCGGCGTTCTGCGGCAGGGTTGGAGAAATGATGATGTTGGCAGGAGTGCCCGGGGTGAGCACGCCTGTGGAGGAGAGGGAGAAAAGCTTCACATCGTTGTCCGGCCCGCCCGCTGCCCACACGGTGTAGGGACCGCCGGTTGGACCGCTGATCTGCAAACCGACAAAGAACCGCTGGCTGGTGTGCAGCTGCGACACCAGGCTGAAATTCGACGTGTTGACGACGGTCAGCGAGTACCCGCCCACGTTGGTTAGGCTCTGGTAGGAAGTGAATCCGCCTTCGCGTTCATCATCGTTGGATGTGACCAGGAACTGGCCATCGGGTGTCACCGCCATGCCGAGCGGGTTCATTCCAATCTGAATACTGATTCCTGCAGGCGTAACTTTCCTGCCATTGGGCAGAACGCCGGCATAGTAGTTGCCGAACTTATTCGGGCCTGCCAGCATCTCCGCGCTGGAATAAAACGGGTTCGTCTCGGCCTGGTTGTAGACGGGAGCCGTAACGGTGCCCCAATTCGACTTGTTGATGGACTGTCCAAAAGTTATCCCTGTGCCGAGAACAACGGCAAGCAACGCACAGAGCGCTCCGAAAATCCGGTTCCTGCGCTCAAACTGCCACAAGTTTCCTGGAACTCTGGAAATCATACCTCGCCCTCCATGGGCTCTTTTTCGCTGCCAAGAGGCCCGCTCCGAGAGGTACTACGGCCATGTTTCGCACTCGTAACAGAAATGTGAACGGCAGGTTAAAATTGCGCGAGACAGAGCAGAGATCCGTGCTTGAGACCCGCAGAGATCTACATTTCATCGAAGATTCATAAGCTTCGTGTATAAGGTCAGTCGTGCGAGGGGACTGCGGGCCGGTCATGAGGCAGCCCTGGATTAGGGGAATCTCCTGCACTTAAGCACGCCGCGCTTTTCGCGCCGAGAGGATTCTGCAATGCCACGCCCTGTTTTGCTCATCTCCTTCCTGTTTCTGACGGTAGCTTGCTGGATTGTGACCGCACAAGTGTCCGTCACCAGTGGAGCCGTCCGCGGCGTCGTGAGCGACAACAGCGGCGCGGTGATTGCCAACGCCTCGGTCACGCTCGTCTCCCGCTCGAGCGGATCAAGGTTGTCGCGTTCTTCGAATTCGGCCGGCATCTTCGCCTTCCCGTCGCAGCCGGTCGGTCTCTATGCTTTGGAGGTCACCGCTCCTGGTTTTCGCAGGGAGATCGTCGAACCGGTCCTCGTCCAGATCGGTCAGACCACTTCCCTGAACGTGCGCCTGCAGCCGGGCGCGGCCAGTGAAGCGATCACGGTAAGCGGCGAATCGCCACTGCTGCGAACTGAGGATTCCAACCAAAGTTCCATCGTCAATCGCGAACTGCTGGACGGGTTGCCTCTCAATGGCCGCCGTTTCCTTGATTTCGCCCTGCTGGTTCCTAATGCCAGCCCGGACGGACAAAACGGGCTCGTGAGTTTTGCCGGGGAACAGGGCGGCGAGGACACCGGCTACGCCAACGCCAACGGCGCCAACTCGTTCTCAGTCGACGGCGCCAGCGCTACCAGTAATTACTTTGGCAACGCGCGCGGCGGTGAGAAAGTGCCGTATATTTTCGGCGAGAATGCCATCGAGGAATTTCAAGTCGCGGTGTCGCCCTATCGGGCGGAGTACGGCGGGGCGGCGTCCGGCTTCGTAAACGTGGTCACACGCTCCGGCAGCGACACGATGCACGGTGGCGGGTTCTATTACAACCGCAATTCGGGAACCGGCGCGAATGACGCCGTGGACAAGGCGAACGGCTTTCCCCGGCCGGTGAATATCCTGCAGCAGTTTGGAGGATCGCTCGGAGGCGCGCTGATTCCGCACCGCGCCTGGTTTTTCGTGGACTACGAGCAGCAGCGCCAGAAGAATCCCATCACCGCGATCAATGCGCCCTTCGCTGACCTGGACCAGACCGATTTTGGCCTCGCTGACGACACCGAGCTTCCACCACCCAACTCGCCCTTTCCCGTGCCCAGCGATCTCGCTCAGGTCCCCGCCAATCCCGACAGCAACCCCGTTTATCTGCAGGATGTGGCGAACGCGCTGAATGCCATCCAGTCGAATCTGGGCGTCCAATCCCGCTTCGCCAATGACTGGTCGCTGTTTTCCAAAATCGACTACCGCGACGCGAAAGACGACCGGTTTTATCTCAGCCTGAACTGGAACCGTTTCGATTCACCCAACGGCTTCATTCTTGGCCCTCAAACCGCGCTTTTCGGAAAGAGCACGTTGGCCAACGCCTTCGTGCGCGACTACCACGCCAGCGCGGGCTGGAGCCACGCCTGGGGCAGCAACCTGCTGAATGAAGTCCATGCCAGCTTCTCGCGCGACGACCAATACTCGACGCCCACCGGAATGGTCGATCCCGTGCTCCCGACTGTCCTGCTGATGCCTCCGGGTGGCGAAGATGAAAGCAGCGGAGGAAGCAACTTTCAGCTGGGGAACGCGGGGTTTGCGGGCGGACGCACCAACGAGGCTCTGTGGCAGATTTCCGACCACGTGAGTTATCTGCACGGAAAGCACACTTTCAAGTTCGGAGTCGAATTCACAGACACCCACTTGACCGACCTGGCCTTCGGCGGATTGGCGGCGCATTCGGCGGAAACACTTACATGGTCAGCAATGAGAACAAGATCTATTCCATTGATATCTCGCCGCTGAATGCGCATCCCGCTCTCGTGCTCGGGTCGAGATGGAATCAGGTCGCAGCGCCCAGGTGAAGCGCGATTAATTTCGTTGGCCCGCTACGCACCACAAGTGATTGAGCGCATATTCCTACCACCCGCTCGGAGGACCCAATGACGTGATCATTGAGAGTCCCGCTGGCACGAACTTCTGGGGTGTTTCGGTCGGAAGCAGTTCCTTGCTCAACTTAGCCGATACCCGGCTCCGTATCACCAACCCCGACCAGCCGTGGGGTGGGAACACCGCGGGCGTGTTCGGTGACCCGACCGATTGACTTGCCGAACGCGGCAACCTAACATGCACACGTTCCCGGGAAGAGTACCGCATGCCGACGTCACGGTTTCCAACCAAAATCAATCTGTTCTTGGCCGGAGGAGCCGGCAGGATGGCAAGGCGCCCTGCTGGGATTTTCCGGTGGCGAGCCCGCGCCGGACTGGTCCTCTTATTGCTGGGGGTCGGCCTTCTCGATTCGACCTCAGTGGCATCCTCCGACAACACGCCAGAGCGACTCGTCGTCGTCGGCGACGTCCATGGTGATTTCGATGACCTTTGCCGGATTCTCAAACGTGCGGGCCTGGTGGACGACCAAAATCGTTGGATCGGCGGAACCGCTACGTTGGTTCAAACAGGAGACCTTGTCGATCGCGGCCCCAAGGGACGTGAGGCCATGGACCTGCTCATGGGGCTGGAGAAAGAAGCCGCCAAAGCCGGGGGGCAAGTGGTGCCCTTGCTCGGCAATCACGAGGTCATGAACATTCTGGGCGACCTGCGCTACGTCACGCCGCAGGGTTACGCCGTTTTCGCCGACAACGAGTCTGAGAAGCGCCGCAAAGCCGCGTATCAGGAATATGCGGTCTGGTGCGCGAGCCACGCGAAATTGTTGGCGGAACTCAAACAGCCGACGCTGCCCGCCACGGAAGAAGAGTGGATGGCAAGACATCCGGTTGGCTTTCTGGAATACCGCGAAGCGTTCAGTGCAAACGGAGACTACGGGAAGTGGGTTCGACACCATGCCGCCGTAGTCAAAATTGCTGGAGTCATCTTCTTGCACGGCGGAATCCATCCCAATCTGGCTTCCTTGCAGCTCGAACAAATAAACTCCCAAATACAAGAAGAAATCGAAGAATTCGACAAGACAAAGCAGGAGTTGGTGTCGCGTAATGTGATTCTGCCGTTTTTCACTATCCAGGAAATTGTGGTGGCTGTGCAGGGAGAACTGCTGGCAGAGCGCGCAGCGGAAACGCCACCTGACGCGGAAAATCGCGACAGGCTGGTACGGCTTCTGGATTTTAACAGCTGGCTTTGCATGCGCGACGACGGCCCTTTATGGTTTCGCGGCTACGACCAATGGAACGAGGAAGAAGGCGCCCCCCAAATCGGGAGAATTTTGGCAGCCTACGATGCTGCGCACATTGTCGTCGGCCACACGGTACAGAAGGCGGCACACATTCGGCGGCGCTTCGAAGGAAAAGTGTTCCTGATTGACACCGGCATGCTCTCAACGTATTGGCCAGGCGGCCGGCCCTCAGCGCTCGAAATCCGTGCTGGCAAGTTCACTGCCCAGTACCTGGACGGGGCGGAAGTACTGTTCGAGGAAAGACCTCCTGCATCTGTGGGGAAAGGGAATGGGACGTCGTTTCGGATCATGCCGGCGAGCAAGGGTTGGTTGAGATGAACCGCTGGATTGAGCGGACACTGAATATCCAACCAGGGGATTTGGGTCGCGCCGTCCCCCTGAGCTCTTGCCTGTTTCTCACCATCGGCGCCTCGGTCATCGGTAAGGTTGCTCGCGACGCCTTGTTTCTCGCGCAATTCCCGGCCGTTCGACTTCCCTATGCGGACATTGCCAGCGGCCTACTCGTCGGCTTCGTCGTTGTCATTTATTTGCGGTTGTCGCGTCGTACCTCGCTCGGCAACTTATTGGTGGGCAGCTCTTTGTTCTTTGCCGCCACTTGCGCCTTGTTCTGGACCCTCACGCATTACTCCCGTCCCACCTGGCTCTATCCGGCCTTCTATGTTTGGGTGGGCATCTTCGGAGTTCTGGCGCCGACTCAGGTCTGGACCCTCGCGACTTACCTTCTCACGACGCGCGAAGCAAAACGCATCTTCGGCATGGTCGGTGGCGGCGGCATCTGTGGCTGGATTTTCGGTGGCTATTTCTCAAGAATTGTCACCAAAGCCTTCGGCACCGAGAGTCTCCTGCTCGCCATGACGGTTCTTCTCCTCATTTGTTCCGCCCTCATGGCCGTGGTGTCTAAAGGCGGCCAGCTTCGCGTCGACGCCGCGAACGATGCAGCGGCAGGCGTCGCCGGAACCAGCCAAAAGGATCTGCAGGACAGCATGCGCGCGGTTTTTTCTTCGCCTTATCTGCGTGCCATCGCTGCCGTCATCTGTATTTCGTCGTTCGCAACCACTCTCACCGGTTGGCAATTCAAGGCTCTCGCGAAGCAGTTTTCCGTCGGCAAAGACGCCCTCGCCATGTTCTTCGGCGATTTTTATTTTTACGCCGGCCTTCTCGCGTTGCTATTTCAGTTCCTGCTGACCACACGCCTCCTCCGCCGTTTCGGCATCGGCCCCATGCTCTTCGTCCTTCCCATCGTAGTTTTGGTTGGCTCCGCCGGTCTCCTCGTCTTTGGAACCGTCGTGGCCGCCCTGTTCCTCAAGGGCAGCGATCAAGTCCTTCGCTATTCCATCGACCGCTCCACGATCGAATTGCTCTATTTGCCGCTGCCCAACCGGGTGAAACTCCGGGCAAAATGGTGTATTGACACGGCGGTCTGGCGCCTGGGAGATGGCTTGGCGGGCGTCGTCGTTCTTATCTTCGCCGCGCAGTTGCGCTGGACGCCGCAGCAAATCAGCTGGATTGCCATCCTTCTCATCCTCGGCTGGATTGCCGCCGTTTACGCAGCCGGAAAGCAATACGTCGTCGTTTTGCAGGACTCCATCAGCCAGCATCGCCTCGACGCCGAACAGGCATCCACCCTCGCCCTCGACCGCTCCACCGCGGATCTGCTGGCGAACAAAATTCTTACCTCCGACCCTGGAGAAATCCTCTACGCTCTCAGTCTCTTCGAGGTCGAACGCCAGCGTGCCGCTCACCCCGTGATTCGTGGTCTCTTGAGTCATCCCGCCCCCGAAGTGCGCGAGAAAGCCATTTCCATTCTCTCGGCCGTCGGCGACAAGTCCGTCTTGCCATCCATCGAAATCCTGCTGAGAGATCCCGACTCCGGCGTTCGAACCCAGGCCATGCTCTACCTCGTTTACCACGCCCGCGTGGATCCTCTCACCCTTCTCGCCGAAATCGGGGACTTCGCGGATTTCTCGGTCCGCTCAGCCGTGGCCGTCTATCTTGCGCGTCCAGGTGAAGCTCAAAACATTGAAGCCGCCCGCCATATCCTTATTGAAATGTCCCGCGAGGGCGGCGAAGATGGGCAACACACACGTCTGGAACTCGCGCGCCTCCTCGGCGAACTCCCGGATTCCTTCGATCCCCTGCTCGCAGCGCTCCTCCGCGATCCTGACAATCTCGTCGTGCGCGAAGCCATCCGCTCGGTCGGGGCGCTCCGAAAACTTCCCCTGGCTGCAACTTTGTTGGAGTTCCTTCCAAACTGCGAACTCTCGAGCGACGCCGCCCAATCCCTCGCCAAGTTCGGCGACCAGGTCGTGGATCTGCTCGGCGGCCTTCTTGGGGATTCCACCTCTCCCATTGACACTCGGCGGGCGATCCCGCCCATTCTGGTAAGCATCGGCACGACAGCCGCGACGCGTGTGCTATTAGACAATCTCCTGGAGCGAGACACGGTTCTTCGTTTTCAAATGATCAGCGCTCTAAACAAGATTCACCAGTTGCATCCCGAAATCGCACTGGACATGCAGTTGGTGGAAGCCGTTCTCGCCGCGGAAATCATGGGCCACTATCGCTCCTATCAAATACTGGAAGCTCTGCGCCTTCCTGGAGACTCCGATGAATCCGTCATGCGCGCGCTCCACGAATCCATGCAACAGGAGATCGAAAGAATCTTCCGCCTCCTCGGACTCTTGTATCCGCATCTGGACTTGCATTCGGTCTATTTTGGATTGCAATCGAACAATGCGACTGTCTACGACAACGCGCTGGAATTTCTCGAAAATATCCTGAAATCGCAACTGCGCGCCATTCTTGTGCCCCTTCTCGATGGCAAGGTGAGCCCCAAGGAGAGGGCCGCAATCGCAGAGCGTTTTGTGCGCGCAAGAGTGGAAAATCGCGAACAGGCCGTCGCAGAACTGGTCGCCAGCGATGATCCGTGGCTGAAATCCTGCGGAGCTTATGCCATCGGCACGTTTGCAATCAAGTCTTTGGAAATGGAATTAGGACAATGCTTGGAGCATCCGGACCCGCTCTTGCGCGAAACGGCCCGCGCCGCGAAACTCCGCCTGGAGGCTCTCGCCGCGGACGCTTGAGTCTTCGCGGCCTAATGCAGATCCGTCACGCTCCGGAGCCGCTGCCGGTGCACGCAGCAAGGCCAACTCCTCTGCGCCGCCGCAGGCAGGCCCCGGGGCGTGGAAACGGGTTATCTTGGGAGCCTAAGATCGATGCGTGTCGCGTGCAGAACGCCCTTATCATCCACATTGCCCAGCACGATCACGAACGACCCTTCCTTGACTTCGCTCTGCTGTGCGTGCTTTCCGAGCTTCGTCCACCTGGTGGAGCTGTCGAAGGCGACCTTCCTTGCGTCGTTCGACGGGGCGGGGCCGCCATGGATGTCGATCGTCGATTCGTCTTTATTGATTCTGACGACGTGACCCTGCCACTTCGTCTCTTTTTTCGCGGCGGCGGCTTCTTTCGTTTCAGCTCCGGCCTGTTGGGCGCCCGCAGGCACAGCAGCAAATACGGCTCCCGCAAGTACTAAGGAAAACAAAGTCACCGAAACTTTCATTGCATCCTCCCTGTTGGAATAGTTGTGGATTCGGGCCCGACATAGATGAGATAGAATTTCGCTCCGCGAGCATAGTCCCGCTCTAGGGAATAGTAAAGCAAAATTTGCCGCGCCGGCTCCTTCTTCGCTGCCCGCGCCCGCCGACACGATTAGAGTTGTCGCCACGCGTGCCTGGAGCGTACAGTATGGACGTTCTGGTGAGGGCACCCCCGTGCACGAATTGCTCCGGTCCTGGACGAGACTTTTCTTCGTTGTTCTTCTTGCTTCCGTCGTCACTCCGTTGGCGGCGCGTGCGGCCGAAGACACGCCGCTGACCAAAGATCAGATCAAACACTTTCTCCAGACCGCCGAAGTCATTAAGAGCAAGGAATCGAGCAAGGGCGTCACTCATCCATGGCGGCTCACCCTCAGCGACGGCACCATTACCCACGATGCCTCGTTCCAGGCCGTCGACGAGCACAAATCCGAGATGAAACTCGAGAGCGGAAAAGTTGAATTCGGTTTCGTCGACACTTACCGATACAACATCGCGGCCTATCAGATCGCCGAACTTCTCGGCCTCGACGACATGCTGCCGGTTTACGTGGAGCGCAGATGGCAAGGCAAGGTCGGTTCGCTCAGTTGGTGGCTGCCGGTCAAGATGGACGACGCCGATCGAGTCGCACAGAAGATTGAGCCTCCCGATAAGGACAAGTGGAACAAGCAGATGTACCGCGTCCGCGTTTTCGATGAGCTTGTCTACGACACCGATGCCAACCTCACCAACGTGCTCATCGGCGAAGACTGGACTGTTTGGCGTATCGATTTCAGCCGCGCCTTCCGTACGAGCAAGGACCTGCGCACCCCGAAAAATCTCGTGAAATGCGACCGCCAGCTCTTCGATAAACTGAAAGCCCTGAACGACGATGAATTAGCGGAAAGAACCAAACGCTATCTGACCAAGCCTGAAGTGAAGGGCGTCATGGCCCGCCGTGACAAAATCGTCGCCGCGTTCCAGGCCCTCATCGCCGAAAAAGGTGAAAGAGAAGTCCTCTACTAGCGCCGCTGGCGCGCACCATGCTGCGCCTCAAGCCGCCGGCGTTGATCTCGGTTTCCGCCATTTGTCTCTGGAGGGGTCGGGGTTTAGTTTCACGGAAACTCGCGCTACGCTTCTGGTAACCTCGACGGTCCCAGTTCCCTTGGATGTTCGGTCGGATGACAGCTACAGCCCGCGCCGACATTGGTCGCAAGTCTAAGATATAGCCATCGAAAGCGGTGACGTGTCCCGCAACTCGAGACCATAGGAATGCGCCAACTACATCTCGATACCGACCTGGGAGGCGACATCGACGATTTGTGCGCACTGGCCATGGTACTCAATTGGCCCGCAGTTGAGCTGGTCGGGGTTACCACGGTCTGAGACGATGGAGGCCGGCGAGTTGGCTATGTACGCTATGCGCTCGACATAGCTGGGCGAGGAGATATTCCGGTTTGCGCCGGCGCAGACATTTCGGAGGGCTACTATGACCCTTGGCGGCCGGGTTTTCCCGACGAAGACACCTATTGGCCAAAACCGATCCAGCCAGCGCATGGCCCAGCTGTTGATGCCATTGCCCTCCTGGAACATAGTGTCCCAACAAGGGGCAACGATAGCCGCGATCGGGCCTTTCACGAACCCGTTCGTGAACTGTCGCTGATGCGCTGGGGACTGATTCCCTCACGGGCGAAAGACCCCTCGATCTCGGCGAGAATGATCAACGCAAGGTCGGAGACAGCAGCTACGACGCCAGCGTTCGGTGATGCACTGAGATTTCGCCGCTGTTTGATCCCCGCTGACGGCTTCTACGAGTGGTCGCGGACGGAAGTCAATGACGGGCAGTTGTTCGCCTTCGCTGGACTCTGGGATCGCTGGAAGGACAGCCTCACCGCCGTCCGATGGATAAGATTGGGAATTGACTTACAACGGCTTCAGGTCTATGTCTGGTCAATATTGAACAGTTGGCGGGATTGGCAACCCCGTGCCAAAGGGCATCGAAACCCTCTCGAATCGCTTCGTCCAATAGGGTTTGATCTGGCGATATTTGATCTCAGCCAGCCATTGGCGTTCGATTGTGGTTGTTATCCGGTCGTAAACTTGGATAGGTTCCGTATAGTTATGGTGGAAGGGTGCGAGTTCGAATTGTCGGCTTTCCCAGACTCGTTGCAAGCAGCGTGTGAAGCAGCCGCGCTGATCTGGCATAATCGCCCCTGTGCTGGTGACCGTCCCGGCGAAGCAGAGGGGTGCGAGGCGCACCCGGTGAGGGCAGCATATGGAGTATTTGATTGGCTTGATACTGTCTTTGGCTGTGGCTGGTTTTGCGGCTGTCATTGGCCTTGAACGCGACCGTGCCTTTTATCCAACCGTCCTGATTGTGATCGCCTCCTACTATGTATTGTTCGCTGCGATGGGGGCTTCTGGGCGCACGCTGATCATTGAAATCGTTGTTGCAGGCGGCTTTTTGCTGGTTGCCGTCCTCGGCTTCAGAAAAAACTTCTGGTTAATAGTCACTGCCCTTCTTGGGCACGGCATTTTTGACTTCGTCCATCGCTTCTTCATCGACAACCCCGGTGTGCCGCACTGGTGGCCGGGTTTTTGCTTGGCATTCGATGCGCTTCTCGGTGCGTTCTTGACGATGCGTCTGATAAGACACCCCGAACGAGTGTCCTTCGAGGGAAGGTGAAAGGAACAGAGTGTCAATGTACGCGTCAGGAACGGCAGCAGATGCCGTACCGATGCCAAAGCTGAAACCACGGGCTATGCGCGAGCGCATCGTCGTGCCTTCGGTTCGCAGCAGCGAGGTCGCTTGCGCTCAGCGGTCTCGTGTCGGGCACCGCGAAGATGCGCTCCAGCCACTCGATTTCAGCAATGCTCTGTTCAGCGTCCATCGGTCACAATATCTAACAGAACGGCGGGGAGGTCAATTCGGGGCGGCATCTCCCAAAGACCTGACTGCGCGATTTCCAGTCGATCCGCCAGCGACCGTCAGAAAATCGCACCCCATTTTTGGCATGCCGTATGTTCACGTCATGGTTCCATTATCTTTCAGGGGGCGATTCTTAATCGGTATTAGCAGTTGGCATCGGAGCGAAGCTCACCGCCTCATGCCCAGTTCCTTTCCGCAAAGCAAGCATCAGCATCGCGGTCGCGAAGAACGAAATGCCGAGGAAAACCAGCCCACCGTGAAAGCTCCCTGTGCGTTTGCTGATCGTGCCGTCACGAGTAGAGGGTCAGGCGAAGATTCTCGATTTCGGACTCGCCAAGGTCTCACTCAAGCCGGAGAGCGTTGCCATGAGCGCCCCGACTATGTCGATTTCTATCTGCTTGCAACGATTTATGCAGGTCTCGGCGAGAAAGACGAGGCCTTCCGACTGCTGGAAAAAGGTTACGAGCAGCGTTCAGCAAGCCTGCTCTATCTAGCGATAGACGGGTTCTGGTACGGGATGCGCTCCGACCCACGCTTCGCCGATCTGCTGCGCCGCATCGGACTGCCGCAACCCGAGTGATCCGCTCGACTGTGAAGCAGTCACTTCTCGGTCGAGATCGAGCGTGATCTGTTGAGCGACGAGCTTCACTTCTTCCCAGTTGGTACAACGCGCTCCAGCTCTTCAAACCAGTTCAGCACGCCGTTAATTTGCGCCGGCGCCGCCTCGCCTGCCTCGTCGGGTTTGAGCATGAGGAAGCGCTGGCCATCAGGAGATACGTCGTAGTTGGGAGTCGTTCCCGGGGGCTGCACGTAGTGTCCCTCGAAGAGCACCCGGGGCTTACCCGCCGTGAAACTCGGCTGCGTAGCAATGTCCACGGCCATCATCTTGTCGCCGTTGCGGTAGAACAGCTCCCGCCCGTTGCGGTTCCATACTGGTTCGGTGCCCCCTTCCGTCGAGATTTGCCACTTTCCGCCGGAGCCCGGATAGGGTTGCACGTAGATTTCCCACCGGCCGGATTCATTCGAGAAATAAGCGAGCCAGCGTCCATCCGGGGAAAATTGCGGCACACTCTCGTTGAATGGGGTTTGGAGAAAGGGTTGCGCCCTGCGGTCGCCGAGCCCCAGCATCCAGATGTCATATCCGGTGGTGGGAGTGACTTCCACGAAGGCCAGCACTTGTCCATTCGGAGACAAGGACATCGGAAAGTGGAGGTGCTCGCTGGTTGTCAAACGCTCCAGCCCGCCACTGCCGTCGGCCAGTTGCGAAAAAAGGTTCACCGGCCCTTCCTTGTTTGAGTTAAATACGATCCGTTTGCCATCCGGTGTCCAAACCGGGTTAGTGTTAAATTTCCCATCGAACGCAAACCGGGTCAGCGTCTCCCGGGACAGATCGTAAAGCCAGAGTTGAACCTCCTGTCCTTGGATGGTCACGGCCACCCGGCGTCCGTCAGGGGAAAGCCGCGGGAACACGTAGGCACGCGCGGGGGCGGCTAGGGGTTGCTCTGCCCCATTGCGACTGACCCACACCAGCCTGTGTTGGGTCGCCTGAACGCCACCAGGAACGAAGACCAGCGATCCCGTGGCAGATATGCTGTACTGGGCAGCCCCGCTGGTTGTGGATTGCAGGATGCCCTCCACCACGGGAACCTCTGCACCGGCAACTTCGAGCCGCTTGGAATCGAATGGGACCGCCATCAGGCTTCCGCCTGCCG
The DNA here is from genome assembly GCA_020073565.1 of Terriglobia bacterium. Taxonomy (GTDB): domain Bacteria; phylum Acidobacteriota; class Terriglobia; order Terriglobales; family Acidobacteriaceae; genus Acidiflorens. The sequence continues at coordinate 16,263 of JAIQEY010000062.1, forward strand.
TTGCTGCTGAGCATACTGCTGCGCGGGCTTGGCTTGCTCGTGCTTGCTCTGCTGTTGGGGATGGTCTTGCTTTTAGCCCTGCTGCTCATGCTGTGCGTAAGCAGGAGCGGCGATTCCGAGAAGCAAAGACAAGATGGCTGTGCTAGTGATTCTAATTACTTTCATAAGTGCTACCTCCATTACTGCTGGTTACGTACGCTTGCTCTAGCGCAAGCTTCCTGTTGTTGCGTTGACCGGGTTACCGATAGCTTCGCCGGACACGAGAAGTTCCACTCTCCGGTTCTGCTGCCGGCCGGCGGAGTTATCGTTAGAGGCTACCGGCAAAGTGTTGCCGAAACCTTCTGCGCTGACTGAATTGGTCGCCACACCTTGTTGCACCAGGTAATCACGGACCGAGCCGGCTCGGTTCTCAGACAGCGTTTGATTCATTTCATCGCCGCCCACATTGTCCGTGTAGCCGCCGACTTCAATGTTGAGCCCAGGGTAGGCAAGCAGAATACCGGCGACTTTCGCCAGTTTCTCCCGCGCACCGGGTTTCAATGAGTATTTCCCAGTGTCAAACAAAACATCGGACATGCTGACGATGAGTCCCCGCGCGCTGTCGCGAGTCTGGAGAATGGCATTCAACTGCTCAGACAGTCGCGTGCGCATGGCGGCTTTGTCGCCTTCAGCTTGTTGCGCGCTCAACTGAGACTGCTGTGCAGCCAAGCGGGATTGTTCCGCATCAGCCTGGGCTGCAGAGAGTGCATTGGCGGATGAAGCCTGGCTGTCCGCCAAATCTGCTTGAGCCTTCGCGGTCGCGGATTGTGCATCCGCAGCGTCGGCCCGGGCCTTGGCTGCATCAGATTCTGCCTGAGCCTTGGCGGCCTGGGCATTTGCCGTATCCGATTCGGCCTGAGTTCTTGCCGCTTGAGCTTTGGCCGTGTCGAACTGGGCTTGCTCCTTCTGCAGAATTGCGTCATCAACCTGCCCCTGCGATTTGGCCTGTGCATCCGCTGAAGCCTGCCGTTCGTTCGCCAGGCGCTCCTCGTCCATATTCTTGACTGCGATCGCGCGTGCATCTTCGGCGGTCTGAACTGCCTCACGAGCGACTGCGATCAGAGGTTTTTGCGGCGTATGGCTTTGCAGAGCGTATTCGTCCGCGTTGTTCATCAGCTGAACCGCGCGCTGATAGGTGTCGCTAGCGTACCTCTCGGCTCCCTCGGATTCTGCAATGCGCAGTGCATTTCGCGCCTCGAAGTATTCCAGTGGCAACCTGGCACTCGGGATCACAGGGTCGAACCGGTAGCCGGTTGGAATGTAGCCGCCCCGTTCCATGAGTTCATACTTCGCATCCACTGCCTCGGTAGTTCCCTTGGTGTCGGTGCGCACGACGTTTTCGAGCACCACTACATTGCTGGGTTGGCGCACGGCATAATAAGGTTCCGCGGTAACGATCAGAGCGAAGGCCTGAAGGTCCGTGGTGACGTCCAGTTTGCTGCGATGATTACCGCCCACCAGCACTTCGCCCAAGTTAACTGCTCGCCCTTCGGGCGAAACTGCCCAGAGGATGTAGGTCAGGTATTCATTGCCGAAAGTTGTGGGCGTCTGCAGATTTCCAAATTCCACCTCGATTTCGATATAGCCTTTCTTGCTTTCCACTTTGGCTTGACCGTTGGCCCCCGGCATCAAGTCCGTGCCCGCGAAATCCAGCTTCGTGGCTCCGCCGCGATGTTTGTAGTTGACGGCCTGGACGCTGCGGCTGACCACGGTCACTCGGAACGTCGGCGTTGGACTCATGGGTTCGACAGCCATAGTTGTTTGAGAACGGGTTTGAGCAAACGCGCTCAAACTGAGGGTGATTCCGAATGCCAGCAAAAGCTTAGTTTTCAAAGTATCTCCTTGAGGCAGACGTCTGCCCTGTCGCGTGATCTAGGTTGTGAGTTTCGTGAACGAGCGTTTCTCTAAAGTGGCCTCTCGCCACACGTCATCCTTTCCCGAGGCGGATACCGGAAAGAGAGTGAAATAACCCAAAAACATTCAGTAGCCACAGGACCACGCCAATGACCACGACGCCGTTCAAAATTGACTTGATGGTTCCCTGCATTGGGATGAAGCGATTCACCAGCCACAGGAGAACACCCACCACGATTAGAACTTCTAGCAATTGAATTAGAGGCATGATCTTTGACTCCTTAGTTTCGCGGGCTACCGCCTCTGATCGGCCCGGAGGCGTTGCGCCAAATCTCAATGTTCGAGAGTTTTCTAGGGTCGAATCGTGTTCTGCCGCAAGGTTTCGCGGCATACACACAGATGAGGAATCGCCGATTGTCTGGATGTGGCCGCTTCGACGTGACCTGATCAAGATCCACGACCAGCAGCGACCTAACAATTAAGAGCTACGAATCAGCGGTCGCAGCTCCGTCTACACACTCAACAGAATAGATAATGGCAGCTGCGACCTTTTCACGTCTGAGCAAGATAGCTCACTTGCAATGATTGGGATTTTGGGGAGCGTACCTGGATTGCTCTTCGAACCGAGCATTCTTGAACAAAGCCGCGCGGCCCCACCTGGAGCTATCGTTTGCTGAGCTTCGTTTCCACAGCCTCGGCTGCAGAGAGTTTCCGATCTCGGTGTGGCTCGCTGCGCGGAGCACCCGTATGCAGTTCGCAAACTTCCCCGATCGCAGCACCACACGTAGTACAAGGCACGGATAATATCTGTTTAGGGGTGAGTTCCCTGCTTTTCACTTCTGCATAATGCACGTTCAGACAACTGGACAATGTTCAATATTGCTCATTGTCCACAGTTTATTTCGCCAAGCGGCAGGTTTCATTAGGTCTGCCACCGTTTTTACCAATTGTGAGCAAAAGTGACCATCTTTGGTGACTATCACGCTGTCAGAATTTCTAAGAGTGTAGTTCCATGCCAAGGAGAAGCTATTGATGGCATCCGCTGTGCGAACCAAGAAGACGTACGCCTTCGACCCGAGGAAATTCCTTGCCACGATCGGCGAGGGTAGGAAAGTCGTGGCTTTTCCCAAGAAGCAAAGAATCTTCACGCAGGGGGATGCTGCTGACGCAGTGTTTTACATCCAGGAAGGCAAAGTTAGCCTCACGGTCGTGTCCAAGAATGGCAAGGAAGCAACCCTGGGCATATTGAATGAGGGACAGTTTTTCGGAGAAGGTGGGCTGGCTGGACAGCCTTTGCGGATGGGGTCTGCAACCGCAATCACGGATTGCGAAGTTCTGCGCATTGACAAGAAGGCAATGATGCTTGCGCTCCACCGGGAACACAAATTCTCGGATCTGTTCGTAGCGTATCTGCTGGCTCGGAACATCCGGTACGAAGAGGATTTGGTTGACCAACTCTTCAATTCCAGCGAAAAGAGACTGGCTCGGCTCCTGCTCTTGCTTGCTCATTTCGGGAAGGAAGGCGTGCCCGAGACTGTAATCCCCAAGATCAGTCAGGACACCCTTGCGGCCATGATAGGAACAACCCGGTCGCGGGTCAGTTTCTTCATGAACCGGTTTCGAAAGTTAGGCTTCCTGGACTATGGCGGGAGCGGCCTGCAGGTTCATAGTTCCCTTCTCAACGTCGTTCTTCACGACTAGCTTCGGCGGCGAAATGCCACAGCCCAGCGCAAGGACAGCAATGAGCAGATCAGGCCTCTGCCGGAGCTAATCCGCGGGCGAGCGTCCCCATTTTCGTGGCCACCAGCACCTCCAACAGAGTTGCCGTGTTACGAACGCTTCCCGAGATTAGAAGGAGTGCTTCTGAGACGACGGGATGTTGCTCCGCCAGCGAATCAAGACGAACACCGACCTGGTGGAGTTGCTGAGCTTCGTACAGGATCTCATTCGAAGGCATTGTGTACCCGATTTCCGGAGAGCCTAAGGAGAGAGAAAAATTCAGATGGGCTGACTTAGTTCAGGGAACCTGAAAGAGGAGAAGGTGGTAACCAGCTCAATTACATTCTATCACGTCACCGCTCTCACACATTCGGATCGATTTACCAGACGAGCAATTCTGACCAGTATTCCGAAGCCTAAAGTTTGATACTGGCGATTGAAACGGTTCTGATGGCTCAGGAAATCGGGACAAATAACCGTCAGAACTGCAACGGCAGGCCAGGAGTTCGCGGTAGGGTCCGCCGGTATAGGACGACAATTTGATTGGGAAAGGGCACATATGTCGACCGATGAATTGGAGGTTGACCGCCACGCGGGGATTGACATGGTTCCCATTGGGGAATCGTTTGAAACGAATTCGGAGCCGGATAACAGCGCTCTTGGTTCTTTGTCGCTACTTTGGGAACAACAGAGCTTCCGTGCCACGGATGCTTCCCGAGATGGTGATGATTGCTTGTGAGACGAGAGAAATGCACGATCAATTCTGACCCAGTTTTCCGAAACCCAAAGTTTGACACTCGCGATTCACAAGGTTCTGACGGGTAGAGGAACTTCGTGGACAAATACAGTTTTGTAGACATTCTTGATGCAGGGAGCTTTCAATGAGTCTAAATCTGATGGATCCAAAGCTGATTGGGCTAGCCGTTGTAGCGATCCTGATCATCGCGGTGGTTGCGTTGCTGTACGTGCGAAAACGGAAACACGCAACTGCAAACCTGCGGCAGAAATTTGGGCCCGAGTACGATCGGGCGGTGCTGGCGCATGGGTCAGAACGAAAAGCAGAAGTGAAATTGACGGATCGCGAGAAGCGGGTCGAAAAGCTCAACATTCGCGATCTTGATCCGGCGGAACGCGAACGTCTTTCCAAGCAGTGGGAGTCCGTACAGTCTCGTTTCGTCGATTCCCCAAAGGGTGCAGTCACAGAAGCCGATGACTTGGTGACCTCTGTAATGAAAACTCGCGGCTACCCCGTATCCGATTTCGATCAACGTGCCGCTGACATTTCTGTCGACCATCCTCGAGTGGTGGAGAACTACCGCTCTGCGCACGAGATTGCTCTGCGGGTTGGCAAAGACGCAGCAACCACGGAAGATCTGCGAACAGCGATGATTCACTACCGCTCTCTATTTGAAGAACTGGTCCAGGTGCCGCTGGTTGTTGAAAAGAAGGAAGTGGCGTGATGGCTGAACTGCAGACAAAAGAGGGGGAGCTTACGTCAGCCCAGCTGGCGACCTATGGGATTGAGTCAAAGCAGCCCGACGGACCCAAGCTGGTGGAAGCCCACGAACGGGAGACTCTGGACCGAGCGGCTACTACCTTTGGAGCCCATGCCCTTGTTTTCTGAATCGGAGATGCGAGATTTCCGATCGCAGTGGAGCAAGGTACAGATTGGCTTCGTGGACGAGCCGCGCCGGACGGTCGAGGACGCAGACAAGCTGGTCGCTGCGGTGATGCAGCGACTCGCGGAAGGTTTTGCCAACGAGCGATCGGGCCTGGAAAAGCAGTTGGACCGTGGCGACAATGTGTCCACCGAGGACCTGCGGCTCGGCCTGCAGCGCTATCATTCTTTTTTTGACAGATTGCTGAACCTTTAAGGACAAACACGCTTTCGTGTGCAAGAAAGAGACCTCGACATGAAGATGCGCGGACTTATGCTTTTGTTGCTGGCAATCGCCGGCCTGACCATGCTACCAGCGCTGGCAGTGGCGCAATCAGTGGTCGATTCGGGTGCCTCTTCCAGCGCGGAGGTTTCGACTTCCCTAGCCACGACCCGGCCGCAATTCGCCCTGACGTACACGCGTCCAACAGAAAAGACGAAGCTCCACAACTACTTCTTCGACACGTTCGGCCCCTATCCGATCGTAGGAGCCGCGGTTGTGGCTGGCATTAACCAGTATGAGGGGACTCCACCGGAGTGGAAACAAGGCGCGGAGGGCTATGGCAAGCGGGTTGGGTCCAACTTCGCCATCGCAGGGGTCAGCACCACCACACGCTATGCGCTCGCGAAAGCCTTCCGGGAAGACACGTTGTACTACCGCTGCGAGTGCAAGGGCTTCTTTCCGCGACTGAGCCATGCCGTAATTTCAACCTTTACCTCACGCCCCGGCGATGATGGCCATCGCGTCTTTTCTTTTCCTGCTCTCGTCGCTCCGTATGCCGGCACCATGACTGCCGCCTATGCGTGGTATCCGGACCGCTACAACGCCAAGGATGGTTTCCGAATGGGCAATTACAGCTTGCTGGGGTATATAGGCGGAAACATCGCCCTTGAATTTCTCTATAGCGGCCCACACTCGTTGATTTCTCGCATGCACCTTAACAATGGTCACGGAGCGCCGAATCCAGGTTCCCCGCGCTAGTAGGCCTTCGGTTGTCCAAAAAATGATGAAGAGACGTATCAACAATGGCGCGCCACAAAAACGTAAGGAGATTACCATGTCACAAACCGTAGTGGAAAAAACGGTTGAACACGTAGCCGAATCAGCTCGCCAGGCTTCTCGCGCAACCCGCGCGGCCGCCGATGCCATCATAGAGGATGGCGTAGGAGTGGCGAGGCGTGCCGCAAAACAGGGCGGCGACGCCGCGGAAGAGTTCTTAAATGACACAACGGAGCGCCTCCAGCGGCACCTTGTGCTAACCGTCGCGACTACTTTTGCAGTAGGCTTCAGCGCAGGAGCTTTGGTCGGCTGGATGCTAAAACGAAGGTAGATCAGGTTTCGATGAAACGTTGCGCACCATCGCAATACTGCAAGCAGCACCGCGCCCAGACCAGCAGCTTACTCGGATCGTAACGCTTCGATCGGATCCAGATAGGCAGCCTTTCTCGCCGGGTAGAATCCGAAGGTGATCCCCACCAACGCAGAGAAGAATACTGCTAGCAACACCGCGCCCGGACCAACGGCTGTCGCCCAGCCCGCTAGCCGCGAGATCAGCAGTGATGCGCCGATCCCGAACACGATTCCGATGAACCCACCCGCGATCGAGAGCGTGACCGCTTCAACCAAGAACTGTGTGAGAATGTCGCGGGTCTTGGCGCCGAGGGCCTGTCTCAATCCTATCTCCCGAGTTCGCTCTCGGACCGAGATCAACATGATGTTCATGATCCCGATGCCACCCACGACCAGCGAGACCGAAGCCACGGCCGACAACATGAGTGCCATGATCTTCGAGGAAGCCTCTTGCGCTGCGAAGAGCTCTTCCAGGTTACGGATGGAAAAATCATCAGCCTCGTCTGCCTGCAAATGATGGCGTTGCCGGAGGAGAGCTCTCGCCTCATCTTGCGCAGCCGGAATCTGAGCGCCGGATTTCGCCTGCATCATGATCGTATCCACGGCATCTGCGTTGGCTTGCTTGACACCGATCACTTTCCGCTTGGCGGTCGATATCGGAAGCAGAATGACATCGTCCTGGTCCTGCCCCTGGGACGATTGGCCTTTCCGAGTGAGCACGCCGACGACCGTGAACGGGACATTCTTAATACGGACCGCCTGGCCGATCGGATCGGCGCCATCGAACAGGTTATCGACCGGAGTCTGACCGAGGACGGCGACTTTGTTAGCGCCATCCACATCCTGCTGGGTGAACTCGGCCCCATCGGCGACGGAAAGCTCGCGAATCGTCAGATAGTCGGGAGTAATGCCATAAATGCTTGTCGCCCAGTTATTGTTTCCGTTGACCACCTGGGCTCCGCCTCGTACCACTGGGGCCGCAAATTCAACATCCGGACACTGCGCTTCGAGTTCCCTTGCGTCCGCTTCTGATAACGTAACCGCATTGCCGGTGCCCAAGCGGACACCGGAACTACTCATGCTCCCTGGGATCACGATAATAATGTTGCTCCCGATGCTTGCGATCTGCTGCTCAATGCGCTGGGTAGCACCCGAGCCGATGGCCACCGTCGCAACCACAGAGGCAACACCGATCACAATACCCAGCATAGTAAGTGCCGAGCGGAGCTTGTTCATCTTGAGCGCCCGGAACGCGATGCGCATGGACGAGATCAGGTGCTTCATGGCGACACCCCGGCGGCAATATGCACCGCGACCGCTTCCGCGGGCGGTATGGCCGGTTTGGTCACCTTTTTGTCGCTGACGATCAGGCCATCACGAAAGCCGATGATCCGGCCCGCGTATGCGGCGATCTCATCCGAGTGCGTAACCATAACAATCGTGATCCCCTGAGAGTCGTTCAGGCGCTGAAAGATATTCATGATTTCGGCGCCATTGTGGGAGTCCAGCGCGCCCGTGGGCTCGTCCGCAAGAAGAATTTCGGGCTTGTTGATCAGGGCACGCGCAATGGCTACTCGCTGTTGCTGTCCACCCGACCGTTGAGCAGGAAAGTTGAGTTCCCGGCCGGCCAGGCCGACGTCGGCCAGCGCGCGCTGGCCCAGTTCGTCTCCATTGGGTGTTTCACTGTCTTTGTAGAGCAAGGGCAGCTCGACATCCTCGAGCGCATCCATTCGCGGGAGCAGGTTGAAGTTCTGAAAAATAAACCCGATCTTCTGATTGCGGATCTCGGCGAGCTGGTCGCGATCCATGGTTTCGACAGGTATGCCGTCTAGCAGATACCGGCCTGAAGTAGGCCGGTCAAGGCAGCCCAGGAGGTTCAGCAATGTCGACTTCCCCGAACCAGACTCCCCCATGACTGCGACGAACGTGCCTCGCTCAATCGCCAGGGTCACGCCTTGGAGCGCATTCACAACAATGTCCCCCAGCAGATAGCTCTTCTTAAGATCTCGCACGTCGATGAGTGTTGACACTTACATTTTCCTCAGAAGACTCACACTCCAGGCACTCGGCGCGTGGTACTTGGACCGGTTGGCGAAGGAGTACTCGTGGTCGGTGAAGTCGCACCCGTGCTAAACCTCACGACGACCTGTTCTCCCGTTTGCAGATCGCCGGAAGTTACGGCTGTGAACTGGCCATCGGAGATCCCAAACGTTACTGGGACAGCTTTGACCTTCCGATCGGCAATACATAAACCTGCTGCTTACCTGCCGGCGCAGACGAGAGCCCAAGCTTCTTCAGCACCGCTGCGGATGGATGAAGGCGCAACACCGCGTTCGGCACTTTGAAGGTGTCGTCGAGCTTCGTCGTCAGAATGCGGGCATTGGCGGTCATCCCCGGAAACAGTTTGAGATCGGAATTGGAAACGGCGATGACGACATCGTAGGTGACGACGTTTTGTGTAATGTTCGGTGCCTTGCGGACGTCTGCCACTTGGCCCCGAAATGTCGTTCCCGGATAGGCATCAACTGTAAAGGTCGCGATCTGGCCAGTTCTGATGTTCCCGACATCGGACTCGTCCACGTTGGTATCGAGTTGCATCTTAGTCAGGTCTTGTGCGATCTCGAAGACGGTAGGCGCCGCAAACGAGGCAGCTACGGTCTGGCCTACATCCATGCGGCGAGCAATTACGGTACCGTCCACTGGGGCGGTGATGCGAGTGTGCGCAAGATTGATCTTGGCCTGATCGAGTACCGCTCGGGCCTGGCGTTCTTGGCCCTTCGCCGAGCCCAGCTGCGCTTGGGTCACGCCGACTTGATTCTGCGCCGACTGGATCGTCTGTTTCGATGCGTCGATTAGGGCCTGGTCCGCAGCTACCTGGGCGTCGGCAGCATCCACGCCTGGACTTCATCCCGAAACGGGAAAAGGATATCCGCAGAAATTGTCATGAGAAATATTGAGTTCCCACGACGAGTTTTCGACAATTCCATGTAGCAAGGGTGAGCACTATTGCTCAGACCTCTTGAATCTTGATTTGTTAAGGTCGGAATCGACCTGGTGCGCCGGCATTTCCACCCGGAATTGCGACTGTACACACAGCGCGAAGCCAGAGAGACGGCGCAGAGGGAACCGAAATGAGGCGATCGATGAAAAAAGTGATGTTGTTTCTTGCGATGTTGAGTCTGGGCACGCTGTGCTGGGCAGCGTCGGCGCGGGAAGATGCCACCGAACGCCTGGAAAACGCCACCACAGTGGTACACGAAATTATGGCGATGCCTGACAAGGGAGTCCCAGAAGAAGTATTGGAGCACGCCAAGTGCATGGCGGTTATACCGCACATGGTCAAAGGCGGCTTTATCTTCGGAGGTAAAGGGGGCAAAGGCGTAGCCACTTGCCGCACAGCGAATGGCTGGAGTGCACCGGCGTTCATCACGATTTCGGGCGGAAGCTGGGGCCTGCAGATCGGCGTAGAAGCTGTGGACGTGGTTCTGATCATTCAGAATGAAAAGGGGATGCAAAAGCTGCTCTCGAGTAATTTCCAAATTGGAGCGGATGCTTCCGCGGCCGCCGGTCCGGTTGGACGGCATGCCGAGGCCGGTACGGATTGGAAAATGGATACAGAGATCCTGACCTACTCCCGCGCCAAGGGTGTGTTCGCTGGGCTCACATTGGAAGGCGCCTCGCTCCGCCAAGACAGCGATTCGCGCCACGCGATGTACAAAAGCAACGTCACAACTCGAGCCATTTTGTTGGGCAAAGTGCCGGCTCCTGCTGCCGCCGAGCCGTTCCTTGCGGCAGTTCGCGGAGCAAAAGCCCAAGCCGTAGCCGAAGAGAAAGCTGAACGGAAATCCGAAGCCAAGGAGAAAGACAAGAAGTAGGGCTTCCGAGGGCGATGCCGTTTGTTTGGCATTTTTCCGATGGCTGTGTGTTCCCGTGGGATGCACAGTCCATCGTTTGTTCTCATATGCGTTCGCACGAAACAGATCTCACGCGGACGGGAGAAGATTCGCGTTCGGGTGCTCGTGAATGAGCACGGGAGGTTCATATGCTTTGGACGATTTTCGTTGTTCTTGTGATTTTGTGGCTTCTGGGTTTCAGTATGCATGTCGGCGGAGGCCTGATCCACTTACTCCTGGTTGTGGGGTTAGTGATTCTGATCATTAACTTGGTGAGCGGACGTCGAAGTGCGGTTTGAGGTAAGACATTACAAGCCCTGGCACCAGGAGGCACCGGCATAGCCCTTCCTACTCCTGGCGCCTGCTTTAACCGCCGTCCGGCCCCGTTCGGGTCGGACCTTACCTTCAAGGAGCCTGTGATGTCCGCTCGTAGCTTCTCCGCGAGTCCTAAACCGAACACACTGATGCGGTGCAAAGCACGTCCTCTGATGTTCAACAATAAGTCAGCGTCATCCTTGCAAGTGATACCCGGTTCGTCGCTTCCAGTGCGGGTAGCGGTCGTCGGGAACCACCTTCCTCGACAGTGCGGAATTGCGACCTTCACGACAGATTTGTGTGATGCGATCGCTGGCGAGTACGGATCCGCTGGAGTGTTGGTGGTAGCCGTCAATGACCCGCAATCCCGGTACAAATACCCCGCGCGGGTGCAATTCGAGGTAACTGAGGGCGACCTCTCATCGTATCAAGCGGCCGCCGACTTTCTTAATGCCAGCCCCGTCGATCTAGTGTGCTTGCAGCACGAGTATGGGATCTTCGGAGGGAAGTCCGGCAGCTATGTCTTGCGGTTGCTGCAACACCTCAAAATGCCAGTGGTGACAACTCTGCATACGGTTCTTCGTGAGCCAGACCTCGACCAGCTAGTCGTTTTGCAGGAAATCGCCGCGCGCTCAGATCGTCTTGTTGTTATGAGCGAGCACTCTTCTCAGTTCCTGCAAGATGTATTTAGAGTTCCAGGGGAGAAGATTGACCTGATTCCTCACGGCATCCCCGATTTGCCCTTTGTCGAATCGGCTTTGTACAAAGATTCGTTTTCCACCAAAGGAAGAACTGTATTGCTCACGTTCGGCTTGCTGTCTCCAAACAAGGGATTCGAAAGCGTGATTCAAGCGCTGCCGCGCATCCTCTCACGGCACAGCAACGTTGTTTACATGATCGCAGGCGCCACGCATCCTCATGTCCGACGCAGGGAGGGTGATCGGTATCGCCTTCAGTTGCAGGCCTTAGCTAGGGAGTTAGGAGTTGAGGAGAACGTCGTCTTCCACAACCGGTTTGTCAGCCCTCAAGAAATGGCGGCACTGGTTGGTTCGGCTGACATCTACGTCACGCCGTATCGCTACGAGGCACAGGCCGTGTCCGGAACACTCGCGTATGCCTTGGGCGCCGGAAAGGCGATCATCTCGACTCCGTACTGGCACACCGCTGAACTCTTGGACGATGGACGCGGGGCGCTGGTTCCCTTCGAAGACCCAGGCGCGATCGCAGATACGGTAATTGAACTGTTGGGTAACGATGCAGCTCGCCAGGCGATGTGCAAACGCGCTTACACCTATGCACGTCGCATGGTGTGGGACCGGGTAGCGCAGTCTTACATGCGGGCCTTCGTACGAGCTCGCGCGACTCGCATGCAACCTGCCCGCGTGGCGTTCCCCGTCCAAACCGCGGAGAGCAATGCGACGAGCCGACTCATCAATGCCTGAGCGCTTGTCCAGCGCCGATTAGGAGATCGGACGATTCGCCCATAGCAACAAAAGCAAAAAGGGAGACTACAGTGCCGATCAAGTTTTATTCGAACGCATTTCCTGTACCAGACCCAGGCTTCTGGCAGTAACTACGCCCAGATGAGCGCAGATCCGCGTCATAAGACACATATCCGGAGTTGGGCCCGGCACCGCGTTTGGATTTTGTTTTTGGCAATGCTGCTCTGCCAAGGGCGTGGTTATTCGCAATTGGGGCCACAGCCGCCGTGCGGAGAGGAACCCCCCTTCCGTCCTATCCCGGTCTGGATGAGTCGGTCATCGCGAAGTCATGGAGCAGGTCTGAATTCGGCTGCGAATGGAAACTCCCCGCGTGCACCGGTTGGACTGCGGTGGGCTTTACAACGTTGGTAACGACAGTCGCGCGATTTCGTCAAACTTCGGAAGCTGAAGGCTTGCTTCGTCACATCGGGGCCGTTTCACAACTCGCGGGCATACGCTACTGGTCGACCACTCACAAGCAGTGGCAAACGTTAATTGTGGACGCCTACGCTCTGACCGGCTCGCAACCCAGTCAACGCCGCGAAGACTTCAGTCCCGAAGAGATGAAAGAAGGCAAGATACTCTACTATGTACAGGTCGATAACCTTTCTGGTAAGGCCACGTACCGAATGCACATTGTGGAGGTTTCGGCGGACCGACTCGTCTTCGATGTCGAGAACGTCAGCACGATGCGCGATCTCTTCATAACTTTCTTCCACCCGGGTGAGGTGCAGGCGATCTACTTTCTGGATCACGAATCAGAAAACGTCTGGCGATACTACAGCATCGTGCGCACAGCCAAGAACGCAAGCCGCCTGATCACGGGAAATGAGTCTTCCGCGGTCAACCGGGCTGTTGCGTTCTACCGCTACCTGGTCGGGATTCCCACCGGCGAGGAGCCCCCAGCCGCGCGATGAAGGCACGAGTTTGCAACTTTAGCAGCTTTGCTCACAAATGCGACGATCACAAGTATCTTGATGAGTTGAGTTTCCGATCCTTGTCCTGGTTCTGACGGTCCGCGAAGGACTGGTTGAGAGTGGACCTGACGGAGACACAGTCGTCCCGCGACGGATGCATGACTTGGCCCAGCATTCCTTCGCGATGCGTTAGCGATTGTCCGCTACAACCACCTGTTTGTTGAGGATGCACGCTGCTTCAGCTAGTGTCAGGTCATCGGGCACTCGGTTGAAGTCGCTGTGGTTTTCGGTCTCCTGCACTTCGCTGGTCTTGAAGAGGAACGCTGGGAGTGGGCGGACAAAAACCCGATCACCAGTGTTCGCCAGAGCGAGAAACGGCGAAAGTCTCCAGACGTTCTAACCCCGGAAGAGATCATGGCATTCCTCAAGGAATTGTCAGATCCACTTCGGACCATGATCGAATTGGATGCCTTCACCGGCCTGCGTCGAGGAGAACTGATCGGCCTTCGATGGCAGGATGTGGATTTCGAAAACCTCATTCTGCATGTTCGTCGACCGCTCGTAGCAATGGTCGAGGGTGCGCCGAAGACGGAAGCTTCCCTCAAAGACGTTCCATTGGATGCGCAAACTGCCGAATCCCTCTTCAACTGGCGGCAGCATTCTGCCCATCAGGCACCGGGCGATTGGGTGTTTTCTTCCCCGCATACCAGAGGCCGACAACCGTATTGGCCAGGGACATTGTGGCAATATTACGGCAAGCCTGCACTCAAGCGTGCCGGGGTAACGAAGCAAGTCTCGTATCACACGTTTCGCCACACGTTTGGAACTCTCCTGAACGCAAATGGCGAGAACCCGAAGGTAGTGCAGGAACTCCTGCGTCACGCCAGCTTGAAGGTCACAACCGACGTTTACATGCAGGCGGTTGGTCCTCAGAAGCGGGAGGCGCAGGGCAATTTAGTCAGGTTGGTAAGGAAGGGTGCGGTTTCGGACGTCACGCCAAGCTAACTGGATCAAATTGGATCATGACGAAAAGCAGTGATTTTGCGGAAGCCTTTTACTTTGTTGGCGTCCCCGGGGGGATTCGAACCCCCGTTACCGCCGTGAAAGTCGTCCTAGAGTTCGTAACCGATTGAAACTAAACGGTACGGATAGCGCTCTAGGGCACTTATCGGACTGTGGAGACGGGTTATCGGACTGTTAACGGACTGTGATGGCCAGGTGCTAAGGAGCCTGAAAATCATGGACCCGACCCTTCTTTCCCTGCTAGATTCGATCCGGCAGAAACCACCTCGCTCCAAACTCGAAACTCACCACGAACTGATCCGCCAGCTGCGCCGCAAAGGCTGCACGTATCGCGACATCGTTCGCATTCTTCACGAGCGTGCCGACCTCGACGTGGCAGTCAGCACGATTCACTCCTTCATCAAGGTACGTGCCAAGCACCGAAAGCAGGTGCAGTACGAACTGCCTCCGCTCGAACCGGAATCGCCCGTTAGCC
>JAIQEY010000063.1 GCA_020073565.1 Terriglobia bacterium
GGGTCTCCGATTCTTTCGCTTCCAGAGGCCGCGACCATCTCAACTCCACTTTGACTGTTCTCGGCCAGTCCTCCATCTCTCGACTCGATCCAAGACTGCCGTTCAAATCCCATAGCGCACCGCGTCCGCCGCAAACGCAAGCGGCTTCCTCCTAGTCTCCTTATCGAAAACGCCTCGCATCGAGACCCCGCTCCACCCCAAGAGTCTGCCCCGAGGCGTTTCCGATCAAGGCTAGCGACTATTCACCCACAACCTCGTCTTTCGTTGCCTCGGGAAGGGCTCGTAATCCGTTGTCGTGCACGTGTTAACCTAAGATGCGGAATTTGGCCCGAAGTCGATCTCGGACGGCCCGCAATCGCATAACCAGGTGTTCAAAGACGGGAAGAGTTGGAACCTGTGAGCGTCGATTCGACACAGAGACGCAGGGATCACATGCTCGCGAGCACTACCGTCCTTGCCGTGCTAGCGCTAATCGCCGTCGGCGTGGCGCGTCATCCAGCAAGTGTTCAAGGTGCCGGAAGTGGCCTGCTTCGGATCGACATAGCACTCTTGCTGGCATACGGCATTGCGGGGGTGTGGGTCTGGTATCAGCGCCGCCCCGAGGTGAGCCTTTCGATCCGCGTCGGCACCCAGTTTGGTGTACTGGTGGGCGCCGTTCATGTCGCCAACCATGCTCTCGAATCATTTATGTCCCACAGACCCTTCGTTCTCATCATCAGCCCGGTATTCTTGATGCTCGCGCTATTTGGCGCGGCAGGTTCGACGGCTTGGGAACGCACACGCTCGCTCAGCCTGGCGGTGATCGCAGGCGTGTGGTGCGCAATGGTGGGAATGCTTATCACGGTCTGTGTCGTGTTCTGCGCAAATTTGGTGTTCGAGGGAAGTGCGGCGCGATATATGCATGAGGCATTTGCCGCAAGCGGCATGCACGATCCAGGGGCGTTCCTGGTAAGAAATACGCTTGAAGCAGCATCGGAGGGACTTGTCCGCATGCCCATCTTTGCGGTGTTCCTATCCTTTATCGGTGCTATCACTAATGCATGGATCAGCAGCGCGTCGCAACGCACCATGCTCGTAACCACCTGCCTCGCAGCATTTATGTTCGCGGTAGGTGCGGCCGCGTTGGTGCACGCAGACTCCCTTGAGCGCGCGGCTCGACCGCCGTTCGTAATGGCCGGAGTAGCGCTTGCGAGCGTCGCCCTTTGCAGTGCGCATCCGATCTGGTCAGCTCTTCGCCGCGCCCGGCAGCGTAGTTAGAACTACTAACTAATCTTCTGTTTTTGGCAGCCAGGCGGAAATCATCTATGTCCGGCACGCCTGGTCCAAGGCGCGTTGCAGCAGTGCTTGCCTCCCGTGGCGAGTGGATACGGGCAACTCTTCCCCAACACGGTGATAGACCAGTAGCCGGAAAATTGTCCGGAATCCTAGGATCGGCCAGGGCACAGGTAGGGACTATAATGTCGGGAACGGATGGCTCTCACCTCTGGCACCAAACTTGGCCCCTATGAAATCCAGTCGCCCCTAGGAGTAGGCGGCATGGGTGAGGTGTATCGGGCCCGGGACACTCGCCTGGATCGCACGGTCGCGGTCAAGATCCTGCCACCTCACCTTTCTGACAATCCCGAGGCCAGGCAGCGCTTTGAGCGGGAAGCTCGCGCGATTTCTTCCCTGAATCATCCCAATATTTGCGTGTTGCACGACGTTGGGAGCCAGGATGGAACCTCCTACCTGGTGATGGAGTATTTGCAGGGAGAAAGTTTGGAAGCGCGGCTGCAGAAAGGGCCACTGCCCCTGAAGCAGGCGCTGGAGTGCGGGGTGCAGATCTGCGACGCGCTCGAAAAGGCGCACCGGGCGGGCATCGTGCACCGCGATCTCAAGCCAGGAAACATCATGCTCACCGCATCGGGCGCGAAGCTGCTGGACTTCGGACTGGCGAAACCGGTGGCGATGTTCGGCACTCAGGCCTTTAGCAATGCAGGACCGCTTACGCCATCTACTCCGACCATGAGCCTGTCGGCACTGGGCACGTCGCCTGGAACGCTTACGCAGCAGGGCACGATCGTGGGTACGTTTCAGTTCATGGCGCCCGAAGTCCTGCAAGGGCAGGAAGCGGACGCACGCAGCGACATTTTCAGCTTCGGTTGCGTGCTTCACGAGATGATTACGGGCAAGCGAGCGTTTGAGGGCAAGAGCCAGATCTCGGTGGCGTCAGCCATCTTGGAGAAAGAGCCGGAGCCGATCTCGAAAATTCAGCCGATGGCTCCGGCCGCGCTCGATCATGTGGTCCACAATTGTCTGGCGAAAGATCCGGAAGCACGCTGGCAGAACGCCGCTGACGTTGCCCGCGAATTGCGTTGGATCGCGAGCGGCGGTTCCGGCGCCGACACAGCGCAGCCCGTCCCAGTTCGTGGTCCGTGGCGCGAGCGCTGGTTGTGGGCGGCGGCGGTCGCGGCGCTGCTGGCGGTTCTGGTCTGGTTGAACTTGCGGGAGCGTGTGCCGGCGCCAGCGCTGCGATCGTATTTACCCCCGCCTGCGGAGACGGGCTTTGACTTTACCGGCGACTTTTCCGGCCCACCTGCGATTTCCCCCGACGGTTCGGCGGTGGCGTTCTGTGCCCGTGGCTCGAAAGGACAAAACACGATCTGGGTCCATTCCTTCAGCGACCTGGCAGCCAAGAAGCTCGAGGGCACCGAGGGCGCTTCGTTCCCTTTCTGGTCGGCAGACGCGAAATTCCTGGGCTTTTTTGCGGATGGCCATCTAAAGAAAGTTTCGGCAGCGGGCGGGCCGGTAACCGTGCTGGCAGACGCGCCCAACGCCCGAGGGGGGGCCTGGAGCCAGGACAACGTCATCATCTACGAACCCGATTACCGGGATTCGTTGTGGCGAATCAGCGCTGCGGGAGGAACCCCGGCGCGCCTGACCAAGTTTGAAACGGGCAAACACACGACGCACCGCTGGCCGAGGTTCCTGCCCGACGGCAAACATTTCCTGTTCTTCGCGACGAGCCACTCAGGCAATTCGGAGCAAGGCATCTATTTCGGGTCGTTGGAGGACGGTGCTTATAAGCGGGTGATCGACGCGGATTCTCAACCCGAATATGCCTCCGGTTATCTGCTCTACCATCTCCAGTCGCAATTGCTGGCGCAGAAGTTCGATCCTGCAACCGGCACAGTTTCAGGCGATCCGGTGACGGTGGCTAGTTTTGCGGAATATGATGCGGGAACCTGGCACACCACGTTCACCGCGAGCCAGAATGGCCTGCTGGTCTACGAACCGGGCTCAAAAACGTTAGGGACCGATCTTCTGTGGCTCGACCGCAGCGGAAAGACGCTAAGTAAGATCGCGGAGCGGGCCTTTTACAAGGGGAGCGGGCGCCTTTCTCCGGACGGCAAGCGGCTGGCTGTATCGATGGGAGATCCGCAAGCCGACATCTGGGTGTTCGACCTGGCGCGCGGATCGCGTACCCGCCTCACCTTCGGCGGTGCGACCCACCTGATGCCGTCCTGGTCGACAGACGGCCAGCGCGTGATTTATGTAAGGCAGAGCGGTATCACGTTGGTCGAGGGGACGTCGCTGCGTGCGCGACTTGCGAACGGTGGCGGACAAGAAGAGGTCCTGATGGATCAGGTTCCTTCCGGGACAGCCGCTACCCTGCTTGCGCCCCAGTGGACGCTAGACGGTCGCTACATTGTCCATTTGGAGCAGACCGGTCCGACTGGCGCCGGCGTTTGGGCGCTACCCACGACGGGGGAAAAGAAGGCGTTTGCCGTCATTCAGTCACCGTCTCCGCAAGCAAGGGTCATTCAATTCCGTCTCTCCCCGGACGGGCGCTGGCTGGCCTACAGTTCGACCGAGTCGGGACGGGAAGAAGTTTACGTTACCCATTTCCCCAGCGGCGCCGGCAAGTGGCAGGTTTCGCAGACGGGAGGCACCTTCCCGGTCTGGCGGGCGGACAGCAAGGAACTCTACTTCATCGGGACCGACGGTTCCGTCTACGTTGCCAACGTGAACACCAAGAGCGAGGAGTTTGAATTGGAACCCGTGCGCTCGCTGTTCCAGGTCAGCTATATTGGTCCGCTCGGAAATCCCTACGACGTTTCCCCGGACGGCCAGCGCTTTGTTTTCACCACCCTCCAGGAAAGCCCTCCCACGCCGCTCGTTCTGGTTACGAACTGGACGGCTGATCTCAAGAAGTAGTCTTCCCGTTTTCGTCGCCTCCTGCCATCCAGGATCACGGTTGCTGGCCACTGCCTCTGCTAGAATCGCGAGCATGATCGAAGCCTTCCTCGTTCCTGAAAAGACGGTGGCCACCACTAAGGGCGACGGCCCAGCACTTGATCTGAGTCGCTCAGAAGGCCGGATTTTTCTGCTGACGCTGGGCATCACCGCTGTCGTCGAGCAGGAGTCGCTCGATGTCAGCGTGCAGGGTTCAGTGGAGGGCGCCACGTGGGATCCCAAGCCCATCGTCGCCTTCCCGCAGAAGTTCTATCGCGAGGAAGTTCCCGTGTTGCTCGATCTCGCGGGGAAGCCAGAAGTGAAGTTCATCCGCGCACATTGGGAAGTCAACCGCTGGGGACGCGGATCGGAGACTCCGAGGTTCGAGTTTTGCGTTACCGTGCGGGAAGTGCCGCAGGAAATTCTTGCCGAGGCTGCCGGGCGAGTGCGAACGCAGTAAGGCGCGATCCACCCGGGTCAGAGATCTCCTTTATATTTAGAGTTTATGGTTACGGATACGACCGCATCCGTTCGTCCTGCGCGCGCCGTGAGTGGGGTGGTACGCATCCCGGGCGACAAGTCCATCTCCCACCGCTACGCCATGCTGGCGGCGATTGCGGAGGGTACCAGCCGCTTCCAGAATTTCTCCGCCGCGCGGGATTGCGAAAGCACGCTTGGCTGCGTCGGCGCCATGGGTTCCGAGTGGCGGCGACTGGAGGATGGGGCAATCGAGGTCATCGGTGTGGGCCGGCAACTGAAAGCTCCGGCGACGGCGCTTGATTGCGGGAACTCCGGTTCGACCATGCGCATGCTCAGTGGCATTCTCGCCGGGCAGTCCTTTGCGAGCGAGTTGTTTGGCGATGAGTCGCTTTCCCGCCGCCCGATGGCGCGCATCATGAAGCCGCTCGCCGAGATGGGCGCAAGAATCTCTTCGAGCGAAGGCGGACGGCCACCGCTCAAAATTCAGGGCGGACCGCTCCGGGCGATCCACTACAAGCCGGAGGTAGCCAGTGCACAGGTGAAGTCGTGCGTGCTGTTTGCGGGATTGTTTGCCGACGGCGAGACGATTGTCGAAGAACCGATCCGCACCCGCGACCACGGAGAAATCGCGCTGCGAGCATTTGGCGTGGAGGTCGAGCGCAAGGGCAACGCCGCCCGCATTCGCGGTGGACAGAAACTACATGCCATCGAAGCTCACGTGCCCGGCGATCTTTCCAGCGCGGCCTTCTTCGTGTGTGCGGCAGCATTGTTCCCGGGTTCTATCGTCACGCTCCCCGGCATTCTGATGAACCCCACGCGCGCCCGCCTGCTCGACATTCTCATCCAGATGGGATTGAAGATTTCGGTCATGCAATTGGAAGAACACCATGGCGAGCTGGTGGGAACCGTCGAGGCCCGCGGCGCAATCTGGAAAGGCGGAACCATTGCGGGCGCCGATACCGCCGCGCTGATCGACGAAATTCCCGTGCTGGCCGCGGTCGCGCCCTACACCGAGAACGGCATCGAAGTGCGCGACGCGAAAGAGTTGCGCGTGAAAGAGTCGGACCGCATTGCGGCCGTTTCGGCCAATCTGCGTAAGATGGGCGCGGAGCTAGAAGAGCGTCCCGATGGCATGCGGATTCCCGGCGGCCAGCGGTTGCATGGTGCGGAACTCGATTCCTTCGGCGATCACCGCATCGCCATGGCGTTTGCCGTGGCCGCACTGCGAGCCGAAGGAGAGACGACCATTCGCGGAGCGGACGCGGCGGGAGTGTCGTATCCGAGTTTTTTCGATGATCTGCGGACGATTGCGAATTAAGCTGCGAGCTTCGAGCGAACCGGGGAACCTTGCTCGAAGCTCGTGGCTCGAAGCTCGCAGCCGCCAGAGAGGAATCATGAGCACCGACAAACCCCAATCTCCCGACGAGCGTCTGCAGCAGGAATTCAACCGCTGGGCCGACGCTGGTGAAGGCCCGAAGATGGAGAACCATCACCTCGATATTACGGAAAAGACGATGCGGCGCATGGACCTCCGTCCCGGCGAACGGGTTCTCGATCTGGGCTGCGGTTCGGGTTGGGCGACGCGCTTGCTGGCGCGCATGGTTAGCGATTGGCCGCAGGGATTCGGGCAAGTCGTAGGCGTCGATATTTCCGATGAGATGATCCGGCAGGCGCGGGCCGCGTCGAAAGATTTCGAGAACGTGATGTTTGTGATCGGCTCGGCCGCGCAGATTCCCTGGGAGGAAAACTTTTTCGATAAGGTGCTATCGGTCGAATCGTTCTACTACTATCCCGATCAGGACCGCGCGCTGGCCGAACTGTTTCGCGTAATGGCACCGCATGGGCGGCTGTTCATCCTGATCAATCTGTACAAGGACAATCCCTATTCCCTGCAGTGGGTGCCCAAGCTGATGGTGCCCGTGCACGTGCGGTCGGCCGCCGAGTACGTCGATCTGCTGAAAGCGCATGCGTTCGAGAATGTCGAGTACGCGCAGATTCCGGATGACACGCCCACCGCAGAAAATTACCAGACCACATCATTTCATTCGCTCGACGACCTGAAGGCTTTCAAGCGCGTCGGTGCATTGCTGCTGATGGCATCCAAGCCGGATGTGCGCAATCCGGCGCCGGGGTACACGGTCTATTGATGGCAAGTCGCGAACTACGAACTCCGGGAGTCTAGATTTCGTCGTCCTCGTCGCTGTCATCGCCATCGTGGCTGCGGTCGTTTTCCAGATTCTTCACCGGACTCAGCGGGCGATTGTCACCCGCATGGCGAATCTCGATGGTCCCATTCACATTAGAGAGCCGCACTTCCGCTCCCCCGCCGCCCAGTTCGCCGTGCAGACTCTGGCCGACAAACTGGTGGCGTTTGACTGGCAGGCCAAAGTCGTCGGAGATATGGCCCGAGACGGTGCTGGCCTGGATCTCCGCCTTCGCATCCGACGGCAAGGTCACACGGAGCGCGCCGTTCACCGACGAGAGCTTCAGTGGTGACGAAGTGAGCTGGCTTACGCTGGCATTGAGTTCCCCATTCACAGTGTCCAGTTCGACAGGCCCTTGCAGATTGCGAACCTGAATACTCCCGTTCACGCAGGAAGCCCGCACCTCGCCCGCCACGTCCTGGACATCGAGCCGGCCATTGACCAGCTTGATCTCATCCAGTCGCGCCTGGCGAGGCACGGTCAAGGTGTACTCCACGCTGGCTGGGTTGTTGTGGCGCCGGTCGTCGCTGTTGAACGTGTGATCGTGGTCGGGATACTCGGTGCGGATGGAAAGGCTGTTCTGTTCCGAGCGAATCTCAATGCGGGCTTCGTCCAGACGATCTTTGGTCCAGGCGCTCTTCACCGCATCGATTTTCACCTCATCGCGGTCCCAAGCGCTGATGTGTACCGGACCGTTGAGATTCTCGATTTCAATGCGCCCCTGGGCTGAGAGCGGATAGACCTTGTGAAATTCTTCCGTCAGCTTTCCACTCTGGTCTGAGCCCTGCGCGAAGGGTGAGATCAGAAGAATCGTCGAGATCGTGCCGAGCGCTACCCCTTGCCACACACTCCGTCGTTGCCTCATAAAGCCTCCGTTACGGGTTAGACGGGGCCGCAGGAAATTGGTGAGTGGGGCCGGGGTGCGAGCCGCGAGCCACGAGCTCCGAGCAACCAGTGCACCGGAGGGGTTGTTTTTGCTCGCCCGAAGCTCGTAGCTCGAGGCTCGAAGCTCCCCTGTGACCTCCATCACCACCGGGCGTATCATGATCGGGTATCCTGTACCGCACGAGGCCCCATGAGCTGGCTCCAGAACAAGTTCGAAAAGAATTTCATGATCACGACGGTGGACTACGTCTTCAACTGGGCGCGCAAGTCGGCGCTCTGGCCGATGACGTTTGGCCTGGCCTGCTGCGCGATCGAGATGATCGCGTCGTCAACCGCGCGCTTCGACATCGCGCGCTTCGGCTCGGAAGTCTTCCGCCCCAGCCCACGACAGTCCGACCTGATGATCGTCTCCGGCACCGTCACGCTGAAGATGGCGCCGGTCGTGAAGCGCATCTACGATCAGATGCCCGAGCCGAAGTGGGTAATCTCGATGGGCGCCTGCTCATCGGTTGGCGGCCCGTTCAATACCTACGCCGTGCTGCAGGGCGTGGACCGCATCGTCCCGGTAGATGTGTACGTGATCGGCTGCCCGCCGCGTCCGGAGAACCTCTTCTACGCCATGCTCCGCCTGCAGGACAAAATCGACACCATGACCTTGGCCAAGAAGCCCACCGAAGTGCGGCTCGATCAAAGCATGATGGAAAATTTCAAGCGCCAGGTGATGGTGGCGCAGACCATGCAGCCGAAGTAGCTATCAGCCGTCAGCCATCAGTTAAACCTGTGTATACTCCTGTCATCCTGAGCGCCGTCCGAGCCGCGCTTGCGCGGTGAGGGCAAGTCGAAGGACCCCTGCGTTCAGCACGATATCCCGCGAGCGGACATGGCCTTCGTCAAGATTGCCTCTCAATCCGAACTCCCCGCACCAAACCAAGCCAAGGAATTGCCCTGCGGAGACAAGCTGATCTGCGTCGCCAACGTCAACGGCGAAATCAGTGCCATGGAGAACACCTGCTTACACCGTGGAGGCCCGCTCGGCCAGGGCGTGATCGAAGGCGACAAGGTGATCTGTCCGTGGCACGGCTGGGCGTGGGATCCAAAAACCGGGGAAGCTGGCCCGCCGGGAGCGAAGGTGGCGGTGTATCCGGTGAAGATCGAGGGCGGGGATGTGCTGATCGAGATTGCATAGAAGCGATGAAGGCCTTCATCCAAGTGATTGCCTACCTAGTGATGGCGCTCTCTGCTGCCGGTGTTGTACTCTGCCTCGGTTTGTATTTCCTCGGACCCGCTGGAATTCACCCGCTCCAAGCACGGGAAACGCCGGTCCTCTTTGGTGGGGTTTTTGTTGTGTGGTTCCCAACAGTGATCCTCATGAATCGTCTCACACAAGATTTCAAACAGAAGGATCTGTGGAAAGCCGCTTTGCGTGGTTGTCCGCCGTGGATGAGAGTTGCGCTGTGGGTAGTGATTGGTTGCGTATTCGCGGCATTCTTCCTCCCGATGCTCTCGAAGAGGAACCCAGGAGATGCACCTCAAACATTTGTGCTCTTCCCTATAATTTTCTACGCGGTCTCGTTCTGTGTGATGTACTCGCTCGTCAACGTGGAAGAGCACGATTCAAGTCGTCGATGTCTGAACGGGCACCCCATCTCACCGCTTGCGAAATTTTGCGAGGAATGCGGCGCCCCAGCGGCACCTGATTCCAAAGTCTCGCTGCAGATCTGAACTATCCCAACAGCCTCAGGAACTGCGCCGCCTGCCCCTCAAACCCCGGAAATACCGACTTCAAATCCTTGTTCCCCAGATACCGCGACACAACTTCGCTTAGCACCAGCCGAAAGTCCGTCGTCACCGCCAGGTCGCGGCCCTCGTAGAGTTGCGACTGATCCAGCCCTGGCCAGCGCCCATAAACTCTGCCGCCCTTCACCGGTCCACCCAGGACGAACATCACGTTGGCGTGGCCATGATCGGTTCCGCGATTGCCGTTTTCGCGCGCGGTGCGTCCGAACTCCGACATGGTGACCACTACCGTGTCCTCGCCCAGATCGCCGAGGTCGGTCCAGAAGGCTGCGATCGACTGCGAGAAGTCGCCGAGGATGTTTGCGATCTGTCCCTGGGTGCTGCCTTCGTTGACGTGATGGTCCCATCCGCCGATATCGGCGAACGCAACCTGCACGCCCAGATTTGCTTTGATCAGCTGCGCCAGTTGCTTCAGGCTGTCGGCGAAGCGTCCCTTGGGATAGTTTGCCCCGGCGGCGGGCGCGTACTTCGCCGGATCGGCCGCCTTCAGCATCTTTACTGCGTCGAAAGTTTCCTGTCCCGTCCCGTGCAGCACCGTGTCTACGGAATTTTCATACATCGCCTCGAAGGTGTTCGAGATGGGTGCCGCCTTCGGATTTTTACCGCCCACCGAAAACGCATTCAGATCGTTGATCGCGACCGCCGGCTCCTTGCCCGACAAAATCCGCGGCAGGGAAGGCCCCAGCGAGATCGCGCGAAATGCAGATTTGTCAGCCGAGGATTTGTCCGAAGGAAGCTCGTGGAGCGTGCGGTTCAGCCAGCCGTCATCGGTGACCTTCACTCCCGGCGTGCCCGATTCCATGAAATCCTGCGCGTCGAAATGCGAGCGCGTCGGATCGGGCGAGCCCGCCCCATGCACGATCGCGAGGTGTTTCTCTTTCCACAGCGGCTGAAACGCCGACATCGAAGGATGCAGCCCGAAGAAACCATCCAGATCGAGCACGGACTTCTTCGGAATATTGATGGTCGGCCGCATCGCGTAGTACGACGGCTCACCGTGCGGCACCACGATATTCAAGCCATCGGCGGCCCCGCGCTGAAAAATCACCACCAGCCGTTTCGGGCGAGTGCCGGAATCGGCAGCGCCCAATGCGGCCCGCGTAAGAAAGCTAGGCAGCGCCGCCGTGCCGACGGCGGCCAAAGCGCTGTTGCGAAGAAAAATGCGACGAGTGATCACAAAAGCTCCTAGCTGCTAGCTTCTAGCTCTCTTTCCCGTCAGCCGTGCGGGAGGGGGTAGGGGTCCCTCGACTCCGCGAATCGCCTGCTTCGCAGGCAATTTGCTCCGCTCGGGATGACAGATGGAGGACTGTTTCAACGTCTACAACCTCAGATTGCTAGAAGCTAGGAGCTAGCAGCCAGGAGCTATCTTCTCTGAAACTCCGGCGACCCCAGAATCAGCCCCGCGATCGCGCCCACATTCGGCGGGCGCGACGGATCATCCAGTCGCCGCTGGCTGATCTTCGGGTCCTCCAGTTGCTTACTGATAGTATCGTGCGTCTGCTTGGAAATCTCGCCGGCCAACAGCGCATCTTCGAGCGCGGCGAGCGCCTGCTGCGCGTCCGTCGCCCCCACAGCTAATTGCGTCGCGTCCATTGAGACTCCGCGCACTTTGCCCGCTGCCAGACTCAACGCAAAGTTCATGCGTCCCAGCAGCGCCGACGAATTCACCCAGGTATCGGCCTTCATCGAGTACCCCGTCGGCGGCATCATGCCATAGGGCATCATGCCCATGTTGTTGAGTGTGCCGACCAGGGCGCGCGCGTCATCCACCTGCGCGCCGCTGGCCCGTACCGCCGACACCACAAATTCGAGCGGCATTTTCACTTTGGCGCGATAGGTTTCCGGCGACCAGAATTCCGGCGACTTGAACATCGTGCGCAGCACTTCGCGAATGTCGCCGCCTTTCTTCAGAAACGTCTGCGTCATGCGTTCTACCAGCTTGGCCGGCGGATCGTCCGATACAAAGCGCATCGCCAGCTTTTCCGAGATGAAGTGCGCCGTCTTCGGATTGCGCGCCAGCATGCGCAGAACTTCCAGGCCTTCCTTTTCGCCATTTTCTTTGATGCGACGGCCCAGTAAGATTTTGTCGCCGGGCTCGTGCATCCGCGGCTCGAAGTGGAATCCGCCGCCTTTTCTCGGCTGCTCCAGCGTCCAGCCGGTGAAGACCTTCGCGACTTCGGTGACGTCCCGCTGCGAATAGCCGCCATTCACGCTGAGCGTGTGCAGTTCCATCAGCTCGCGGCCGTAGTTCTCGTTCAGGCCACTGGCCAACCGCCTTTTTCCAAGCGGACGACCTTGCGTCCTCGGGCCATGGCCGCGCCACCCGCGGCGGGGACGTCCGATGCCAAGGGCGACGTCCGAATCGGGCCCGACGCTCAGCCAGTTGTCTAGATAGAAGAGCATGGCCGGACTCTTGGCGGTTGCGACCAGAAGGTCTTCAAACTTCCCCATGGCATGCGGCCGGATCGCGTCGCGTTCATAGCTGGTCAGCAGATAACGGTCGGCGCCCTTGTTGATGAACACATTGAAGTGGTTCATCCAGAAGTCGGTCATGACTTCGTCGAGCTGCCGTTCACTGTAGATAGCCCGTTGCACTTTGGCCTGCATCAGTTCGGTGACCACGACCTGCTCGGGATTATTGAGCGCCATCAGCGTCTCTTTTTGCTGTGCGTTCATACCCTCCATGAGTGCATCGGCCTTGGCGCCTTTGTTGGTGGCCGCGAGGGCACGCTGTTCCTCCGGAGACATGCGCAGAATTTCTTTCATCCGCTCGGCGGGCGGGAGGTCGAGCAGGTCTTCGGTCTTGGCTCGGGCAAGCTGACGGTCTTCGCGCCGTCGCGACACCTCGGGATCGGCCGACTTGGCGCTGTCTCCATTCCCTGAAGAGCTGGCTGAATCGCCCTCGGGCGTTTTCTTGCCGGCTTCTTCTTTGCGTTCTTGTTTGTCTTCGTAGCGCTGCAGTTGCGCCTCATAGATCGCGCGCTGGGTAGGATCGCGCGGCAGCGAAGCTTTGCCTTCCGCAACCTGTTTGATCACCTGGCTGGGCGGAAAATTTTCAACAATCTCGCGTGTGTCCATGCGCAGCGTGCGGAACGGCGCCAGGCGTGATTCCAGGGCGGAGTCGTCAATCTTCTCAGGACGCAACTGGAGTTCGATCCATTGCTCCACGCCCATCGCAGCGACGCGCTCAACTTCGCCGGGCCGTGGACCGAACGCCAAGCGATTCAGCGCGTGCACGGCTCGCTTCCGCTCGTCCATTGTCCCGGCAGGCTTGTCTTTCTTTCTGCCCAGCGCGACTTGGCTGGCTAGGCCCGCGACAACGATCAAGGCAGCGACGGCAAGGTTTCGTGCACGCAAAGACATTCCGGCCTCATCGGTCTATCTAGGATGAACCCGGCAGGTGGGAAAAGTTGCTGCTGGCTTTGCAGGGAAGGGGTGGCTTCAATCTCTCAACTTGGCCACATAAGCGTGTCCGCTCTGGGCCTTACTGGTCGTGTTTTCAATGAATTTCAAGAATTCGCGCAGGTGTTCTTTCTCAGCCAGTTCCGCCTCGGAGAACTTTACGCGCACCCCAAACGAAGGCGCGCTGCGGGTGACCACCCCACTTAGGATCACGCCCTTCACCCAGATTTTTCCGCTGGTCACCCACAAGCCGATTTCCAGCGCTTTACCCGCAGGAACCGCCGACGCTGTCTCCACCAGGCAGCCCCCGCGACTGACATTGGACAGGTTCCCCCACACCGGCTCTTCCAAACCCTCGACGTGAATCTCGACCGCCACAAAGCACTTGATTCGCTGGTAGCGGCGCCGGTCCAGCGCGGATTGGGGTGCAAACAGGTCGGGTTCGAACGGAGGCGCTTGATCGATCGGCTCCGGATGGGGCAATGCAGTTTCTGCCACCGGTTCCGCTTCGTGCTCGGCAGGTCCGGGAGCGTGGTTCGCGAGTTCACGTGCCCTGACGGCGGCGTCTTTGATCTCGCGCATCGCCCTGAGCAGCGCAGCTTCCCGCGTTTCAGGCGCGACCTCGCGGTAAGTCTGGAGCAGCCGGCCGAGATGGCTCACCAGATCCGGATCGGTGAGCAGACGAGTCCAGTCCGATCCTTTCGCGGTTGACGGTTTCGTAGCTTCGGTCATAACGCCCTGCTTCCCACGCGCAGGCCTGCCCGAGCGGAGAAGCACCTACTGCTTTTCTAGATTGGACTTCCGCCGGACGTTACACAAGATGACCAAGGTCACAGCAGTCCCTTCTGTTTCGTAACCACAGCCGCCTGAATTCCCAGCCCGCTCAACAATTTGCAACGTTCCGGATGAAAAAATAGTCCAATAAATTTACGATTTACGTTCTAAATCTAAAAGGAGGGGCGCAGGTTCCATGGCTTCTCGAAGTCGTGCTGTTCGTCAGGCGCGCTTGGCTCACACCTTCTGCGTGCTGGTCATTTTGTCCGCGTCCGGCTCTGTCGTGATGGCTCAAACGGCGGCCTCCAACGGAAGTTCCCCGGCGAGCGCTCCGCCGACCCAAACATCGGCGCAGAACCCGGTGTTCGGCAGCGTGCCGGAAGCCAAGCCTACGCCGGGCGTGCTGGCGCTGACCTTCCGCGATGCCATCGAGCGCGCTCTGCGTCAGAATCTGGCCGGCCTTCTGTCGGAATACAACACGATCGCCGCGCGCGGAAAGAAGTGGGAGCAGCTCAGCGACCTGCTTCCACACGTCAGTGCCGATGTGCAGGAGGTCGAGCAAAAGACGAGCCTGGAAGCGCTCGGACTGCGCTCCTTTCCTGGCGTGAGCGGACCTCTTCCTCATACGGTCGGCCCGTTCTCCTACTTCGATGTGCGCGCCTCCGGCACGCAGAAGCTGTTCGACTGGAAGGCAATTCAGAAATACCGCTCGGCGGTGAGCAGCGATACCGTTGCCCACCTCGATCTGAAAGATGCGCGCGAGCTGGTCGTCCTGGCGACCGGCAATGCCTATCTGCAGGCTATTGCGGGAGCGGCGCGCGTCGAAACGGCGCAGGCGCAAGTTGAAACTGCCAAAGCGCTGTACCAGAGGGCAGAAGCCCAGCAGCAGGCGGGAGTGAGTCCGGCCATCGACACGCTGCGGGCACAAGTGCAATATCAGACGCGGCAGCAGCAACTCATTGCAGCCACGAACGATTTTGCCAAGCAAAAACTCGTGCTTGCCCGAGTCATCGGCCTGGCCTCTGCGCAAGAATTCACCCTGGCCGAGAAGGCCCCCTACGAAGCGTTTCCGATCCCGGATCTGGACACGAGTTTGCAGCGCGCGTACTCCATGCGTTCCGACTACAAGGCGGCTCAGAAGCGCGTGCTAGCGGCGCAGTTCGAACACAGCGCGGCAGTCGCAGGTTACTATCCCAGCCTGAATTTCGCGGCCAACTATGGCGAGATCGGCAAGGTACCGGGCGATGTGCTGCCCACATACCTGTTCTCCGGCACACTCAACATCCCGATCTTCGAGGGTGGAAAGGTTCACTCCGACGTTCTAAAAGCCGACGCGAGCCTTCGCCAAGCCCAGGCGCAACTGGCGGACGTGCGCGGGCAGATCGATCAGGATGTCCGCAACGCGCTCCTCGATCTCAAGTCGTCGAGCGATCAGGTGGAAGTGGCCCAGAGTTCCGTGAACCTCGCGGATCAGGCGCTTACGCAATCGCAGGATCGCTTCACCGCTGGTGTCACTGACAACCTCGAGGTCATCCAGGCGCAGGAAGCGGTCGCCTCCGCCCACGAGAGCCTGATCTCGAGCCTCTACCTTCACAACCTCGCCAAAGTTTCGTTCGCGCGCGCCATCGGACGCGCCGAAGAGGGCGTTCTGGAATATTTGAAAGGGAAGTAGCCTATGGAACAGACAACGGCCGTCGTCGAGTCGAAACCGGAGCAGCGTTCTGGACAGTCGCAGCCCCAGCCACCTGCGGACAGTGAGGCGCGTTACCAGCGCCGCTCCGCATTTCTCGGAAATCCGCGCGCGAGGTTAGGGCTGTTTTTTGTCATTGCCGTGCTGCTGGGGGCAGCCGTGCTGCTCTGGCGCTACTTTGGAAGCTACGAATCCACCGACGACGCGCAGATTGATGGGCACGTCAACGCCGTGAGCGCGCGCGTCAGCGGCCACGTGGTGAAGCTCAACGTCGAAGACAACCAGTACGTCGACAAGGGAACGGTACTGGTCGAGATCGACCCGACCGACTACGAAGTGGCGGTGGCCCGCGCCCGGGCCGACTACGCGGACGCCCAGGCGCAGGCTGCCGCCGCGGGGATTAACGTGCCGTTGACCAGCGTGAGCACGTCGAGCCAGGTCGCGGCTGCGCAAGCTGGAGTCGCGAACGCAAAAGCCGGGATCGCGGCCGCGCGCCAGCAGTTGGCCGCGGCCCAGGCGCAGGTGGCCGAAGCCGAAGCCAATAACGTCAAGGCCCAAAACGATCTGCTGCGCTACAAGCAATTGATCGACAAACAAGAGATCTCGCTGCAGCAGTACGACCAGGCCATCGCCGCCGCAAAGTCCAGTGCAGCAACTCTGGAAGCGGCACGCGCGGCCGCCGACGCAGCCGCAGCCCAGGTCGAACAAGCCCAGAGCAGACTGTTGCAGGCCGATGCCGACCTGCGCACTGCGCAGACAGCCCCGCAGACGATGCAAGTCACGCGTTCGCGCGCCGTTTCTGCCCAAGCCAATGCGGACCGCAAGAAAGCCGAACTGCAGCAAGCCGAATTGAATCTGCAATACACGAAGATCGTTGCGCCGGTCAGCGGAGTCGTCAGCAATCGTACTGTGGAAGTGGGGCAGAATGTGCAAACCGGCCAGGAGATGATGAAGATCATCCCGCTCGAAGACATTTGGGTCACCGCCAACTTTAAAGAAACTCAGCTGAGAAATATCAAGGCAAGCCAGGCAGCCGAGATCTTTGTCGATGCCAACGGGAAGAGATACAAAGGGCACGTGGATTCGATTGCAGGGGCAAGCGGCGCGCGCTTCAGCCTGCTGCCTCCTGAGAACGCAACCGGCAACTATGTAAAAGTTGTGCAGCGCATTCCAGTGAAGATTGTGTTCGAGCCGGGCGAGACCAAGGCGCACGATCTTCGTCCAGGAATGTCGGTTGTGCCCAAGGTCTGGGCGAAATAGCTTCGAGCCACGAGCTTCGGGCAACCCGTACTTGTTCGCTCGCGGCCCGTAGCTCGAAGCTCGGAGCAGGGGGTTTAAGCAACAATGGGCGCGGCAACCATCACGATGAACGAGGCCGAAGCCTGGCGGCCAGCCGTCAATCCCTGGATCATCGCCGTCGCCGTCACGCTCGCGACGTTCATGGAGGTGCTCGACACCAGCATCGCCAACGTAGCCTTGCCGCATATCGCAGGCAGCCTCTCTGCCGGGCAGGACGAAAGCACCTGGGTGCTGACCTCGTACCTGGTTTCAAACGCCATCGTTCTGCCGCTCAGTGGCTGGCTCTCTTCGATCGTTGGCCGCAAGCGTTTCTACATGGGCTGTGTCGCGCTGTTTACGGTCAGCTCATTCCTATGCGGGTTCGCCCCGAACCTTCCGATGCTGATCATCTTCCGCATTTTGCAGGGCGCGGGAGGCGGCGGCCTTCAGCCTAGCGAGCAGGCGATTCTCGCGGACACCTTTCCTCCCGCCAAGCGCGGCATGGCATTTGCGGTCTATGGCGTCGCGGTGGTCATGGCGCCCGCCATCGGGCCGACGCTCGGCGGATGGATCACTGACAACTTCAGCTGGCGCTGGATTTTCTTTGTCAATATACCCGTCGGCATTCTTTCCCTGATGTTGACATCGCGGCTCATCCAGGATCCTCCCTACCTCAAGCGCCGCAAGCTGAGCGAGACGAAGATCGACTACATCGGCCTCGGCCTGGTCGGCCTTGGCCTGGGAACATTGCAGGTGATCCTCGACAAGGGACAGCGCGAAGACTGGTTCGAATCGAATTTCATCGTTGTACTGACCGTGATCTCGGCTGCGGCGCTGATTTTCGTTGTGTTTTGGGAGTGGCGGCATAAAGACCCCATCATTGATCTGCATTTGTTTCGCAACCGCACCTTCGCCACTTCCAACTTTCTGATGTTCATGCTTGGGTTTGCCCTGCTCGGCAGCACGCTGCTGCTCCCGCTCTTCATGCAGACGCAGCTGGGTTACACTGCCGAACGCTCCGGGTTGGCACTCATGCCGGGTGGCTTCACGATCATGGTGGCCATGCCGGTGGTCGGGTTTCTGCTTTCGCGTTACAGCCCGCGCTGGCTGATGCTGTTTGGTTTGTCGATGCTCTCGATTTCGCTGTTCCATATGACGACGTTTGACCTGAGTATCGACTTTCACACCGTCGCGATGGCCCGCGCCTACCAGGCCCTGGGACTCGCTTTCCTGTTCGTGCCCATCAACACCGCCGCGTATTCGTCTCTACCGCGCGATAAGAACAATGCTGCGTCCGGCTTGATGAACCTCGCCAGAAACATAGGCGGGAGCGTTGGGATTTCCTTTGTCACCACCGGGCTCGCTCGACGCGCCCAGTTTCACCAGGTGCGATTGACGGAAAACTTGAGCGCCGCCAACCCGCAGTTTCAGAAGATGCTGCAGGGCATGTCGGGCACGTTCCAGGGCGGAGGCTCGGGACCAGCCGCCGCCCTGCAGCGCGCTTACGCGTTGGCCCAGGCGAACCTCCTCCGGCAGGCGACCATGCTGGCCTACATCGATAATTTCTGGGTGCTCGGGGTCGTGATCGGCTGCTTAATTCCCTGTGTGTTCCTGATCAAGAAGTCCAAGCCGGGAGGCGGGATCGCGGTACACTGACAAGCAGGGGGAGGTCATGTTTCGCATCGTCGCGCTGGAACGGGAATTTGGCAGTGGCGGGGGCGGCATCGCGTGTGAACTGGCACGCCGGTTGGGGTGGAAACTCTGGGATCAGGCTCTGACCAGCGAGATCGCCAAGCGCGCCCAGGTAGCCGAGTCGGCGGTGGCGCTTTGCGATGAGCGCGTGGATAGCCGCCTCTATCGTCTGGCGAAAGCTTTTTGGCGGGGTAGTTACGAGCGCAGCCTCCCGCTCGCGGATTCTCACTCCTTCGATACCGATCGCATGATCGCCATGATGGAAGAAATCACGAGTCACATCGCAGCCGAAGGAAACGCCGTGATCGTAGGTCGCGGGTCTCCCTATTTCCTGCGTGCGAGCGAGGACACCTTCCGCGTCTTCACCTATGCTCCCCACGACGAAAAAATCCGGCGCTTACTGGCCATGGGCAGGAGCCGGGAAGAAGCCGAAGAGTTGGTCGACAACGTCGACAAGGAACGCATCGCCTACGTCAAGCACTACTTCAACGCAGACTGGCCGACGCGCTGCTTCTATCACCTGATGATCAACACCGCCATCGGCGACGAGAACGTGATTACCACCATTCTCAATGGCATGCGCACGCTCGAAGGCCGTCCCGTCGAAGCCGAACTGCGCGGCGTGCGCTGACTCTCATAGTAGCCAGACCCACGACGGTCCCACATCCTGATCTCATGCGCTTCCCTCAGAATCCGCGCGCGTAAGTCCGTTTCAACACAAAATGGATGTTTACCGGTCACGGCCGAACACGCCGATTGCGCAGGACAATTACCATTGCCAACAAATGTCCCGGGAGGGACAACTGCCAATAGCCCGGCGCTTAAGCGCCGGGCTTACGGGCCCATGCGAGCGATGAGTCCCGTCAAAGACGACTGAAATCCCTATGGCGCACACGTACGTTTCCGGGCTGTTTCATTGTGTGTTCTCCACCAAACAACGCTGCGGGCTGATTCCATCGGCGAAACAGCCCGATGTCTGGTCGTATCTCGGCGGGATTGCTCGCAAGAACGGCTTCAAACTCCTTGCCCCTGGCGGCACCGACAATCATGTTCACGTGCTCGTTTCATTGCCTGCAACCGTGCCGCTCGCAAAGG
This sequence comes from Terriglobia bacterium, assembly GCA_020073565.1. GTDB lineage: Bacteria > Acidobacteriota > Terriglobia > Terriglobales > Acidobacteriaceae > Acidiflorens. The sequence continues at coordinate 19,513 of JAIQEY010000063.1, forward strand.
CAATCCAATTGATGAAGGGCGGCTCGTCGAAATGGATGAATGACTCGGGAGCAAATGGCTTTGCGTGGCAGGAAGGATATGGCGCGTTCTCCGTGGGCATCTCACAACTGACCGCCACGATTGCCTATATTAATACTCAGGCGGAACATCATCACAAGCGCGGATTTGAAGAGGAATTCCTGGCGTTCCTGAAAAAGCACGGAATCGCGTATGATTCCAAGTACGTCTGGGGTTGAATTCAGTCGTCCCTCCGGGACTCATCGCTCGCGTGGGCCGCGCAAACCCGGCGCTAAAGCGCCTGGCTATTGGCAGTTGTCCCTCCGGGACATCCGGTTTCGACTCAGCCTATTTCGGCGGTTTCTTCTTTCCGAACAGGCCGGTCAGGCCACCGAGAGGATTGCTCTTGTCACCTCCCTGCAGCAATCCCTTCAGTTGGCTCCCCGCCATTCCCTTGATGTCGGGTCTGAAGCTCGGGTTCGAGGTGGTGCCTTCAATCGTAAATGGGATTCCCGCCGATCCTGTGCCGCCCATGCCAGCCAGTTGCGTCAGGCCTCCGGTCGCACCCCCGCTGATGCTCGCGGACATCTTGAAGGCGAGCGCTCCCGCGGGGCTGATCGTGCCCGCTCCGGTCACTGCTCCGATGGCGGGGACGACCAGGCTGATCTTGTCGAGGCGCGTTCCCTCGGGCGCGACCCGTGCGTCGGAACTCAGGTTCTGGATGCTGGTGTCATTGCCCGTCTGCTTGCCTGCAAGCGCCGCGATCGCCGAAAGCTTCGAGCCTAGATTGAAGCCGGAAAGTTGCGTGTTGCTCAACTTCACCGAGCCGGTGGTGACGAGCCGGTCGAGCGGTCCCACCGACTCAAGATCGAGCGACAGCGTTCCGCCCTTGAGTCGCGAGCCCGAGGGCAGCACGACGCCGACTGCGGGCAGCGCGGCTACCAGATCGTCCACCGGTAAGGCTTGTCCATTGAGCCGCGTGTGGATGGATGTCATCTCGCCCTTCATCTCGTAGGTGCCCGTGAGCTTGGCCACCGCCTTGCCGATGGAGACGTCACCCTGCACGAGCTTGCCCGATTCACTCTGCAAATTGTGCTCGAGCGTGTACACGACTTGGATGGGCTGTCCGGACGGAGATCCCTTCGGAACCAGCTTCAGCTCGGTGGCCTTCAGTGTTCCATTGGTCTTGGCCATGTGGCCGTCGGACGTGACCGAGCCGTCGAAGTCGGCGGAGCCAGTAATGCCGAGCGTCGGGTCAACAAGCGCCGACTGGGAGAGATCGAGCTTGTTGATGCTCAGCTTGGCCTGGAGCGGTGTCAGTGAGGCATCGGTCGCATTGATCGGACCAGCGTTTCCATCCAACTTCAGGCTGCCGCCGCCCGGCAGACCGGCGGATGCAGTCAGCGGAAAGGCGTTGGTGAACGAGAAATTGCGCACCGTGATGTCCACCTTGTCATACACAACCGGCTTGCGCTTGGCGGGGATGGAGCCGACCGAGAGTTTTCCGTCGGTCAGTTCCAGCTTGGCCACATTCACGTTGCCGGGCGCGCCCGAGGATTTCGGTGCGGCGGAGGAGTTCGCAGGAGCGGATGCCGCCGCGGGCTGATTTTTTGCCCCTTCATTTCCACCGCCCAGCGAAGAAAAGTTCCAAACACCCTCCCGGTTGCGGAGCAGCGTGATTTCCGGCTGATCGATGAGGATGTGTGTGACGTTGAGCTGCTTGCTGAAGATCAGCGGCATCAGTTCCACGCCGACCTTGAGCGACTTTGCCTGGATGAACGGGGCCTGGCTGAATTTCGGATCGTCGGCGATGGAGAGCTGGTCGGCGCCCACGCTGCCGGAAAGGATACTCAGGCTCAAGTTGCCGACTTTCACCGGTCGTCCGAGGGCTGAGCTTAGGTTCGACTCGATCTGCGGCCGGAAGGCGTTCACATTCACCAGAAACGGGACCGCGATCGCGACCACAATTAGTACGATGATAACGATGCCGATTACTTTGAGAGCGGTTTTCATGAGAGCACCTCCTCTAGGATGGAATGCAGGCAAGCGAGGTGGTACGGAAGTCAAACACAGTCTACCAAAAAGCCAAGTTCTCGGTTCTTAGTCAAACTGCTATCGGCTCTTACTGAGAACTGAGAACTGGGAACTTGAGGGGGGAACGATGATCAAACTTGTTTACTGCATCACGAAGAAAGTGGGCCTGACAGACGGGGAGTTCTTTCGGTACTGGGAAGATGTTCACGGCCCGATCGGCGCTCTCATTCCTCGACTGAGCAAGTTGGTGCAGAGCCACCGCCTGACCGTGCCCGGAGACCGATACCGGCCCGATTACGATGGCATGGTGGAACTCTGGTTTGACGACCTGGAGGCTCTGCTGGCGGCTCGTGAATCGCCCGAATGGAAAGCCTCAAGTGAGGACGAACAGAACTTCATCGACCACAACAAAGTTGCTTACTTCGTCTCAGAGGAACATGTCATCCTGGACAAGCCGTAGCACAAGAAGCTAGACCGCCATCGCGTTGGCACAGGCCGGGCAAATCTTGTGAGCTACTTCAGCTTCGGAGTGTGCTCTGACATACCGTTCGAACGGTTGCCATTCTCCTCTCTCGTCCTCGATCTTCTTGCAAGACAGGCAAATGGGCAGCAGTCCCTCCAGTGTTTTAACCTTGGCCAGGGTTGTTCTCAGCTCATCGATGGTCCGGTCCATCTCGGCTTCCAGCCGACCCCTCGTCGCCAGCGCCTTTTCCAGGCTCTTGAGGTTACGGCGAAGGTCCATTTGTGCTTGTACCTGCCTTCCGAGAGCCCGAAGTGCCTGTATCTGATTCGCGCTCAACTGGCGCGGTACGCGGTCAATCACACACAAGGTTCCGATCGTCTGCCCGTCGGCAGTCAGCGGAGCACCCGCATAAAACCGAAGCCGCGGGTCGGATACGACCAGGGGATTCCCTGAGAAGCGCTCGTCCAGACTCGCATCCGGAACCACAAAGACGTCGGGCCTAAGAATTGCCCAGGCGCAAAACGCGATGTCCCGTGGCGTTTCCGTAACGGACACACCTACTTTCGACTTGAACCATTGCCGGTCGGCATCCACCAAGCTGATGAGCGCAATCGGGGTCTGACAGATCTGGGAGGCCAGGAGGGTAAGGTCGTCGAAAGCCGCCTCCGGCTCAGTGTCAAGGATCTCGTACCCTCCCAGCGACCAATCGTCATTGTCGACACCTTGCCCCTTCACCAACGTCCCTGTTCTGAGTGCTAACGCCTGTGGCTGTTGAAAAACTCCTACCCGCGAAATTCGCAAAAATGAAGCGCGTTAGGAAGCCCTACAAGCGACTTTCTCGGTTCGCCCAGACATTTTCTATCCCCCCAATTTTGCCTGTTTGGGGCGAGAAGGGAGTCTTTCAACAGCCACGACTGTTAACAACAATTGAGACAACGGCCCCTACATCGAAGCGCAGGCTCTGCACAAAAGTGTTTCCCGTCAATTCCTGCAGCAGACATTGAAAGTAAGCAGAGGAGCAACTGTTCCGCTCACGAGGTTCGGCCGGATGCGCCATGGCCTTTTTCGGGCGCTTCGCGGCGGGGATGGAGCCGCGCGGGAAAAAGAAACTCCTGGGGGATCAGCTCACCCGTTTCATGCTCGTAGCTTGTGACTCCAGGAATGCCAGAACCATGTAGTTGGACGCGGCTCCCGCATCGTCGGACAGTTCAAAGAGCACCGCTGCATGTTCCTCCTTGGTGACTCTGAATTCGGTCTGCAGCCGCTTCACAACATCATCATTGGGCGAGCCGCCGGCTGCCAGGACACGATCAAAATACTGCCTTAGCTCTGCCGCATAGGCCCGCAGCTGTAAGGTTTTTTCCACCGACACCTCGGTCACGCGATGAATTTTCTGGCGCTCTTCTTCGGCTAGCTCGGCCATGACCTTCTCGTGGTCTGCCTGCTTGATCTGCAGTTGGGAACGGAACGAGAGGAGAATATTGACCGTCTCGCGCGTTACTAGCCCATCCGCCAGGCTATCGCGCACTGCGTCCTGATAAATCTGGAGCAAACGGCCATAGCCTTCACTGCTCTCGTGGGAGCGGATTGTATAAATGAGAAAGGCATCTTTAAGATTCTTCGGCGGCGCCATGTCAGCCCAGGGCCAGCGCGCTACGATATTCCGGGCTAGAGATTCCTCGGCAAATATCTTTTGCGTTCTGGGCAGGCGGCGCGCGATGAACAGGGTAGCAGTCGTGACCACCGCGATTGCGGTGATGTGAGGCAGGCCAGGAATCAACCTGAGCGTGGGAGCACCCGCAAAAGAATAGAAAGTAACGAAGGCGGTGAAGGCCGCGATCGCAAGCAACCAATGGCGCACCATGCTGGCTTCATCCTTCTCATTACGCTGCGATCGTCGACGCTCCACAAATTTCTCCAACGTGGAGAACACGGCGAAGCTGACCAAAGCACACACGCTCAACGTGAGAAATGAAGCGACCGCACGAGGCATTGCGGGGAAGAAGAAAAATCCGGCGGTCGTCGGATCATGACCCGGTAAGAATGCGGTGTGCAGGACACTTGGCTCATTGGTCCAGCGCCCACCGAAGTAGTATTCCCAGGTTGCCGACTGGAGGAAGTAATAAAAATAAAACCCAAAAACCAGACCGGGATAACAGAAATAGACTGTGCGTTTCGGCGATGAGTCTATTTCCTTCCAATAGCCGTTCTCTTCGTTGATGTCGGGGCAGGATTTCTTGCAACCGGTGCACTTTGGGCATTGGGAATTCGGGGTCTCAAGCAGGCTGCGCGGCTCTGTATATATTTTTTCGATAAAGGAAACTGGACACACATGGTTGCACCAGGTCTTGCCGGTGAACAGCATGCCGAATGCAAATGCCGCCATCGTGATCATTACAAAAAAAACTGCGATGGCGTGACCGTTGCCATTGGTGGCCACCAGGCGAAGCCAGAGACAAGCCAGAAACACCGTGAAAGCGACCAGGTAATAGTTGGCCTCAAGCCATGCCGAAGCCTTGCGCGAGCCGGACCAGCCCAGACGGTTGGGCAATCGGCTAAAGAAGGAGAGGGGACAGATGCGCCGCCATCGGTGGTAGCCCACGAGCACAATGAAGAGTGGCAGAGCTGCGATCGTGACCGTCCATACCAATCGGCCGGCACGGGCAGGGAACAAAACGCCTACCAAAGGCACAGCAAAGAATACGACGAGAGCGATCTGCCTGATTGTCTCCACCCACGGCTCGGAGACGGAGTCTCGCGATGCCGCCGGCTTGGTCGCGGACGACGATACCTGGATCAGGTGGTTCATGAATGGATCCTCTGAAATTCAACTTTCTTGACCGTTAGAAGGTTTGACCGGGCTTGCGGCCGCGGAGTATAGCGGGCTCCCCTTGTATCTGCAATAGCGAAGCGCAAACTTCTCCCCACAATTGTGGGAAACCGATGGTTGAGTCATTGAATCCAGAAACTTGAACAACGCCTGGTAGTCGGCGAAAAATCACTCAGAACCCGGCAAGGTCCAATCCGAGGGGGCGTAGTTGGTGTAATCAACTCCCGATTACACTCATTGGCCGAGTGTAAACGCCGGTGCAAAGACTAATATCTGGCTGGAGGTTGTTCAACCTCCAAACCACCCTGATGCGGCTTCGGCACATAACCTCTCGCAGGCTCGGGAAGTTGCCGTATGCATTCCCCGGAGCATGCGTGCACGAGTAGTGGAAGCACGTCAGTCGCGACCGCTACAGAAACCCACACTTGATAGGGCCCATGTTTTGTGAACGATCCGTGACACACACTGCAAAATGCGGGGGTTAGGTCGGCCGAAATGCTTGGCAAACGAGGAAATGGGGGTCTGTATTTGTAATTGCCGTAGAGAGCGCGTGTACTGACGCGGCTACGCTTGAGCTTCTTGCAACGGGTAATCTCGAATGGGAACCAGTGCAGGCGGTAAGAGGTATACGGATCAAACTCCTCGAGATTCGTCATCTCTCCTATCTCAGGAGGGATTCGGACAAGATGGCTCCCGTACAAGCTGAGAACCTTCACGGATTGCAATGTCCAGATCGAGGGCGGAAGGGTAACGATCTGCTCCCATTTTTCGGGCCCAATCCCGGCAATCGGATTCAATTCATCGCTTCCATCGGCAGCGACTTTCTGAACATAAGCCTCTAGCGATTTCCAGGCATCGGAGCCCGTGTCCTGAACCTCACTGTGCAACGCGAGTTCCTGCCATTTTCCAAGCCGAGTCAGGCAGTCGCATGTGGGATAGCATCGGACCGGATTCGGCGTCAACACCGAGTCCGCTGTTCCCTCGCGCTGATTGAATCGCGGCTTAAACAGTTTCATGTTAGGAGTCAGGGAATTTCGGCTCACCTCCGGCCGATCACTGGCACGAATATTACGTGCGGGAAAGACAACGAGTCAATGAATGCAGAGGAGTTGACGTGGCCTCAACGGATTGTTGTTGTAACATCGCCATTACACCAACTACCCTGTAGACCGCGTAAGAACCCCGCCGCGACCTCTGGTAGCATCGTGGAGGAGAGTTGATTGAGAGTGCCGATTGGCTGAGAATACGATCCCCCTACGAGAATCCGCCTTCGCCGTGCAAGGCGCCTTGCACCTTCGGGTGTTGGGCATTGTACTCGCCGGTGGCAAAGGAAGCCGGCTCTTTCCCCTCACGCGGGAACGCGCCAAGCCTGCGGTTCCCTTCGGAGGCAAATACCGGATCATCGATTTCGTCCTCAGCAATTTCATCAATTCCGGAATCTACTCGATCTATGTGCTCACCCAGTTCCGCAGCCAGTCTCTGCTCCAGCATCTGAGCGAGGGATGGCAGTTCAGCGGAATGCTGAAGAGCCAATTCATTATCAACGTGCCGGCCCAGATGCGTTCGGAGAACGAAGCCTGGTACCAGGGAACTGCGGACGCTATCTTTCAGAACATTAACCTCATCGAACAGTCCGATCCGCACGTGGTAGCGATCTTCGGCGGCGACCACATCTACCGCATGAACATCGCCAGCATGATCGATTTCCACATGGCCAGGCAGGCGGAAGTGACCGTCGCCGCCAACCCCTTTCCCCGAGAGTACGCCTCTGAATTCGGTGTCATTGAGGCTAACGCGGAGGGACGCATCCTGGCTTTTCACGAAAAGAACCCCAACGCGCCCACCATGCCCAGCGATCCCAGCCGGGTCTACGCCTCGATGGGCAACTACATCTTTTCGACGCGCACTCTTCTGGATCTGCTCAAGGCCGACGCGAAAGACCCCAACAGTCATCACGATTTCGGCAGGGACATCCTGCCCAAGCTCGCCGGCAACGCTCCCATCTATGCCTACAACTTCGAGACCAACCGCATTCCCGGCGAGGCCGAAGACTCCATCCCCTACTGGCGCGATGTCGGCACCGTGGAGGCCTACTACGAAGCCAACATGGACTTGAACCACATCAAGCCCGAGCTCAACCTCTTCAATCGCCAGTGGCCGCTGCGCAGTGCTAGCTACCCCGATCCGCCCGCCAAGTTCGCCTTCGACGAGGCCAATCGTCGCGGCCAGGCCCTCGACAGCATCGTATCGGGCGGATGCATTCTCTCCGGCGGCGTCGTGCGCAAGTCCGTTCTCGGACGCGGCGTCCGCGTCCACACCGGCGCCCTGGTAGAAGGCTGCGTCATCATGGACAACTGTGACATCGGGCGCCGCGCCAAGTTGCGGCGCGCCATCCTGGATAAGAACGTTCGTATTCCGGAGGACACCCAGGTTGGCTACGATCTCGATGCCGACCGCGCGCGCGGATGGCACGTGACCGATTCCGGCATAGTCGTCATCGGCCGAGAACACAGCACGGTGCCAGTGGCGGCGCTGTTCGCCTGAGACTTGTCCGACGCCTGGATTGTTGCCAATCCAGAAACTACCCAGCATCTTGCGGTTTACCGCTTGTCAACTGTCGAGCGGGTAACTGGCAAAAAATCGCCTTAACACCAAAATCAAGTCGTTGGTCTAATCGCCTGAAGTTCGCATTCGAGGATCACTCGTGGAGGTGTGGGTCGCCAGACTGCCGCGCCTGCGTTCCGGCCTGAGCTTTTTCGTGTCCATCCAGCCGCTTGAGGTAGGGAAAGAATGGAGACACTTCGAACGGCATCTTTTCCGATGCCGTCAGCAGGCGCACTGGTTTGCTTTTGATCATCTCAATCCGGTCTGACCAGGGATCAACCTTGATTCGCGAGCCGAGCGGCAAAGCGGAAATTTGATCCAGCCGATCCATTTGCAGATGTTTGGGAGAGTTGGCCAGTGCCTGCATCCCGACCAGGTGACTACCCCCGAAGTCGTTGCTGAAGGTCCCACGCAGCAGATACGGCAATTGCGAAGAGCGAGCTTCCAAAACTTCCAGGAAGAGGGCAGCGCTCGCAAACTGGTCTTTATACGGCGACTTCGAAAACAGTTCCAGACCTTTCTTGTCGGCCGCGGCTTCCTCCGCGGGATCGAAACGGAAGTTCAAGTGCGCAAAGGTTTCCAGATCCGAGAAGGCCACGCTGAAGCTTGACAGGTATCCGTCGCCGAGGGAGTGGCGCAAAACGATGTGGGCCAGTTCGTGCGCCAGCACAGCGGCCAGGGTCGTCTCATCGGGTAGCACATCGAGAAGCCCGCGGCTAACCACGATGGTTCGGCCGATGACGAACGACTCTAGCGGCGTTGTCAGCAGCACACGGCAACGAACCCCGGCAATGTCGAGGTCGTTGGTGACCAACAGATTATTGGTGACGGTCTGCAAGATCTGGTCGACTTCGCCGTCTGCAGCCATGAGGCCGGCAACCTGCAACCGCTCCACCACATCGTCTTCCGCCGTATAGGTTGTTTTTCCCAGCGTGTAAGCCGGACTCAGGTCCTGCGAAGCCTCGTGCCGCTTGGGATCGACCCACGCCGGCGTGTCGGTCAGAGGCTTGGCAAACTCTTTGTGGTCTCCGGCGTGTTCCAGGTCGTAGCCCCAGATGCGAGTTTGTGCCTTAAACCAGAGGCCGTGGCTCGAGGGATCTTTAGGATCCGACTCCTCGGTGTAAACGTAGGCCGGCATCCACATGATGCTCAGGGTATTCACTCGCCAACTGTCGAAGTGGAACGTGCGCTTGGACAGCGCCTTCGAGGTGTACGTTCCGGTGAAGCGCACAATGTTGAAGTTCTGATCTTCCACCCAGATCCGGCCGACAAACCCGCGGTTAATGGAGTTCTCCCGGGGTTTTACGTCGATGGCGGCGCAGCGCACCTCCCCCAGAACCTCCATGCGGACAAATTCGAAGGTGTAGTTATGACGGTCGAAGTGGTTCAGGTCAGGGAACACCGCCTGCGCGAAGCCGGCCGCCGCGAAAGGTTGCATGCTCTGGGTCAGGGTCTTCTCCACGCGCTGTTTGAAGCTCTCCTGCTGTTCAAACGGTACGTTGGCCGGCGCCTTACCCGTCAGATCCAGGCGGCTCAGGAAATAGTTGTCTCCCTTAGGGACAGTCCCTAGATCGGGATCAGGCTTTTCTTCCTGGATGTAGGTCTCGACGACCGGCTTGTAGTAGTGCATCAGATCGGCCAAGCGGCGTTCCTGCCGGATGGCCGAGTCGACAAAGTCATCAAACGCGACCGACTTGCGTGCAGGGGCGGGCGGCGTTTGGGCCATGCCGGGATGCTGCGCCGCGGGAGCAGTGTTCTGAGCGACGACGAACCCGGCGACGAACACTTCAAGCAGTGCCCAGCCAAGCCAGGAGAATGTCTTCCCTGCGAACATACGTAGACGAGTCTAAATCCTCGCGCGCGCGTTGGGCAGATCCCGGAAGTGCCGAGCGCCCCACTCATTCGCGTACTTTGCGGAAAGAGTGGGCGATGGGGGTATCTGTGCACTCAAGCGGGTTATGAGCGCCATCGCCTGTTAACAGCAGTCATCGTGCTCCCGCATTCCGCGTGATGCGAAACAAAAAGCCGCCCGAAGGATCGAGCGGCCCTCATGAAGTACGGGACTTGGCTGAAGCCGACACTGTCTGAGCCGCCGCCGGAGCAGTTTCGATGGCATCGCACTCGATGAACCGTTAGTTCACATAGACCATGATTGCGATTCGATCCCGGGGATACCTGCGGTTGTACAGATAATAGCCGTCCTCGAAGTAAACGATATACACATCATCGTTGTCGTACCAATCGTCTGACCAGTACTCTGGCCAGGGGTCCATGAAACCGAACCAAAAACCGCCGTACTGGAAGCGCGGATACCCGCCATACACATCCACCGGGTACCGGTAGATGCGGAACCAGTGATTCGGACCAAAGTTGCCACGATAACGGTCTTCTGGAATGCGGTAGCCGTTGTAACCGCCACGTTGCCGCCAGTCGCGGTGCTCGGACTGCCAGTTACGTGCGCGATGCTGCTGCCACACCTCCCGCTGCTGACCGTGCTGCACACGTTGCCCTTGCTGTGAAGACCGATTGGCCTGTTGCTGACTTCGCTGTTGCCGTTGCTGCTCCTGCTGACCCTTGGCTTGTCGCTGCTGTTGCTGTCTTTCGGACTTCACTTGTTCCTGCTGCTGTTTCTTTTGCTGCTCCTGCTGACCCTTGGCTTGCCGCTGCTGTTGCTGTCTTTCGGACTTCACTTGTTCCTGCTGCTGTTTCTTTTGCTGCTCCTGCTGACCCTTGGCTTGCCGCTGCTGTTGTTGTCTTTCGGACTTCACTTGTTCCTGCTGCTGTTTCTTTTGCTGCTCCTGCTGACCCTTGGCTTGCCGCTGCTGTTGTTGTCTTTCGGACTTCACTTGTTCCTGCTGCTGTTTCTTTTGCTGCTCCTGCTGACCCTTGGCTTGTCGCTGCTGCTTTTCAGGCTTAGCCTGCTGCTCCTTTTTCGGGGACTTAGCCTCTTGTTCATGTTGCTCCTGCTGTGCGTACGTGGGAGCAACGGTCAAAAGTAGAAGGAGCAGAACACCCGTGCTGATCATGATAAGTCCAACTCGTTTCATGAGTGTTGCCTCCATCGCGGTGATTTCATGCGCCCTCGTTCGTCACGTCGGGCGCGGTTCTTGCTTGCGGTGATTGGTCTCCAGCAGACTACATCCGGATACAGTCCTTACCTCATCATGCTAGCCAGCCTCGACTTGGGGGTCTGTTTAAAAACGCTCACTTCAACTCGCAACCGCAATAACCGATCACGGTAGGGACAACCATTTCTGGTTGCCCCCCGTACAGACCCGGACGAGCGCTTGTTAGCGCATCCGGTTCTTATCTCGGATGACTGGCGGCAAAGCGAGCGTCAGGAAAGGGATGGAGCGCTCGCGGCTGAGGAAGCCATCGCTGAGCCAACACAAGAAGGCGCGTCCAGGAGACTCGACGTTGCTGGCTCCGACGGCGAATGG
>JAIQEY010000008.1 GCA_020073565.1 Terriglobia bacterium
GGCTCGGGTCTGCTGGTAGCCGAACGCCAGTTTCGCAAGGTACAGGGCTACCGCGAAATTCCGTCGCTGCTGACTGCGCTGGCGAACACGGTTTCGAAGAAGGCGGTTGCTGAGGAAGTGAAGGTTGCGTAGCCTATGACAGCCGAGAGTCGCTAACTTTCAACGGAGTTCCGGGCAACCTCTCTCCAAGGCGGCATCGTGACTGTCAGCCTTGGTCTACTTTGCCGTGGTCAGCCGAGCTTTCGCGCATTTGGTCATCTTCCTGGTGGATTTTCCTCTATTTGTACTAACAGCAGTGTTTTATGCACGGGCACATAGGCAAGCGGAAACGGCCAGATAGTACGGAGCAACGCGGAGTCGGAACGGCCTTGGCTTGGAAACAGCCGGACACAAGCCCTCAGGTGCAACCGATCCTTGGCTCTGTGGTTCGGAGTGCGCCGACATCGACGTGAACAGGGTGGAGGGCGCGGATCGTCAGAGTTGAGTCAATGTGAACGGGACGGTAATAGGGAGTTTTCTCGGCTGCGGCGCTCGGGGGCCCACACGCCGCGGTTTGAAGAAGCAGTGGGTTCCACCACCGATTTCCCTGCCCCTGCCCCTCTTCCACCATCTTGCTGAAATCCCCATAAAACACTTGGGGATGCCATTCTCCTGTGTTGTCCGATTGCGGCTTTGCGAGGCGAAACTCCATATTCCAGTGGACATGCCCCGATAGAACCAAATCAATCCCGGGGCCGGAAGGTTGCAGCAGGGCCGACTCCCGAAATCCCAGGCAAAGGTAGAAGAACTGACTGACGTAATGATTGATGGTGCCGTAATGGATGTCGTAACCGCCCCACCATTTTCGCGAGAGCAGAAGACCGTCTTCGCCGCCACCAGCCCGCTGAGCGTCCGCCTTTTTGCGTTGCGTAGGGCTCAGATTCGCCGGGGGAGCGTGCAAGCCCACGATGATGCGGCACGGTCGCGCCGCATCCGGCGCCACCAAGCGGTAGCGCTCTTGGATGTGCTTTAGCGCGCTTTCGAGCCATGCGATCTGGCTGTAGGGATAGCACTCGTTGGGCGGATAAAACGCCATCGACTCCGGCGATCCTCCGAGAATATTGTCCCGGATCTTCAAGGGGCGAATCTTCTTGCCGCCTTCGTCCGAGAAGCTTTCACACGTCATAGCATCGTGTCCGCTATCCATCAAGATAAAATGACAATCTCCAAAGCTGAAAGCGTAGTTGAAGTAGGGATTCACTTGTAGAAAGTAATCGAGCAAGCCGCTGACTCCGCTCTCGATTCCGATCAGGCCCGTGATTTTCTCTCGCAAAGCTTCGGTCAAGGAATCGCCAATCCGCCGCAGCAGCACCAAGGCCGCCCCCAGAACAAGGACTGCCGCGAGCACAATCAAGGCTGCGGCGAGCAAGCCGATTCCCTTCGACTGGGAAAGTATGAAGTTCTTGAGATCCCCCCACTCCAGCTTTGAGAAAGAGCCGACGCCGACCCCCGTTGCCGCCAGGAGCGTTGCGAGTAAGCCGGGCAGAACCTTTACTGCGAGCGCCAGAGTCCGCGTCCAGACCCGTGAACGCAGGTTCAGAAACCAACTCAAGCCCTTGCCCACGGCCGTGCCCCACCAACTTCGTCCGAGGATCGGCGATCCCTCGGCAACGATCTTGGATTGAACATCGGAGATCCTCTTCCCCACGACCTCCGAAGAACTGGCGTAGAGATAGTCGAACTCGTCAAGATCCTCGGCTGCAAGGCCGAAGGTTGTCGCGTTGAAAGTGGGCGGGTAGGGAAAAGGTCGCCAATCGTGGTTGCCGGTGGTCGTGAAGATCGGCACTCGGAGGCCCTCGTTCTGGTGCCCAGATTTCTCGCGCCCTCCTCCGGTCAAGATATCCACGCAATTTTGCCAGTTGTTTTCGCCGCTCCGGTCTTCCTCTAGGCCTTGGTTCACAAAATCTACGAGATCACCGAGCGCCAGCACAAAATCAAGTTCGCCGGAGTTGGCCAGACGGTTGGCTTCGTGGATGAACCGCCTCAGCCGGTCATTGAAATTGATGAAAGTGAGCTCCTGGCCGGGAGGATACGCGGTAACGGTGCGGTTGGTCTCCAGATCCATCAAGTCGTTGCGCGCGGCAACATGTAAGTCTGTCAGATGAATGAAGCGCACGTCACGAGACTCAGTTCTTGATTCAGGACAAACACAAATGGCGTGGAGGGCCGTGTGTAGGACGCGACCATTGTCGAGCAACTGGAGGTCGTACAGTGTCGGTCTCGGCGATGCACCCGCGCGGCGGATCTGGTTGTTGTCGACACTCTTCACGGGAAAAACCTGGCCGCGGCCGAATCTTGCCTTCCCATCGGAGAGCGCGTTGCGGAGCGTGGTGCTGATAAGAAAACGAGTCTCCGAGAGATTTTCGAAGCGGGCAGGCAATCCTTGCTCCGTGATCTCGGAACGCTCCCGTAGGTCGAGAGAGAACTCGCTGACCCCATCGTCCTGGAAGGAGGGCACGGCGCGCACTTGAAACGTCGCCGATCCCCACTCCTGTGCGCAACATACCAGCACGATTTCGAAGCCTTCTCGGGAAAGATCGGGGGCGGACAGGATAAGGGGACAGCCCAGATTGGGACTCAGAATTCGCGGCAAAGCATGTTCGAGCAAACTACCTCCCACGGCGGAGACCGGGCGACACGGCGCGCTCTTACCCGTTGTAGGGGTCAAGTCCGATCGCCAGCCTTCTCCGCTGCCACTCTTCATCCATGAGCAGGAAATATCCGAACAGCCGATACTTATACTCTGCTGATGAAATCGCCGGGTCGAACTTCTTGAGCACTTCGGTTGAGTAAATGAGTTGGCCCAGGTAAAGGCCCTCGGCGATCTGCACCAGTTCGTCAATGCAGTAGGAGTCGGGCGGCATCGTGCGGAGTTTCGGCCAACGATAGTTGAAGAGAAATACTTTCTTTCCGCGGTTTTCCTCGTTTACCGAGACGCCTTTGTGCGCAATGAAGAAAAAGCTTTTTGCCTCGTATCCGAATCGCCTCGACTCTTCGGCCGAAACTTCTTCCATCCAAACGTTTGTGATCTTCATACCCTCGCGGACAAACTTCTGCAGGGCGGTGCGGAACGCCAGCGTGTTCGCACCCCAGAATGTCGGCACTGTTCCTTGTTCGTAACCATCGGTGTAGTTCTTCAGTTGTTCCGGGCTGGCTGGATCGAAGGTCTTCCCGGTCCATGGAGAAAAGAACTTGCCCGGAACCCAGGCGGCATTCAGAGTATTGATGTTGAACAATCTGTAGTAGCCGGCCGTGTAAAACGAAACCACCGCACCGCGATAGTATCCTCTGACTTCATCCGGACCAATTCCTCGATTGAAGAGTTCGTGCATCCTGACGAAATAGGGAGAGTCGTTGTCGAACCTTTCCATGAGCCTGTCGGAATAGAACTTCAACAGATCCAGAATGGTGGCTCGGCCCTTCATATCCTCCTTGATCTGTGCCAGCACTCGGTCATCGCAATCGCCGTCCGGAGTATCCATCAAAGTCAAGGTCGTGAACTTTGGTGAAAATGCACCCGCCCCCGGGGCGGGTGCGCTGGCTGCTGGGGCACTGCCAAGCCTGATATTTGGAAAAACGCGAGAAACTTCCTGCTCCCAGGTGTCATCCACGAGCAGGAAGTAACCGAAGTGTTGATAGTCGTAGTCCGCAGCAGGCCGCAGGCCCTCGAAGGCCTCCAAAACCTTCTTGGTCGCAAACAGCAATTGGCCCAAGCAAAGGCCCTCTGCGATCTCAACGATCTCGTCGATCAGATAACTGATCGGAGGGATGTTCCCTAGCTGTCGCCAGCGGTAGTTGAGTTGAAACACTTCGCGGTTGGTGCCAGAGTAAACAGACGGGGCGCGATGAGCAATAAAAAGACCGCCATTCTTATCGTAACCGTAGCGCGCCCGCTCCTGAGACGGTGCATCTTGCAGGTGCATCCAGAACGTGACCACCGAGAAGCTGAACCGGTTGACCAGGGATTGTTCCAGCCGCTCAAAGTGGTTGATGCCTAGAAAAAACGGCTTGGATTCATCTCCCGGCGCACCTGTGTAGTCGCTGACCACATCTGCACCGAGCGCCGTAAATGACTTGCCCACCCACGGCACGGTAGGCCCAACCGTCGTCCCCCAGAGAAACCCCATGAAGTTGCCGTAGGAAGCGAGGATCCCTTGTTCGTCGCCGCTGCGCAGTCCGATCGCCTCGCCGTAGTGATGCCCTTCCACCTTCGTGGGTGTATTGCCGGCCATAAACAGCCGTGCCAGCTTCTGGTACGGTCGTGCATTGTTGTCCAGTTTGCCGTGGAGTTGATCCATATAGGACTTCATGGCGTCGAGCACCGAGCTCGCCTGTATGTCGCGGCGAATTTCATCGAGCAGAGCATCCTGGCCGCTCTGACCCTCCAGGCAGGTAAGTGTTTTGAATTTTGCGCTAGTGTCGGTCATGGCTCAATTCTTTTCGTCAATTCTCAGGCGGCTCCGGACGCATCTCGCTGTGATGCATGCCCAGATGCATGCCATTGATGCGCTTCAGAAACTTCGAATACGGTCGGCGATACACCTCGGGCCCAAAGGTGGGAAGCTGGGTGGAGTAGATCTTCTTGAACGACTCGCGCTCATAGACGGTCAAAACGTTGTAGCCGCGGCTGCCCGTGACCAGATACTTGCCGTCGGGTGAAACCCTGGCCGAGTAGATACCGTCCATATTGCGCCACCCGGTCACCAGCAGAGTCTGCAAAATGTAGTGGGTGTTGATTAGAGTCGGCCGGCGGGCCGACGCGCCAATGATGTTATAAATTTTTTGCCTCCACATCCGGGCGCGCTTCCAGAGATCGGGTAGGCCGTCCAGAACCCGCGGCTCGCGAAACTCGCCGTCTGCCAGGTTCAACTCTACGACCGTGTGGCTCCCGCCACAGGAAAGATAGAGCTTGTCGTCGTAGACCCCAATATCGGAGTTCAGGTGGATCGGAAACTCCGCACCACCGCTCCAGGATCGGCGGACTCGCTTCTGCGGCAGGTCAATCTCAAACACGTACTCTCGGCGGAAGGCGGGCGACCAATCCACGTAATCCTCATCCTCGGTAGCGAAGGAGTAGGTAGCAGCGTAGCCAAGAGGCTTTTCCGGGTGCACACAAACGTGCCAGCAGGTATCCGGCAACTTGATGACCGTCGACTCGTTGGTCTCAAGGTCGAACACGCCGACTTGTCGTGGCGCCGCGTCCTCGGGACCCAAGTCGCCCATGAGGATGAAGCGCTTGCTACGATCCCAGCGCAGTTCATGGGCGTTATAGAGCAGATGAGGCCCAAGTTTGACCGGGCTGGACAGATCGTTGATATCGAAGCGGTAAAGATGGTCGCCGACCGCGCCAATGAAGTGCTGGTTGTCGTCGTACCACAGATGATGGGTGTTCGAGCGCAGCCTGTAGTTGGCGTGTTCGATCCGCATGGTGGACTGTCGCGTAAGCTCTTTCAGATTCTCCATGTCCACCAACACCAACTGCTGGCTGAAGTTCCCCAGCAAACCGATCTTGCCGCTCGGGGCAATGGAGACGTTATGGCCTCCGCTCACTCCGTCGTAGTACTCCATCGACGTCGTTTTCGCAGGCCAGTCGAAACGCAACATACCGGCGTGGCCAATCAAACCGTCCAGGTGCGGACCGTCCAGAGAAACGTAATAACTGAATGGCTTATCCATCTGCGCTCCTTGCTTCGAGAGCGGACTCTGTGCCAGGCACAACTTCGGAAGGGTGCGGCGACCCAGGGTCGGTAAAAGTCCTCTATTAGAGTAGTGCGTAAATAACACAGCTCGTTTCTGATCGCAAGCAGTATTGTTGGCGAGCGAAACAAAAAAGGACGAATATCTGCCGTTGTGCATCGATCTTGAGTCGAACGATAGCCTTGGGCAGCCTGTGGTAGAATCCCGCCCAAAACCAAAGATCAGGTCCCCCTTTTGCAGACGGCTGCAGACAAGGCATTAGCCAGAGGTTTGCGATGCGTCCCTCCTACGACGTGGTGGTGATCGGCTCAGGCTTTGGAGGCGCGGCTACGGCCTGCCGACTCGCCCAAGGGGGATATTCCGTTTGCCTGCTGGAACGCGGAAAACGCTGGTCCAAGACTGATTTCCCCCGTTCCCCCGCCGAAGTTGCCAAATGCTTTTGGAGAAAAGATAAAAGCCTTGGATTCTTGGAATACCGGGCCTTCCGACGCATTGATGTCGTACAGGGATGCGGCGTGGGTGGCGGATCCCTTCATTACTTTAACGTCCACCTCCGCACGCCCGCAGAGATTTTTTCCTCCAGAGCTTGGCCCAGGGAAATCACCCGGGCCGTCCTGGATCCCTACTACTCGCTTGCCGAAAATATGCTCGACTCGGCCCCCCTCAGTCCGCCCGCCGGACGCGAACTACCCAGGAGAACTTCAGTCTTTCTGGCGGCAGCTTCCGCGGCAGGACGCACCGCCCAACTAGTGCCCATTGGTGTTTACACGGGATCCGACCGAGCCAATCCCCACGGCGGCGGCGCGCAGAGCGCCTGCGACTACTCTGGCAACTGCATGCTCGGTTGTGACTTGCATTCGAAGAACACTCTGGACCTGAACTACATCCCCCTGGCCGAGAAACATGGTGCTGAGACTTTCCCCCTCCACGAGGTAGAACGAATCGAGCCAATCGACGGCCAAGGATACAGAGTCACCTACCGAAAACTGGATAGCAACAACCCGAGGCTTTCGCAGCCCGGCTCCGTAGTGGGACGGAAGGTCATCCTTGCGGGCGGAACCCTCGGTACAACCGAGCTGTTGCTGCGCTGCAAGTTCTCGCATTGCACCCTTCCTGCGCTCAGCCCAAGGTTGGGTTGCCGGTTCTCCGGCAACGGAGATTTTATCCTTGCCGGAGCGATGGACACGGATCGGGAGATCGATCCCGGTCGGGGCCCAAGCATTACCGCAGGAGTCGACTGTTCCACCCCGAACAATCGAATCTTCATCGAAGACCTGGGATACCCGGACGCGTTCATGTGGATGATGGAGGGTGTGATTCCTGGTGAAAACCGCTTGATCAGCCTGTTCAAAGCTGTGTCCACGTATATTTCCAGCACCCTGGGCAATGGATCGGGCCGGATCGGGTTTGAAGTCGACAAACTCTTTCGCGGTGGAGCGACAACCCGATTCCTTCCCTATCTCGGCATGGGCACCGACGCCGCTGATGGCCGACTCCGATGGAACGGCGACCAAGTTGAAATCGTCTGGAGCCACCGAAATAGCCGCCAAATGTTCAGGGAAATGGAACAGGCGATGAAAGAGTTGAGCCGGGGTGTGCGAGGCCGCTACGTGACCAGCATCCTTTGGCACTGGCCATTTCGCAAGTTGCTGACGGCTCACCCGCTCGGCGGATCTTTCATGGGTTCGGACCCGGATACCAGCGTGGTTAGCCACCGAGGAGAAGTGTGGGGGTACCCGGATCTGTTCGTTGCCGACGGCTCGATGATCCCGTCTGCGTTATCCGTGAACCCTTCTCTGACGATCTGTGCGTTGGCGGAGAGAGTTGCGTTTTGGATTCTGCACGGCCGAGATATGGGCCCACACGACCCCGACCGGCCCGCCACTCACTGACCAACCTTTTCCGACCGCCTTGTTGAACGGAGAAGCCCTCCGTGGTTAAGACTTCGGCGAAGCGAGTACTGATGTTGGTATGCAATCGAAGCCTCAGTAAAGCCGCAGCTGTTACCCCGGGCACTTCCCTTCCTCGTCGCTTTCGCCAACAATAGGGGTTTCCTGTGTCTTCCGCGGCCGCCAACCCGGGCAAGCCCACGATCGCTAGCGCCATCGAGCGCTACTTTAACGTCGCGCTCTACCTGCTGGTGCTGACCGGGT
The DNA here is from genome assembly GCA_020073565.1 of Terriglobia bacterium. GTDB lineage: Bacteria > Acidobacteriota > Terriglobia > Terriglobales > Acidobacteriaceae > Acidiflorens. Next base: position 7,890 of record JAIQEY010000008.1, read on the forward strand.
TTGGCACGCTGGCTTCGACCGGCGGCCTGGACTTGCCGGCGGTTGTGTTGGTCGGGCTTGCCCTGCTGCTCCGTGGCTACCAGTTAGCGGCACAACGGGAGTTCGCGATCCCAGAGAGCTGGACGAACTACCTGACGCTGCTCTACATCTTCGTCGGCCTGGCGGATTACTTTTTCGTCTCGCGTAGCTTCCTGGCTGCGAGCGTACACCTCGTGTTGTTCCTGATGGTCGTCCGCCTGTTTTCGCTGCAGCGCACGCGCGACCACTACATGCTCGCGGCCCTCTCGTTCCTGATGGTGCTGGCGGCGGCCGTGCTCACGGTGGACAGCGTCTTCCTGTTCTCATTTGCCGGGTTTCTGCTGGTCGCGGTAATCACGTTTGTGCTGATGGAAATGCGCCACTCGCTGGCCGAAGAACATGCGCGCGCGCAAGAGCCACGCATGGCCTCTCCTTACGGCCGGATGGCGTACGTTCTGCTGGCAACCGCTCCCCTTCTCGTGTTGTTGATCATGGCCGGGAGCTTCCTGATCTTCTTTCTTCTGCCCCGGGTCTCCTCGCGCTACCTGACCTCCTACACCTCGACCAGCGATTTATCGACCGGCTTCACCGATCGCGTGCAGTTAGGCCGCATCGGGCAGATCCAGCAATCAAGCGCGGTCGTGATGCACATCGAGATCCAGAATGATCTTCAGGGCGCATACGATCTGAAGTGGCGCGGGGTTGCCCTCAACCGTTTTGACGGCAAGATGTGGTCCAATGCGTTCGACCAAAAAGGAATGCGGCCGGGACTCGACGGAAGCTATCGGCTGGCGCCCGCCGTAGGCGAAGCCGCCTTTCGGACACTACCCCGCCGCGCGATCCACTATCGCGTCCTGATGGAACCGCTGGGCACGAACGTTTTCTTTCTGGCGGACCGGCCCACCATGCTCAGCGGGGATTACCGCCAATTGAGTACCGACGCTGGAGGTGCGGTCTACAATCTCGACACTGAGCATCCTGTCAACCGCTACGAAGCCGAGTCTGACCTCGTCGAACCCGACGAAGACGAACTCCGCCTCGCTCCCAACACCTTGCCCGGCGGCATGGACGAATACCTGAAGCTGCCCCCGCTGGATATTCGTATTTCGAAATTAGCCGGGGAAATCACCGCCTCCGCTCCGAGCAACTACGACAAGGCCGCAGCCCTCGAGCACTACTTGCGCACACGTTTCGGATATACGCTGGAACTCCCCAGACGTGTTCCAGAAGATCCGCTGGCTGATTTCCTGTTCGAAAGAAAACGGGGGCATTGTGAATATTTCGCCAGTTCCATGGCTGTGATGCTGCGCTCCCTTCGCATCCCGACCCGCCTGGTCACTGGGTTCCGCACGGGGGAATTCAACGATCTGACGGGACAGTATGTAGTGCGCGCCAGCAACGCGCATTCCTGGGTTGAGGCTTACTTTCCGGGAAGCGGGTGGGTTAGTTTTGATCCGACTCCAGCGGCCAGTCTCCCCACTCGTTCGGGTTGGTCGCGGATGCAACTGTATGCGGATGCGGCCGCGTCCTTCTGGAGGGAATGGATCATCAATTACGATGCCGCGCACCAGCGTTCACTCGGCAGCGATGCAGCGTCCAACAGCCGCCATCTTCTGGACGAGATTGGACGCTGGGTGGAGCGGCAGCATCGGGCGCTCCTGCGATCCGCCCGCAGCGCTCAACAACAAATTACTCGTTCTCCGGTGCGCTGGATGGGTGGCGCGTTCGCCGCCACCGCCGTTCTGATTGTCCTGATCAACCTCGGTGGCATCCTTCGGGTCCTCCGAGCCCGCACCCTCCGGGCACATCCCGATCGCGCGCCGCGCGAATCCGCCGCCTTGTGGTATGAACAAATGCTGCGGCGGATGGCGCGGCAGGGCTGGCGCAAGTCTCCGTCACAAACGCCCAGCGACTTTGTGGCGGCCATCCAGGAACCGGGCTTGCAGCAAGGGGTTGCGGCGTTTACACGCGCTTACGAATCGGCGCGCTTCGGCCAGTCGGTAGACGATGCCCGCGCCCTGCCTGAACTTCTGGAAGAGATTCGCGCTGCAAAGTAAGCTCTCGCCAGTGGAGCGCAGGCGTAGCGCTCGTCTGAGCGCATGATCCCCACGAGCTCACGACGCTAGAATCGCCGGATGACGCCGACCCCCACGTAGTAGTTGTGTTGCCGGTTATTCCCAGTCTTGAGGTTCAAATCCGGAACACCAGAGTAGAAATCTCGCGCTTCCGTTCGGATTCCCCAATGGTTCCACGGCCAGACGTCGAGTCCGAGTCCGAACTGAATCGCCCCCGTATTGGTACTTCTGGGGCCGGGATTGGTGCCGTAAAAATTCAGCGTCGAAGCTTCCCGGAAGCGGGCGTACCCGCCGCCAACGCTGACCCATGGTGAGAGGGTGTCTCCCGCGAAAAAATTCACCCGCGCCGAAGGAGTGATAAACAGCGCGCCGATGTCTTTCGGAATCCCATGAGAGGGAGTAGCCAGGTCCATGCGAGGATAGATAGCCACCGGCAATTCCCCAGAGAACGCGAAGAAGCCGTGGCCCTTGAACTGGCGACTATAGTTGAGAGCAAAGCTTTCTTCGTTCGCAAAATGAAGGGTGGGAGGCAAGTCAGTAGGGTTCTGGATTGTCTGCGTACTGACAAAGGTCCTTCCTACGGTGACCGAGATTTGGTTCACATTCTCGAATGCCGGACGTTGCGCGAGGCTACGAAGAGCAAGAACGGACAGCAATACGATCAGAAACGCGAGCCGATTGGCCGACATCTCTCCTCCGGAGTATCGAGGGATGTTGTTTGAACAAGATTAGCACGCAACCACCGGGTCGGTAGAATTCGTATGGTACTCCCTGGTCCTCAACCCTTTCCCGCTTCCGCCCCCGCCCTCCGCCCCCGGATGCTAAAATCGTTAAAGAAAGTTTTTCTTTTTCTTACTCCTGGTGCCTTCAGACCAAACCATATCCGTGCCTTCAGGGCAGGCTGTTCCGTCCAAGGTAGGCTTCGTCAGCCTGGGCTGTCCCAAGAACCTCGTCGATAGCGAGGTCATGATGGGCATGCTGGCCCAGGCTGGCGCTCAACTCACGCCGGACGCCGAGGATGCCGACGTTATTGTGGTCAACACCTGCTCCTTTATTGGCAGCGCGCAGCAGGAGTCGGTCGATACCATCCTCGAAATGGCTCGCCACAAGGCTGGAGGCAAGGCCAAGAAGCTGGTGGTCGCCGGCTGCCTGGTGGAGCGCTTTCGGGACGAGATCCGGAAGAATATTCCGGAGGTCGACGCGGTCGTCGGCACGGGCGAGTTAGAGAAGATCCTCGCCGCCACCGGGGTCGCAGATGCACCACGCACCCCCAGCCCCTTCCATATTCTCACCACGCGCCCCGAGGGTGACCATCGCCGCAGTCATGGACGCTTTGCGCGCGATTCCTGGGATGGAGCCGTCGCCGATCTCCCGAACTATCTTTACGACGAGGCCACCCCGCGCGTGCTGGCGACGCCCGGGTACACCGCCTACATCAAGGTTGCCGAGGGTTGTGACCACCCTTGCAGTTTCTGCATTATTCCCCAGCTCCGCGGACAGTTTCGCTCGCGGCGCTTCGAATCGGTGATTTCCGAAGCCGAACGCCTGGCGCAATCGGGCGTGCGCGAGATTACGTTGATCGGACAGGACACGACTTGCTACGGCGAGGATCTGGGATTGAAAGACGGCCTGCCGCTGCTGCTGGAAAGACTCGCGAGCATCGAGGATCTGCGCTGGATCCGGTTTCTCTATGCTTATCCAAACAAGATTACCGGCCGGCTGCTGGAAACGATCGCGGCGCATGACAACATCTGTTCCTACGTTGACGTGCCCCTGCAGCACGCCTCGGCTGCGGTTTTGAAGCGCATGAAGCGGGGAGGCGGGGCCGATCTGTTCCTGCGCTCGATCGAAAAAATGCGCCGTGCGATTCCCGGCGTAACTCTGCGAACCTCGTTCATCGTTGGCTTCCCCGGCGAGACCGAACGAGAGTTTGAAGAACTGTGCGAGTTCGTGCGGCAGGCGCAGTTTGACTGGATGGGAACCTTCGCATACTCCGACCAGGAGGGCGCGGGCGCGTTTGACCTGGGCAAGAAGCTGTCCACCCGCGAAATCGAGAGCCGCCGCAAATTGCTGATGTCAATCCAGAAAAAGATCAGCCGCGCAAAAAAAAAGTCGCTCGTCGGACGCGAAATCGACCTTCTGCTCATGGGTCCTTCCGAGGAAACTGATCTGTTGCTGGAAGGCCGAACCGCCATGCACGCGCCCGAAATCGACGGCAAGGTCTTCGTAAACGACTATCCCGACAGCCAAGAACCGAAGGAGGGCGAGTTCTACCGCTGCCGCATCACGGCCGCCCACGACTACGACCTGGTGGCTGAGATCGTGTAAAGTCAGATTGCCGGACTGGGTGCCCCACTCATCGCGTTTCTTTGCGATGAGTGGGACTCTCGGACGTCTGCAATAGATCCGATGCCTCGCAAACGTTCACTGAAGCTGAAATGTCCGATCTGCAAGAAGCCGGTGACAGCTGCCGCCCCTGACTTCCCTTTCTGCAGTGATCGCTGCCGCCTCATCGATTTGGGAAAATGGGCCAGCGGCGCGTACGTAATCACGTCGCCGGTGACCGACGCTGAGGAAGGGATCCGAGACGCCAACCTCGAAGATCCCGACGAACCCCAGTGAGGCACCCCCCCGAATCCGCCAGCCCAACCGTCGCGAGCGCGACGACCCCCGACCGTAGCGTCGGCGCCCCGCCGGCAGTCTCGGGAGCCTGCCCTGAGCTTGCCGAAGGGGCGCCCCTCCCCCGAGCGCCAGTATGGGCAACTCTGATAGCAACCTTCTTCGGCGCCGGCCGCCTGAAGCCCGGCCCCGGCACGTGGGGATCGGCCGCCACGGTCATAGTCTGGGCACTAATCAGTTCACGCCTCGCACCCGAAGCACGCACCTGGGCCACGCTAGCAGCGGCCGCGCTGGTCACCGTGATCGGAATCCCCGCCGCGACGCAGGTCGCGCGCGCATCTGGCTTGAAGGATCCGCAATTCGTAGTAATCGACGAGGTCGCTGGCCAACTGGTCACCCTCATCGCAGTCCCGCTCGCTTGGAAAACGTTCCTCGTGGGCCTTATACTTTTCCGTGTCTTCGACATCTTGAAGCCGCCCCCGATCCGCCTGCTGGAGCGATTGCCCGAAGGCACCGGGATCGTGGTAGACGACCTGGGGGCAGGCCTATATGCGCTTGCCGTCATGCATCTGTTGCTGCATTTCGGACTTCTAATGAAGTAGCTCTGGCTTTGCCGGAAAGAATTGCATGAGTATTTCCGACCGCCTGCTGGGCAAGAAGAACGTGAACGGCAAGCCGCACATCGAGGCGGTCGCCCCCAGTTTTGCCCTGCCTGGAGGCGAAGTCCGCATCACCGGCCGAGCCCTCCGTCCCCCTGAATTCCGCCGCCCCAGCGTCCGCTTCGGCGAGGTGGAAGGGGCCGTCCTGATCAGTTCGGACGAATTTCTGGTAGCGCGCGTCCCCGAGAACGCTGTCTCCGGGCCGATCGTAGTCGGAACCAACGGAAATGTCAGCAACGCCCACTCCATCAAAGTGGCAGTCCCCGTGGCCGACAACCTGCATCCGGTGACCAATCCCGCGCTCGATCACGAAGGCAACCTTTATGTAACGTTCTCCGGATCGCGCGGACAAAAAGTCCCGGTGGCGATCTTCAAGATCGACACCGACTACAACATCGCACCCTTCCTGACGGAAATGATGAATGCGACCGCCATCGCCTTTGACCGCGAGGGCCAGATGTACGTTTCCTCGCGGCACGACGAGACGGTCTACAAAGTTGCGCCCAACGGCACCGTGTCGTCTTACGCCGAAGGCATGGGCGTCGCAACCGGAATCGCGTTCGACCGCCAGCACAACCTCTACGTAGGAGACCGCAGCGGAACGATTTTCAAGATTGCGCCCGACCGACAGATTTTTGTTTTCGCGACGCTCGAACCCAGCGTCTCCGCTTATCACCTGGCCTTCGGTCCGCACGGGGATCTGTTCGTCACCGGCCCCACGACTTCCAGCTTCGACTGCGTATATAAGGTTGATCCGCACGGCAGCGTTTCGGTGTTCTATCGCGGCCTCGGACGTCCCCAAGGTATGGCGTTCGATCTGGACGGCAACCTTTATGTCGCCGCCTCGCTCGCCGGCAAGCGAGGCATCGTGAAGATCACGCCGGACGCAAAAGCCACGCTCGAAGTTTCCGGACAGGGCCTGGTGGGACTCGCCTTCGCCCCGGGCAAGTCCGCGATTCTTGCTACCAACAATGCGGTTCACCACATCTCGTGGGGCATTCAAGGCCTGCCGCTGCTGCCCGAATAATTGCTTCTTCATGCCCAATTACTCCGAGGGTACTAACCAACTAATTAGGAGGGTACCCCCCTTCCCCCGGTCTTTTGGAATCATGGAGTTAGGCTGTGGAAACAGTCCAAAATCTAGATTCGCAAGGGCTTATATGGAAAATATTCCGGAATAAGGACTTAGCGTTGTCAAAGAGCGCTGAAAATGGGTTTGGGGCAGCGTCGAGGACCGTCTTGGGAGATGGACACACCTCTTCACTGCCCCAATCAGGACAACATTGTCGCATTGGGGCGGCTTTGAAGTTTGTGACGCGGGACACGGATGGGAGTGATGGCGGAAGTCAGAGGTCAGACCGCAGAAGCGGGTTCGTAGTCAATGCCGCTAGCTCCGATAAACGGGCTGGCTGAAGCACTTCAAACGCTTTCTGCGGAATTTTTGCATATTTCCATTGTGTCCCGGTGAGTTGGGTGGCGTTTCCGCACCAGTTTGCCGCCGCCGCATCTTTGTGCGAAACATCGGCGGTTTCCATTCCTTTGGTTTCGATCAGCCAGTGGGCTCCGCTGGAATCGATGGCAGCAAAATCCGGATAGTAGGAACGCAAATTCATGCCTGGGTCCGTGTATTCGATCGAGAATCCAAACGGTTGCGGCAACTTGGCGAAGGCCGTCAGATCTTTCGCATTATCCAGGAAGCGCGCGAAATCTTTTTCGAACTCGTTGTCGCAGGGCACCATGTTGAAGACGCACTGCCTCGCCTCATACACCTTCCGCGACCACGGGAAGGGCTGGCACGTGGAGAGCAACCGATCGGGAGCAAGCAACTGCGGTTCTTGTTCGGCAATGCTCAACGCCTTCAGCACCCGCGTAAACTCCTGGATGCACACATAGCTGGCCACCTGCGTAGCCATGGCGCGCACCGTCACCGGATCGTTCAGGTTCACCCAGCGGCCGAATGCCTTGTTCTCGAAGAACTCCTGCACCTTAGGTACGAGAGCCGCGAACTGCGAAGGCAGTTTCACTGCCTCGCCGATGCGCCGCGCGTAATACCCAATCAACTCCTGCGACGTTTGCGGTTCCGGCACGTGATATTCACGGTCAATGATCTTCTGCAACGTGATGATGTCATGCCCTTCATACCGGAATGTCTTCGTATTCGGATCGTCGGGAGTAAGGGGCAGCAGCATCGTTTGGAACGCCATCACGTTGAGCCCGGCAATCTCTTCCGCCAGGCTCTTCTTGCGCACCAGCGTCGGGGAGAGCACGGGCAAGCCGATATCGAACTCCTTCCGCCCCTCCATTGGCATGATGGTGAGAATGCGCAGCTTCTCTTTGCCGATCTCGAACGTGTCGAAGGTCAGCTCTTCGAGTTTTTCCAGATCGTCAACAAACTCAAGAAATTTCTGGTTGCCGATGATGTCCACGCGCTCGGTGTAGTCGGTTGTGAGATCGCGGAACATCAATCGCAGGCCCCGCCCGATGGCCTGCTCGGGCAGGATGTTGGCCTTGGCCGTGTACGGGCGGAGGCCGACAACTACCGTCACGTTCTGCACGTCCCAGCCTTCGCGCAGCATCATTACACTGACGATTCCGTGAATCGGATTTTGCGGGTCGTCCACGCCGCGCACGGCTTTGCGCGCCGCTTCCAGGTCCTTCTTGCTTACGTTGCCTTGCTTGTCGGTGTGAATGATTTGCGTCTTAGCGTCGCCAAACTCTGCCGGGTAAGCTTTGGCGATCCAGTCGGCAACATCATCCGCTTCTTCCGTGCTGTTCATCATGATGAACAGCACTGGCTTCTTGTTCAGAGGCCTGAGCTGATTGCGGTACTCCTTCCAGCGTTCGATCGCAGCCGTCAGGTAACCGCGATAGCGAACGCTGGCATGTTCAGATTTAGGTTCCGCGATCTTGGCGATTCCTTTCACCGGCCGCTTCACGATGCCGTCGAGGATCGCTTGCTTCAACGGATAATCCGATATCGTCCAAGGGAAAATCGATCCCTTCTGGAAGCGTGGGGTTGCGGAAAAATCTAGTTGCGCGGCCAGCGGCGTTTTCTCATGCAGCTGGCGAATGATCTCGTTCCAATTCAAGTCCTCGTCGTGCGTGTGGTGAGCTTCGTCGTTGATGACCAGCAGTTTCCCGGCGCGGCGGGCGATGCGCTCGGCGAAATCGGTCTGCTCCAGCTTCTGTGCCGGGGGCTTGGGCCCGAGGATCGCGGTCATCACGTCCGGTTCCTCGTCCTGCGAACGATCGGGACGGTCATAAAACTGCTGAATATTGGTAAGGAACAATACCCCTTCGGAATGAGCGCGCTCGCCTTCGCCGCGCATCACGCAATCGAAATCCCAGAAGATGCCGAATTCTTTGGGACGGATGGGATCTTCGCGGAAGATGTTGCCATTGGCGAAGTCGCCCTTTAGCCGTTCGAGCACGATGACATTGGGCGCGATCAGCAAGAACGTTTTGGCGTAGTCTTTGGCAATTTCATCCTGCTCGCGGCGGGCGTTGAAGTATTGCCAGGCGATGGCCAGGGCCATGACCTTGGTCTTGCCGCTGCCGGTGGCCATCTTGGTGCAGTAGCGGGCGAAGCCGTCGTCGGGAGGCAGGCGAAGGTCGTGGATGTTCTGGGCGTAGCGCTCCAGCAGGTCCTTGCGGGTGCGGACTTTCTCCACTTCCCAGACGTAGATGAGCGTCTCGATCGCTTCCTGCTGCGAGGCGTGATATTTGAAGGGCCTCCCGGTCTTGAGTTTGTGGTCGGAGTAAAACCAGTAGTTCAGCAGGATGCGCGTGGTCTCGGTGATGCCTTTGTAGCCGCCGGCCTTCCATGCTTTGACGGCTTCTCGCAGAGGTGGGACGCACGGGCCGGAGCGCAGTTTGGCGGTGATGTCCAGCAGGCTGGGCGTGTCGTCGGCGGGTTTCTTGCGGCGGGGCATACTTTTCAATCCATGTCACCCTGAGCGGAGTGGGCGCTTCGCGCAAGACAAATTTCGCTCAGGATGGCAGATTTTATTTGGCATTGGGGAGTTCTCTCACCGGCCCTTCATTGCTTCCCCCGCAAACAGCATCTGCGCTCCCCATTTCTCAGCCAGATCTTCCCATCGCGGATTCTTCGACTCGATCAAAGCAATCTTCTTCGACCGTGTCCAGCCCTTCAACTGTTTCTCGCGCGCAATGGCCTTCTGAACATCGTCAAAGCTCTCGTAATACACCATCCGGTCGCAGTGATACTTGCTTGCGAATCCTTCGATTGCGCCACTCTTGTGTTCCAAAGCCCGCCGGTAGATGCTGTTCGTCATGCCAATGTAAAGAGTACCGGAGCGGCTGCAAACGATGTAGGTGAAATACTTGTGTTCGATCTTCATCGCCAAACCTCGCACTGTCATCCTGAGCGGAGTGAATGCTTTGCGAAGCAAAGCATTCACGGAGTCGAAGGACCCCTACTCCGCTCGACTTCCGATTCTGCCTCAGGGAGTCCTCCCGATACCGACAGCACAGGGAGAACGCCTTGCCATTTTCCCGGCGCTGCCCAGTTGGTAGGGGTCCTTCGACTCCATTTGTCTCGCGCTTCGCGCGAGGCAAATTCCGCTCAGGATGACAGCTTTTAGGTTCATTTAACTTCTACCGTCAGCATCTTGGTCGTGTCATTCCCCAGGATGTCAATCACTTTCACCACCACCGTGTACTTGTCCGCGTCGGAATATTCGTGTTTCACCGAGAGCTCCAGCTTCGGGCTCTTGCGCGTGCGGTAGGACTGCCACTGGTTGTGGAAGGTGTCCTCTTTGAAGTCCCAGTCCACAGCCCAGTAGTCCACCATCTGGCTCCAGTGCTTGATGGCGCTGCGCACTTCGGCGGGCACATCGTCGAGCGGGATGACGAAATCGGAGAGCGTGAGAGTGACTTCGCGCTTCTTGATTTTGCTGTCCACGGCGAGTGCGCCCAGTTCGAAGAAGCGAATGTCGCCTTGCTCGACGGCTTTCTTTTCCAGCACCTCGCGGGGAATTTTCTTGAATGCAGCGTCCACTCGGGCCTGGGCTGCAATCTCTTTTGCGGTCTCGTTAATTTCGAGCGCGAACTCCCAGCCCAGCACATCCACGGCGGGCTTTTGCGGGGAGTTGGGGCCTTTGCCGCTGGCTTTCCATACTTCGGCGGCGATGGCGTTCACGTCGGCTCGGGTCACCGGCGCATCCACCGCGGCGACGTGGACCATGCGTCCGGCTTTCACGCCGTGTAGCCAGACGTGGCCGCTGACCGGTGTGGCGTGGTAAAGCTCAAGAATGAACTTCCGGTACGCCGTTTCGCGTTCTTTCTGTTCTTCAAGTCTATTCTTGCCGTTTGAGGGAAACTCCGCCACCTGCCATTGCTGGCGCTCGTATTTACCAAGGTTCTGGACGACGAACGGCTTTACACCGGCAATGCCAAGCAGGCGTTTGCGCGTGGTATGGATGGCGAAGCGTCACAGGTCGCAGGCGATCCAGCGGCGTTTGAGCTTTTCGGCAACGGCGGCGGTGGTGCCGGAGCCGCAAAAGCAGTCGAGGACCAGGTTATTCTTGTCAGAAGAGATTTCGACGATGCGCTCCGCAGAGGCTCTGGTTTCTGGGTATCGTAGCCGGTACGTTCGTGAGCTACTGGATGCACTATTGGGATGGTCCAGACGCTGCCCATCAATTTCTCAGTGCGCGTCTCGTAGATGATGTCACCGTTCTCATCGCGCTTCGCGATTCGTTTCTTGAGGACTGGATCCCATCCGACGATTGCTTGTTCCTGTACTCGCTTCACTGGCACCAGTTGATGATGAAAAGTATGAGCGCCCATCGTGCGCGCGTACGCCAAAATGCACTCCCAGTCGCGCGGGATAAGCTTTGAAAAGCTAAATTTTGGTTTGTTTTCGAAATGCCAAATGACGTCGTTCATGTGGTTGTCGGCGCCGAACACTTCATCCAGTAGACAACGCAGATACGGGAGCATCGTCTGATTGCAGTGGACATAGATCGTGCCAGTCTCAGCCAGCAACTCGCGAAGCAGTAGCGCGGTTTCGCCGAACCATCTTAGGTATCTGTCCTTTGAACCTACACCCCGCGCCCTGTCCTCGGCACTTACTCCCCAGGTGTCTCGATAGGCCTTCTGTTCCAATAGAGACGGTTCTTTTTCGAGTAACAAATCGGTGCCTGGGACGGTGGTCGTGAACGAAAAATCCGCGCCCGTATCGAACGGCGGATCAATGTAGATCAAATCGACTTTGCCGGCGAACTCGGGGAGGAGCGAGGGCAGGACGTACTTCTTGTCGCCCCAGATGAGCCGGTTGCGCCACTCGGGATCGTGGCCGGAGGAGGAGAGTTCCAGCGTGCGCTGGCGCTCCTGCACGCTCTCGTTGACGGTCTCGACGGTTTGAAAGGGCAGTTCGATACGAACCGGGGCGCGCTTGTTGCCGTGCTCGTCGTACTTGCCGTCCCAGATGAGTTCGGCCATCTCTGAAATGAAGGAAAAAAGCGAGGATAGCACAGGCGGGCACTCTGCCTACTGAGAAGAACGCAGGGTCCTTCGACTCCGCGAGATTTCCGCTTCGCGGAATTCTCGCTCCTCTCAGGATGACAGCGTGTAGAAGAGGCACCACTTCTGGATTTACTTCTGGTACACCGTTGGCCGCGGTCCCTTCTCCAGCGTCTCGCGATCCCAGATCATGCCTTCGCGGGTGTAGCTGGCCATTTCGAAGTCCTGCGTGAGTTCGAGCGCATCGGTGGGACAGGCGTCTTCGCATAATCCGCAGAACATGCAGCGGCTCAAGTCATAGGTGAAGGTGGTGAGTTCCTTGCGGCGGGTTTTTTCGTTGCGTTCACTCGTAACTACGATCAGGTGCTCGGGACAAGCAAGCGCACACAGATCGCAGGAGATGCAGAGACTTTCGTCGGTATCGGGATTGACGTTGAGGCGCGGCGCGCCGCGATAACGCTCGGCCACCTGCGGGCGTTCCAGCGGATACTGCTCGGTGTAGATCTCCTTGGGATGCTGGTACCGGAAGGTCACTCCCAGGCCCTGCATCAAATCCACCAGAAATACTTTGCGCAGAATCGCCGTCATGCCCATAGCCAGACTAGGATACCATCGGCGGCAAACATGCGAGTGTGAGGTCGGTCACACGACAACCGGGCTCTCGCAACCCACCGAAATAGCTCGTCCCTGGCTGCCAAGGCGCGCTCAGCCAGAAACTGCTAACTGCTTGATGTGCGGTTGGTTAACAGAATGACACGGTTCACGGAACCTTCCTCCGCGCAGCCACGTATCAACATCGAGGACAAAGCGATGAGAACGTATCTTCCCAATCTATCGGCAATCGCTTGGGCCCTGATTGCCTTGCCGGCTGTGGTGGCCGCTCGGTGCGTCGTAACGATCGTGGTTCCTCAAGTCGTCCATGCGGTTGTGCCGGAAGTTGTGCGAACCGTGCTCCGCATCATCTGAAGAACTGCGTTCCATTCCAAGCCCGGAACTCCCTGCTCATTTTCTGCTCCCAAGTAAAATGGACCTGTCAGTCTCGACCTTCCTTGTCATTCTGAACTGAGAACTGGGAACCGAGAACTGAGAACGCGTTTCAGGCAACCAGCCACTGGCCACCGACCACTGACCACTGCATCGGACGAACTCTGGATGGAAGAAGCGCTTCGCTCGGCCCAGCGCGCGCTGGAAGCCGGCGAAGTGCCGGTGGGCGCGGTCGTGGTCTGCGATGGCCGCGTCGTCGGACGTGGCTGGAACCGCAATGTCACCGACAACGATCCGACAGCCCATGCGGAAATAGTCGCCCTCCGCGAGGCGGGGCAAAACGTCGGTAACTACCGGCTGGGCGACTGCGAGCTGTTTGCTACAATTGAACCGTGCGCGATGTGCGCAGGGGCGCTGGTTCATGCCCGCATCCGCCGCCTGGTGTACGGAGCGGATGACCCGAAGGCCGGGGCTGTACGTTCCGTGCTGGCAGTGATCAATCACCCCGACCTGAATCATCAGATGGATGTTCGCGGCGGGGTGCTGGCAGGCCGCTCAGCGGAAATCCTGCAGGAGTTCTTTCGAAAACGTCGTTAGTCGTTGGTCGGCGGTCGTTCGCAGTTGATGGTTCGACGACGAGCAAATAGAAACGAGCAGCCGGCTTTTTCTCCGGAGAGGTGCGTGAGTGGTTGAAACGATCCGCCTCGAAAGCGGACATACCTTAACGGGTATCGTGGGTTCAAATCCCACCCTCTCCGCCATATTTCTACTCAGCAAGGAGACCTCGTCCTGAGCCCTCCCTTGCAGACCCCGTTTGACAGCGTCGAGAATGCCCAGCAATACGTTCGTCTGCTGTTGGACGCGATCATCGAAGCGAAGCAAGATATTCAGTCCGATCTCACCGCTGCCACGAACGCCCGATCCGAACGGCGCGTCGAGGCCCTCCGGTTGGTGGGCTTCAAACTCGACAAACTGGAACATCATTTGCAGAGCAGCGCACGCTTGCTCAACGATCTGCGCACCTTGCGCCGCCTCCTCTTGGACGAGCGAGCCGAACCCGTGTCCCTCCGCTCAGATCATCAGCTATAAGTCCTTTCACGCTCGCACGAACAGGATTTTCAACTCCGCAAACAAAATTTGACCTCCAAATTAATTGGGGATAGTATTCCGTCTCCAAATGGCGTACCCCATCTGCCTTTTGCCGCGTTTCCTGTATGCGTGCAGCCGCGAACGCACTGTTCCCGGTGTTCACGCAGCCTGCCTGTATGCTGCTGGCCTTTTATTCGAAGGCGAAACGGTAATCCGTGGCTTCATCTCCATTTCTCAACTCTTAACACTTCGAACGTCTTGGGCCCTGACGGCCAACACGTAGTCGGTGCAGTGGCGCGTCAGTCCGAGCCTTACGCAGTCTCTCCCAGGGAGGGAGTAATGAATAGAAAAAGAGAAGCAACACTTGCAGGGGCGGGCATTCACGGGCTTCTTGTCGCATTCGTCGTCGTGATGGGTTGCGCCGTGGTATCGGCCGCTCCGGTGGGCAAATTCGTTGCGCACAACACGCCGAGGTACGTTGCGACCGCGCCGAATCTCGGAGCGGAGGATCCAGCCAAGGTGATCGACGTCAGCATCTGGCTGCAGATGCACAACCGGAGCGAATTCGACGCGCTGACGCAGTCGCTCTACGATCGGAATTCTCCCAACTACCATCACTGGCTGAAGCGGAAAGATATTGCTGCGCGCTTTGCGCCGACGGCGCTGGAAGCGAAGACGGTGCGTCAGTTCTTTAGGGCCCACAATCTGAAAGTCGTGAAGACGGGTCCGAACAACTTTTACGTGCGAGCACGAGGGACGGTCGGCGATGTCGAAAAAGCGTTTCGGATCCAGCTCAACAACTATCAGGTTAATGGCAAGACGATCCGCGCCAATGCGAGCGATCCTTATGTCGAGGGAGCAGCGGGGGTGTTGGTGAGTGCAGTGTCGGGACTGGACTCGGCGGAGTTCGACCATCCGGCGGTAGCCCGGCCAGCGAGTTTCAGTGGCAATAACCCGGTTGCGGCTTCGGCGCGCGCGACAGCAAAGAGTGCTGTCAGCTTGACGAGTCCCAGTTTCTTTTCTTCGCAGTGTTTTACGACCACTGAGACGGAAACGTTCTCCAACAACAATGACGGTTCGTTCCCGATCGGGACGTATTCGGGTAATAAACTGAATCTGCAGACCCAGACCGACGCAGGCTGCGCCTACACTCCGCCCTCGATCGCGGCCGCCTACAATCTGAACGGCTTGTACGGCGAGGGATACGACGGTACCGGCCAGACGATTGCGATCATCGACTGGTGTGGTTCGGCCACGATTCAGGACGATGCCAACGCATTTTCGGCGCAGTTCGGGCTGCCGCCGCTGACCTCATCGAACTTCGCTATCACCTACACGGCGCCCAGCCTGTGCATTTCCTGGGAACAGACCGAAATCAACATCGACGTGGAATGGGCCCATGCGATCGCGCCGGGAGCCAACATTAACCTGGTGGTTCCGCCGTCGGCCACGTTTCTAGATGTGGACCAAGCGGAGTTGGATGTCGTGGACCTTGGTTTGGGAAACGTGCTCTCTGGCAGCTATGGTGTGCCCGAGGCGTTCCTTTCGACCGCAGAGCTGGATATTCAGAATGCGATCTCCGAAATGGGCGCTGCCATGGGGATTTCCATGAACTTCTCGTCGGGCGACCTGGGAGACTTCTCAATTTATGGAATTCCTCCGACCGTCTCTGCACCCGCGGATTCCCCCTGGGCCACGGCCGTGGGGGGAGTAAGTCTGGCGCTGAAACCTGACAACTCGATTGCCTGGCAAGCGGGTTGGGGAACCAACGAAACCTTGCTGACCGAAACCGGATTCATATTCGATCCGCCGCTCTGGTTTGGGTTCCAGTATGGGTCCGGTGGCGGCCCGGCTAACTGTGTCGTCAACGATCAGACCGTCTTCCCAACAGTCTGTCTCGCCGGCTTCCCCAAGCCGTGGTATCAAAAGGGGAAGGTTCCGGGCAAATGGCGTCAACTTCCGGACATCTCATGGCTGGCGGATCCGTTCACCGGAGCCGCGATCCTCATCAGCATCCCGGGCCAGATTCCCGCACAGGTGTGGCAAGTGTATGGTGGCACCAGCGTTGCTACTCCGATGTTCTCCGGGTTGTGGGCCATCGCCAACCAGGAAGCTATAGCGGGAGGTGGGTCCGAGCTCGGTCAGGCGGCACCCTATCTTTACTCGATGCCAGCGGGAACGATATTCGATGTCGTTCCGGTTAAATCGAAACACAACGTGACCGCATCGATTCAGGAACCGACGGGCACGAACTTCTATGACACAAACAACATCAACGGCGGCGCGTCCGCCAAGAAATTCCTTTCGGCGCTTTGGGATTACCCTTACCTGCAATTCACATCGCTCGTGATTACGTTCGGGAGCGATTGTGCGGACTTGCCGGCAGATTTCTTTGACGGGACTCCGTGCAACGATCCGAAAGCCCTGCACACGAAGTTGGGCTGGGACAATGTGACGGGAGTGGGAACGCCCAACGGCCAAGCCTTCGCCGATTACTTCTACGGAAAATAGCAACTGGCGAACCAACTTCAACAACTCACCCTGCCACCACTCGGTGGCAGGGTTTTTCTCGATCTTCTGCGAGAGGCTGGTCAGGCCCGCATCTTTTCGCCAAACTTCTTTTCGAATTTCGCCAGCTTCGGTGAGATCACGAACATGCAGTACGGCTGGCGTGAGTTCTCGTTGTAGTAGTTCTGATGATAATCCTCGGCGGCGTAGAACTTCGAGGCGGGCTCGACCGCCGTCACAATCGGTTCCGGGAAGGCTTTCGCGGCCGTCATCTCCGCAATCACATCGTCCGCAATTCGCTGTTGCTCTTCATCGGCGTAGAAAATTACGGAGCGGTACTGCTCGCCGGCGTCATTCCCCTGTCGATTCAGCGTAGTCGGATCGTGCACGGTGAAGAACACGTCGAGCAGTTCGCGATAGCTGATCTCGTCCGGGTTGAAGGTTACGCGAACGACTTCCACGTGGCCCGTGTCACCGCCGCAAACCTGCCGGTACGTGGGATTGTCCACGTGTCCGCCTATATACCCGGACTCGACGTGCTGCACGCCATTCAGACGCTGAAAAACGGCCTCAATGCACCAGAAACATCCTCCGCCAAATACTGCTGTCTGCTCTTTTGCCATGGTCGTTAGATGCGCCTGCCTAAAGGAAGTTCCGCGGTCCAAGCTCAACCACAGAGGTCACAGAGGGACACAGAGGAAACCAGTCGAGTGCGCCTCTGTGTCCCCTGTGACCTCTGTGGTAAAGATTTTCCGCGTTAGACCGACACGGTAAACGACGTCTCCGTCCGTGTCACCGGCCTGTACAGCGTGTCGCGTTCGATGGGCTCGCGGCCGGCTTCTTTGATCAGCCGGATCAGATCCTGGCGGCGCAACCCTTGCGGCGTGGTGGCCCCGGCATCATGGTAGATCTTCTCCTCGACCACCGTGCCATCGATGTCGTCAGCGCCAAAGCGCAGAGAAATCTGCGCGATCTTCGGCGTCATCATTTGCCAATACGACTTGATGTGCGGGAAGTTGTCGAGCACCAACCGGCTGACCGCGATCTGCTTGATGTCGAGCATGCCGGTCGTCGTAAAAAGGTGCTGCAGCGGCGTGTTCGCGGGATGAAATGCCAGCGGTATGAAGGTCTGAAACCCGTGTGTTTCATCCTGCAGAGCGCGCAGCTTCAGCAAGTGATCAACGCGGTCCTCATCATTTTCGATATGCCCGTACAGCATGGTCGCATTCGACTTCAGCCCGATCTGATGCGCCAGGCGCGCTGTATCCAGCCATTGATCGCCGTCGATTTTGTGGTCGCAGATGATATGCCGCACGCGGTCGGCGAAAATTTCCGCGCCGCCGCCGGGCAGTGAGTCGACCCCGGCCGCCTTCATCTGCTCCAGCGTTTCGCGAATCGAAAGTTTCGCCCGCTTCGCCAGGTATGCAACTTCGACCATGGTGAAGGCCTTCATGTGCACCTGCGGAAAGCGCTGCTTCAACCCCGAGACAAGGTCGAGAAAATACTGAAATGGCAAGTCGGGATGCAGTCCGCCCACAATGTGAAACTCAGTGACAGCCTCGGTATATCCGGAAGCAGCCGTTTCGAAAGCCTCCTCGAGCGCCATGGTGTAAGCGCCCGGAGTATCCTTCTTGCGACCGAATGCGCACAAGCGGCACGCCGCTACGCACACATTGGTTGGGTTGATATGGCGATTGACATTGAAATAAGCCTGGTCGCCATGCCTGCGCTCGCGCACCCAGTTCGCCAGCCAGCCGACGGCGAGGATGTCGCCGGTGCCATAAAGAGCGAGCGCATCCGCCTCGTTCAGGCGTTCGCCGCCCAGAATCTTGTCTTTAATCGGGTGGAGACGCGGGTCGTCGGTCTGGAATGGGTGCGAAGCAGGCATTGTCTTTATGATAACTCAGCCTCGGCCACTCATCACAATCGCGATTGTGATGCCGTTACTGTCTCAATTCAATCCTTCGTGCTCCTTCGTGTCCTTCGTGGCTAAACAGGCAACCACCGTGACGGCTCGGCGATCGCTTCGATTCAAACTCGAATCAGCAGATCTCCGGCGACAAACACAAAGAACACGACCGCAATCACACCATTCATCGTGAAAAACGCCGCGTTCAGCTTGCTCAGATCGTCGTGACGGACCATGGTGTGCTCGTAGAGCAGAAGCGCAGCCACTGCGATGACTCCCACCACCGCCAGTTTGCCGAGGCTGAACACAATCACGAGCGCGACCAGCAGGCCAAGCATCACAAGATGGAAGAGCCGGGCCAACAGGAGCGCGGTCTTGATCCCAAGGTGACGCGGGAGAGAGTGCAACCCATAGCTGCGGTCGAAATCGTGATCCTGGCAGGCATAGATCACATCGAATCCGCCGACCCAGAAGGTAACCGCCGCCGTCAGCAGCAGGATGCGCGGATCGAGCGACCCGCGCACGGCAATCCAGGCCGCGGCTGGCGCCAGCCCCAGCGCAAATCCGAGAAACAGGTGCGACCAGCGCGTAAATCGCTTCGAGTACGAATAAAGCAGGACGATTGCCAGCGCGACCGGCGACAGCATCAGCGTCAGGCGATTCAACTGCCAGGCCGCCAAAACAAAAATCCCGCACGAAATCAGAACAAACCCGCTTACAAACGATGGAGTCAACAACCCGGCCGGCAGGGCGCGAATCGCAGTGCGAGGATTGGCGGCGTCAATCGAGATGTCGGCCAGACGGTTAAAAGCCATCGCAGCCGAACGCGCCGACACCATGGCCACGATGATCCATATCAGTTGATGCCACGCAGGCACACCCCCCGCCGCCAACATCGCGCCGCAGAGCGCAAACGGGAGCGCGAAAATCGAATGCTCCCACTTGATCATCTCCAAAGTGATCTTCAGATTGTGCAGAATTCCCACGACGAACATTGTAAAGCAGGGGGCTAGGAGTCGGGAGTCAGCAACTGGAAGCTCGTAGCTCATGGCTCGAAGCTCGTAGCTCGCTTCTACCCCGCCACCAGCGGCACAAACCGGCACCCTTCAAGACTCTGCGTCTCGGCCTTGCCGCCGACTTTTCGAATCAGCTGCAGTTCCTGGCTGAACGCCGGCCCCACCGGCACCATCATGCGTCCACCTTCGCGCAGTTGATCGAACAACGGCGGCGGAACTTCCGAGGCCGCCGCCGAAACCAGGATTGCATCGTAGGGAGCGTGCTCCGGCCATCCGCGGCTGCCATCACCGACCCGGATCTTCACGTTCGGATATCCCAGACGCGCCAGCCTCCGTTCTGCCGAAAACGCCAGGTCGGCATGGCGTTCCACCGAGTACACCTCGGCACAAAGTTCCGAAAGCAGTGCCGTTACGTAGCCCGAGCCGGTGCCAACTTCAAGAATACGGTCGGCCGGCTGCAAAGCCAGATGCTGCAACATGAGTGCCACGATGTAGGGTTGCGAAATTGTTTGATCGGCGCCAATCGGTAGCGGATGATCGTCGTACGCATCCTCCCGCCACGACTCGGCCACAAACTCATGCCGCGGCACATCGCGCATGGCATCCAGGACGCGGAGATCGCAGATGCCGCGATCGGCTAGCTGCGAGCGCACCATTCTTTCGCGCTGCGCCTGGAAAGGGTCGCGTTGGAATGGAGAGTCCATGTGGAGCCAACATCTAGAACCGTTCACCACAGAGGGCACTGAGGGACACAGAGGAAGATCAAAACAGCCTTCCTCTGTGTCCCTCAGTGCCCTCTGTGGTAAAGAATTGCCGCACTAAAATGGCCCAATGATTCCCCCGATGTTCCGCGTTGCAGGAGGCTCGCGCCGCACCGTCCTTCGCTTCGCCTCCATCA
Source organism: Terriglobia bacterium (assembly GCA_020073565.1). Lineage (GTDB taxonomy): Bacteria > Acidobacteriota > Terriglobia > Terriglobales > Acidobacteriaceae > Acidiflorens. Next base: position 28,151 of record JAIQEY010000008.1, read on the forward strand.
GGTCGAGATACTTGTAGGCCGTGCCGGTATTGAACAGCACGACCGTATCCTCGGGGCGGAAAAAGCCGCTGGCGCGAAGTTTCCGGTACGCCACCAGCGATGCGGCTCCTTCGGGACAGGCAAACACGCCTTCCGCGCTCGCCCAATGGCGCACCGCGTCGAGGATTTCGTCATCCGTGGCGGCTACGGCTGTGCCTTGGCTCTTCTTCAGGATGTCGAGGATCAAATAGTCGCCGTACGCTTTGGGCACGCGCAAACCGGCGGCGAAGGTGGCGGCACCCGCCCACACTTCGGACGCGCTCTTCCCTGCTTCCCAGGCCTTGACGATAGGCGCGCAACCCGAGGCCTGCACGGTAATCATCTTTGGTCTTGGCCGCTCGGGCCCGATCCAGCCCAACTGCTCCATTTCGTCGAACGCCTTCCACATCCCGATCATGCCGACGCCACCACCCGTCGGATAGATGATCCCGTCCGGCAGCTTCCATCCTAGTTGTTCGGCGACTTCGTAGCCCATAGTCTTCTTGCCTTCGACGCGGAAGGGTTCTTTCAGTGTGGACACGTCGAACCATCCTTCTTTCTCTTTCCGCTCGGAGACCATGCGGGCGCAGTCGCTGATCAGGCCGTCCACCAACGTAACGTGCGCGCCATAGTAGTCGGATTCCATGCGGTTGGCGATGGGCACATCTTTCGGCATGAAGATGTGTGCTTCCAGCCCGGCTGCAGCAGCGTAGGCAGCCAGCGCGCCGCCCGCATTGCCGGCCGACGGAGCAGCCAACTTCTTCAGCCCATAATGCCGCGCCATGGTCACCGCAGCCGACATCCCCCGCGCCTTAAATGATCCGGTGGGATTCAGCGCCTCGTCCTTGATGAACACATTGGGATACTCCCGGCTGGGGAGCATGGGAGTGAAACCTTCGCCCAGCGTGACGGGCGTAGCGTCGGGCAGCACGGCGGCATAGCGCCACATGCTGGCGACACGGCCGCGGAGACTCTCCGTACGCCACTTCCCTTTCAGGCTGCCGAGGTCGTAGCGGGCGTAGAGAACTCCGCCATCTTTAGGGCAGACATTTTGCGGACGGTCGGCGGCAAGGTGCTCTCCGCAGCGGGTACACTCGAGGTGTGCGACTTGCATCGAAGGAAGGATAGCATTTCAGCTTCTAGCCGCTAGCTTCTAGCTTTTTGCTTCTTGCTGCTCGCGGCTGGCTTCGGCCGCCAGTGCCGCTTTGACTGAGATTTCGCACGGCATCGAGCGGGTCAACTCCCAACACACTTATGTTTTGTTATGTCAGGGTAGCCTCTGTCTATCCCGATTAAGGTTTGCTATCCGATTTACAGCGCGTTCGTCTAGGCCCTTAGGGCATGCATCCGCTGTAAGGTGCAATCCACCGCATCGTGTCGAAGTTCGAAGGCGAACAGCCCGAAGGACCGACGAAGTATGGCATACAAGAACTCGCGAAAGGTGTCGACCACTCAGATTCGGAGGAAACATTCCATGCAACTGAAAGCTTCGAGCCGTTATTTATTGGCCGCAGTCTTTGGGTTATCTCTGGCGGCCTCGAGTGCATGCAACCAGACAAAAAATCCAACTTCGACCAGTGCTTCGCCTGAGGGAGGAAAGATTCCCATAACCACAAAGTCAGAAGAGGCGAAAAGCGAATTTCTGCAAGGACGCGCCCTGGCAGAAAAGCTTCTGGCGCAAGACTCGCTCGCACACTTCGATCGCGCGATCGCGCTCGATCCTGAATTTGCCGCTGCCGAATTGGCTCGCTCCAACTCATCTCCAACGGCTAAGGAATTCTTCGAGCACCAGCAAAAGGCGGTGAGCCTGGCGGACAAAGCTTCCGAAGGGGAGAAACTTCTCATCCTGGCCAACCAGGCGGGAACCAATGGCGACGTGGAGAAACAGAAGGAATATCTTGAAAAGCTGGTGACCGAGTATCCGAGCGATGAACGCGCGCATTTCAACCTGGGCGGCTACTACTTCGGCCAACAGGAGTTCACTCAGGCCATTGAGCACTATAAGAAGGCCACCGAAATCGCTCCCAATTATTCAGCCGCCTATAACATCCTGGGCTACTCCTACCGCCAACAGGGCGACTATGCCAATGCCGAGCAGGCATTCAAGAAATACATCGAGCTGATTCCGAATGATCCGAATCCCTACGACTCATACGCGGAGTTGCTTCTGAAGATGGGGAAATTCGACGACTCGATTGTGCAGTATCGCAAGGCACTGTCGGTTGACCCGCATTTCGTTGCGTCGCGCTTCGGGATTTCGGCTGATCTTACCTATATGGGTAAGCCGCAGGAAGCGAATGCGGAACTGCAGAAGATCATTGATCAGGCGCGCAGCGACGGGGACACCCGGCTCGCACTCTTCGGCCTGGCTGTGGTCGCCTCCGACAGCGGCAAGTTCGACCAGGCGGTACAGGCAATGGACAGGGAATATGCCGTCGCGGAAAAGAAAAACGACGCGGGCGCGATGGCGGCAGACCTTCAGGCCAAGGGTAACATCCTGCTCGAGGCGCGCAAGTATGCGGAAGCGCAGAAGGCATTTGATCGCTCTCTGGAGCTAACGGAGGGTTCCGGGCTATCCCAAGAAATCAAGGAAAATGCCCGGCGACTTCATCACTTCAACCTGACGATGATCGCGGCCGGCAAGAAGGACTACACCACGGCCAAGGCAGAGGCGGAGGAATTTCGCAAGGGCGCTGAAGCTTCGAAGAATCCTGTGCAGGTCAGACTGGCACATGAGTTGGCCGGCGTGATCGCATTGGCTGAAAAGAATTACGACGGCGCGATTGCGGAACTGGAACAGGCCAACCTGCAAAACCCGCGTAACCTTTACCGCCTGTACGAGGCTTGTCAAGGAAAGGGCGACACCGCCAAGGCCCAGGAGTACCGCTCCCAGGCAGCCAGCTTCAATCCGCTTCCGCAGTTGAACTACGCCTTTATTCGCGCTAAGGCGCAGAAGACTGGAGGCAACAAGAAAGGATAGAGACGAACGTTCTTTGGCGGACTCGGGCTCGGGCTTATTGGGAAAAGACGCTACGTGGGAGTTTTCTCATGCGGGCAATCTCTTCAGCACATTGTTCGCCCGCCGGAACCACGGCCGCTCGCGGCGGCGCAGATAGCCGGGCATGGTCGGCTTCTTGTCGAGCACTTTCTGAGCCCACTCGCGGGCTTCGCCGTTGCGTTGACCGGATGCTAATAGATCAGCAAAGTTCAGGTAAGTCTCCGACAAAGTCGAAGTCACGGTCACCTTACGAAACAAAGCTTCGGCTTTTTCTTTCTGTCCAGCTTGCGCATAGGCGTGAGCGAGCAGTCCGGCAGCACGCTGAAAATCGTAGTCCGCATCTTTGCTGACCACTCTCTCCAAATCTGGAACCGCCGCGGCGCCATCTCCGAGCTGAATGGCGCACACCGCCCGGCGGTAAAAGGGATCGGGCGTATCGGCACGCGCGGCGATGGCTTTATCGAACGCGTCGCGGGCTTGCGCGAGCTTGCCATCGTCCATGTAGAGGTCGCCAAGTTCTTCATAATTTCCAGGGGACGGGTTGTCGCGAATCATGGCTTCCAACTCGCGAATGCGCTTGCGGCGCGGGAACACCTTGAAGGACTGGCCAACCAGGCCGATGTCGGGCAGCGCTTCCACCGCCAGGTAGACAATCGCGCCTACCGGCCCTAGAAACAGAATGACGAAAAACCAATAGTTATCCGGCCGCCGGCGAATGAAGTGCACAATCGCCAGTCCCTGAAGCAGAAAACCCCATGGATACAGCAGAGAGCTCAGAAATCCCATGTCTGGTGCCCTGAGTGAGAGTACACAATATCGCGGCGAGCGCGAAGTTACCCGAGATTACTGCCCCGGTTTCCTCTGTGCCCCGCTGTGTCCTCTGTGGTGAAAGGTCTTTTTTACCACCAAGGACACAAGGGACCACGAAGGAAATCTGCTCTACTCCGAACTCGGCCGCAGCCGATTCTGCCAGTGCGACCACACGAACCAGACGATGCCCGCCAGCAGAATCACACCAATCACGGTGTCGAGCTGGTGGAAGTACTTGCCGATCGAGCGCCAGTTCTCGCCCAGTTTCATGCCCAGCCAGGCGAGCACGAAGCACCACGGCCACGATCCCAGAAAGGTATAGACGTGGAACTTGCCGCGCGGCATGCGGGCGATTCCGGCGGGCATTGCGATGAACGTGCGGATCACGGGCAGCATGCGCGCAATGAACACGGCCGCTTGTCCCCAGCGCTGAAAGAAGCGGTCGGCCCAGTCGAGTTCGCGGCGGCCCATCAGGATCCAACGCCCGTAGCGTTCGACCAGCGGGCGCCCGCCGTAATAGCCGATCTCGTACGCAACGAGCGAGCCTAGATTGCATCCGATGGCGCCCGCGGTCGCGACCCACACTAGTGTCATCGTGCCCTGAAACACCAGATAGCCGGCGAAGGGCATGATCAGTTCCGAAGGCAATGGGATGCAGGCGGACTCGATCGCCATCAAGATCGCGATGCCGGTGTAACCGGTCGCGGCGACGAGCGACTTGATGAAGACGAACAGGATGGCGAGGATCTTCTCGGTCATGAATTCGGCTTTAGGCTCTCGGCTTTAGGCTTTGGGAAACCCTAGAGCCCAGAGCCTAAGGCCTGCTCTTCTAGAATGCCCCTTCTTGCGTGAAGCTGAAGCCGGGCAGAGTCACTCCGTCGGCGGCCTTGGCGACCTTCACCTTGACGGTGGGTGCATCGGGGGCCGTCACCTCCGCGGGACGCAGGACCGCGTAGTGGCTGAAGACTTCGCTGTAAACCTTGGTGACCAGAAAATCCTGGCCGCTTGCATCCTGACGCCAGACCTGCCCGAGTTTAATGCTTTTGACGGCCACAAATTTTTCCTTTGATTTTTAGACTACTCACGCGGCCCACAGCGCGTCAATTGCGGCGAGGTTACCTGCGTGCTTTGTTACCATGATGGCCTGCCCAGGAGGACCTATGCCCCGCGGAAAAATGCCACGCCAACCGAGCCGCAGTGGACGGCAGGAGGGCGTTCGCGGCAGAAAGCTGCCCTCGCCCAAGCCTTTCTCCAAACGTGCAACTAGTGGGCCGAAGATAGTGCAGGCGGGCAAGAATGCCCGCCCCACACAAAGCTACGACCCCCTGGCTCCGGAGCGGGTACGGCAGATTCTTGCTGGGCTCGATCGTCTCTATCCGGATGTGACCTGTGCGCTCACGCACCACAGCGCGTGGGAGCTGGTGGTAGCTACGATTCTTTCGGCGCAGTGCACGGACGTACGCGTCAACATGGTCACGCCGGGATTGTTTGAGAAATATCCAACGGTGCAGGATTTTGCCGCGCTCGAGCCAGAACAGTTGGAGCCGGACATCCGTTCCACGGGCTTCTTTCGCAACAAATCGAAGTCGGTGGTAGGGGCGGCGCGGAAAATTGTCTCCGACTTCGGAGGGATCGTTCCGCAAACCATGGACGAACTGCTTACGCTGCCCGGCGTTGCGCGCAAGACGGCCAACGTCGTGCTCGGCACCTGGTTTAAGAAAAACGAGGGCGTCGTGGTCGATACGCACGTCACTCGAATTGCGCGGCGGCTGGAACTGACCAAGAACGAAGACGCGCAGAAGATCGAGCAGGATCTGATGGCGATTGTTCCGCGCGAGCGGTGGACAGACTTTTCTCATCAGGTGATATGGCACGGACGCAAGTTGTGCGTGGCGCGCGGACCGAAGTGCGCCGACTGTGGACTTGAGAAGCTTTGCCATGCCGCCGACAAGACCTGGTCGACGGTGGAGATCCACAAGTCGGCGAAGCCCTAACTGCCGACTTCGACCATCGCCAACGAATGATCAGCAGGTTGCGTGTGTTCACATCTAGATATTGACAATTGCGAGATCTGGTTCGCCACTCGTCCCTCTGGGAGGGGGTAGGGGTCCTTCGACTCCGCAGAAACTTCACTTCGTGAAGTTCCTGCTCCGCTCAGGATGACACTCTGGAGGGGAAGCTCCGCCTTACCCGCCAGTGTAGGCGACTTCGACGACCGTGCAATCGTCGTTGAGCGGCGTGCCGCCACAGAAATCGGCGACGGCCCTGAAGATGTCTTCCATCGAGGAACTCTTCCCCGACACGACCTCCAGTCGCTCACTCTCGAACATGTCGCCGCGGGCGTTCTCGGCTTCGGTCACGCCATCCGTCACCAGAATCAACCGGTCGCCGGGTCTCATCTGGCAGCGATCGCTCGAATAGGTTGCGTCCGCCAGCAGGCCTACGGGCAAGTTGCCGTGCGACGGCCGCAACACTTCCTTCCCGCAAATCCAGACGGGGGGAACGTGTCCACAGTTGACGTATTCGAGGTCGCCGTCCGGACTCAGGCGCGTAAGGATCATGGTCGCGTACTTCTCGCCGATGTGCTTGTAGGTGAAGAACCGATTGACCGCTGCGACGATATCGGTCAGCGGCATGCCGGAAATGAGATGAGAGTAAACCATCCCCTGCAAGATGGAAGCGAGCAGTGCAGCTGACACTCCCTTGCCGCTGACGTCCGCGACAACGATGGCCAGACCATCGGGGGTATTCACGGCTTCAAAGAAATCGCCGCCGATTTCCTTGCAAGACAGGTTGCGGCCGTTGACACGGGCAAACGGAACTTCCGGAAGGGTCACCGCCAGCAGACGCTGCTGGATGTTGGCCGCAATAGACAACTCCTGCTGGTAGCGGCGTCCGGCTTCTTCGGCCTGGACGAGGCGTGCATTCTCGATCAGTTGAGCCGCCTGGGTCGCGATGGCACGCAGAATGTCTTTACTGACCTTGGTGATATCGCGCGAAGCGAAACGGGAGTCCACGTAGAGCACACCCATCGCTTCCCCGCCCGCCGGCTGATCGGCGCGACTGGTTTGCACGATCGGCTTCCGCAGAGGCATGCAGATCACGGTGCGCAGATCGAAGGCAACAATGCTGTGCCGCTCTTTCATCTCGAGCAATTCGCTGGTGTCGGTAATGAGGTACTCGGAATTGGAATTCAGGGCTTCTTCCAGCACGGAGCGGGAGATGGTTTTATCGTCGAGCAGCGGTTCGTTCTTGGAGTTGCGACCGGCCGCGAGAGTCAGATTTCCCGAGGCATCGCGGAGAAAGATGTAACCGCGTTCGGCGAGCGTCAACTTGAGCGTGGCATCAAGCAGCGTAACCAGAATCTCGTCGAGCACGCCAATGGTGTTGAGCCGGCGGGCGGCGTCCATGAACAGGGTCAGCTTTTCGATGTCGCTGGCTTCCGGGGCAATCTGAATGCCGGAGATCTGGCTGAGAAATTCGCGCGCCGTGTTCGAGGTGGTGTGCATCGGGTGGAAGATGAGGTAGGCCACATCGCGCGCCCCAAATTCCATCTTGTCGTTGCGGTTCAGTTTGCGTCGTTCCACGCGTTCGCCGTTGACGAAGGTGCCGTGCTTGCTGCCCTGGTCGACGACGAAGAACTCGCCGTTTTCGGAAACGATGGAGGCATGTTCGCGCGAGACGCGCGGATCGGGGATCACCAGATCCCGATCCACTTTCCGGCCAATCGTGTAAGGAGTGTGATTCAGAGACAGCGTCTGCTCATCGCCACCCTGCACAAAGATGGCGACCGGAAAGGCGCTGGAAATTCCCGCATGCGAAGACGACGTTGCGGACATGGACTCTGAACTCTCCTGCGGACGGCGTGCCGCTGCCTGGCACGCGACCGATAGCATTCTACGACGGGTCCGGCTCTGGGTCAGTGGCAAAAGACTTCTGGTAGCCCGCCACCACCGCCAGGGCTGCCACCCCTACGGGCAGGGACAGCACCGTCCAGCCGGGGACCGCCCAGGCCCGTTCGACCAGTTCGAGCGGCAGAAAGAAGGACAGGCCTGCCAGCACGAGGCTCGCCAGCCAGGGCCAGAGCAGGAGGATTGCGACCACGCTCTCGACCACGCGGCTCAGGCGATTTCTAATCCAGATCTGATGCCGGGCCCGGACCAGTATGAGCAGTGCGGGAAGGAGCATGACCTGGTTGTACAGGGCGTAGCTGGGAATAATGATGACGGTCACCGCGAGCACAAGAGAAGCAGTCGCCGCAAATGTGGGTCCTTCTTCCGCGCACCAGCGGTTCTTCCAACCCACATGCACGGCCGCTGCGCCCGCGAGAATCCGCGGCAGCCACCCCCAGGGAGCCGGAACCAGCTTATCCAGGACCGAAACCGCGTCGGTGTAGTGTCGGTACTCGCGAACCGCCTGCAGGAAGCGGGGAATCCAGTGCGGCAGAACCCACTCAGACGCCGTAAACAGGACAGCCATGGTCAACAGAAAGGACGCGGCCCAGCGATAGCGACGACGCCAGTCGGCGAGGGTCCACATTATCAACCAGAGCAACAGAAACCACACGAGCTGCGGCTTGATGGTTGCCAGGGCCAGCACGATGCCGGCCGCGATGGGGCGATCTGATACGAGAAAAGCGATGGCGATCGCCAGCAACGCAACCACGAAGAGCGTCATCTGCTGGAGCTTCAGACCCTGCATGACCGGCAGGCTGCCGATGGTTAAGATCACGATGGTCAGCTGTGCCCACAGCGGCAACTGCCAGCTCAGAACTCGCAGCCACAGGGGAACAGTGGCAACGGTGAGCCCGAGCAGAACCCAGAAGAATCCCCTTCGAACTATTTCAAACGGAAGATGGATGGTCGGTGCGAGGTAGAAGGCGACGTACGGGGGATAGGTGAAGCCCTGCTGGTCGGTTGGATCTCCGGGGCGGGTTGGGTCGAGCGCGCGTCCGTAGTAGCCTTGCTGTATTTCGCGGGTCACGGCGGGACCGTAGGGGTCGCGGCCGTGAAGCAGCAGTTCGCGCGCGCCGAGCCAGCGGGGATAAAGGTCGGAAAGATTGCCACGCGGCCGGTCGTGGCGAGCGGCATCGGCGATCTGGTAGCTTACCAGCACGCGTTGCGCGTACAGCCAAACGCCGGCCGCGCCGAGTAGAGCGGCCAGAACCAGCCAGAACGGCTTATGGGCAATGCCGGGTCTCATCGCGAAATCTGAGAGAATCTGGATACTACAACGCTCTCGTGAACATTTCCCGTCCCAACAGAAATTTCGCCGTGGCCGCGTCCATCGGAGTTGTGAGCGGGACGCTGTGTTGGGCGTTCCTGCATCGCTTTCAACTCGGGGGCGCGGATTTCAACTGGGCTCATCGCGCCGCTCGCGCACTATTGTCGGGAGAAAACCCTTACGCAAACACTCCGGCGGGAACAGTTCCCTACCCGTTGCCGGCCGCGATTGCGGCATTGCCGTTCGCGGCGTTTCCTGTCGAATTTGCCGGAGCGCTGTTTTTCGGGATTAGTTCCGGACTGCTTGCACTCGGACTGATCCGGCAAAGCCCGCAGCGGCTGCTGGTTTTCCTGGCATATCCTTACTGGGCCGCTCTAATGACGGCGCAGTGGGCGCCGCTCGTCATGTGCGCTGCTTTCTTCCCGCTGGCATTAGCGTTCTGCATCGCGAAGCCCCAGGTGGGCACGTCGGTCGCCCTCACTTATTTTTCTCGCAAGGGAGTGATCGCGGGCGCGGCGTTGCTGCTGGCCAGCTTCGTGCTCCAGCCGCGATGGCCCATGGAATGGATCCCGCAACTCCGCGGATATCAGTATTTCGTTCCGTTGCTGGTTCTGCCCGGGCCGTTGCTCGCCTTGGCTCTTTGGCGCTGGCGCGACCGCGACGCCCGGCTGCTTTTTCTGGCCTGCGTTCTGCCCCAGCGCTGGTTTTACGATTCGTTCATTCTGTGGCTGATCCCGAAAACGCGACGAAGCATTCTCGCCACCGTGGCCTGCAGTTGGGTGGTCGGGCTCTGGCGCTGGTATCACATCCCGCACACCAAGCAGCAGGTTGGAGTCTGGTGCGTGCTGGGGTTCTACGTTCCGATGCTGGTGGTGGTTCTGCTTCGTGCACGTCACGAGGCCGGGACAGATTCTGGAGAGCGATCGCGGTCCAGTTTCCAGAAAAGCCAGGTCAGCACAACTACCGGCCAGCAGAACTGATTCACCCGCGGCCAGAACGGCTCGAACAGGGGCGCGAGATAGAGCAGGACGAGCAGGATGGTGTCTGCTTGCGATGGACGGCTGGATTCCGGCCCAGCCGCCGCGAACAACAACAACGCTGACGGCAGCAGTAAGCTCAGATCGTAGGTGAGCGTGTGATAGCTGACCAGAATCGTGGTCACCGTTGCGAGTACGAAGGCGAAGCGGACCGAATCGCGCATGGGACCCATTCGCCACAGGGCGATCAGGAGCACGGCAGCGGAGCACGCGATCGCGAGCGCCAGCAGGAAAGGTCCACCGCGCACACCCGTGAGACTGGAGATGATCCCGCGAAGGTTCGGCATGTCAGCGCCCACAATCGCGCCGCCGGCGCCAGTCTCTTCTAACCGCAGGAGCAATTGCACATAGCTAACCGCGCCGTGCCACCCAACCATAGCGAGCGATACAGCACCCAGCAGCGCCGTAATCGGCGCAAACCCGAGCAGTAGCCGCCAGCGTCGCACGGCCAGAAGGAAAACCAGGGGAAGAACCAAGTGAAACTTGAACAAACCAGCGGCCAGCGCGGCGCCCGCTGCGGGGTCGTTCCCTTTCTCCAGAGCGGCAAGGGCAACCACAAAAAGGAACAGCAGGAGAATGGAGTCCTGCCCCTGAATGACGGCACTGGCGGCGGGCAGGAAACCGGTGGCAGCCAGGATTAGAAAGGCGAGTGGCAGATTTCTGATCTCGCCGAATTGTCTTCGCAGTAGCGCTAAGGCCGCCGCAAGCATCATCCCGTTCAAAAGGGCCCATAACAGATACGCAGGCACATACGGCAAGAACGTGAACGGCAAGAACAGCAATGCTTCGAACGGCGGATGGTTGTAGGGCAGCGCCGCGCGCCGAATGGGTACATTGGGAGCAAATTCACGCTGCGCCTGATACTGCGCGGACAGATCATACAGGACACTCGACTGGCCATTTCGAACCATGCGGGCGGCGGCGTAGAAAATCGTGAAATCCTGGTATCCGCTGCGCAGGAAGGAGACCAGTTTTCCTGACGAGACCACGTTGCTGAAGGTCATGGCGAGCAGGAAGACACCCGCCGTCAATTCCTTCCTTCTGCCGAACCGAGCCCATTTCATAGAGAACGATATCGAGGCTTGATTCTATAATCGTCGCGAAAGTCCACGATGAAGATTCTCGAACTCAGCCGCGCGCGGGCGTTTGCGGGAATTCTGTTGTTTGGTCTGCTGGCCATGACGGCGCGCAACGCGGTCGATCCCGATCTCTGGTGGCACCTGCGCACCGGGCAATGGATCGTGGAGACAGGACGCATCCCACACTCCGACCCATTCTCCTTCACCCGCCTTGGGCAGCCGTGGGTGTCGCACGAGTGGTTGTCAGAGGTGGTGTTTTATGAGACATGGAAACATGCCGGGGCTAGCGGTTTGATGGTCGTTTCGGCGATCGTTACCACGGCGGGCTTCATGTTGTTGTATTTGCGATGCCCGGGTAACCCGCACTGGGCCGCGGCCGCAACTGCGATGGGAGCGCTGGCGTCGGCGCCGGCCTGGGGTGTTCGCCCGCAGATGTTTACGTTTGCGCTAGCCAGCCTGCTGCTGTGGTTGCTCGAGCGCGGACAGGAGCGTCCGTGGCTGCTGGTCTCAATCCCCCCGATGTTCTTGCTCTGGCTGAACTTGCACGCCGGATTTGCATTGGGTCCGGCCCTGATGCTGGCGTACGGGTTCGGCCTTCTTGTAGAGGTGGCCATCGGAGACACGCGATGGCGGGAGGCTTGGCTGATTCTGGGACGACTTCTGGTGCTGGTGCTGGCATGTGTGGCGCTGGTGCCTCTCAACCCGAGCGGAGTGCAACTGTATCGCTATCCCTTCGATACGCTTCGGTCGACCGGCATGCGTTCGTTCATCGTGGAATGGTTCTCAACGAATTTCCACGAACTCCGGTTCATTCCATTTCTGATTCTCCTTTTGTTGCTGCTGGCCGCACTCGCGCACATGCGAGCGCCCCTACAGGCCCGCAGGCTGGTTCCACTCGTGCTGACGACGCTTCTCGCGCTGGATGCAGTTCGCCACATTCCCATTTTTGTTCTGCTCGCGATCCCGGTTCTGGTGGCGGGTCTGGCGGGGCCTCTCTCGGTGACCGGAGAACACGACCTTTTCCCAGCGGCGCGGGTTCGACCGATGTTCAACGGCTTGGCTGTGGTTCTGATGGCCGGGTTTGCCCTGGTGAGGTGGGGTGGGCTGGCTCGAGGCCAGGGGGCAGCCGAAGCCCAGCAGTTTCCGGTAAAGGCGGTAGAGGCGTTGCGATCGCGCGACTTGGGGGGACAGATCTTCGCCTACTACGACTGGGGAGGTTACACAATCTACAGGCTTTATCCCCAGTATCGGGTATTTGTTGACGGTCGAGCTGATCTCTACGGAGACGACTTGCTGCAACAGTTCCAGACTGCGGTCCAGCTCCGAACCGGCTGGCGCGACGTGCTTGAGCGCTGGAATGTCAGGGCGGTGCTTTTGCCGCGCTATTGCGCTTTGGTCCAGGCCTTGGTTCTCGACCCCAATTGGCGTTGGGAATATGGCGATTCGCAGGCGGTCCTTCTGTTCCGCCAATCAGCGTCCAGGGAAAATGCGGGGGATTCCACAAACCCATCGCCAGCAAGGGAAAAAAATGCAAAAATGGTAGGTGAGCCTGTACCGAATCTGCGACACTGAAGCGCAGTGAACCCGTTTGGTTCCCTAGAGTTGGGTTACGGAACGCGGTTGTCAGTGCAGCGGGCGGGCGCCGAATCGGTCGTTCTGCCTCGGATGACGCTTTCTTTTGCGTGGCGTGACGAAGGAGAAACGAGCTGACGGTTAGCTGTCGAATCAAAATTTGGGAGGGGCAACTATGATCGAATTGACCAAGGTGTTGTGGCGCAATGACGAAGGTCAGGACATCGCTGAGTACGCCGTGATGCTGGCTGTAATCCTGGTGATCGTGATCGGTACGATCCGGCTGATTGGCGGGAATGCCAATAACGTTTTTTCGTCGGTTGCGAGCGGCATCCAGTAATCAAACGAACTGCTACGGCAGGGTTGCTAGTCATGGGGCGCTGGCACCCCTGGCCGTGGCGACGGCGAACTGGTCCGGGGGCAACCCGGGGGGAGAGGAATGAACCGAAGCCGTCTGTTAATGATTGGTGGCTTGGCGCTGGCGGTCGGCCTGCTGGTTAGCTATAGCGTATATAACCGGCTGCGGACCTCGTCGGGCGCCAACCGGGAGCCCGGCGTTGAAGTTGTAGTCGCGGCCAGCGATATCCAAGTCGGGGCTAAGCTCGAGGATCGCGACCTACGTTTGCTATCATTCCCGCAATCAAATATCCCGCCGGGCGCCTTCGCCCGAAAGTCCCAGGTACTAAACCGGGGAGTTGTGATTCCGATCAGTCAAGGCGAATTTATTCTGTCCAGCAAGCTGGCGGCGGCCAACGCGGGGGCCGGCCTGCCGTCCCTGATTCCGCCGGGAATGCGGGCGGTCTCGGTGCGCGTGAACGACGTTGTGTCGGTGGCAGGCTTTGTCCAACCGGGCACCCGGGTGGACGTGCTGGCAACTGGCAGTTCTGGGTCAGAACGGCAAACTACTACCGTTCTGGAAAATGTGGCCGTCATTGCGGTTGGCAAGAGCCTGGATCGGAGCGCGACGGGCGAGAGTCAGACCGCCCCGGTGATCACCCTGCTGGTTTCGCCTGACGATGCACAGAAGTTGGCGCTGGTATCGCAGGAAGGACGAATTCAGCTGGCACTGCGCAATCCGCTGGATACGCGCAAGGGTGGAATGGGTGCGACGAAGGCGAGTTCTTTGTATCCCGGGGCAGCGCCAGCACCGTCCGAGCCTAAACCCAAGGTTCACAAGGCGTTGGTGAAAGTTCCAGTTTCTGCTCCGGAGCCAATTAGGATCGAGACGATTCATGGCAATAAGCGGGATGAAACTAAGTTTGACCCACCGTGAGCAGCAACAATTCATTCCGGAACATTCCATCGAGGTTGAGCTGGTTTTCTCGCAGAGGTTCGAATTCATGAAAGCTCTTACGCTGATGGCCGCGCTGGCGCTGCTGAGTACCCTGCAGGCATGGGCGAGGTCCGCGGGCCGCGACGGCGGCGCAGAACCCACTCCGGCTCAAGCTTCATCGCAGGAAACTCGGCCTGCTGTGCCGGTCCCACCAAACGCCGCTCCCGCGCCGCCGGAGTCCCCAGGGGCAGCCCCGCTGCGGGTGATGGTAGGCAAGTCGCTACTCATCAAAACGACCGAGCGACTAAAGCGGGTTTCGGTGACCGATCCTACCGTCGCCGACGCTCTGGTGGTGAGTCCAACGCAGGTCCTGGTTAATGGACTGGCGCCCGGCGAAGTGTCATTGCTGATCTGGGACGAACTGGAACGTTCGCAGAGCTTCGATTTGCGCGTGGACGTGGATATCACGGCGGCGGCCGAGGAAATGCATCGCCTGTTCCCCGACCAGCAGATCAGCGTAAGCCCCTCGCGTTCGGCGATTGTTCTCTCTGGACACGTGACCACCGAGGATGTGGCCAAGCATGCGGGCTCTCTGGCTTCTGCATACTCGAAGAACGTGGTCAACGTGCTGACCTTTGGTCCGGTCGGGGCGGAAGAGGTGATGTTGGAGGTGAAATTCGCGGAGGTGGACCGCTCAGCGGTGACCCAGTTAGGAGCAAATCTGTTCATGCCGGGACTGGGGAACACGATTGCGCTTAGCCAGACTGGACAATTCGGCGGCCTCTCCGTGCACAACACCGCTCAGACCACTACTACCACCCCGGGCGGCACTACCACCACGACCACAACCTCCACAGCGCCCGTGGTAACCATCAGTGACTTCCTGAATCTATTTGTGGCCCGCACCGATATTAATCTGGGCGCAGTCGTCAAGGCGCTGCAGCAGAAGAACCTGCTGCAGATTCTGGCGGAGCCTAACCTGATCGCGGTCAACGGCAAGGAATCGAGCTTCCTGGCGGGCGGCGAATTTCCCTTCCCGGTGGTGCAACCGAGCGCGAACGGATTGAGCGCGGTCACAATCCAGTTTCGTGAATTCGGCGTGCGCCTGAAGTTCACTCCCGTGATCCAACCGAATGGCAGTATCCATTTGCACGTGGCTCCGGAAGTCAGCACGCTGGATTTTACGAACTCCGTGTCGGTGGCCGGAACTACGATTCCGGCGATCAGCACACGCAAGGCGGAGACCGAGTTTGAACTGCTCGATGGCCAGAGTTTCGTGATCGCCGGACTCATGGATAATCGCGTCACGAACATCAACAGCAAGGTGCCGGGCTTGGGAGACATCCCGATCCTGGGAAATTTTTTTAAGAGCAGGGCCGCACAGAAGAGCGACGCGGAATTGATGGTGCTGTGCACGGTAAGGCGGGTTTCACCTAGTTCACAGGCGCCGGCGGGCCCGGCCAATCCGGAGCCGTTTCTGAACAACGAAAAGTTCGATAACAAGAAGCCCGCGGACAAAAAGTAACGCGGGGTTGCGCAGCAAGAATAAGACTGAGAAAGGGCAGGATTGCTGAAGTATGCCAGAGTTGTCAGTTGCCGTCTTCGCCACGGACAATGATCAGCGCGCGGTCCTTCAGGTGTTGGTGGACGGGACCAGTGTGGCACGCACGGTATGCAGCAACGCGAGTTTGCCGCTGGCAGCGAATGATCCGGTGATTCGCAAGACGCAAGGGTTTCTCCCGGACGTGATCCTGGTCGATATCGCGGCGGACACAACCACCGCCGCCTTGCGCGCGATTGAACTGCTCCACCAGGAACTGCCCGATTGCGCGGTGTTTGCCATCGGCAGCATGACCCATCCGCAACTGATCGTGAGCGCGATGCGGGCGGGTGCACGCGAGTATATCGAGCGTCCCACGACGACCACCGATCTTCTGGAAGCGTTCGTGCGGCTCACGTCGACGCGGCGCAAACCAGGCCGCGAAGGTTCCCGCGGGAAGGTGTTCACGATTGTCAATGCCAAGGGCGGGAGCGGAGCCACGACAGTGGCGGTGAATCTAGCTCTGGCCTTGCAATCGGTCCATCACAGCACGGCCCTGGTGGATCTTGCGCCTCTGGGCCACTGTGCGTTGCATCTGAACTTGAAGCCCTCCTTCACCGTCTCGGATGCGATCAGCAATCTGCACCGCCTGGATTCGTCGTTGCTCGATAGCTTTATGGCCCGGCATGATGGCGGCCTGCAAGTGCTGGCGGGTTCCACGGTTCCGACGCTGGTCGAACCCTCCGTCTCCGACTTCGCGAGGCTCTTCGACATGATGGTGGGCGTTTTTCATTACATCGTGGTCGACGCTTCCTCCCGTCTCGACAGCGCCACCCGCCTGGTCAGCAATCTGTCGGAAAGGGTATTGCTGGTGGCGCACGCCGATGTCGCTTCGCTGTGGAGTGCGGGACGCGTGGCTCAGTATCTGGGCGAAACCGGTTCGCGCGATCGCTTTGCGCTCGTGCTCAACCGCTATCGAAGGGTCGCCGGTTTCAACGAGAGCGAAACCGAGACTGCCATTGGCGCTCCGGTGCTGTGGAGAATTCCCAACCAGTACTTTGCGGTCTCCGCGGCCATCGACCGTGGCGTGCCCGTGATTCAGCAGGGGAACAGCGAGATTGCCCGCTCCATTACCGGGCTGGCGCACTATTTGACGAAGGACGACCTGGACGTCAAGCGGACGGCCTGGTCGTTGTTTAAGACTGTGTAAGAACAGCACTTAGCACTTAGTTGTTGGCTCTTACTTCTTGACTGTTCGGCTTGCGCTAAGAGCCAAGAGCTAACAGCTAAATAGCTGGTTTAGAACACATGCCCAATCTCCAAGCTTTTGAACGCAGCGAGTACCAGCAGGTCAAAGCGGACCTGCACCGCAAAATCCTGGATCGGCTGGACCTGGAGAAACTGGGTAAGGCGACCGGCGAGACGGCGCGCGAAGAAGTCCTGGCGCTGATCCGGAGCTCGGTTAACAGCGAGGCCGTACCGCTAAGCTTTGCCGAACGCGAACGGCTGGCGCGCGAAATCCTGGACGAGATCTTTGGTCTGGGCCCGCTCGAGCCGCTGCTCAAGGATCCTAGCGTCTCCGACATTCTGGTCAACCGTTTCGATCGCGTGTACGTGGAGCGTGCCGGCAAGCTCGAGGTGACCGGGCTGTCGTTCAAAGACAACCAGCACCTGATGCAGATCATCGACCGCATCGTGTCGCGCATCGGACGCCGGGTGGATGAATCGTCTCCAATGGTGGACGCCCGGCTGGCGGACGGTTCGCGTGTCAACGCCATCATTCCGCCGCTGGCGCTGGACGGCGCCTGCCTCTCGATCCGGCGCTTTGGCCGCGACCCGATCACTTCACGCAACATGATCGAGAACAAGACGCTGAGCGAGCCGATGCTGGAGTTTTTGTCGGCGATGGTTAAGGGACGCCTCAATCTGCTCATCTCTGGCGGAACGGGCGCGGGCAAGACGACGCTGCTCAATGTTCTTTCGGGATACATTCCGAACTCGGAGCGCATCGTAACCATTGAGGACGCGGCCGAATTGCAGCTCAAGCAGGAGCACGTGGTGCGGCTGGAAACCCGGCCTCCCAACATTGAAGGCAAGGGCGCGGTACGCATGCGGCAGCTGGTCATTAACAGTCTGCGTATGCGTCCCGATCGCATCGTGGTGGGCGAGGTGCGCGGCGAGGAGGCCTTCGACATGCTGCAGGCCATGAACACGGGCCACGAAGGCTCCCTGACTACGGTGCACGCCAACTCACCCAGCGACGCGCTGAACCGAGTCGAGAACATGGTCTCCATGGCCAACCTGAACATTCCCGAGCGTGCGATTCGGCAACAGGTCGCCTCCGCGATTCATGCCGTGGTCCAGATCGCGCGCCTCTCCGACGGTACGCGCAAGGTGATGACGGTTTCCGAACTCACGGGCATGGAAAACGACGTGATCTCGATGCAAGACGTTTTCATATTCGATCGCACCGGGATTGATGAAAGTGGACGGGTTCGTGGTGTGTTTAAAGCGACGGGCGCGGCGCCGAAATTTGCCGAACGCCTGGCGATCGCCGGCTGCCGCCTGAACCCCGCCATGTTCGAATCGACGCTGGAGGTCTAGGCCATGCACTTTGTCATCGCCGTGCTGGTGTTCGTGGTCGTGACCCTGGCGGCGTTCGCTGGTTTGTCGCTGCTCGACGAGCGCAACGCCCAGGCCCGGCTTCTGCGCGATCGTCTTTCGGAGTCCCAGAAGCCGGCGGAGCAGCCTATCCCGGAAGCCGCTCTGGTGCGCGACGAGATGCTCAGCCGCATCCCGGCATTTGACGCGGTGCTGCGGCGCTCGGAGCGCGTGTCGCTGTTGCAGAAAATGCTGACCCAGGGCGACGTGAATGTTCGCGCCGGGAACTTCCTCCTGTACTGTGTGGTCGGGGCGGCAGTGTTCGGGCTGCTCTTTTTCATCGCGGGCGGCAATCTGATCTTTGGCTGGGCAGGAGCAATTCTGGGATTCTTCGTTCCGTATGCGTATGCCTCGCACAGGCGGCAAAAGCGTTTTCAACGCTTTGAAGAGAAATTTCCGGAGGCCATCGACACGCTGGCGCGCGCCGTTCGAGCCGGGCATGCCTTCACGACTGCGCTGGAAATGATCGCCAATGAAGTGTCGGAGCCGGTGGCCGGAGAGTTCCGCCAACTCTACGAGGAGCAGAAATTCGGATTGCCGGTACGCGACGCCTTGATCAACCTGGCCGCCCGCATTCCTTTGGTGGACGTCAAGTTTTTTGTGACGGCGGTGATGTTGCAGCGCGAGACCGGCGGCAATCTGGCGGAGATCCTCGACAACCTTTCCTACGTGATCCGGGAGCGCTTCAAGATCCTGCGCCAGGTGCGCGTGCACACCGCTCAGGGTCGCCTGACGATGGTCTTGCTGATGGCCCTGCCGCCGACGATTGTGCTGGTCATGCTGAGCATCAACCCAGGATTCATTCGTCCGCTGTTCACCGATCCGCTGGGACATGCCCTGATCGTGGCCGGCATCACGTTGCAAACGATGGGCTATTTTTTCATTCGCAGGATCATAAGGATCCAGGTCTGATTCATGCTGCTGGCGCTTTCCATTCTCGTCTTTGTCACCATCGTCGTGGCGGTGTTTTCTCTGGGAGCGGCCACGGTTGCGCCCTCCTCGGTGCTCGGTTCGCGGTTGCACGAAATTGGCTGGCAGAGGCCGAAAGCGCTACAAAAGCCGCCCATTCGCGAACGCATTCAACAAGCGCTTGACCCGCTGAGCCGGGCGCTGCCCGCCTCACCGGAGAACGTTTCCAAAACTCGCCAGTGGCTGATCCAGGCTGGCTATCGCGATCCCCAGCACGCGACCATCTATCGCGGCTTGCGAGTGTTGTTTGCTGCGCTCGCTTTCGGCGGAGTGGTGTTGTTTACCGGAATGAGCTCGCCTCTTCTGCTCGTCGGGCTGACGGCGTTCGGCTACTTCATTCCTCGATTTATGCTGAAGCGAGCGGTTAGCGCGCGGCAACGACGCATTCGATTGGCGCTGCCTGATGCGCTCGATTTGACAGTCATCTGCGTCGAGGCCGGGTTGGCTCTCGATCAGGCGATGCTGCGCGTGGGGGAAGACCTGAGCTACGCCCACCCGGAACTCAGTGCGGAGTTCCACATGTTCAACCTGGAGACGCGGGCCGGCAAGCCTCGGGTTGAGGCGCTGCGCAACCTGGCTGCGCGCACCGGGGTTGAGGACATTCGCTCGCTGGTGATGACGCTGGTGCAGACCGACCGGTTCGGAACCAGCGTTGCCCAGGCCTTGCGCGTCCATTCCGATTCCCTGCGTACCGAACGGCGCCAGCGCGCCGAGGAGCAAGCTGCCAAGACCACCGTTAAAATGATTATCCCCCTTGTGCTGTTTGTGCTTCCTTCCCTCATTTTTGTCACCGTCGGTCCCGCGGTCATTCAACTGATGCATGTGCTCCTCCCCATTAGCGGAGGAGGAAAGCGTTGAATTCTGATCGGAATTGAGGAGCCGTTATGCCCGCGCGCAGTGCCACGGGATACGCTTTCAACCGAACGCGCACTACGTATCTCGCGACCGAGTTGATGATCGCGCGGACGCACTGGAGTCGCTTTCGCGGACTGATGGCCACCGATGCTTCCCGATTCCGGCGTGGCCAGGGACTGTGGATCTCACCCAGCCACGGCGTCCACACTTTCGTCATGCGTTTCCCCATAGACGTTCTGTATCTTGACCGGGAGCGCCTGGTGATCCACATTGAAGA
The DNA here is from genome assembly GCA_020073565.1 of Terriglobia bacterium. GTDB lineage: Bacteria > Acidobacteriota > Terriglobia > Terriglobales > Acidobacteriaceae > Acidiflorens. The sequence goes on from JAIQEY010000008.1 coordinate 48,463, forward strand.
GGAGCTCAAGCCCTGGCGCCTGGCAGCCGTTCGCCTCCGCGCCGCATCGGTGCTGGAGCTTCCCGCGGGAACGATTCGCGAGTCGCAGACGGTGCTCGGCGACCAAGTCGACATTTTTCTCGAACGACCGCTGCAAACTGAGGCTGTATGAACCCGGTTGAGACCATTCCCGAAGTTGTCCATCAGTGGCTGGAGCCACCACGGCTGCTGGTGGAGTGGTCGTCTCCATGGGAGGAATTCAAGACCGCGCTTGCGCCGGCGCTCTCCAGGGCTCCGAAGGCGCTGGCCGGCGAAGCGCCAACGGGCATGTTTCCCTATCGGGGCATGCTGGCGTGCTGGCTGCTGGAATGTCTGCTGCTGATTGCGGCCATTGTGCTGCCCGAACGCATTGCCAGCCTTCAGCCTTACCAGCCGCCGCCACGTCCGAAGTGGGATGTCATTTACTACTGGGGCGACGAACTTCCCCAGACGCAGGACAAGGGCGGCGCGCAGGCCGGCAAGTCAGGACAGGCAGGGGGCCAGGAGGCTCACCATCGCACGCAGGCTATCCGGGTGGCGCGGGGCGACCGGCCGGGCGAGAAGGTGGTCGATGCACCCAAGCTGAACCTGCCGCACTCGGATTCTTCCGTCGCGAACCTGCTCGCTTTTAAACCGCTGCCCGGACCACCGCCCGCGGAGGGCTTGCGCTCTTCGCTAGTTGCGCCTGCTCTGCCCAACGCCGCCGTTGTGCCACCCTCTCCGGAATTGAATTCAACGGTCAGCCGCAAACAGAATGATCTGACCGCAAGTGTGGTGGCGCCTGCACCGGAGGTGTCTCACACCAACACTCGAACGACACCAGCCTTGAGTACCCCTGTGGTTGCTCCCACGCCGGACATTGTGCGCGACAAGATGCGCAGCGGTGATTCGATCAATCCGTCGGTGATCGCGCCGCCGCCACGGGACACGCAACGCGACCTGGCCAGTTCCCGGTCTCCGGTGACGCAGGCGACCGACGTGGTTGCGCCTCCGGTCTCGGCGCCGCCACGGGACGTGTCGAGTTCATCCAAGTTGTCGTTGCCGGCGCCTGCGGTGGTCGCTCCGCCGCCTTCACAGGTCAGCCGCGATCTCAATAGTTGGGGAAGCACTCCTACCGGGAACCTGCGCACGAACCCAGTGCCGCCTCCTCCCAGCACCACGGGAAGTAGCGGTTCCCTGGGTAGAAGCGGCGTTGGCAGCTTGACTCCGCAGGTCGTGCCGCCTCCAGTGAGTGGCACAGAACAGGGCTTGGGCGGAACGACGGGCGTGCGAGCGGGCGGGACCTTGTTGGGTTCGGCGGATGTTGTACCGCCTCCGCCTAGCCTCGGCGGTGGCAAGGCGCTCTCGGGAAGCGGGCGTGGGAATAAGGGCACTGGGGCGGGCGGTCCGCTTGATTTGGGATCTTCAGTCGCTCCTCCCACCAACCGCGGCGGCAGCACATCGGGAAGTGGCGTGGTGGTCTCAAGCCAGCCAGGCACGAAGGTCGGAGTGCCGAACGCTGCTGGCGGCGGAGCGATTGCCATGTCGCCGAGCGGCACTGCGAAAACCGGACTGGGCGGAAGTGGCGGCGGAGCAGGCATTGGCAAGGGCAATGGCCCCGGCAGCGGAATGCAAGGCGAAGGCTCGGGCGCAGGCAGAGAAGGCACGGGACGCGGCTCCGATCCAAACGCGCGCGGCGGCATTTCGCCGTATCCGGGAACGGGCGGCGCCGGGAGTGGCGCGAGCGGCGCGCCTGCTATGCCGGGCGTATCCGTACAGGGCGGCACGACTACGATTACACTGCCCAGCTTTGGAACTCCGGGCGCGAACAGTGCCGCCTCGGGACCTGGCCGTTCCTCAGCCAACGATCACAAGAGATCGGGTGTGACCGTGATGGCGACATCGCGCTCGGGCGGTGTGTTCAATTACTACGGCCTGCTAAAGGGCGACAACTATTCCATCTACATAGAAACCTCGCTGGGCATGGCCGTAATGCAGTATGCCGATGCGGCTTCAGCCACGCATCCCTCCAAGGAAGCGCTGACCGAACCGGAACCGATCCGCAAAGATCTTCCTACGGGAGTGCGACCAACTCGCGTCATTTTCTCCTGCATCCTCGACCGCTCTGGTGTTCTGAAAGACATCAAGGTGCTGGAGCCCGGCGCTGCGGAAACTACTTCAAGGCTTTTGGTTACGCTGCCGAACTGGAAGTTTCGTCCGGCCTTTCATGGGAATGAGCCGGTTGAAGTAAATGCGATCCTGGGATTTGGCGTGGATACGCGGTAACGGATGGAGAGACGGGCGCCGCCGCCCGTCAGCGCTTCATATCGATGGGTGGCCGGGCGCGGACGCTCGGCGCTCCATTGTGTCTTTCAATCAGTAGCCTTTGTGTTTGTCGACTACGGCCAGCAGCGGACTGCCGATCACATAACGACGAAGATTCTCGGAAAACAGGGCGTAGTGGCGCTCCCACAACTTGTCGGTCAGCGCGGCGGTGTGCGGGGTGATCAGCAGGTTTGGCACATCCCACAGCGGTGAGTCCGGTGCGAGCGGCTCCTTCGGGAAGACGTCGAGAGCGGCGCCTCCAATCTTCTTTTCCCGCAGAGCGGCGGCGAGCGCGGGTTCGTCCACCAGCGGGCCGCGGCCGACGTTGATCAGGCAGGCTTCCGATTTCATGAGCGCCAGGCGTTCGGCGTTCGCAATGGCCATCGTGGCCGCTGTGACCGGTGCGGCCAACACGATGTAGTCGGCTTGGCGAAAGACTTCGTCAATCTGTGACGGACCGAAGACGGCGTTCGCGCCTTCGCTTCCCTTCTCCGGATGCTCGCGCACGGCAACGACGCGCATGCCCAGAGCTTTCGCGCTTTTGGCAACCGCGCGCCCGATGCTGCCCAATCCGATCAGACCAAGGGTTGCGCCTGCGACCTCACGCACGCGTGGCAGTTCGTCCCAGAGGATCTGCTGTCCCCAAACGTGCTTCTCCTGCAAGCGCACCGAGCCGGGAATTTTCTTCGCCAGCGCGAAGATGAGCGCGATGACGTGCTCCGCGACGACCGGGCCGTGCACTTCGCGCGCGTTGGTGAGAATGATGTCGCTGTTCACCAGTTCGGGAAAGATCAGCTGATGGACGGCCGCGGCGGGCGAGTGGATCCAGCGCAGCTTCTTCGCGGTTGCGATCTGCTCGGGACGGACGGACCAGGTGATCGCAATTTCAGTATCGACGATTTCGGCTTCGACGCGTTTGTAGTCGGGAAGATGGACCACGTTCACTTGTGGAAATTCCTGCTGCAGCCGCTTCGGGAACCATGGCGGCGCGTTCCATTGATCAAACGGATGGTGGACAAAGATCAGTAATTTCATGTGCAACGAAATCCTTACCACAGAGGTCATAGAGGGGAGCGTGGATTTCTAGCCTCGCTTTAGGCGCAGATCCGTTCCCGTCATCTCTTTTGGCTCCGTAATACCAAGCATTCCGAGGATTGTCGGCGAGATGTCCCGTAGCGACCCATTCGGCTTCAGCGTGTACTTGGAAGCATCCTCCGCGATCACGATGAATGGCACGGGATTCGTGGTATGCGCCGTGTGCGGACCCCCGGTGGCGGGATCGATCATCATTTCGGCGTTGCCGTGGTCGGCAGTGATCAGCATCGCACCCCCTTTGGCGCGCACGGCTTTTTCGATCGCGCCCAAGCAGGCGTCAACCGTCTCAACGGCCTTGATGGTGGGCTCGATTTTGCCCGAATGCCCGACCATATCGGCATTGGCGAAGTTGACGATCATCACGTCGAAGGCTCCGTCGTTCGTGGCCTTGACAACAGCTTCGGCAATGCCGGCGGCGCTCATCTCGGGCTTCAGATCGTAGGTGGCAACCTTCGGCGAGGGCACCATTACACGGTCTTCTCCCGGGAACGGTTGCTCGACTCCTCCGTTGAAGAAGTACGTCACGTGGGCGTACTTCTCGGTTTCCGCCACGCGCAGGTTGCGCATCTTCAGACCGCCCATCACGTTAGCCAGGATGTTCGCCATCGACTCGGGCGGAATCACCACTGGCAGGCTGAAGTTCTTGTCGTATTGCGTCATGCAGACGTACTTCAGATTTTTCGGCGTGCGGTCGCGAGGAATGGTGGCGTCGAGGTCGGCTGCACCGGGGAGATCGCTGCCGCCTTTCTCGTTCAAACCGCTATTGCGGCACAGAGCGCGCGTGATTTGGCGGACGCGATCGGCTCGGAAATTAAAGCAGATACAGGAATCGTCGTCGGTGATCCTGGCGATTGGTCCGCCGCGGCTGTCGACGCACACGAAGGGCACGACGAATTCGTCGGTCACGCCCTTGTTATAGGACTCTTTCATGCCGTGCACTGCATCCGTCTGAGTGCCGCCTTCAGCCTTGCCCTCGACCATTGCGGTGAAGGCCTTGGTGATGCGCTCCCAGCGGCGGTCGCGGTCCATGGCGTAATAGCGGCCATTGACGGTGGCGATCTTGCCGGAATTGTAATCGCGCATCTTCTGCTGCAGTTGTTCGAGATAGCGGGCGCCGTTGGTGGGTAGGGTGTCGCGGCCATCCATGAAGGCGTGCACGAAAACACGATCAACGCCTTGCTGTTTGGCCATCTTCAGGAGGGCGTAAAGATGCTCCTGCCGGGAGTGCACACCGCCATCGGAGACTAGACCGAACAGGTGAAGCTTGCGGCCGCTGGTGCGGGCATTTCTCATCGCCTCGACGAGCACGGGATGCGAGAAGAATTCGCCGTTCTGGATCATCAGGTCGATGCGCGTGATGTCCATGTGCACGATGCGCCCGGCGCCGATGTTCAGGTGGCCAACTTCGCTGTTGCCCATCTGGCCTTCGGGCAGTCCAACAAACGGGCCGCTGGTGTGGATGAGGGTGTTGGGATACTCGCGCAGCAGCCGGTCGTACGTGGGCTTGCGTGCGAGGGCGATGGCGTTGGCTTTGGTTTCGGCGCGGTATCCCCAGCCATCGAGGATGATGAGGACGAGAGGTTTAGGACGCAAATTCAGCTCCTGGCTCTTAGCTCTTGGCTCTTAGCTCCGGATAGCATTTCACCACGGAGGCACGGAGACACGGAGAAAAACAGTGAAAGAAGAAATCTATAGGAGGGTATGCAGCTTTTCAAATCAGGCGCGCAGATAGACTGGGCATTCGCTTCCGCCAGCCGACTTGGCGTCTTATACTGTCGCAGAGGATAAACATGCCCATCAGTGACCTTTTACTTGTTGAATTCGACGAGGAAATGAAGAAGACGCGTACCGCCCTGGAACGTGTTCCGGTGGACAAGAAGGATTTTGCGCCTCATCCCAAATCAATGGCGCTCGGCAAGCTGGCGCCGCATGTCGCCCAACTAGCCGGTTTCGGTCTGATCGTGCTGACTACGCCGGAACTGGATTTTTCCACCGGAGGGATCGCGCGCTTGCTGTTCGAGTCAACCGACCAACTGGTCAAAGCTTTCGATGAAGGCGCAGCCCAGGCTCGATCCGCGCTTAAGAACACCCCGGATGAATCTTGGACGCAGCCGTGGAAGCTGAGCTTCGGGGGCAAGCCCATCTTTAGTGGCTCGCGCTTTTTGGCCTACCGGCAAATGTTTCTCAACCACATAGTGCACCACCGCGCTCAACTCGGCGTGTATCTGCGCTTGAATGAGAAACCAGTGCCCGCGACCTACGGGCCCTCGGCAGACGACACGATGGGCTTTTAGCCCTTAGCTGTCAGCTCTCAGAGAACAGTTCGCCTCGGATCTACGCGGGTTAGCACGGATTCTCAGGAGCAACTATCTATTGGTTTATAGTTCAGCGCCTTGATCCCCAAGAACCGCGCTGCCCCGCCCAATTCCTCTTCAATCCGCAGCAACTGGTTGTACTTGGCGACGCGGTCGGTGCGGGACGCGGAGCCGGTTTTGATCTGGCCTGCGCCGGTGGCGACGGCGAGGTCGGCGATGAAGGTGTCTTCGGTTTCGCCGGAGCGGTGCGAGATCACCGACGTGTAGCGATTGCGGCGGGCGAGGTCAATCGCATCGAGCGTTTCGCTGACCGTCCCGATCTGGTTGAGTTTGATCAGGATTGAGTTGGCAATCCCTTTTTCGATCCCTTCGGCGAAGATCTGAATGTTGGTGACGAAGATGTCGTCGCCGACGAGTTGAATCTTGCCGCCTAGTTCTTTGGTCAGCAGCGCCCAACCCTCCCAATCTTCCTCGGACAAGCCGTCCTCGAGGGAAACGATGGGATAGTCATTCACCCACTTCGCCCAATACTTCACCATTTCCTCGGAACTCTTTGCAGACCGGTCAGATTTCTTGAATACGTATTTACCGTCCTGATAGAACTCGCTGGCGGCGGGGTCGAGGGCAATACCGATCTCGTCGCCGGGTTTGTACCCGGCCTGCTGGATGGCTTCCAGTACTACTTCAATGGCTTCGACGTTCGACTTCAGCGACGGCGCAAAGCCGCCTTCGTCGCCGACCGCGGTGTTGTAGCCGCGCCTCTTGAGCACGGCCTTGAGCGTGTGGAAGACTTCCACGCCCCAGCGCAGCGCCTCGGAAAACGACGGCGCACCCACCGGCATGACCATGAATTCCTGGAAGTCGACGTTGTTATCCGCGTGCGCTCCACCGTTGAGGATGTTCATCATGGGCAGCGGCAGCGTGCTGGCGCCGGCGCCGCCGAGATAGCGGTAGAGGGGAAGCTCAAAGGCGCGGGCAGTGGCGCGGGCGGCGGCCATCGAAACGGCGAGAATGGCATTGGCGCCGAGGCGGCCTTTGTTGGGCGTGCCGTCGAGTTCGATCATCTTGGCGTCGAGCAAACGCTGGTCGGCCGCGTCCACACCGCCGAGGACTTCGGCGATTTCTCCGTTCACATTCGCGACCGCCTTCAGCACTCCCTTGCCCTTGTACTGCTGCTCGTCGTCATCGCGCAATTCGACGGCTTCATGTTCACCGGTGGATGCGCCACTGGGCACAATGGCGCGCGCGCTGGCGCCTCCGGCTAGAAAAACTTCGGCTTCTACGGTCGGATTGCCACGTGAATCGAGCACCTGGCGTCCTCGGATTTCGGCGATGGTGGTAAGAGGCATGAGTGCGTCCTTGCTCATTGGATTAGAGAATGAGAATTATATCGGACGTGACGACAGCCACGTAGGGACAGCCGCCCTCGGCTGTCCGGCGGGGTCGCTGCGGTACCCCAGAGTTTGCCATCATTCACATTGCGCTAAGTAACAGGTTGATGTAGCTTGAGCGCCATGAAAGCCACGTTAGTCCTCGTGGTCGTTGCGTGCGCATACGCAGCATGGTTGCCTACAGGTTCGAGGGCTGCGCTAGAAAGTGAGCGGAGCGCCACGCCGCGGGAAAGCCGCATCCCGGTGGGAGGCGCGGATTTGTATTCCCGGGAAGTCGGGCAGGGCACGGCGATCATCGTCCTCCATGGCGGACCTGATTTCGACCACAGCTATCTTCTGCCCGAATTAGACCGCCTGTCCGATTCTTTCCGTCTCATCTACTACGACCAGCGGGGGCGCGGCCGATCCGCCGATCGGGTGCAGCCGGAAGACGTCACGCTTGCATCCGACATCGCAGATCTCGAGAAGGTGAGGCAGTATTTTCACCTTGACTCGGTGGTCTTGCTGGGTCACTCATGGGGCGCCGTCCTTGCCCTTGAATACGCGCTTCGCTACCCGGAGCGGGTGTCTCACATGATCCTCATGAATCCTGGGCCGGCGTCGACCGCCGACTACAAACAGCTCCGGAAGGAATGGCTTGAGAAACGGGCTGACGATATGGAACGACGGAAAGCCATATCCGCCACTGCTGCTTACAAAGAGGGCGATCCCGACGCGGTCATTGCTTACTATCGCATCCATTTCAAGCCGGCTCTGGCGCGACCGGAGGATTACGAAAAGGTTATCGCGAGGCTGAGATCGAGCTTCACCAAAGAGGGCATTCTCAAGGCGAGAGCAATCGAAAGCCGGCTCATGAACGAAACATGGTCCTCGCCCGAATACGATCTGCTTCCCAAGCTCAAGAACCTTAGGATTCCGACGCTCGTCATCACTGGCGACCACGAGTTCATCCCCGCCGCTACCGCTGAGCACATTACTCAGGCAATTCCGAATGCCCGCATGGTCATGTTGAAAGGCTGCGGACATTTCTCCTATCTCGAATGCCCGGTTGCCGTTCGCGAACAGATTGACGATTTCTTTCGTGGGACCAAACCCGCTCGTCTGCAGTGAACCACGAACTACGATGACTCCTACAGGACAGCGGCAATGCACCTCGCGCCGTTCTTATTGACTTTGCCAAGACGACTGGTCGATTCCTGGCGAGCTGCGCTCGCCTGGACAGCCGAGGGCGGGTGTCCCTAGGCAGGTGCGGGGCGCATTACTCTCATGGTTCTCTTGTCCTTTCCGTCGTTGTTCCCTTATGTCTTCTGGCTTACAGTCGAATCGAGGTGAGAGATCACACCGACACTCTGGAAGTCGGCGCGCGCGCGCCGGAGTTTACTCTGGCAGCGGCGAATCGTGAAGAGACGTTTTCTCTCGCCGGGCTGCTGAAAGGCGGCAGCCTGATTCTTGAGTTTCTGCGCGGGACCTGGTGACCAAACTGCGTTAAGCGCATGGCTCAGTTCGAGTCGCAGAAACAGAAGATTGCTAAAGATCGAGCCCAGTTGGTTTACGTGGCCGCCGAACGACGTGATGGTGTCTGGAGGCCGGGCAAGTTTCTGGAGAAGCGCCCCATCTCGTTCCCTTTTTTGCTCGACGAAGACAGCACCGTAACGAAGGAATACGGACTCTATCACGCCATCGGAATCGATGCTTTTGACATCGCGCACCCGGCTACTCTGGTGATCGATCGGCGAGGGGTTGTGCGTTATATCTACCGCAGCGACAACCAGAACGATCGCGCACCGCTGGAGGGCGTGCTCATAGCTGTACGGGAGATTGAGAGTTGATGGCGCGGCGGGCGAGGACGCCTTCGACTCCGCTCAGGGCAGGTCCGCCGGACAGCCGGCGGGACGCCGGCGCTACATAAAGATTATGGAGGTTGTATGAAGAAACCATTTCTGCTGATGTTGGTTCTCTTACTCTCGGCGCTGGCTGCTGGGCAAACTTCCCTGCCTACGGGCACGGCCGTCAAGATGAAGCTTGAAAATACGCTGACCACGTTTAGCACTCAGGCGGGCGATCCTTTCTCGGCGCGAGTCACCGAGGCGGTGGTCGTGGACGGCAAAACCGTGATTCCGGTTGGCGCAACCGTGCAGGGGCGCGTGACTAAGTCGAGCGAACCGCGCCGCGTTGCGGGCAAGCCAACCATCTCCATCTTTCCGGAGCACCTGGTGCTTCCGAATGGCGAGCGCTTCATGCTCAACGCGACGCTGGTAGACACGAGCCGTCGCCGCGGTACCGACGTCAACAATGAAGGCCAATTCAAGGGCGCGGGCCATGACGGCAAGGACCTCACCGAGGTTGGCATGGGAACCGGTGGCGGGATGCTGATCGGAGGCCTGGCGGCCGGCGGCAAGGGGATGCTGATTGGCGGTGCGATTGGCGCCACCGCAACCGTCGCTCACTGGCTCGGGAAACACCGTTCCGCCACGCTGCCGGCGGGAACTGAGCTGGTGATGGAATTGAACCGGCCGATGGTGATGAATCCGAACAACGGACAGTAGAACCAGTTCTCAGTTCCCGGTTCTCAGTGGCCACCAAAACGGGGCCAGCGCGCGTTGAGAGATTGACCTACTTCAGCAGGTACTGTTTCACAAACATCACTGTGGCGTAGAACTGGAAGTCGCGGTTCTTCTTTTTGGCGAAGCCGTGGCCTTCGTCTTTGCCGAGCAACCACCAAACGGGTGTGCCATTTTTCCTTACCACCTCTGCCATCTGCGCGGACTCGCTGGCGGGCACGCGCGGGTCGTTCTGGCCTGCGATCACGAACAATGGCTTGTTGATGTTTTTCGCCTTATTCGCTGGGGCGATCGACTCTAGAAACTCCCGCATCTTCGGATCGCGCTCGTCGCCATACTCGACCCGCCGCAGGTCTTTGCGATAGCCGGAAGTGTGCTCGAGGAAGGTCACCAGGTTGGAGGGTCCGACCACATCGACCGAGCAGCAGATGCGGTCATTGTAATTCGTGGCCACGGCCAGGGTCATGAAGCCACCGTAGCTGCCGCCCGTAATCAGAACTTTCCCCGCATCCAGATCGGGCTGGGTCTGTACCCAATCCAGCAGGGAGTTGATGTCTTTGTAGGAGCCCTCTCGCAGAACGCCGTTGTCGAGCTTCTGAAAGGTTTTGCCATTACCGGTCGATCCCCGCACGTTGGGGTAGATCATCGCGATGCCCAGTTCGTTGAGGTAATAGTTATCACGCTCTCCAAAATCCGGCCGAAACTGACCCTCCGGCCCGCCGTGAATATCGATGATCACCGGGTGTTTGCCGGTGAATTTCGCCGGTGGTTTGTAAAGAAATCCCGAGATTAGTCGGTCGTCCCATGACTTCCAGTGGACCAGTTGCGGCTGCGAGAAGCTGGACGTGTTAAGCCCTCCGGTTTCGCTGAAAGTCCAGCGCTCGACCTTGCCCGTAGCCAAGTCGACCGAATACACGTCGTAGGGCTGGCTCGCGGTACTCAGGCTGAACGCTAGCTCGCGGCTGTTATCGCGCCAGTGGATACCCCATAAAACCCCAACCGGCAGCTTCGGCACAAGAACTTCTTTCGCGGTCTTTGTATCGAGAACGTGCAGTACGCTGATGCCGTCTTCATTCGCCTCGAACGCAATCCAGCGACCGTCTTTGGATAAGTCAAACTCGTCGACATCCCACTTCAAAGCCGGAGTCAAGACTGTAACTTTGTGACTGCTCAGATCCATGTAGACCAAGCGCTGAAACTCGGAGTCCTCGTCGCTGGTCATGTATACGCCTTTGCCATCCTGGGCGAACCTGGCGTTGCCGTGGGCCACGGTCTCCGATCCGGTCTTCGGAGTCAGCAAGTCCTTCTTTCCCGAGGCGACATCCACGAGCCAGACGTAGGTTTCTGCGGCGGAGACTTCGTTCATGATCAACAGCTGCTTGCCGTCAGGCGACCAGTCCGAGACTCCCCATCCGCCACCTTCCATTTGCGCGACCATGTGCGCGCTCCCAGGATCAGAGGCACTGACGACCCAGATGTCCACATCGTTGCCTGTTCGCTCGGTGGAGCCGTACGCGATGCGGTCTCCTTGATACGACCACCGTGGACTGGTGTTGCGCGACTTGCCGTCGGTCAGCCGGGTGATGTCGCCCGTGGGTAGATCGTAGCGATAGAGTTGGAAGAATTCTCCTCCGCCAATGTCCTTGCCGAATACGAACGACTCGCCGGATCCTGGCTGATACTGAGCCCCGTTGATCCGATCGGGGAAGAATGTGAGTTGCGTCCGGGCGCCGCCCGGGAACTTCACCTGATGAACCTGATAAGTGTCGCCGAAGCGAGTCTCGATCAGCATCTCGCGCCGGGTGGGATGCCAACTGGCAAAGCCAGCCGTGCGGAACTCGCTGTAGCGCCCAACGGACTCTGCGAGGGACGCAGGAATCTTTGGAATGCCCTCGGCTACCAGGTTCTCGTTTGGGACGATGTCGTCGCTTTGCGCCCAGGCCATGGTGGCGAGGGCAAGAACCGCGAGCACACGTAAACAGAGTTTCATCAGTCCCTCCAGCGCGAGGTTAAGGACGTACTCATTGAGGTTTGGTTAGCTGTTTCACACGCGAGGCGTGGATATTAGGTGATCCACCAAGCTTGAGTCAATGATCAATGTGTCCACGCCAGTCGCGGAGGGATCTCACAGGATCAGAGAACTGACAAGTGCTTTCTACAACTGCAGCGCCAGCAAATCTCCCTCCGACAGCAATTCGAGTTCAATCCATCCTTCCACCGGCAAGGCATCCACCGGCAGGTGGTTTTGCCACAGGCTGAATCGCAATCGCAGGCGTGTGGTCAGGATGGAGGAGCTCTTGGGGCCGCGTGCTTTCTCGATCTCGAGGGGTGCCGCCAGCAACCAAGTCAGCGGAATACAGAACTCGAAGTTGCGCTGCAGCGCCACTCGAGCGGACTCTGTTTTCCCAACGGCAGTTGCTGGCAGTTCCTCAGCTCCCTCAGTCAATTTCCACGATTGCAACCGTCCACCCTCGACGGCCCCATCGAGCCTTAGCTCGCGCCGCGGTTTGGATGCATGGTTTGCCCACGACTCCAGATTCACCACCATCTCAAATTTCTCTTCGGGGATTCTGCCGACAAAGTCCAGACGGCCATACACGTTGTGTTCGTCAATTCCCGCGAACACGGCATCGAGCAGAAACTGCTTTCCGTGCATGGCGCCCGAGCGCCGGTCGGCCGTGTATCGGGCTGCGCCCATCCATTCGAAGTAGCGCACCATATCACCCGTGATTCTCGGGTGGATGTAGGCACTTTGCGGCGTGAACGAAGGCCGCACGACTCCTCCGGCGATGGGCTGAGCAAGATAGTCGGGGGGATTGGCGCCGAGCGCCTGGTACACGTTCGAGAGGTGCTTGCGGTAGAGTTCGTCGAAATCGCGATCGTTGGCCGATTGATGCTCGGGGCCATACCACCAATTCCAATCGCTGCCCTCAGCGATCAGAATCTCTTCGTACGCCAGCTTGCGCTGCTCCTCGGTGGCGGCCGCCGCGGCCTGCGTATAGAAATTGCGTGCGTGATACAGGTAGTCCCAGGCCTTGTTATCTTCGGGCGCCCCGATCCAAACATTGAAGTTGGCGCTGATCCACGATCCCGGTACCAGAGTCTTCAGCGGGCTCACGTTCTTGTGGCGTGTAATCGCCTCCTCCACCGTGACCGCTTCGGTCCCGGGATCGTTCTGCAGCGCGTCGTAGAACCGCCGCAGGAACTCACGTCCGGAGCGCGGATAGTACTCCCAGGCATTCTCGCCATCCAGAATGATCGGGACCATGGCATCGTGCCCGCTCGCCAGAACGGGCTGAGCGCATTCCTTGATCTTGTGGATCAGGTTGTTGGCGGCATCTTGCGGGGGCATTCCGGAGTACACGAACCCAATCAAGTCGGAGAGCGTGTGATCGCGGAAGATCATTTTCATGCGCGTGTCGCCACTCTCGTACTGGTGGATGGTGTACAGACGGTGCGCGAGATCTGAATTCAGGCGGCCCTGGCCATCGTGCGAGAAGAACACGCCCAGGCTGCGGCCCAGCACCTCTTCGTCGGTCGCCATCCACTTCACCCCGAGCCGGTGTGCGATCGCGATCGCCTCTTCCGAAACACTGCCCTCCGAGGGCCATACGCCGCGCGGGCGTATCCCGAATACCTGCTGGTGGAGATCGAGTCCGCGCTGGATTTGGTCGCGCGCGTCCTCCGGATGGCGGTACCGATTCTGTGGCAAGGGTAGGCCGGGCGAGGAAACCGCACCCGCCTGGGTATCGCAGACCAGGGGCAGAATGGGATGGTAGAACGGCGAGGTCGAAATCTCGATCTGACCCTTCTTGGCCGCCTCGGCATGCACGGGTAGAACGCGCCCCAGGTAGTGGCGCTCGAGCGCGATCACCAGGCGCTGGTCCTCGAGCGAAAAATTCCGGCCCTTGCGAATTAGACCGGCAATATCCTTTTCTTCCAGAAAGAACTCGTCGAACCAGCCAATCTGGGAGAGCACCTGCAGATCGGTGAAGTCTTGCGGCTGAAAGTACTTTTCGGCGCGGTCCGGGGAATCCCCCGCGCTGCGGAACCGCTCCCACAACTCTCGATAGCGCGGATAACGGCCGATGACATTGACCGGGTTCGCTTGAAACAGGTACTGCAGAGCAAATTTTCTCTCCTCCAGGGTCAGGTCTTTGGCGGGCTTGGCGGCGACCTGCAGAAACGGATCCTGCGCCTGACCGGAAACATATTCCTGGATCTGCGCAATCAGGGATGGCACCAGGTTGAAGGTCTGGTGGACTCGTGGAAACTCTTCCAGCAATTTGACCATTCCGTAGTAGTCTTTGAGGGCATGAAGGCGTGTCCACGGCAGACGGTACTGGCCGGTAACCAGATCCTTGTAGAAGGGCTGGTGCTGATGCCAAAGGACAACCACGCGCAATTGAGCCATAGTTTTCTAGTTCAACCTAATTCATCGGCAATTTTCCAGTATGGCATAGCCGGAAGCGTTATCCTTCGGAAGATTCGAATCGACTAGACCCAAAACGAAACTATGAATCCCAATTCTGCAACCGAAGCATCTCACATTCGATACGATATTTCCCTGCTGTCGTCCGAGGATTTCTACCTGTTCAACGAGGGTAGCCACTACCGGATCTACGACAAAATGGGCGCACACCTGGTCGAGTCCAAGGGAACGCAGGGCACGGTCTTCGGCGTCTGGGCGCCCAATGCTCGCAATGTGTCGGTGATCGGCAGCTTCAATGGGTGGAATCCGCAGTCCCACCAACTGCAACCGCGCGGCAGTTCAGGGATCTGGGAAGGCTTTGTCCCAGGCGTTGGCAAGGGAGCGCTCTATAAGTTCTACATTGTCTCCAACCAGCATGGACACCGCGCTGAAAAGGCCGATCCGGTCGGCCTGTTCTCCGAAAAGCCGCCGCGCACTGCCTCCGTGGTCTGGGACCTCGACTACACGTGGAACGATGCCGACTGGCTTCAGAAACGGGGAGCCGCCAACTCGCTGCACGCCCCCATGTCCATTTACGAGATGCACATGGGCTCGTGGATGCGTGTGCCGGAGGAGCACAACCGCCCTCTCACTTACCGCGAGATCGCTCCGCGTCTCGCCGAATATCTGAACAAGCTCGGGTTCACGCACGTTGAACTATTGCCCATCATGGAGCACCCTTTCTACGGCTCCTGGGGATATCAGACGACGGGCTATTTCGCCCCCACCGCCCGCTATGGCACGCCGCAAGACTTCATGTACCTGGTCGATGTCCTCCATCAACACAACATCGCTGTCATTCTGGACTGGGTTCCATCGCACTTCCCTTCCGATGGTCATGGACTCGCTTTCTTCGACGGCACGCACCTGTTTGAGCACTCGGACTCGCGGCAGGGCTTTCATCCCGACTGGAAGACACACATCTTCAACTACGGCCGGTCGGAAGTGCGCAGCTTCCTGATGTCGAGCGCGATGTTCTGGCTTGAGAAGTACCACATCGATGGGCTGCGCGTGGACGCGGTAGCTTCCATGCTGTATCTCGACTACTCACGCAAAGAAGGAGAATGGATCCCCAACAAGTACGGGGGGCGCGAGAACCTGGAAGCCATTGAATTCCTGCGTCGCTTCAATTCAGAGTGTTACAAAGAGCACGGCGACATTCAGACCTTCGCGGAGGAATCCACCTCGTACCCGATGGTCTCCCGGCCCACCCATCTCGGCGGCCTGGGCTTCGGCATGAAGTGGGATATGGGATGGATGCACGATACGCTGGAATACTTTCAGCAGGATCCCATCCATCGCCAATACCATCACAACAAGCTCACCTTCCGGATGCTTTATTCATTTCACGAGAACTTTGTCCTGCCCCTCAGCCACGACGAAGTCGTCCATGGGAAAGGATCGTTGATCGGCAAGATGCCGGGCGATGAATGGCAGAAGTTCGCCAACCTGCGCCTGCTCTATGCCTATATGTTTGCTCAGCCGGGAAAGAAATTGCTATTCATGGGCAGCGAGTTCGGCCAGGTCAGCGAGTGGTCGCACGACCGCAGCCTCGACTGGAACGTGCTGCAATACCCTGTGCATGGCGGCCTGATGACCTGGGTCGAGCACCTGAACCACATGTACCGGAATGAAGTCGCCCTATACTGGTTCGACAACGATCCGCGAGGTTTCGAATGGGTGGACTGCAATGACGCTCCGGGCAGCATCGTGTCGCTGCTGCGCAAGGGCAAATCGCCGGAAGACACGGTGCTGGTCTCTTGCAACTTTACGCCCGTGCCGCGCCTGGGATATCTGGTTGGCGTTCCCCATGGTGGATATTGGCGGGAACTGCTCAACAGCGATGGCACCGCATATGGTGGCAGTGGCATGGGCAACATGGGTGGCGCCGAAGCGATGAACAGTCCCGTTCACGGACGGCCGTATTCGTTGCGCCTGACGCTGCCGCCACTGGGGGCGCTGTTTCTTAAGAAGTGCTAGAAGACTGTAGCGCGGACACTCTTGTCCGCGCCCGCATGCAGCGCGAGTGCTGCCAGCACGCGGACAGGAGTGTCCGCGCTACACAGGCTACGGCTTCCAGACGCCTACATGTTCCAATAGCTCGTCGAGCTTGGCTTTTTTCAGGATCTCTCCTACGGCGGCGTGATCGATGTGGCGAGCGATCGGCTGCTCGCTCTCAGCCATCGCGAAGGCCGTCACTGCCACAATCGCTTCTCCGGCTTTGAAGTCCAGCAGGTCCACCTTGTCCAACGTGTCACTGGGCTTGTGGTGAATTTCGAAGTATTTCGACATGTCCACCCAGAGATCCAGCGACGGGATCCCTTGCAGAACAAATGGGCCATGGTCGGTGTCGTAGGTCGTTTCCATCGACAAATCTCCTCCGCCCAATCCCTGCAGCAATCCATCGCTCCAAGGCTGCATCGCCTGCTTCAGATCCTCGCGGCCCTCGACTTTCCAGCCCTTCGGATGCCCGGACCCGTTGTCGGTGTTGAGCACGGCCGCGCACTTGCTTAGCTCGCCCTTATGCGTCTGTGTGTACGCGTACGAACCGAGCAATCCCTGCTCTTCTCCGCCCCACAAGGCAAAGCGCACGCTGCGGCGCGGCGCCTTGCCGAGCGCCTTCATCGCTCGTGCCACTTCGAACACGCTGATGGCGCCAGTACCGTTGTCTTGTGCGCCCGTGCCGAAGTCCCATGAATCCAGATGGGCACCGATCAGAATCCATTCGTCAGGGTGCTCGCGGCCGCGAATCTCGGCAACCACGTTGTTGACCTTCGTTTCGCCGGAGATTTTGTTCTCCAGCGACAACTGAATGGTTACTGGACCGTGCTCCAGTTCGCGCTGGATCAGCTTTCCGTCTTCCATCCCGACCTCGGCAGCAGGCACCGGGAGCATCCGCGCGCCCCATAGCAAATCGTGCGCATTTAGAACATTGTTCTTCTCCCGATCCGCGGTAATCACGGCCACCACTCCCGCCTTCTGCAATTCAGGCCAAGCAGCGTCCAGCTTGGTTAGGGCTTTAGCGAAACCCTCGGCAAAGATCTTGCCGGTATCCAGAAACACGATTTTTCCGCTCAACTGGCTCGCTACCGCCTGTAACTTCTCAGGCGCGATATCCGAGATGGCAGCCACCGCGCCTTGCACACCTCCTGCCGGGGTCGACGGCGACCACCCGAACGACGCTACATACAGTGGTCGCGACAGCGGCGTGACCATTCGGCCGCTGGCCGATCCGCGCTCCCAGCCGGCTGGAATCGTAAACGGATCCAGGCGCACATTCTCGATGCCATAGCTGCGGAATTTCGCGGCCGCCCACTCCGTGGCGCTTACGTATGACGGCGAGCCGGTCAGCCGCCCGCCGACTCCGTCGGTCAACTCACGCAAAGTTGACATCGATGGTCCGGTGTAAATCGAAGCGGCCAGCTGGTCGGTAACCGGTTTCAGATCCGAGGGCTGCTGCGACCAGGCAACCACCGACAGCATCAACCCCACCGCAGCCGCGAGCGCGCGACGCAAAATCATCTTCCCTCCTGGGCAAAAGACTGCTGAATTCCAAATGCAAGCGAATGGCATTGTCTACGGAACCTGTCTTGAATGCAACCAGCGCCTGAACACGCAGGCAATCCTTAGGTTTCCTCAGTGACCTGTGCGTCCTCTGTGGTTTCAAAAGAGGCTTACCACAGAGGACACATGAGGTCACTGAGGAGTGCGGAGAAACGGACCGGTCAGATCGGACCCGCTCCATCTGGCTCCCGTGCTAGACTCGCATTGATTGGGCAATTCCGACGGATGCGCATCCTCACCCGGTACATTCTGGGCGAAGTCGTCTCCCACGCCCTAATCGGCGCGGCGGTTTTTACATTCGTTCTTTTCACCCGCGACCTGGGACGCATCCTGGAACTGGTGGTCCGCAACAGCGCCCCGCTGCCGAGCGTAGCCGAAATTTTCTTCTTCACTGTTCCTGTCGCCCTGACCTACACAATTCCCATGGGTGTTCTGGTCGGCATCCTGATCGGTCTGAGTCGCCTCGCCGCCGATAGCGAAATCACGGCCATGCGCGCCAGCGGTCTCGGGATGTGGACGTTCCTCCGCATCGTTTCCATATTCGTCGTGGTCGCATGGCTCCTCGCGCTCGGCAACAGCGTGTATCTGGCGCCTCGCTCGCTGTTTGCCCTCGGACAAGTGCAAAACCGGCTCAAGGGCGCCCAAGTCTCGTTTGAAGTGCAGCCGCGCGTCTTCTACGAAGGTTTCCCCAAAATCGTTCTTTACGTGCAGGATGTCAAAGCCGCGTCCGGTGTGGCCATTTGGAAAGGTGTATTCCTCGCCGATTTGAGCGACCCGCTCTCGCCCCGCATCAGCCTGGCGCGCGAGGGCTTGCTGGTGAGCCAGGGGCCCGACACGCTCGACCTGCACCTCACCAACGGGTCGACGCACGAAGCGGATCCCAAGAATCCCGACCGCTACCAGATCTCGACGTTCCAGACCACCGACATCCCCATCCAGGTACCCGCGGCTCAAAATACGCAAGGACAGGAACCGGTATCGCTGGGGGAGATGCAAATCTCAGACCTGCTGCAGGCGGCGCGAACCGGTGACCCGGTTGCTCGCCGCTGGACCTTGCTTGAATTTCACCGCCGGCTCGCATTGCCCACGGCTTGTGTCGTTCTGGCACTGGTGGGCATTCCGCTCGGTTTGTCTTCGAAACGTGGCGGCAAGTCGAGCGGCTTTGTTCTGACCATCCTCCTCGTCTTTCTCTACTATTCGATTTCCCTCATTGGCGTCTCGCTGGCGCGCCAGGGGCGAGTCTCTCCTGTCGCAGGCGTTTGGCTCGCCGACGCGGCGTTCCTGATCGGCGGAGCATTCTTGCTCTGGCGATCCGAACGCCGACCAATTGAAATTTCATCGATCCGGTCCTGGTTCAAGCCGACGATACGCAGCTTTGCAGCGCCGTTGCAACCCGCGTTGAACGCCGGATCCGCGCGCACGGCTGATCGGGAAACCGCTGCAGACCGCCTCTCTCGCCGCTGGCGTTTACTTCGCTTTCCCACCATCCTCGACGACTACGTCCTGCGCGACTTCGCCGTTTATCTCACGATGATCGCCGGCACTTTCGTGATGCTCCTGCTGGTGTTCACTCTGTTTGAACTGTTCGGAGATATCATGCGCAACGGAGTGTCGGCGCTGGTCGTAGGGGAGTATCTGCTGAATGTAACGCCGTATTTCCTGTACTTTCCGATTGCGCCCCTGAGCATGTTGCTGGCCGTGCTTGTGACCTTCGGCCTTCTACAGCGAACCAACGAAATCACCGCCATCAAGGCCGCCGGCATCAGCCTGTACCGGATCATCGTGCCGGTGCTGATCGCGTCCACGATGGTCGCGGGTGTTCTGTTTCTCTCCGACCAGCTCTACCTTCCTTACACCAACAAGCGCCAGGATGCACTGCGCAACCGCATCAAGGGCAAACCTGCGCAAACCTATTTGCGTCCCGATCGCAAATGGATTTTCGGCCAGCACTCCGACATTTACTACTATCAATTCTTCGACCCGGACCGCGATGTCTTTGGCGGCATCTCCGTCTTCCGCTTCGATCCGCACACGTTTCAGATCACCAACCGCATCAGTGCCGAACGCGCGCACTGGTCCGATTCGCTGGGCCGCTGGGTGTATGAGCAAGGATGGGAACGCGGCCTCAGCGGATCCGCCATCCAGAACTACCGCCAGTTTGACGTGGCCACCTTTCCCGAGTTAACCGAGGCGCCCGCCTATTTCAAGAAGGAAATCAAGCAATCTTCGGAAATGAGCTACGAGGAACTACGCCGCTACATTCACGACCTGGAACAGAGTGGTTTCGACGTGGTGCGGCTGCGTGTGCAGTTGCAGAAGAAGATCGCCTACCCGCTGATCACGCTGGTGATGGCCGTCATTGCCATTCCCTTCGCGCTCTCGGCCGGAAAACGTGGCGCGATCGCCGGGGTCGCAACCGCCATCGGGATCGGAGTTGTCTACTGGACGATCTCGGGCCTCTTCGAGGCCATGGGGAACCTGAGCCAACTCCCGCCCGCGGTGGCTGCCTGGTCCCCCGATATCGTTTTCGGTTTCATTGGAGGATATTTAATCCTCCGCATGCCTACGTAAGAGTGGCGAGTAGCGAGTTGCGAGTCTTTCACAATCGAGGTCTTTGCGGGTGGCGCGGCGAATCTCAACTCGCCACTCGCTACTCGCTACTTTGACACCAGTCCAGCCGGCTGCCCCGGATTGGTAACCGTTGTCGGAGAGCTCATTGATCCACTCGTCGTATCCACCGCGAAGGCCGAGACGTTGTTCGAGCCGTTATTAGACACAAACAGGAACTTCCCACTCGAATGCATCGCGATCGCAATCGGGTGGCTGCCTGTGTTCAGATTCGCCGGATTCAGAGCGTTGAGCGTGCCCTGAGTGGCGTTGATTCCGAAGCCGAACACCTGGCTGGAATTTTCGCTCACGACGTAAAGGAACTTGCTGGTCGGGTCGGCGACCATGGCAACCGGGTTGGACCCGGCGTTTGCCGGAGTACCGACGGGCAGCAAGGTCAGGTTCGTTGCATCCTGTTGGGTGCAGGTCACGCTTTGAACCGTGCACACCTGGTACACGCTCACGCTATTCGTCGTCACGTTGGTCACGTACAGGAACAGACCGCCCGCTCCTCCAATAGGAGATGTGGTGACCGCAACTACCGCGCTCGGATTCGAAGCCGTCGCATAGGGCGATCCTGGCAGTTCGGTCACGTTACCGGACGTATCGACGCTGTACTGGCTGACGGTATTGTCGTTGTTATTACCCGATAGATCTTTGTTGCTGGTTATGTAAAGCAGCGTTTGGGCCGCCGTATTGATGGCCGCGATCGAGGTTGGGATCCTTCCCAGACGGATCGGTTTCCCTCCAACCAACGACAAACTTGTCGAGCCCGACTGCATGGTAAAGACCGAGAGCGACGGACACGCATCATTTCCCGGGGGGATCTTGTTCGGGTCCGGGTCACGCGGGCAGCCCGCCGGCGAGGGGATCGTGCCCTGATTCACCACGAATAAAAACTTGCCCGCGGGATCGCGCACCATGGCCACCGCCGTATCGCTATCGGCTGGCTGGCTCAGAGTGACCGGCGAGCCTGGCGCTGAAAGACTGCCGTCGCTGTTCACGGTGTAGCCATAGATCGCGGGTGGGAGGGCTTGGGGGGGGACGTGCGTCAGATCAGGATCAGGGGCCCCCTGGTCCAAAACGAAGGCCACCGACCTCTCTGGATCCAAGAGGATACTCTCCGGAAGCCCGCAAGGCGCCGTCGGGCACGTGCTGGCGTTCGAATTGATCAGCGACAGGCCTCCGCTGGTCAGGTTAATCGAGTAAGAACTCACCGCGCTCGAACCCTGGCTGAGCACATACAGAAGTCCCGATGACCGGTTAACGTTGCTGCCACAGTTGAGCAGAAACAAACTCAGGCCGCACAGGGCCACGAACGCTACCACTCCGCGTGTTTTCTTCGACATCTGTTCTCCCGGATTGGGGTGGTCAGCCGCTTCCCGCCCACAGGCCATCTCCCGCCTGCCGTCACGGAGAGCGAAGCTCTTGGCTGAAATATACTTGTGTATCAGGAATGAGCGGGAAGAGCAAACCCGGAGACCGCCGGAATCCGGATTTCGACCTCTAATCCACCCTCTGGCCGATTAGATGCTCGGAGTTGGCCACCATGGAGCCTGACCGCCCGGTCGGCGATCGATAATCCCAATCCCGCCCCACCGGTCTGCCGGTTACGAGCGTCGTCCAGGCGGTAGAAGGGCTGGAAGATCTTTTCGAGAGCGCCGTTGGGCACCCCGGGACCGGAATCGAGCACGCGAATCATGATTTCCTCTCCCTTGGGCGTGGTCTGCCGCTCCAGCCGGATCTCGACGACGGTGCCCTCGGCGGTGTAGCGGGTCGCGTTTCGGATCACGTTCTCGATGGCGCTCCGCAGCAACTCAGGATCACCCTCGACCAGAAACTCGTCCGCCGCCTCGGCCGTGACGCGGCAGTTGCGGCCCGCGGTTTCATACTCCGCATCGCGGGCCACATGATCCACTAACTCCCGCAGCGACAGCGCTGTTTTGTGGATGCCGTCCGTCCCCGATTCCAGCCGCGAGATGGTCAGCAGCCGCTGGATCATCTGGTTCAGCCGATCCGCCTCGAGTTCGATCCGGTTCAGTGAAGTCTCGATTTCAGGCGTCGCTTTCTGCTGGGCGAGCCCCAGGGCCACGCTTAGCCTAGCCAGCGGGGACCGCAACTCGTGCGAAACGTCCTTTAGCAACCGGGACTGCGATTCCACCAGTCCTTCAATGCGTTCGGCCATGCGGTCGAAGTCGCGCATCAGCTCGGCGAGTTCGTCGCGCCGCCCGCGCAGGGGCGCTCCCGCGCGTGCCGTCAAGTCCCCGGCAGCCAGATTCTGCGCCGCTCTTCGAAGACGTGTAACCGGGCTGGCCATCGACCAGGCCAGCAGGTAGCAAACCAGTCCCGATGAAATGACCGCGATGAGGATTCCCAATCCGGGGATGTCGTGCGGCCCGAAGAAAGCCCCACGCTCGGGTCCAGTTTCCAGTACCACCGTGTATCGCTTCCCATCGACCGTCAACCCCTGCCGCAATATCCGAGGCGGCAACAGACTCTCGATCCAGCGTCGATGGCGGGGCATGCCCCCGCGGCGCACGTCCTCAACCCAGGGCGGCGGGAGCCTGCCGGCGAGTTCGTGGCCGGTTGGATCGAACACGAACGCCCGCACGTGCTCTTTCCGCTGCAGGTCCTCAATGTAATCGAACGCGCCATGCTCGCCGCCACTCTGATAGGCGCTCACTGTTTCCGCCAGGATTTGCGGACCTGTGTTTTCGAGGCCGTGCCGGGGAGGGCTGATGGCAATGGTGACCAGAATGGCCAGCACCACAAACAACGCTTGCGCGGCCCAAAATGACAGAAAAATTCTGAGGAATAGACTCTTCATTTCCTCGCCTTCGACGGCCGAGCGAACATGTAGCCTACTCCACGAATCGTCTTGATATGATCGCCGTTTTCGTCCGAGTCACCCAGCTTCCGCCGTACCTTGCTGACATGCATGTCGATGCTGCGGTCGAACGGCATAAACTTCCGGCTCAGCACCGCGTTCACCAGACGCTCCCTCGTGACGACCCGCCCCGCCTCACGCAACAACACTTCCAGCAGGTTGAACTCCACCGAGGTGAGCTCGACCGGCTGACCTGCCCGCTGGACGGTTCGCGTAGCTGGATCCAGTTCCACGTCTCCTACGCTCAAGATCTCCGGAACGGCATCGGCCGAACTTGCCGGCTTGGCTCGACGCAGGATGGCCCGGATTCGCGCTACCAGTTCGCGCGGGTTGAAGGGCTTGGGAAGATAGTCGTCCGCCCCGATCTCGAGGCCAACGATCCGGTCGACGTCTTCTCCGCGTGCGGTCAACAGCAGGACGGGGACTTTGGACACGCTGCGAATCCGGCGCAGCACCTCGAAACCATTCATCCCCGGAAGCATCACGTCGAGCACGACCAGCACGTACTCATTCGTAAGGGCCTGTTGCAGGCCCGCCTCGCCGTCATGCACGGCCTTCAATGTGAAACCCTCGGCGGTCAGATACTCCTGCACCAGCCCGCAGAGTTCGATGTCGTCATCCACTACCAGTACATGGTCCATGCGTCTAGTCATGTTCTAGCACCCGGCCTGCGTGTTCGCGGTAAAGATTTGTGATTGCTGAGAGCAGTCTCGAGCTACGAGCTACGAGCGACGAGCTTCGAGCGATCCGATTACGGGTTGTCAGCTCGAAGCTCGCAGCCCTTTACAAAACTTTACCGCGCTTGACCGACTCTTTACCGCATCTTTTGCTGGGAAGTGTTCTTATGAGCACGGTGACTCGGGACTGCCCCCCACACCGCGGAGAAAACTAATGAAATCGACTCGCACAACAGTTCTGGTAATCGCTGCCGCCGTGATTGTCGCGGTGGCCGCGTTCGCGCAAGGCATGCATCGTCACGGTGGACCGGGCGGCGGCTTCGAACACATGCTTGGCTTCTACTCTGACTATCTTGATCTTAGCAGCGCGCAGCAGGATCAGATCAAAGCCATCATGCAAAAGGAAAAGCCCGCTCTGGAACCACTGATGCAGCAGATGAAGCAGTTCCACAGCCAGATGAACCAGCTCGACCAAAGCGGAGCATTTGACGAGGCCAAGGTCCGCGCTGTCGCCACCCAGCAGTCGCAGACCATGATTGAGCTTGCGGTCCAGCACGCACGCATCAAGTCGGAAATGCTTCAGGTCCTGACGCCTGACCAGAAGACGAAATTCGCGCAACTTCAGGCCAAGCACGAACAGCGCATGCAGAATCACATGCAGGCGCCGGAGCCGCCGTCCGACTAGGCAGATCTTGTAACGCCTCTCTCCTACCCGGGCGCGGACTGGAACCCCAATTTCCGGCCCTCGCCCGGCTTTTTCAAACAGAGTGACCCATGGAACGCGCGGACCTGCTCTACTCGGGACTGCTGTTCGCCGCCGAAGGCATGCTGCTACTCTGGACCGTTGTCCTGCTGACTGCCGCCGTTATGGTGCTGGGTCCGATCGCCAGAAAATCCGCACCCACCGCTGCTACAATCTCATCTACAACAGTTCATGGTGCCGAAGAGTTTACGTCCCCTCGTCCCGTATCTGAAGCGCTACAAGAGCGGTCTACTGTGGGGCGGTCTCTGCGTACTGTTCAATAACGGCATCTGGATTCTCTTCCCGCAGGTGATCCGCCGGGCGGTGGACGCTCTCAGCCACGGCGTAACCCGCCAGAAACTGCTGACCTACTCTCTGCTGGTGGTTGCGGTCGCACTCGCGAAAGGCATCTTCCAGTTCCTGACTCGCTGGGTCGTAATTGGGATTTCGCGCGACATCGAGTTCGACTTACGCAACGATCTTTTTGCCCATCTTGAACGCCTTTCCTACTCCTACTATCAGCGTAATCGGACGGGTGACATCATGGCCAAAGCCACCAACGACCTGAACGCCGTTCGCATGCTGCTGGGCCCAGCGATTATGTACTCGGCCAACACGATCGTCTTTACAGCGGGCGCTCTTGCCTTCATGCTCGCGATCAGCCCCAAGTTGACGCTCTACGCTTTTCTGCCACTGCCGATCGCCAGCATCGTGATCCAGTATTTTGGACGTCAGATTCACGAGCGCTTCGAGCGTATCCAGGCCATGTTTTCCGATATCTCGGCACGCGCCCAGGAGAACTTCTCGGGCGCGCGCGTGATCAGGGCGTACGTGCAGGAACAAGCGGAGATCACGGCCTTCGAAGGCGCCAACCAGGAATACATCCGCCGCAGTCTCGGTCTGGTCCGCTTGATGGGCATGCTATGGCCGACGCTCGAACTCATGCTGGGCGTGGCCGTCGTCATCGTCCTGTGGCTCGGTGGACGCCAGGTCCTCCTCGGCCGCATGACGGTTGGCGACTTCGTTGCCTTCAACACCTACATGGTGCAGCTCACGTGGCCGGTCATCGCTCTCGGATGGGTGATCAACATTTTCCAGCGGGGCACCGCGTCCATGGGGCGCATCAATGAAATCCTGACCGAGCAACCCGAGATTGCCGACGATCCCGCGCTGATTGGAGCGATGGGTGCCTCTCCCGTCCAGATCGCAGAGATCCAGGGCGAAGTTGAATTCCGTAATCTAAACTTCGCTTACAACGGCGTGCCCGTTCTAAACGACATTAACCTGCGCATTCCCGCCGGATCGAGCCTGGCGATTGTCGGCCCGACAGGCTCCGGCAAGACGACGCTAGTGAACCTGATCCCCCGCGTCTACGACGCCGCCCCAGGAGCCGTCCTCATCGACGGCAAGCCCATTCGTGAGTTCCCGCTCGAGACGTTGCGTCGCAAGATTGGCTTTGTTCCGCAAGAGACATTTCTGTTCAGCGACACCATCCGCGAAAATATCGCCTTCGGCAGACATGACGCCCATCTTCCCGAAGTGCAGGCCGCCGCCGAAGGCGCCAACATCGCTCAAGACATTGAGAGCTTCCCCGAGAGCTACAACACCACCGTCGGCGAGCGGGGCATCACCCTCTCTGGCGGACAGAAGCAGCGGACGGCGATTGCCCGCGCCCTGCTGCGCAGCCCTCGTATCCTCATCCTCGACGATGCTCTCTCCAGCGTCGACACCCACACCGAAGACAAAATCCTCAACCACCTCCGCGAAATCATGCTGGGACGCACGACCATCTTCATCTCACACCGCGTCTCTACCGTGCGCAACGCCGACCGCATCGCCGTCCTTCACCAGGGACAAATCGTGGAACTCGGCTCCCACGACGAATTGATCGCCCGCAACGGCTACTACACCGACCTCTACAACAAACAACTGTTGGAAGAGGAATTGGCCGAAGTGTAAGGCGGACACTCTTGTCCGCCCTCGCTTACAGTGAGGCGATTCCCACTCATCGCAAAGTGCGCGATGTGTGGGGCACCCGCTGTTCCTCACCAACATCACCGCCCGCCGTGCTCCCTCGCTCTTTCAGCGATTGCGGACGCTTCGTCCAGCATCTTGTCGATGCGGCGGCCGCGCGATTCCGGCGTTCGATAACCAAAAATCCCCAATAAGTGACCACGGCGCTTCGCCGCAGTCATGAGTTCCCAACCCTCGCGCGCGACCGGGTTGCTTGAAAACGCGACCTGCAAGATGGGCGGGAGTTCGCGTTCGGCCTCCATGGTGGCGAGCATACGCTCCGCAATCTGTTCGGCGCGGCGAACGCGAACGTCGGGGCTCTTGGGTTCACTCACCCACTTGGCGATGTCGTTGCGCGTGGAATGATTCAGTTGCTCGAACCAGCGCCGGAGAGTTCGCTCTTCGGCCAGGATGCCGCTGAATTCTGTGGAAACGGTGACCACGCGCTTTTCCGTGTCAGGCTCGATGTGGAAACGGGCCACCGTCCCGGCAACTGCGCGAGCGCCTTTCTGCATGCGCTTGTTGACGAGCAGGATGTGCCCGCCTTGGCCGGTTGGAAACAAAGCAGTTCGAAAAGCGAAGCTGTTGATCTCGCCTTTCACTCGCAGTTGGCCGCGACGCCCCCACACCTTGGCGACGTCGAAAGGAATGTGAATGATGGTCCAGTTCAGACGGGACTTCATGCGCTCCAGCGTCGCTTGAAACGACTTGGGCAAGGGTGGGGTCTGGTTAGTTTTGGACTTCGCCATCGGCTTCCGGTAAAGCGAATGAAATTTTAATATAGAAGTGCCAGCAGGATGTTCCGGGCATCGAACGAAATACCTCGCAACAAGGTAAACTCGAAAGAACAAAACCTCCGGAGAACGACCGTGATCTGCCCGAAATGCGGTGAGGACAACGCGAATAATTTTCGCTTCTGTGGAATGTGCGGGGCAGTGCTGGAAAAGGCGATGCCGGCAAGCGCGCCGAAGGCTGAGACCATGCGGGAGGGCGTTCCCGTGGCATTGACCATTCCCGCCAATCCTCCCAAAGCCGGAGTCGAGAAACGAGTGGAACCAGTCAACGGGGCTGCCATGCCCGGGCTAGGGGGACCAACCCTGGATTCGCTGCGCGAGAAAGCACTTTCAGGTGCGGACCCTTTTTTTGAGCTGGAACAGCCGAAGACGGGTGGCCGCAAGATTCTGCTGCTGGTGCTGCTGGCGGCTCTCGGAGCAGCGATCTGGTGGACGTATACGAACTATGCCGCCATCGGCGAAAACCAGAAGCAGCCAGGCGCGGCGGTCTCACAAGCGGGGACGGACGAGGTTCCGGCGGAAAAACCGGCGGCCCAGCAGCAGGCACCCCAGACAAAAAGTGCAGATGCTCCGCCGCCAAGTCCTTCGCCTTCCGAACAAGCACCCTCGCCAGCGGCGGGTCAGACACCGCCCGCCAAGACAAGCGCTAGTCCGGAGAGCAAGCCTCAAGGGGCAGCGGCGGTGGTGGCAGCAAAGCCGCGTACGCTTGAGAAAACAGCCAGCGTCGCAGCCATGGCGAAGCCAGGCCAGCATACGACGGTGCGCGCTGACCGGACGGCCGTGCTGGCTCCCAAACCTGCGGTCACGGTGACGGCCGCCGACACTGGCGATGCCGCGTTCCGCAAGGGCGAGGCTTATCTCTATGGCCGGGGCGTACCGGAGAACTGTGACGAGGCGATCAAGAATCTGAAAGCGGCGTCGGCCAAACTTCATGCGCGAGCACGGAGCACGTTCGGAACCATGTATGCCACCGGCCACTGCGTGAGCCGCGATCTTCCCACCGCGTACTCATGGTTTGCCCTGGCCCTGCAGGCGGATCCGAACAATCAGATTCTGGAGAAAGATCTGAGCGCAATCTGGAACCAGATGACGCCGCCCGAGCGGCAGATGGCAACGAAAAAGCAGTAGCGAGAGGGGAGTAGTGAGTCGCGAGTTAGGCTGGTACCGTAGAACTCGGCGCTCGCTACTCGCTACTCGCCACTAGATTCAGCGCTCTCTTCAGCGTGCCGCGTTCTTGCTGGATTTTTTCCTGCAGTAGCGTGATTGCGTAGATCAGTTGCTCGGGACGCGGCGGGCAGCCGGGAACGTAGATGTCGACCGGGATCACCTGGTTCACGCTCTGGACGAGTGCGTAGTTGTTGAACACGCCACCGGAAGTTGCGCAGGCTCCCATCGAGATCACCCACTTCGGCTCCGGCATCTGTTCCCAGAGTTGGCGAATCACCGGCGCCATTTTGTTCGAAACACGGCCGGCGATAATCATCAGGTCCGACTGGCGCGGCGATGGGCGAAAGACTTCGGCGCCGAAACGGGCAATATCGAAACGCGACGCGCCCATGGACATCATTTCGATGGCGCAACAGGCCAGGCCGAAGGTCATGGGCCAGATGGAGTTCTTGCGCATCCAGTTGACGGCCGAGTCGAGCGTCGTCAGTACGATGCCTTCCGGAGCAGCGTTGCCGAAGGTCAACTCCTTGACGACTCTCTTGCCGTCTTCGATGTCAACGTAGGGGCCAAAGCTGAGGTCTTGCGCCATGCGTCTATATTAACCGCAGAGGGCCGATATTTTCACCGCCGAGAGCAGAGTGCGGGGAGAAGGGATTTTCTCACGGGAATACGGTTCTTGCGCAGGGCCGGGTCGTGAGTGAACTGGCCTGGGTTTCGACAAGTGCTTCCGCGTGGCCCGTACGTCGGCAACAATCGCGCGATAGTTGTCTGCAAGAGCTACAATGCACACCCATGAAAACCGCTATCGTGGCTGCCGGCCTTGCTCTCCTGTTGTCCTTCGCTGAATCGACGGCTTGCGCCCAGAGTGCCAAGGCACCGCCTGCGATCGCGCTCGTGGGTGGCACGTTGATCGATGTCTCCAACTCCGGTCACAGTGGGCACGATATCCCCAATGCTGTTGTGGTCCTCCGGGCGGGGAGAATTGAAGCGGCGGGGCCCGCAACCTTGGTGAAGGTGCCCAGAGACGCAAGGGCCATCGATTCCACGGGTACTTATATTCTGCCTGGACTGATAGACGGCTTTGGGGGTTTGAACAGTCAGGCACAGGCGAACGCCTGGCTTTATATGGGAGTGACAACGATCGTCGGCTTTCAAGACGACCGTCGCGGCATGTTAAAGCTGGATGCTCACCCCAGTCCGCACATCTATCCCCTCGATGGCGCGGGTTTCATCGATGAGTACAGCCTTTTAATTAGCCTTCCGCAGTGGAGTCGCAAGCTCAAGAAAGGCGAGGAGTCTTCGGATCTGAGTGAACAGGAAACGAAAGCTCAGATTGAGGAATTGGCCGGGCGCGGTACGCGAGCGATTTGGGTGGGGCAGGATCTCACTGCTGCAAAGACAAAGTTCATCATTTCGGAGTGTCACCGGTTAGGGCTTATCACTTACGGCGAGTTCATTGCCACACCCTACTCTGACGCCCTCAAGGACGGGGTTGACGTTCTCCTGCATATGAGCCGGTATGAACTGGGTCTGATTCCTTCGCGGCTGCAGGAGCCGCTGGTTCGAGATCCCCATGGCGCTGCCCTGGCGCCGGCATATGCCTATCTCAGGCAGCTTGACCCTGCCGATCCCAGCATTGCGGCGTACAGGAAACAGATCAGCAGTTCCCGCGCTTCGCTCATGCCAACGCTCAGCCTGAGCTATCTTCAATTGCCCAATCACAGAAATCTCTGGAAAGAACCGGCCGCTTCGATTCTTGACCCAAAGGGTCTCCATCTACCTCCAGACCCCGTAACCGGAGAGGCAACGTCAAAATATGTCTCCAACGACGCACGGCGCCTCACAGCGGAGGACGACACACACTTCTGGTCAATCAACCGTAGCCTCCAAGTTGCGCATCCGCTTAATCTCACGGGCACTGCTTCTCCTGCATTTGGCACGATGCCAGGCATATCCATGCACACGGAACTGGAGTTGCTAGTGCGCCTAGGTCTCTCTCCCCGGGAGGCCCTGGCCGCCGCCACAAGCAACTACTCTGAACGGCTTGGATGGCATGAACTCGGCCTTGTGGAAGCCGGCCGAAGGGCGGACTTGTTGATTCTTGCAGCCGACCCAACAGTAGACATCACGAATTCGCGCAAGATTCACTCTGTCATTGTGGAGGGAGTAATTCTCGACCGCGATGCGCTGCTGAATGCACCCCGATGAGGCCAGTCTCTCAAAGCGGAGTTCCAGGCGCTTGTCTGCAGCCTGACATGCAGCGCTAGCGGAGCAAATGTAGTGCCGAGCGGTTGGTCGGCAACCCGGAAACTCCTAGGGATTCAGCACGATCTTGCCGAACATCTGGCTGCGCTCCATGTATTCGTGTGCGGCGCGGATTTCTTTCAGCGGGAAAATATGATCGATCACGGGTCTGAGGCGTCCGGCGAAGACGTGGCTGAGGACTTCGTGGAGTTCGCTCATGGTGCCCATGTAGGAGCCGAGTAGCGCGAGTTGCCGCGAAAAGAGGAAGCGCAGATCGAGATCGACTTTTGGTCCTGTGGTGGCACCGCAGGTCACTAGCGCGCCTCCCGCTTTGAGCGATTTCACGCTCTCCTCCCAAGTTGCGACGCCGACGTGCTCGACGACGATGTCAGCGCCTTCAAAGTTAGTGATCTTACGAACTTCCTGTGCGATCTTCTGCTGGTAGTGGTTAATGACAAAATCGGCCCCCAGGTCGCATGCACGTTCCATCTTGCGCTCGTCGCCTGCGGTGGCGATGACGCGCGCGTGGAAGAGCCGGGCGATCTGGATGGCGGCGATGCCGACTCCAGAGTTGGCGCCGAGAACCAGCACGGTCTGACCGGGGCGGATGGCGGCGCGTCCGACGAGCATGTGCCAGGCGGTGAGGAAGACGAGGGGCACGCTGGCGGCCTCGTTGAAGTCAAGCGAGGTGGGAACTGGAATCACGTTTACTGCTGGCACGGCGATCAGTTCGCAGTTGCCGCCATCGACAGTGTTGCCGAGCACACTGAACTGGCGGCACTGGTTCTGCAGTCCAGCGACGCATTTCGCGCAATGGTTGCAGAACAACATCGGGGCCAGCAGGACTCGCTGTCCGGGCTTGAGGTCGGAAATGTATTCGCCGACATCGACAATCTCGCCGGCGATATCACTGCCCAAGATGTGTGGTAGGTTGACACCGGGCAGTCCCTTGCGCACCCAGATGTCGAGATGGTTGAGAGCACAGGCACGGACGCGAATCAGGACTTGGTCCTTGCGCGGCTTGGGATCAGGGACATCTTCGTAGGTGAGAACTTCCGGACCACCGAATTGATGGATACGGACGGCTTTCATGGAGGCTCCAAAGAGTTTGTCACGGCGATG
The DNA here is from genome assembly GCA_020073565.1 of Terriglobia bacterium. Classification (GTDB taxonomy): domain Bacteria; phylum Acidobacteriota; class Terriglobia; order Terriglobales; family Acidobacteriaceae; genus Acidiflorens. The sequence continues at coordinate 80,435 of JAIQEY010000008.1, forward strand.
AAACAGTCCAAGCTAACACAATCTGTCGGGCGAGGAAGCGGGTGTATCAGTTGCTAATCTCGAGTTTGACCAGCAAGGTCTCGCGGGACGAGTGCGCCACCACCACTGGCAAGAGGTAGTCATTGAAACCACGATAGCGAAACCTCAGATAGTGTTTGCCAGCACCGCCGTGCAATCGAAATTCTCCCCTCTCGTTTGTGATCGTCGCTGCCAGACGCTTCTTAAAGTCGGGCATCATGCGTTCAACAAGAACCGATCGCATCGGAGCGCCGCTGGGATCAAGCACGGTACCCGAGAGAGACCGCGCCTGCGCAGTGGGGTGTTCTGCTGTGACCCAGCCTTGTGGATACTCGTACTCCGGCGGAATCCGCTTCTGACAATCGGAGAGCGTGAGAGCAACAGTGAGCACGATCAGGCAACCACGCATAAACACCGCTTCCCTTGACGGTCAAGAGTCTACTCCGCAACCCCAAAAGAAAGTAATCCCGCTGTTCCAACAGTACCGTTGACATGGCCCTTCCAGCGGGTTCACCATAAAGATGGTTTGGCAACCCGTGTCTGAATACCCACTGGTTTAACGCCAGTAGCCCCGGAGTGATGACCCGGGGCTTTTGATGTTCCGGGTTTGACCTCCTACCGTTCACCGAACCATAATCACCTGCATGGATATTTACGAGGAGATCGTCCACCTGCGGAAGGACGGGCGCCGAGGCGCGGTGGCGACCATCGTCAACGTGCGCGGGTCGATTCCCTCGTTCAAAACCGCCAAGATGCTGGTGCGCGACGACGGATCGATTGTGGGGACAATTGGTGGTGGATGTGTCGAGGCTGAGGTGTGGCAGGCGGCGCGCGAGGTGATGGAATCGGAGCGGCCGCGCACGCTCACTTTCGATCTGAACAACGATCCCAAGTACGACACGGGCCTGGTTTGCGGTGGGACGCTGGAGATTTTTGTGGAGCCCGTTTTACCTCCAGCGGAACTTTATATTTTCGGTGCAGGTCATGTTGCCGCCAGCCTTTATAAGATCGCACGAATTGCTGGATTCGATATCACGGTGGTCGACGATCGCGAGGCGTACGCCAGCCGCGAGCGCTTTCCTGAGGCACAGCAGGTGATCGCCGAAGATTTCGACAAGGCAATGGCAGGGCTATCGCCGGGCGAATCCTCCTACATTGTGATCGTCACACGCGGACATCACGACGACATGCGGGTGCTGCGCTGGGCCGTGCAGACTCCGGCGCGCTACGTCGGGATGATCGGATCAAAGAGAAAGACGATCGGCATCTTCAAAGAGCTGCAAAAAGAAGGAATGGCCGCGTATCTGTTTGACCGCGTGCGCGCACCCGTGGGACTCGACATTGGTGCGATCACTCCCGAAGAGATTGCAGTCTCGATCACCGCGGAACTGATCGCGAAACGTCGGAACGTCGAGCGCGCACTGCCGCACATGAGCTGGTTCCAGCGGCAAGGGTCTCCCGTCGAGCCGAAAGAAAAGCTTTAACCGCAGAGGCCGCCGAGTTCTCCAGGTTAATCTGCCCCCAGATCGCCAGCCAACTATTTCCTTGCTCTGAAAATCCTCTTGGTTTTCTCCGCCTCCTCTGCGTCCTCTGCGGTTCAAGCTTTTTCTGTGCGCGGCGGTTAAGATTTCAAAATGGCCAGAGAAGTCGAGATCAAGTTCCAGATCGCGGATCTGCGGGCGCTCACTCGGGGGCTGAAGCGCGCTGGGTTCAAGCAAACCACACCTTCAACTCACGAGATGAATGCCCTCTATGATCTGCCGGGTCAGAAGCTGCGCCGGCAGGGGCAACTCTTGCGGCTGCGCCAGTATGGGGAGCAGTGGGTGCTGACACACAAGTCCAAGAGCAAAGCCGGCCGGCACAAAATGCGCGTGGAGCTCGAGACACGAGTGGAAAACGGAGAGCAGATGGACGCCATTCTTCGCGCGCTCGGATATGCTCCAACGTTCCGCTATGAAAAGTACCGTGCAGAATGGAGCGACAGCGCCGGACACGTGGTGCTCGACCAAACCCCCATCGGCGTGTTCGGCGAAATCGAAGGAGCTCCGCGCTGGATTGACCGCACCGCTAAAGAGCTGGGGATTCATTCCGCGGACTACATCACGCAGACCTACGCCGATCTCTTCTTCCGATGGAAGCGGAAGACCCGGAGCAAAGCCACCGAAATGACGTTTCGGTCAGTTGGCGGCAAGAAACCTTAACCACCACCGGCAGCAAACGTTTACACCATCTTGTTGTAAGCGCGATCACCTGCACGATGGAGACCGTGAAGATCGCTTGACAAGCCAGTCGGCAAAGGGCTAAGGTTCAGCGGTTTGGCAGACAACAGACCATTCGAAAGAGTGGCGGGAGAAAACGATTACTCCGCCGCGCTGCGAGACTCAACCGCCTTAGCGCCCGACTCCGGCAAACGTCGATGGGGTACTATAGCTGCTCGCGAAGAACGTGCGCGTGCGATTAAGAACTGAGGAACTTTGTGCTTTTGAAACATCTGCGCGAGGAAGTTCTGGAGGCCAATCTCGAGTTGGTACGTCGCGGCCTCGTGCTCTACACCTTTGGCAACGCCAGCGGCATCTCGCGCAAGGATGGTCTGATTGCCATCAAGCCGAGCGGAGTACCCTATGAGAATCTCGTGCCCGAGCATATGGTGATCACCACACTGGATGGAGAGATCGTCGAAGGAGGACTTCGTCCTTCGTCGGACCTGGCTACTCACGTGGAGATCTACAAGCACTTTCCCGGCGTCGGCGGCGTCGCGCACACGCACTCGGAGTTCGCGACGTCGTGGGCGCAGGCTCGCAAGCCGATTCCCTGCTTTGGAACCACGCACGCGGACTACTTCCATGGAGAAGTTCCCGTGACGCCTGCCCTGACACCCGAAGAAATCGCAGACGGCTATGAGAGGAACACGGGCCTGGTAATCTGCCGGCTCTTCCAGCAACTTGATCCCGACGCGGTCCCGGCCGTGCTGGTCGCCTCGCATGGCCCGTTCTGCTGGGGGCCAACGCCGTCGGCCGCGGCCCACAATGCCGTGATTCTCGAGTCTCTCGCACGAACCGCCTACTACACGACCACCCTTGCGGAGAACTGCCAACCGATTCCCCGCGAGCTTCACGACAAACACTTCCTGCGCAAGCACGGACAGAACGCTTACTACGGCCAGGGAAAGACTCAATGATCCATGCTCTTGCGATCCATGCTCCTGCCTTGATGGCTGAATCCACGCTGGTCCACCTGTCACCGGTGGACCTTGTCATCATCGTCTTCTACTTCGCGCTGGTCCTGGCGATTGGGCTGTACTTGAAGGAGCAGGCCAACACTGGCGAAGACTTCTTCATGGCCGGACGCGAGATGACGGCATGGGTGGCGGGCTTGGCGTTCTTGTCCGCGAACCTGGGATCGCTCGAACTGATGGGCTGGGCGGGCAACGCCTATAAGTACGGGATCCTCGCGGCACACTGGTATTGGATCGGCGCCATCCCCGCCATGCTGTTCCTGGCCCTGGTAATGATGCCGTTCTACCACATCTGCCGGACTCACTCAGTTCCCGGCTATCTCAAACTGCGTTTTGGCGAGAGCAGCCGGACGCTGTCGGCCATCTGTTTCGCCTTCATGACCGTGTTGATGAGCGGCATCAATATGTACGCCATGGCGGTGGTGATGAGGGTGGTTCTGGGATGGGACATTCACTTCAGTATCTGGGTGTCGTCGATCACAGTGGCCATCTACGTAGCCCTGGGGGGTCTGCGGTCGGCAATTTTCAATGAGGTGCTGCAATTCTTCCTGATCTGGGCGGGCGCGCTGCTGATCCCGATTCTGGGGTTGGTGGAGGCAGGCGGCTGGAACAGCCTGAAGGCGCGGATTCTGCAGAATCTTACTGAGCAGCACGTGGCTAATGCCGGCGCCTATACCCATCTGTGGTCAACCTTGGGCGAGTTCGGGAAGAATCCGATGGGGATCAACTGGGTCGGCATCGTTTTCGGACTGGGCGCGGTGATTTCGATGGGCTACTGGACCACCGACTTCCTGGTCGTTCAGCGCGTCTTGTCGGCCAAGGACCTGCGCTCGGCCAAGCTGGCACCAATCATTGGGGCGGCTTTCAAGATGATGGTTCCGTTCATCGTCATTCTTCCCGGCCTGCTCGGTCTGGCGCTGCTGCGCGATCCAGCGGGCCATCTGCTGAGGCTCGTTCCCGCTGATGTCGCGTGGTCCGATTCGGGACAATTGCAGGGCCTGCACAGCTTCGATGAAGTTTTGCCTCTTATGCTGGCACGTTACTGCGGACCGGGCCTGCTGGGCCTCGGCATCACTGCACTGATTGCCGGGTTCATGTCGGGCATGGCGGGCAACGTCAGCGCCTTCGCCACCGTCTGGACCTATGACATCTACGGCGCCCTGATCAACAAGAATGCATCGGACGAATCGAAGGTAAAGATGGGCCGCTGGTGCACTCTGCTGGGTGTGGGCGTCAGTATCGGGACGGCGTACCTGGTCATGCAAGCTCAGAGCATCATGGACTACGTCCAGGCACTCTTCAGTTTCTTCATCGCTCCTCTGTTTGGCACGGTCTTGTTGGGCATGTTATGGAAGCGGGCCACTCCGAAGGGCGGCTTCTGGGGGCTCTTTGCTGGGACCCTGTCTTCGATCGGCATGTGGGCGTGGGTGAAGGTCAATCCCGATGCGGTGAAATACGTGGCGTTGTCGCCGCATGCACAGGACCAGGCTCAGAACATGTTCCGCGCGCTGTGGTGCTGGGTGGTCTGTGTGTTGGTCACGGTCGCAGTCAGCCTGATCACAAAGCCCAAGCCCGACGCCGAATTGACTGGTCTAGTCTACGGAATGACGGCGATTCCGCACGAAGAACACGTTTCAGTTTTCCACCGGCCGGTTTTCTGGGCGGTGGTGGTGGGCGTTGCGTTTGTCATTCTGCAAATCATTTTCTGGTAGGGAGGAACAATGAAATCTGGCGGTTCCTTGTCCATTTGGTTCTTCATCGGCGTGTCGATGCTGGTGAACGGCATTTTGATCACCGGAGCGGGCATATGGGAGGTTGCCTCTCATGCGGATAATCCGGCGTTGTCCCTGAATCATCACGCCAGCATCTGGTGGGGCGGGGTGTTGCTGATTTTCGGCGCGGTTTACTCCTACCGTTTCTCTCCCGCGCGGGAACGGGCGCGAAATGCTGGGTAATTCCTAGATCGCGCCGATTACCGGATTCATGAACGACAAGGATGTACATGTCCACGAAGAAGATGACATTCGGCCTCATTATCGGGAATCGCGGGTTCTTCCCGGATCATCTGGCAAAGAGCGGGCGCGAAGAAATGATGCGGTCGCTGGAAAAGGCCGGAGCAGAGTACGTTGTGCTGGGCCCGGACGAAAGCAAGCATGGCGCGGTCGAGGCACACGAAGAAGCAAAACGTTGCGCCGCACTGTTCCACAAGAATCGGGAACGCATCGATGGCGTCATCGTGGCGTTGCCAAACTTTGGCGACGAGCGGGCGATTGCCGACACGCTGCGCCTGGCTCGCCTCGAGGTTCCAGTGCTGGTGCAGGCGACGCCCGATATTCCCGGCCAGATGACGATCGCCTCGCGGCGCGACAGCTTTTGCGGAAAGATGTCGGCCTGCAACAACCTCCGCCAGTACCAGATTCCCTACTCGTTGACCACTCTGCACACGGTGAGTCCAGACTCGGCTGATTTCCAGAAAGACATGGCGTGGTTCTCTGCAGTCTGCCGGGTTGCGAATGGACTCTGCAACCTTCGCCTGGGGAGCATCGGCGCACGGCCCGCCGCCTTCAACACGGTGCGCTATAGCGAAAAATTGCTGGAAGCCCAGGGCATTTCTGTCGAAACGATTGATCTGTCGGAAATTCTGGGACGGATCGCGCGGCTGAAAGATACCGACGCGAGTGTCGAGGGGAAGCTTAGCGAAATCCGGAAGTACGTTACCACCAGCGGCGTGCCCGATTCGGCGCTCATGAAGATGGCCAAACTTGGCGCGGTGATTGATGGATGGATGAAGGCCACCGACGTCACCGTGAGCGCCGTGCAGTGCTGGACTGCGATGGAAGAATACTTTGGGGTTGTGCCGTGCACCATCATGAGCATGATGAGCAACAACCTGATTCCGAGCGCGTGCGAGGTCGACGTTTGCGGAACCATCAGCATGCATGCGCTCGCGCTGGCGTCGGAAACACCCAGCGCCCTGCTGGATTGGAACAACAACTACGGCGACGATCCCAATAAGGCGGTGTGCTTCCATTGCAGCAACCTGCCGAAGCACTTCTTCCAGGATGTGCGGATGGATTTCCAGGAAATTATCGCCGGGACGGTCGGGAAAGAGAACACATTCGGAACCTGCGTGGGTCGCGTGAAGGCCGGGGCGATGAGCTTTGCGCGCTTCTCGACGGATGACACTGCGGGCATCGTTCGCGGCTACTCGGGGGAGGGTGTTTTTACCGACGATCCGCTGAATACGTTTGGCGGGGCCGGAGTGGTCGAAATCCCGCGACTGCAGCACCTTCTCCACTACATTTGCGAGAACGGTTTTGAGCATCATGTCGCGGCCAATTTCTCCTCGGTTGCGGGCGCGGTCCACGAGGCTGCCACTCGCTATCTCGGCTGGCAGATGTACCGGCACCAGAACTAAGTTTCACTCGACCGTAGCGCCGCCGTCTCGGCGGCTGTCCGGGGGGCGTTCCTTCGACAAGCTCAGGGCAGGCTCTCGCCCGCCGCACCGAGGGTGGGACGCCCTTGGGACAGCCGGCAAGGTGCCGGCGCTACGGTCTGGCGACTAGGGGCAACTATGGCGATTGTCGCGGGAGTTGATTTCGGAACTTTGAGTGTCCGTACGTCGATCGTGGATAGCGAGCGCGGACTCATTGGATCAGCGGTCTCTGAGTATCCTCTCCATCGCAAGCGTGAGGATCCGGAATACGCGACGCAGTCGCACGCCGACCACATGCGGGCGCTGGCTGAGGCCACAAGGCGAGCGGTACAAGAAGCGGGCATTCGCGGCGATCAAGTCGAGGCCATTGCTCTCGACACGACAGGGTCTAGCGTCATCCCAGTCGGTGAAGGCTTGGCGCCGCTCGACGATTACTATCTCTGGTGCGATCACCGTGCGAAACAGGAAGCAGCGGAGATCACGGAACTGGCGCATCGAGAAGGACTGCAAGCCATCGAGTGGTGCGGCGGCGTGTATTCGTCGGAGTGGGGATTTGCCAAGTTGCTGCACTGGCTCCGCCACAATCCTGATAAGCGCGGCAAGTTTGTGAGCGCTTTCGAGCACTGCGATATGGTGGCTGCCACTCTCTGCGGTATCACCGATCCAGCGCAAGTCAAGCGAAGCGTTTGTGCGATGGGTCATAAGTGGATGTGGAATCCGGCACTGGGTGGGTTGCCGCCAGAGAACTTCCTGACGAAAGTCGATCCCCTGCTGGCAGGCGTACGCGCCAAACTCGATGGTCAATACGCAACTTCCGACCAGATTGCCGGCAAGTTCTCTCCGGTGTGGGCTGAGAAACTGGGATTGCGCGCCGGCATTCCCATTCCGGTGGGTGCATTTGACGCACATTGGGACGCCATCGGCGCCGGAGCCAGGGAGGGCGACGTCGTCAACGTGGTGGGCACATCGACCTGCATCATCGCCTACGTGAAGCAGGCAGAATTGATTCCGGGAGTCTGCGGCGTGGTGCAGGGCAGCGTTCACCCGCAATACACCGGGGTGGAGGCAGGACTTTCGGCCACGGGCGATATCTTCAGCGCCATCGCGCGACGGGCCGGTACGACTGTCGAGGAGTTGAGCCAGGGCCTCGAAAACTATCACGCGGGTCAGACTGGACTGCTGCGAATGACCTGGGACAACGGCGACCGCACCGTACTGGTCAATCCGAACCTGGGCGGCATCACGATCGGGTGGAATCTGCAGCACACCGCGCAAGACGAACTCTTCGCCGCCATCGAAGGAACGGCATTTCATACGCGCGTGATTCTCGACCGAATGGCGGAATATGGCGCGCCCACGCTGCGAGTTATCAATGGCGGTGGCATCCCGCAGAACAACCCTGTACTCAATCAGGTCTATGCCAACGTGTTGGGGCGGCCAGTGCTCGTGCCCAAGAGTAAGGTCACTGGCCTTGGGTCTGCGGTTTTTGCATTTCTGGCGGCGGGTACGTTTCAAACGATTGAAGAGGCGCAGCAACACATTTGCCCGTCTCATACCACATTCGCTCCCCAAACAGACGAACACGCGATTTACAGCGACCTTTATGCCCTCTATCGTCAGGTCTACTTTGGCTTTGGGAAGCCATCGTCGGGGGCCGGCGACTACGGGCGGGTGCTGCCCAAGCTTATCCAGATTGCGCGTGCCGGACAATAACCTGACTTTCCTTTCCTGACGCAGGAGATCCCCTTGCCGTTGCGAAGTTATCAACCTTGCGTGTGTGGAATTGACGCTTGCATATATATTGTTACATCTATATCATATATGCAATGTCCATACCTACTCATATTAAGGTGCCATGGCTGTTGTTGGTTTTCAGCCTTCCTGCCAAGAGCGCAAGCCAGAGAGTGGAAGTATGGCGAAAACTGCAACGATACGGGACGCTGGCCCTCCGGAGTTCGGGCTACGTTCTGCCCAACTCGGCAACAAACCAGGAGCGCATGGAGTGGCTCGCCACCGCGATTCGCACCTATAAAGGACAGGCATCGGTAGTCCAGGTACAGGGCTTTGACGATTTGTCGGACTCCCAGTTAAAGCGGCTCTTCGTAGACGCTCGATCACGCGATTACCAGAAACTGATGCACGAAGCGAAAAAAGTTACCGCACTCGCGCCCGCACGAAGATCCAGGGGACAGCGGAATCGGATTCGTCGCCGGTTTGTGGACCTTCAAGACATCGACTTCTTCGGAAACCCGTTGCGCGCCAAGCTTGAGCGCTTGCTGGCTCAGGCCGATGAGTCTGAAACGCCGAACGCGGGGCGCCACGATAAGGGGAAGGCTGGCGCGTACCTCAACCGCTTGTGGATGACGCGGCCGCGACCCGGGATTGACCGGGTTTCGTCGGCGTGGCTGATTCGGCGATTCATTGACCCGAAGGCTCGTTTCGTGTTCGACGACGAACCGGAGACCCATCCCGACGCTATTCCGTTCGATATGTTTTGCCCGCAAGGTTTTGGTCATCGGGGAGAGGACTGCACGTTCGAGACACTACACAAGCAATTCTCTATTCGGGATAACAAAGTAAAGCGTGTCGCTGAAATCATTCACGACGCCGACCTCGGCGATGAGAAATTTGGCCGAGTGGAAGGACAAGGGCTGGACTTTGTGTTGAAGGGCTGGGCAAAGCAGGGCTTGACAGACGATGAACTTCTGCAGCGCGGGATGGACCTCATCGGCGGTTTGTATGAGTCGCTGGCATGAACCTTTGGAGGTGCGAAGGTGAGTATGGACGATGGCAGACGATTGCTGCTGATCAGCAACTCGACCTTGCATGGCAGCGGCTACCTGGATCATGCGGAAAAAGAGATTCGAGATTTTGTCGGAAGTCGAACGAGCGTGCTGTTCGTTCCGTACGCCGTCCGTGATCGCGGGGCGTACGCCATGCAGGCGCGCGAACGTTTTCGCGACATGGGGCTCTCGCTCACGTCCATCCATGATGTTTCGAATATGCCGCGAGTCATCGACGAAGCGGACGTCATTTTCATTGGTGGTGGGAATACGTTCCGGCTCCTGAAAGGCCTTTATGACCACGACTTGCTGACTCCGATCCGGCGGCGTATAGCGGCGGGCGCCCCCTACATCGGGTCCAGCGCTGGCTCGATCGTGGCTTGTCCAACCCTGAAGACGACCAAGGACATGCCGGTCGAGCAGCCTCAATCATTCGAGGCCCTGGGGTTGGTGCCTTTCCAGATCAGTCCTCACTACCTCGACCCGGATCCCTCCTCCACGCATATGGGAGAAACACAGGAGGAACGCATCACGCAATTCCTTGAAGAAAACGAGACGCCGGTGGTGGGTTTGCGGGAGGGGTCGATGGTGCGCGTCGAGGACGGAGCCGTTCTGTTGAAGGGACCGCATACGGCGCGCATCTTCCGGCGCGGCGAGAAGCCTGTCGAAGCCGAACCAGGCTCCAATCTGCGAGCGCTGCTGGGGGAAACAGTTGCCCCGGTTGGAAGAGTCGCATGAGGTCAGAAAAGATCCTCTACCTGGCGCCCCGAGAGGTTCAGAGTCTGCTAACGCTCGACGAGTGTATAGCGGCCGTGGAGCGGGCCTTCCGCCTCTATGGAGAAGGCATGGCTGCCCCACCCGCCGTATTCAGCATGCACTCGTCGGGCGGCGGATTCCACATCAAGGCTGGCTTGCTCGACCTGGACCGGCGGTACTTTGCTGCCAAGATCAACGGCAACTTCCCGGAAAATAACGCTCGCTTCGGTCTGCCAACCATTCAAGGAGTCATCGTTCTCTGCGATGCCGAGAACGGCACTCCGCTGGCGGTTATGGACTCTCGCGACATCACATCGCTCCGGACGGGTGCGGCGACCGCGGTGGCGGCGAAATATCTGGCCCGACCGGATTCGCGGATCGCCACCGTTTGCGGCTGCGGTAACCAGGGACGCGTTCAGCTGAAGGCCCTCTCCCGCGTTCGCCAACTCCAGGCCGTGTTCGCTTATGACAAGAGCGCGGAACAAGCACAGCGGTTTGCGGATGAACTCGCGGCGGACCTCCGGATCTCGGTGACATCGGTGCTCGATCTCGCATCTGCCGTCCAGCAGAGCGATATTTGTGTGACGTGCACCACATCACAACAGCCGTTGCTGGGGCTGGGCGATATAAGGGCAGGAACTTTCATAGCTGCCGTGGGAGCGGACAACCCTCAGAAGCAGGAACTCCACCCATCGCTCATGGCAACAAGCAAGATCGTGGTCGACATCCTCGACCAGTGTGCCGTCATGGGTGACTTGCATCACGCGCTGCATGCGGGTGTCGTAACCCGAACGGATGTGCACGCAGAACTGGGCGAGGTCGTGGCCGGAAAGAAACCAGGCCGCGAATCGCAAGAAGAAATCATCATCTTCGACAGCACGGGTATGGCGCTCCAAGACGTGGCTGCGGCGGCTATCTTATACGAGAAGGCAGAGCGAGTGGGCTCTGGGGTTCGGTTGAATCTTGCGGCTTAAAGGGAAGCCACATGCTGATGGACGAGCCGCATGTTCTTCATGCATTTTTGGCCGAATGATGAGGCGTTGAAAGTGGCAAAAGGACTCCGCGCAACACTGGACCATACCGACTCAGCCAAATGAAAGCAGAATCCAACTCGGCCGGGCGCGAGACAACCGGTGTGTCGCTCTCTCGATTCACCGGGTATTTCCTGCGGCTTGGGACGGTGGGATTCGGCGGTCCCATCGCTCTTGCCGGACACATGCAGCAAGACCTGGTGGAGGATCGTGGTTGGGTCCGCAAAGAAGACTTCGTGGAGGGTCTCGCACTGGCGCAGCTCGCACCCGGCCCGTTGGCGGCGCAGCTTGCGATTTACCTCGGCTATATTCGCGGAGGCGTCGTCGGAGCTACTGCCGTGGGTGTGGCGTTCGTCTTGCCATCGTTCTTGATGGTCCTGGGACTATCAGCCGCTTATGTTCGCTTCGGCGGGTTGCCCTGGATGCAAGCGATGTTCTACGGAATCGGCGCAGCCGTGATCGGGATCATCGCCCGGTCCGCCTTCAAGCTCACCCGGCTCACACTCGCGAGAGACAGGTTGCTGTGGGGAATTTTCGCGGTGCTGGCGGTCTCCACGGCATGGACTTCGCAGGAGATCATCTGGCTGTTTCTGCTCGGCGGTGTGGTCAACTTGCTGGTCAAGGCCTTTCCCAGCCGCTTGCAGGCCAGCGGCGCCGTGTCACCCTTGTTCATGCCAGTAACACTCGGAGCGTTCGGAGTAAGCGAAACCCTGTTCCAGATCTTTTTCTACTTTGCGAAGGCTGGGATGTTCGTTTTTGGCAGCGGACTCGCGGTTGTGCCATTTCTCTATGGTGGAGTAGTGCAGGGACATCATTGGCTGACCGACCATCAGTTCGTGGACGCAGTCGCAGTGGCGATGATTACGCCGGGACCGGTTGTCATCACGGTTGCCTTTATCGGTTACCTAGTTGCAGGTGCCACCGGAGCGACGGCCGCGGCACTCGGAATATTCCTGCCGGTCTACCTGGTCGTCATACTGCTGGCGCCTTCCTACAAACGATGGGCGAAGAACCCGCAGTTGAATGCCTTCGTGCGAGGCGTCACGGCGGCCGCAACCGGAGCGATCGCCGGTGCGGTGATCGTTCTCGCACGGCGGTCCGTCTATGATCTGCCGACCGTTCTGATCTGTGCCTTGAGTCTTGCGGTGCTGTTTCGCTGGAAGGTCCCTGAGCCACCCCTCATTGCATGTGCTGCCATTGCCGGGTTGCTCTTGCACCATGGGTAGTTTCGGTGAGTTCGATGGAAATGCAGCAGTCGAAAGGGAGAGAAACCTCAGTTTTTCGAGGGTCGTGTGCGCGCGCTGGCAATGGCCAGTGCAATCCCACCTGCGATCAGCACGACACTGATGATGGGTGACACTCGTTCACCGTGACTGGTCTGCACGGCGATCTTCGCGCCTCCAACTTTGATGCCCTGCGTCTCACTGCGGGGAATGGGCACGACCAGGGATGCGATACCGAGCACAAGCAGGATCAGGCCTGTAAACAGGAAGATTCTCATGGTCATGTCCTCGCGATTCTCGATGCGCCGACGGGGAATGGCCGCCGCCCTCGCATTCCATTGTCAGCGTCAAGATCAGGAAAATTGTTTAACATTGCTCAAACTATATTCTTGCCGCACCGGTTGTCGATCACCTCAAAGGCATTCCTACCTAGTCGCGAGCCTGGAGCACCCTCTCGCTTGGCTTCTCTACGGAACTTGCTCCTTCCAGGACCCGCGCCCGTCGCCCGTGGAAGAAAATCAGGTGGATGAAAAACATCAGGATCAGCACGCCACCAAAGGTGCACACGATCGTCGCTCCCGTTGGCAGGTCGAGCAGCACTGAGAAGTAAACTCCCAGCGCCGACACAAGGGTCCCCATCGTCCAACCGATGGCTAAGCGCCTGCCAATCTTGTCGGCAAACAGCATCGCCCCGACCGACGGAACAATCAGGTAACAGAACACCAGCAACACGCCCGCAATGGCCACGGACGAAGTCACCACAAAACCAAAGGATGCGTAGAACAGAAAGTCCCAGAACCGGATGCTCATTCCGCTGGCTTCGGCCTGCGCCGGATTGGTCGAGATCAACAGGAACTTCTTGCGGAAGAAATAGTGGAACAGGCCAATCGCGCCATAGAGCAGCGCCGTCTTTGCCACCTCAGCTCTGGACACCGCAAGAATATTGCCGACCAGCATGTCTTTCAGGTGCTCCGTCTCCCCGGTCGCCTTGCTCATGGCCAGAATCGCAGTGGCCGACGCCACGGCATATGCGATGCCGATGAAAGCTTCCTGGGGAATGTGTCCGCGCCGGGTGCGGGCGACGGAAAAAATACCCGCTCCCAGGAACGTGAATGCAAGACTCAGAAAGTAAGCTCCTCGCCCGTGTGGACTCACTCCGAGAAGAATCGCGATAGTCGCACCCAGGGCGGCGATCTGCGCCAGCGCCAGGTCCACGAAGATGACGCCGCGTTCCACCACGTGCACGCCCAGGTAGGCGTGAATTCCAGTGAGGATCAGGCTGGCCACAAACGGCCAGAATAAGAACGGGAGTATTTCCATGACTCTCCTTCGAGCTCTTCTTTGCACTTCCTTCGCAATTACCTTGTCCACAGCACAAATGGCGCAGACTTCGGGCGAACAGGAGTGTCCGCCCTACATGAACTAGGGATTTGCCTGAAATGCTTTCGTCAGCAAAGCGATATCGTAGTCGAACAACTGAAAATAGGTTGTGACCTCTTTTACTCCGCCCACCGATGGCAGGTATTCGACCACAGTTCCGCTGGTTTCCCGGGCGATCGAATCCGGCGTCTTGCGATCGAAATAGGGCTCGACCATGATCACCTTCACGTGATCGCGCTTGATCATGTTGATGACATCCAGGGTATGGCTTGGCGTCGGCGGAATGCCGGGACGGGGTTCGACGAAACCAACCACATTCAGCCCGAAATGCTTGGCAAAGTTCGGAGCTGAGTTGTGGTAGGTGACGACCTTGCGACCGCGATACGGGGCCATGGACGCGAGCCACCTCTTGTCCGCCTCCGCTAGCCGACGTTCGAAATCCTGGTCGCGCTGCTGGAAATAAGCTGCATCTTCTGGATCCATCTCTCCGAGTTTCCCGGCAATTCCTTTGGCGACGCGGCGTCCGTTGTCCGGATCGAGCCAGTAGTGAGGATTCCCCAATGGATGCACATCTCCCATGGCGCGCGTGATTGAGCCTTGCGGGATCTCCAGGATCTCTGCGAACTGCGAAGCGTCCAGGTAGCCGCTGGCCCCAACCTGGATGCGAGCGTTGCCGCACTGAGTGATCAAGGGCGGCAGCCATCCAATCTCCAACTGCAGGCCCACGACCACCAGCAGATCGGCTTGTCGCAGCTTGAGCAAGAAGCTGGGCTTGGCTTCCACGAAGTGCGGGTCCTGGTAGCCCTTAGCCATCGACTCGATGTTGACCTTGTCGCCGCCCACTTCCTGCGCCAAAGCCGCCAGATCGGTCGTCGCCGTGATGACGTTCATCTTCTTGGCGAGCACCATCGTGGGGAATACGTTGGCCATCGCGATCGTCGCGAAGACCAGCAGAGCCTTTGATCTGTAAAACAGTCGTTTCATGAAACTCCTCTAAAGAGTGCTTTTCAACTTTGCAACAGCCACCGTAACGCCGGCGCTACGTTTCCTAGAATGGATGCGCGCCGTGCGCCCCCAATGAGAACAGCAACTGCAACAACAGTTCATTGGTCTTGTGATTTCCCGCATAATCGGTGAAACGATATTGTCCTCGAATCTGGCTGAATTCGCTCGGCCAATACGTCAGGATTGCCGATCCGCCTTTATCTGTCAGACTGGCGTCCCGCGACCGATCCGACCAGTCGTAGCGTCCGCCCACGAACCACCGCCGGTGAAACTGGTACTCTCCCGATGCGTACATACCGAAGGCACGCTGTTCAAACGGCGCCTGCTGGCGCTGGCTCCAGGTGAACTCGCTGCGTCCTACGAAAGAGTGGTAGATGGCGCGGCGCAACGGTTTCCAGCGCAGCGTCGCATCCACACCGTACAGGCTGGTAATGAAGTTCGTCCCCAGTTCGTTGTGACCCCGCGCATAGGAAAGGCCAAGCTCGACGTTGGTGGATTCGTTCAGGTCCCCGTAGCCGCGCAGGTGTGCCACGGTGCTGACATCGCTTTTCTGATGCGATTGGAAGACTAACTCATCCCCTTCGCCCGAATCGCCGCGGAACACCTGCCCGGTCGCGGACAGGAAAATACCCTTCGGAAACGGGATGATGCGCTCCACCGAACCCCCCGCATCGTCGATCCCATCCTCGCCGCCTACCAGATTTTGCGAGACCAGCGGCCGGTCCACCCACGGCAACACGTGATTGTGCATCATGTTCACTTTGCCGAACGCCGACCGCATTTTGCCCACTCGTGCCACGAAACTTCCCGGCAATGCGGTAAAGGTGATGTAACCTTCCTCAAGACCGACTCCGGTTTCCCCGAAAGTCAGGAAGAAATCCCCGCGGGCGTAAGGATCGATAATCGCCTGCACTCCCAATTCCGACTCGTGCATTTCGAGCGCGGGCGATGACCGGATCGAATTACCGCCTGCAGCCGCTACAAAATCGCCGATCATGCTGATATCCGGATTCAACGCCTTGGCGGCCGAGCCGCCGGCCCCACCCAGACTCACGGGCGTGGGGGCAGCCGCAACGCTCTCCACAGTCGCGGGGGCCTGGCTTGCCGCCTCAGTCGACGCGGTTCCGGGCGTGGCGGCCGGCGCTTGGCCAGCCTGCGCCTTCAGCGCTCGCACCTGCCCTTCGAGAGCAATCAGACGATCTTCCAGGTCACGGACCTTCTGTTCGAGCGCGGCCGTATCCTGACCGCCCGAGGGAGTGGTTCCCTGCTGGGCGCAGGCACACACGGCGAACAAAGTGACGACAGAAACCAAAGTGAACGGCTTCATTCCAAGCTCCTGAGCGGCGAAAATTTGGGTGGGAAAGCACAGGCCGCTCGCGGCCTGCAATTTGCGGACCTTAGAGCGCCGGCGGAGGTCGCTTGTACATGCGAACCTCACGCCATAACGATTTCCTTGTCTCGACTGGATGGAATAAGGCTAGAGACTTGCTCGGCATCAGAAAAAGCAGGAGGAAAAACACGGTGAACACCAAGGAATGCGCTATGGCGCACACCTGGCAAACCAGCGTCGAACCCATCTCAGTGCGGACGCCCAGTTCGAAACTGTGATTCGACGCGCATACGTGCGCGCCCTGCGCTGCCAGCGCTAAGCATAGGAGCAGGACAAGCGTCTGAACACATACTTTGAAATGCGCGGGCTGGGCGCCGGTACAATTCACCATTCTCTGTGATTGAGATGCTGTAAGCATCGAGGAAGTGGCTTGCTTCACCCTCAGCCAAGCAGATTCTAACTTAAATCAACTGCCAATCACTTTCACGTTCATCCTACCTGATACTTCTTCCTTTACCCCCATTGCCTTGGGGGTAGACCCTGAGACGTCCAGCCGCGAAGGTCTCACGCAGCCAGCGGAGGGTCAAGTCATCACTTTGAGCATGCTTGGGCACGAGGACTGAATTTCGCCCGAGGCGAGCGTCCGTAGGCGTATCTCCGAGGCGCGCCGTCGCGGACCTCACCGGAATCGCGCGGTGTCGCGGATCTGCCGGGCTGACGCCACGAGAAAATCGTCCAGAGATTGATTCGGGTCACGCTGCAATCCCGTCTTTTCGGTGATTCGGCTGGCAATTTTGTAGGCGACCTGATCGCGAAGTGTCAAATCCATCTCGACTCTGCGGTGCAGATAGGTTTCGATCAGCACCAGCTCTTCCGAGGCAACGGACGCGAGTTGAGGGTTGGTCGCTGCGGGTTCGGCGACCGTGTTCCATTCCGGTTTGACCTCGCCGGTGCGCTTATCGTGCACCACAACCGTCCCCGCCACGTAGTCGCCAAGCCGGCGATTCTGGCTATTCAACATCATGCAAACGATGCCGACCCCGTACATGCCAGGCAATCCATCAATGGCCCGCAGCAAATTGCGCGCCATGGCCTCGTAGACATTGATCGGCCGGCCAGACTCTTTGATGACCCTGATTTTCGCCACTCGCTTGCCCGGTGTCTGCCCCTTCCAAATAATCTCGAAAAAAGCAAAGTATCCCCAGTAGACGCAAAACACGAACAGGATGGCGAGGGCTGGAGCCCAGCTCTCGGGAATCCATCGGAGATAGCGTCCGATTCCAACCACGGGTACGAGTGCGACCGCAAAGGCAAACAGAAATACACCTAGGATGTACAACACGAATTGAATTAGAGTATCGATTGCCAGGCCCAGGAACCGGCTGCCGATTCCGGCCAGGGGCAACTCCAGGGCAATTTGTTCGGGAGTATCAATCTGTAATTGGTCGTCGGACTGCACTCGTGATCTCCACTCGCTGGTTGGAAAAACGCAAGCCGCACTGGAGCAGGCTGGAAGAACTGCTCGAGCGCACGACTAACAAGGGATTCAAATCCCTTTCACGTTTCGAATTGCAGGAACTCAGCCTTTTGTACCGCCAAATCGCTGCCGATTTAGCCGCGCTTCGCGAAGACCGCGGTTCCGTTCATTTTGCCCGCTATCTAAACCAGTTACTGGCGCGCGCCCACAATACCATTTATTCCGCCCACCGAGCGAGTCCGGCTGCCATGGTTGAGTACTTCCGGCACGCCTACCCGCGGATATTCCGTCAGAATCTCAGTTACTGCCTGGCCGCATTTTTCATTTTCCTCGGGTCCGCCGTCGTGGGGGCGGCGCTAACTTATCACGACCCAGACTTCAAAGTGAAGATCCTGGGGCCTCAGATGGTGGAAACGATCGAGCGACATCAGATGTGGACCCATTCCATCGTGGGGATCAAGCCGGTCGCGTCCAGCGCCATCATGACTAACAATATGGGCGTGGCATTCATGACCTTTGCGGCGGGTATTACAGGCGGCGTCGGCACCATCTACATGATGATCTTCAATGGACTCCTGATCGGAGTCATCGGAACCGCGTGCCGGCTCTCGGGGATGAGCCTGCAGTTGTGGAGTTTTGTCGCACCCCACGGCGTCCTCGAATTGCCCGCCATCTTTATTGCGGGCGGGGCGGGATTGCGGCTGGCCTATGGCCTGCTCTTCCCGGGATTTCTACCCAGAGGTGAGTCGGTTGCTCGCGCCGGAACCGAGGCGGTCAAACTATTGCTCGGCACGATCCCGATCCTGATTATCGCCGGAGTGATCGAAGCTTTTGTGTCTCCCACTGGCCTGGCAGTTCCCTTGAAATTCGGCATGGCCGCGGCACTCTTCGCATTGCTCCTGGCCTATCTGTTCTGGAAACCAGCCGCGCCGGCTAAAGCCGACTTCGCTGCTTGATCTCAAGGTAGGAATTCACCACTGCGGTGGAGAGTTTGCCGGAACTGGTTTCCATGGCCAAGGCGCCGCGCTCGCGCAGGCGCGCCAGCAACAATTCGCGCCGGTGGACAACCTCCTGAGCGGCGGCAATCTGATACATCTGATCAACGTCTTCTGGTCGTTGTGCCGCCAACTCATTCAGGTCCGGCTGACCGATTACAACAAACAGCACCAGGTGGCGAGGCATCAGTTGCGAAGCGGCCTCAATCACTTCTGGAGTCATCGCCGTTTCCGCCAGGTCTGTGATCCACACCACCAGACTGCGCCGCTTCTGATCGTTGAGCAGCCGGCTGGCCGCCTGCAAGTGGTCGCCCTCCCAGGGGTCTTCCCGGACCAGCGCAAGCTGCCTCATCATCTGCATCAGGTGTGCGCCACCGCGGGCGGCCGGAACCCGTTGCCGGATTCCGCGGCCATACGCCAACAACCCGACCCGGTCTCCCGAATACAAAGCGATTTGTGTCAAGGTCAGGGCGGCGTTAACGGCATAGTCCAACTTGCTGAGGCCTGCGACCCGTGTACGCATGAGCCGGCCAGAATCGAGCAGGAGCCAGATGGATTGGCTCCTCTCAATTTCGTAGAGACGAGTGACCAACTTTCCGCGCCGGGCGCTGGCCGTCCAGCAGATGTCGCGGAATTCATCCCCTTCGCGGTATTCACGGAGACTCTCGAAGGCTCGACCCGCGCCCCGGACACGCGTGTACCGCTTTTCCAATTCGATTTGGCGGCTGCGGACAAGATAAACCGAATGGCGCTTGGCCTCCTCAAGGTTTGGATAGGTAGTGACAGTTTGCGCCAACGGCACTTTCGCCCAACGTTCAGCGATTCTCATCGGACTCTGATAACGAACGTAAACATCGCCCACATTGGCCTTCCCGCGAGCCGTGGGAAGAATCGAGTATTGTGCTTCCGCCTCACCGCGTGGGCGGGCAGTAATTTCGAGTTGCGCCGGCTCAACACGCAACTGGTGTGGCACGTCATCGAGAAGTTTTGCGTACACGGTCGAGTTCGATGCATTGACCAGCGTCAGCCTGACCTTTGATTCCACTGATAGAGCCGATGGGGAAAGCCACGACCGGCAAACCTTCAGTTGGGCGGGCCGCGGCAGTCCGGCTACGTCCAGTAGCCAGGCCAGAAATAGGAGGACATCCCACCCGAACATGGCAAACACGAAACGATGGTCCGCAAAGGCAGGGACCAACCAAATCAGACCCACCAACAGAAGAAAGAGAAAGCGGTTCGCAAATGCTGCTCCGGCCCGCTTGAACGGACGGGCCTGCGACTCGACGGATGCCGGAATTAGTTCGCCTGAGTTGACCGGCCTGGACTTATCCCCGCCTGGCTCAGATGGACTTCCGCTGCCAACATCGCGGCCTTCGAGATGAGTAGCGCCAATACTCACTTGGGTACCTCGACGGCCCGCAGTACGTCTTGCAGCACCTGGTCGGGCGTGATGCCCTCGAGGTCGGCTTCAGGCTTCAGCACAATGCGGTGGCGGAGGACCGGTAACGCAGCTTGCTTGACGTCGTCGGGAATGATGTACTCGCGACCGTCCACAGCCGCGATGGCTTTGGAAAACACCATCAGACTCACTGCCGCCCTGGGGCTCGCTCCCAGAGAAAGCGCGGGCCATGTGCGTGTGCGGCGCACCAGTTGCACGACATAAGTGAAAAGCGATTCCTGAACCTTGACTGTTCTGACCTCCTGCCGGGATCGTTTCAGCAGCTCCGGATCAATCGGACTGAGTCCCGCGCTGTCCAGATCATGAGAATCAAATCCATTCTGGACGTTCGAAAGCAGTTGAACTTCTTCGTTCGTCTCCGGATAGAGCACGCGAATCTTGACCAGGAAGCGGTCGAGTTGCGCTTCCGGGAGGGGATACGTGCCCTCGAAATCCACCGGGTTCTGCGTGGCAAATACGGTGAAAAACGGAGAGAGATCGTGGCGCGTGCCGTCAATCGTAACTTGGCGCTCCTCCATGCACTCCAGAAGCGCGGCCTGAGTGCGTGGCGGCATGCGGTTGACTTCGTCCACCAGCAACAGGTGAGTGAAAACCGGTCCTCGATGGAGGTGAAAAGTGCTGTCCGCCAGGTTGAGCACATTCGTGCCGATGATGTCGGCGGGCATCAGATCCGAAGTGCATTGCAGGCGCTGAAAATCGAGCCGTAAGAGATGCGACAGGGCCTTGACGGCGAGTGTCTTTGCAATCCCAGGCACGCCTTCCAAGAGCGCGTGACCCTGGCAGAGCAAAGCCATCAGACACTGCGTCTTAAGGTCTTCCTGGCCAACCACAACCTTGCTCATTTCACTCCGGAAGTGCTGCACCAACTGGGGAACCGCTTCCATCAATTCTTCTCCTTGCCAGACTTGGGAAATAGCTTCAGTTTGGCCGCATAGTCATCCAAAGACCTTACCAACCGCAAGGCAGCACGGGGTTTCAGAGTGTTGTCGTAGGGAGCGGACGCGCAGTCGCGAACGGTTGCGCTGAAATTCGCGTCTTGAAAATTCCAGCGTTCGCGGATGGCGCGCTCCAGGTCTTCCACCCGGGCATTGCTGGCCATTCCCAAACGTCGCGTCAGCCAGTAGCGAAATCGGTGATAACTAATATCCACTGCCACGGACGCAGCATTGGCCTGGTGGTACAGAGCGCCCAGCGTCCGGACAAACTCCAACGGCGAAAGCCGAATTTCCCCGGCGGGAATGCTGATCGGGCCGCTTCGCCTCGAATAGGTGAGAACAATAGCCAATGCAAACAGTGCGAGTTGGAGAAAAATCCATTTTACCGGAGAGCTCTGGATCGAGGCCGTCAGCGAACGCCGATACCCATGAAAATATTCATCCCACAGAATTCGTGTTTGCGGTTCGCTGCCGATGCAAGCCAGAAAGAACTCCAGGTTGCCGTGCTCGGTCAGCCCAGCGTTGGTGAGCGGGGTCGCAGACGCCCACCAGATCACTTCTCCTTTTCCAAATTTGTATTTCACCACCATCTGTTTGTCACCATCTCCATAGAGCGGCAAAACGAACGGCACGGCAGACGACTCCGGTCTCCAGTAAGCCCGTGGGGCAAGCGTAATCTCCGGGGCCGCATGGGTGATGGAGGTTGGCGACAGGGCGGTGAGCTTCTTCCACGTCATGCCGGACAAAGGGTCGGGCACAATTCCGTTCTCCGGAAGGAAAAACCCCACAAAAGGTCCGGTGGCAATGATGTGTCCACCGTTCTCCACGAACTGGCGGAGCCCGGTGCGTTCCTCGGTCTTGGGTGCGTCCGACGGTTCGGCCAGAATGAGCGTTGCGCCTGCTGCTTCCGGCAGTTCGCTCGGCGACTGCTCCCATCGTTCCACTGTGTACCCCGAAGCCTTCAGTAGCAGGTAAGCGGCCTTGGCGCCACCCGAACCAACGGAATAAGTGGTGGGAATCTCGTCTGTGGAAACCGGTCCCTTGGCGAGAATGAAAGCGGTTGCCACTAAGAGCAGAAACACTCCACCGGCAATCAGGAATAGCTTTCGGTCCCCCGCGCTCAATGGGATTGGCAACCCAGTTTCTCCAGTTGGGCTAAGGTTTCGGAAAACGCATTCGCGTCGGCCTCCTGCGTACCATACCAAACCAATTCGAAAGTTCGTGTCAGGGTGCCAAGCGTCTCGCGATGTTCACTGCCGGTGGGCAAGAGTCGCAAGTATTCGCGCGGAGTGCGAGCCGTATCCGGCCGCCACAATTCCTGCGCTTCGAGGAAGGAAATTCCGCACCAGTACCCCAGATGGATGGCATCGTGCCAGTTTCCGCCCTCTGCCGCCCGTCGAGCCTCGTTCATCCAGATCTTCCATCCCTTGCTGGAGACTGGCAGCAATGGGTGCCCAATCGGCTCCACTCCGGCGCTATTCCGGATCGTCCGATACATCCAATAAGCCACCGCGAGGAGGGCCAACGCCATCAGACCGTAAACCACTACATTGCTGATGGTGGGAATCGCCGAAGACCGAAAGACGCGGCCCAGTAATCTGAGCAGTAGTTCCAACACTCGTTGTTTGAACCGGTCCAGCCAAGTTGGTCCATGGATGTTCTGAAATTCCCGACCCGCAAGAATCCCGTTCAGTAGAGCTCGCTTCTGGGAAACATCCGTGGGAGAGTCCTGGAACGAGGCTGCTTCTGAACGTAGGATTTGCAGCCGGGCGACAATGCGGTCCTGAATCTCCTGGCTTGGCTTTTTCTGCCAGTCATTCAGGCCTTGGCGCAGCCATTCGGAGGACACCTCAAATGTCTGTTGTGCGGTTTGGATGCGCCATACCTGGGGTATGTCATTCAGCAGCTTGGGCACTTCTTCCGGGCGGGCCAACTGCCTGGCGGTGGAACCGAGACCGTCGAGTTCCGCGATGTACTCGGAGACAGTGAGCGTCCCCGTTTGTGGTCGTGCGGGCTCCAGTTCAGCAAGACAAGCGGCACACAGCCAGATCGACAACAAGGAGACCGACAAAACGAGAAGCCCACGGCGCCGGCCCATTTGGCACCTTATATCGCAGCCGGCGTCGTCGTTCCGCCCTGCGCGCTATCGAGGGTGGACATCATGAGTTGCAGGTCGAAGGCTTCTTTCCGCACTCTCTGATCGTAATAGACCAGCGAAAGTGCAATCGTGAGCAACGGGCCAACCAGGCATTGACTCAGGAAGCTACACACAGGAAAAGCGATCTGAGTCCAAATCGGCAGGGCCGTCATCGGGCGTTGACCGTGCGCGAACATGCCGAGCGCCGCGAAAATCGGCACTTCCCAGAGAAGAATGACGATGTACGTCAAAACCATAAACAAGAAATAGATCATGAATATCCGGCCACGGCTACCCTTGGTCAGTTCCGAACTGCGCGAGGTGGCGTCCCGCAACCCCTTATCTTCCAGCACGGCCACCGGGATGGTCAGAGCCCACATCAGCGCCAGAATAACTCCCGGAACAATCAGAAGGATGAATCCAATGCCGACGCCAATTCCCACGCCGATCATGATCAGCGCCAAATACAAGATCCGGCCTTTTATGCCCGCGAAGCTTTCAGAAATGGTGGCGTCGTTGCCCAAGTGAACCCTGGAAACAGCCATCACGGTCGCACCCTGCGAAGCCGCAACTGCACCCAGGTAGATCACGATGCTGCCCAATGCCCAGACTACAGTCATCGCCGTGAACGTCATCGTCGCCGTTCCGGAACGAACCCTAACCCCGATGATTTGGAAGCCCAGCACCGCAAGATAGGGCAGTGCAACAATTCCCACAAACAGTGGAAAGTGCTTGCGGTACAGGAAAAAGCTCCGGTCGAGCAACTCGCCTAAGCTCATGGGGCGCAAGGAAAAGGAAGCGGTCATAGGCCCTACCCTTCACGTGTAACTGCAAATCGGAAGGAGAATAGCACAGACGCCGCGCTTTTTTGACTGTTTCATTTGCCGGAGGGTAAGGCCTGTTAAACCCGAACAAACAGTCAAGGCCCTTGTTTACCGGCTCCGAACCGGCTCCATGGTGTATTGCGCTCCGCCACTCATGCTTATCTTCCACGTGAGACCGGCGGAATCGTACACGTCGGTGGCCGCCACTCGGCCGCTGTGGTCGAGCAAGTACTTAAACGTGTAAGCACGTCCGTCGGGCAAGGCCTGGCGGATTACCCGGTCCCCCGCGTCGTAATCATTGCTAAGTATCACCTCGCCATTCTGCGTCACCTTGGTCATCCGGTTCTTCGCATCATAGGAGTAATCGGTTACTTGCCCGTCCACATCCTTGACGCGGACTAGGCGGCCACCTGAATCGTAGCTGTAGTCGAAACGGGCGCCGCCCCGGTCCCGGACCTGCGTAATTCTGCCCTGCTCGTCATATTGAAAGTCCAGTTCGCTACCTCCAGGAGAGTGAGCTCGGATCAAGTTCCCGGCCGCGTCGCGGGGCAGATTCAACCGATTGCCTTGACGGTCTTCTATGGCGAGCAAAGCGGATTGCTCGGGACGCTGCAGATGTCCGCCGTCGGGAAAGTAATAAGTTCTCCCACCCCGCTCGGCAAGCTTCCACCCTGGCCAGTTCCACGAAACTTTTGAGCCGGAAAACTCGCTGCTTCCAGAATCTGATTCTGAGTAAGTGGCGTCCCAGTAACCAAACCCCCAGTTGGAGCGTTTGAAATGGACGCGACCGCCATCGGCCATAATTACGTCCATCCAGGCGAACGGCCAACGATTGCCCACGGGAAAAAACATTCAGGTTGTGAGTGCCGCCGATCCCGAAAGCTCGCGACCGTGAGTCTTGTGTGCGCAATACCCGCGTAAACTGCAGAGGAATTTGGTCCGGAGTGTAGAACTCAGTTCGACGATCCAGAAACAGTCCATAGCGTAGGTCCACCTCCATGATTTCGAGGTTTAACTGCTTGGCTGCACCACTGCAGCCGGTCAATATTCCGGAATCGGGGCGGGCCTTGTCGGGAGCGTAGTAGTGGCGGATGGTGAAGCACGGATCTCCGTCCTGCAAACGTCGCTCTGCCCGAACCTGGGCATCAGTTGTCAGGAAATCCTCGCCTATGTCATCGAGATCTTCCACATCGTCGATGGAGTCATAGAGCGCGCTGGAATAGTCATAGCTCGGCTGCAGGCGGTAGTAGAGTAACCCAATGTCCTTGGTGAGCATTTTCCGCGCGCGTGCTTCCACGATTTTTGGGTTCGCTGGCTCTTTATCAAACACGGGGTCCAGTCGCGCCGTGGAGACTATGGCAAACCGTTCCTCTTGCCGCCAGCTAAAGGCATAACTCCAGTTCATCTCCGAGATATACATATCTTCATCGGTGACTCCGACCAGGATTGCATCGGGATCGTTGGCAAATTGCGGATACGCGCGCTTTATGGCTTCGACCAGTTCCTCCGCGATGAGCTGGTCGCGAACCTCGTCCTTGGTCCACGCAGGCAACGGAACTGGCGCCAGAACGCGGAGTTCCAAGCCATATTTGTTGCGGTAATAAGAAAGGAGATCGGCCGAGAGAATGCTTTGCGGTTTGCCCAATGGCACAAGATAAACCGTGCCGCTGCCCTTCAGTTCATTGATGGAAGCCGGCTTTGCGGGCGGAGGGTTTGAAACACTTACGGTGCTGTTCCTGGTTCGGATCGCCGCCCGCCTGAACGTCGGACCCAGGAAGTTGTGAATCGACCCCGCGAACAACACCAGCACGAAAACAGCCACGACCGCCCATGTCGCCGTTAGCTTCAGCAGGAGAGCGTCCGGGTTGTCGCGTCGTCCTTTTCCCCTCAATTCGGCACGGAGTCTCTCAGTCCACTGGAGCATGTCGCCCACTGGAAACGCGCGCTTGGGGAGAATGCACAACTCTCGATCCGGTCCCAGCAGCAGAAAAATATCACCAGTTTCGTAATACCGAAGCAGAACCGACCAAGACAACTCCGATGATCCAGGACTGAACTTGATCCCGTCTGGTGTCACTTCTAGCTCAAAGGGCCCGAGCCGTTCAGGGTGTTCTTTGAGCGCGTGCCGGACACGCCGTTGCCACCAAAACATCCGACTGATCAGCAGGTACGCAGATGCCAGACACAACCCAATTCCCCAACCCGGATTGTCGACAACGAAAAACGAGAAGGCGCCCGCAAGGGCTGCCCCAAACGCGATCGGGAGCATCATCCGAAAGAGAAGTCTGCCTCGGGCCAGATGCGCCTTGAAGGCTCGCTGCGCATCGAGATATTCTTTTTCGACAAGCCTATACGTCAGGATCACCGTACCCTGGGCAAGAAAGGGACACACCGAGAAAAGCTACGTCAGTTTACACCTCACGAACGGTGTGTTGCTCAAGCACTTACTTCCTCCTTCTTCTTGCAGGGTTTCTAGAGGAATTCGCGTAGCTGGATGGCACCTCAGGGGTGCGCAAGGCGAACACACATGAACTTTGCTTTGCTCGATAGGTAAGTGGACGGACCTGTTCCAGTTCGCTTTGAAGATGCAAAAGTCGTGTTTACGGACTCAGATGTTCATGCCTAAGGTCGATCAAAGAAGCTCAACACCTCGTATTGAAGGCGGCGGTGGCCTTTTTCCAGGATCATCATGTGCCCTCCATCAGGAAGTAGAACGTATCGCTTGTCGTGCGTGTTGAGCTGCGAGTAGAAGGGCAAGAGATCCTCCTCTTTCGCCGCGAAGTCCTTTTCTCCGTGAATGATCATGGTAGGCACGGTAATGCGGGCCGGGTCGAGGATGGGCAACTTCGCCCACTCCGCGAAAACGTTCGGGCGCTGCGTATCCATTTGTAGCCCCACCTTTACACTTTCTTGAACGACGTCTTCTTCAAACTGGCCTTCTACAAAATCACTGCGAAAGTCTGCTTCCGTCGTTGGGCGGGAACGCGGAAGAGGCTGTCCACCGTTCTCAATTCTCTTCCTGTTAAGTTCCCGGAAATCCGGTGTCCCCTTCCAAAAACCTGCATCTAGTACCAGCTTCGCCACTGCGTCCGGATGTTCCATGACAAAAACGCCAACTCTCTGCGTGCCCGCGGAGCAACCCAGCAGGTTGATCTTCGCCACCCCTCTCAACCTGGTGATGTACTCGACGGCGGCAGCAATGTCGGTGGCGGCAGAATGGGAGTCGATCCAGTCGTTTGCCGTCTTGTCGGAATGACCGTAGCCGTGAATGTCGATGGCCCAGACGTCATAGTGGTTTTGTGCAAGAAAATCCATCAGGGAATAGTCGCGGATCTGCAGGTCGTAGAGTGAGCGGCCGGACCGTGTACCTCCATGGACGAGGAGGGCAACCTTGCCTGTGCGAAAGAAGGATTCCTCGTCACCTTCCTTGTGTTTTTCCCACAGATAGATGCGCAAGCCGTCTCGCATCACGTAGTGTTCCTTCCCCTGAATCGGAGGTACGCTGGCCCAAGGGTTTTCCGCCGCTTTTGTCTGGCCGCTTGCAGCCATGCCATACGCAATGGTCAAGAAGAACGCCCATAGCAGCGAATTGACGGCTTGTACCACCTGTTTCATCGTCCTCAGGAAACTATGACGCCTCATGGAGCCTCCTTTTTTGTGTCCCATTAATTGCGCTGCAACTCGCTCGAATTCCTGAGACTGGTTGCCG
Organism: Terriglobia bacterium; assembly: GCA_020073565.1. Taxonomy (GTDB): domain Bacteria; phylum Acidobacteriota; class Terriglobia; order Terriglobales; family Acidobacteriaceae; genus Acidiflorens. The sequence continues at coordinate 108,168 of JAIQEY010000008.1, forward strand.
CGATCTAACTCAAAGCGTAGCGGGGCTACTGTTTCGAGCGTTCGCGGGCTTCCACGCCATCCAATCCAGCATCCAGCGCCAGGTGATCTCTTGGGTGCGATTGACTGGTGGCGGCGGGAGAGGCTGGGTGGAGAAAACTACTGGTTTGCCGCGATAGGCATCGGCGAGTTGCTTAAACATCGTGCCCTGTTGCTTGACTCGGCCGTTATTGGTGAGCAGGCCCAGGCTGTATTCCAGCGAGTTGAAGTCGAACTTGCGATCCACGTCGTGGCTGTCCCAATAGCTGAACCAGCTGACGCCTGCATCAATCGCCGCCAGGACTGCCTTCTCCAGCCATTCTGCCTGTTGCTTCTCAGCGAGCGCTTCGATGCAGGTATTGAACTCCCCAGCCCAGACAGGTTTTCGCGGGTCGCCCGCATACGACCGGATCAGAGTTGCCATCGCCGCGAGCAACCTGGTGCTGGGCGGGTCCATGGGGCCGCCGTACTTCAGCGCGCCGGACCAGTAGGGATAGCAGTGCATGACCGGCATGGGCTTCGAGGCCAGGGATTGTGAAGAGAACGTGTTCGACTCGAACCAGGGCAGCTCATCGACTCCGTTGACGTGAATGCCATGGGGATCGACTTCCTGCATGAGCGCGAACAGCTTGGTCATCCAGACGTCGCCCGTGGGCGAGTCTGTGCTCCAACAGGTATTGATCTCATTTCCGACGTCGAAGCCGATGATGTTGTCTTTTGCACTGATCACGTGGGCCAGCTGCCGAATGAATAGCTCCTGTGCTTTCCAGATGATGTCATCGGTGTAGAAGGCGGATCCTGCTTTGTTGAAGGGCGGCAAAAAGAACCAGCCGCTCAACTGTCCGGTGAACACGGTGACCACAGCATCGAGACGGCGCTCTGCCATGAGCGTGAGTAGTTGATCCAGGCGTTCCAGATGAAGCGGGCTTACCCACTTCGGGTTGGGTTGAAAGTAGGGCCAGATCAGGAGAATGCGTAAATGGTCCGCTCCCAACGCGGCGATCGCGTCCAGATCGCGCTTGATGGGGTCGGCATCCCATTCATTCCAGCAAAACCACCAATTTTTCGAAGGGGTATAGTTCACGCCGAAGCGGTGGCGGTCGAGTTCACGCCTTTGGGGTGGAACCGCGTAATCAGGCGCGAATCTGGGTGCGGTCAGGCTTATCACACGTTCTGCCAAGGCGGAGGGTCTAGCAGCCAGTGAGCCTGCCAATGCTGCCGATCGGAGCGAACTGGATAGGAAGTGGCGTCTATTCATAGATGCCTCGACCCCGTTGGGCCACGAAGAAGTATCCCACGCCGCGAACCGTCTGGAGTTGTTTGGACAGCCACGGATGGTCTGCGATGTAGCGCCGCAACCTCAAGCCGGAAGAAACGAGGCGGGGCGACGTCGGGTCAAAGCGACGCTTTCTGAGTCAGCGGGAGGGTGTGACGCATTCTCCTGCGGGAAGAGCCGCTCAAATGTTTATGACTCGACTGGCAGCCCTTGATAACCTCTCGCGCCATCGTGCGTCTCACGTCCAGCCTTGCTGACGATTGCACTCTGTTCGGATCGGGAGACACTGGATGAAGCAGATCGCAGTTTTGATTTTGTGGGCTGCTGTCGCAACTGGCTTTGCACAAAACACCTTCCACGGAAATAATGCACACACCGGAGTCTACGAATCGCCTGGACCAAAACAACTAGGGGGCGTGAAGTGGACTTTCAAGGCTGGAGGCCCGATCGTCACCTCGCCCGCTATCGTCAACGGCATCGTCTATATCGGCGCTCTGGATGGGCACCTATACGCGATCGATCAGGACACAGGCAAGGAGAAGTGGAACTTCAAGTCGCGGATGCCGATTGCCTCCTCGCCGGCTGTGGTGGGCGACACACTCTACTTTGTCTCTTCGGCGGGCTCGCTGGCAGCGCTCGACATCAAAACCGGGCAACCGAAGTGGGTCTATGCGATTGAGTACGAACGGAAGTTTGAAGCCAGGAATCTGCACGGTTATCCCTCGGCCGCGCAGACCATTCCCGACGCATGGGACCTGTTCACTTCCTCGCCTGCGGTCGCGAACGGCAAGGTGTACTTCGGCAGTGGCGACGGCAACGTGTACGCGGTGGACGCGCAGACTGGCACGCTGTTGTGGAAGTTTCCGACCAAGGATGTTGTTCATTCTTCGCCAGCGGTGGTGAACAACACGGTCTACATCGGCAGTTGGGACAGCTATCTCTACGCGATCGACGCCGACAGCGGCCAGGAAAAATGGTCATTCAAGAGCGGCGAGGACAATACGATCCACAACCAGGTGGGCTTTCAGTCCTCGCCGGCGGTCGTCGATGGCACGGCTTACATCGGATGCCGGGACGCCCACGTTTACGCCATTGATGCCACCACGGGCCGCAAGAAGTGGGACTACCCTACCAGCAAGTCCTGGGTGATCGGCACTCCTGCGGTGCGCGATGGCATGGTCTATGTGGGGACCTCCGACAGTTCGCGCTTCATGGCACTGGACGCTAAAACCGGACGCCTGCGCTTCAACTTCAAGGCCGGCTCCTACATGTTCTCTTCGGCTGCGCTGGCTGGTGATCTTGCCTACGTTGGCGATCACAACGGCCGGCTCTACGCCATCGACGCCAAGTCCGGCAAACTTGCCTGGGAGTTCCGGACGGAAGCGTCGAAAAAAGATTCCATGAAGGTCTTGAATGCCGACGGGACTCTGAACCAGGAAGCCTTTGCTCCGCTCTTTGGCGACTTCGAAGACATGTATATCGACTTCTATCGATTCGTCTCGATCGGTGCGATTGTGTCGTCGCCCGTCGTGGACAAGGGGGTTGTGTATTTCGGGAGTATGGACGGCAACCTCTACGCGCTGCAGTGATGCCTATCAACCACGCTCTTCACTTCGCAGGAGCAATGGGAATCATCGCATGTTCATAGGGCGTGCCAGCCCACATCATATAGGGCTTATTTGGATCGGGGTCCGGAGCCTCGGTGTAGCCCAACGTCTTGCTGGGAGGACCAAAAACCATGATGTGCGGGCCCGTGACGATCCAGTGATTGTCCGCCGTTTTGCCGGTGGCGTACGGATCGGTATTGCTTGCGCCCTCGTCCCCGGCCAGCATGTATGAGATCCCAACCTTGTTCGGGGGCGGCACGTGCTTCATCAGCGCGTCAATGAACTCCATGCTGTTGCGATCGTTACACATCTTGTCTGTGCCCACGACCATACACGTAAATTCGTTCTCCCCTTTTCGCAGGGTACGCATGCTTCCGTTCGCCTCGACGCGAACGACGGCGGCTCCTTTTGCGATGGCCTCGGGAGCAGCGGAGAGAGCTTGGGCAAGGTACTCGGAGTCCGACACTTGCTTTGGTTGCGTGGTGGCGGTAGCGGCAATTAAGAATATCGATACCACCATCGCGAAGATTGTCTTTAACGAAGGCATGTCCTCTCCTTGAATTGGGGCCCAATCTCTCGTTTGGCTTCAGACAGACCGACAAGGTACACCCGTCGATGTGTGATGGTCCAGCCCGGTTCTTGAACGGCAGATTGAAATCAGATTGTTACGCTGCCTACTCGGGTTCGGCCACGAAGCGGTAGCCCACACCGCGCACGGTCTGGAGATGCTTGGGCTGCGACGGATCGTCCTCAATGTAGCGCCGCAACCGCACAATAAAATTATCGATCGCGCGCGTGTCGGTGTCTTCGTGCAATCCCCATACTTCTTCGAGAATTGATTTGCGCGACACCACGCGCCCTTCGCTGCGGACCAGGTATTGCAACAGCTGCGTCTCCATCAGCGTCAGGTGGATCGTATTGCCCAGGGTACGCAGTTCCAGTTCCCCGAAATCCAGCGCCTTGCCGGCAAAGCTGAAGGTGCTGAAATCAGAATTCTGCTCTCCGGCGGGCGCTGGGCGGCCCCCGCCATTGACGGTTTTGCGCTGCCCCGTTTCCCTCATCCAGGCATTGCGGCGCAGCAAACTTTCCAGGCGGGCGATCAAAATCGCCAGCTCGAACGGCTTCTGCAGATAATCGTCCGCGCCCGCCGCGAATCCCTGCAGCACATCCTCCGGACGGCCGCGCGCGGTCAGCATCAGGATCGGCACATAGTTTTTCTTCTCTCGTAACTTCGTCGCCACATCGAAACCGCTTTTGCCCGGCAGCATCACGTCGAGAACCACTGCATCGTACGCTTCGCGTTTCGCGAGCAGACGATCGAGCGCACCCTCGCCATCGCCCGCCACGTCCACCACGTGCCCCTCGGCCTGCAGGTTGAAACGTAACCCCTGTGCGAGGTGGGCCTCGTCCTCGACAATCAGCACCCGGCTCATGCCACGCTCCGCGGCAGTTCCAGCGTTACGGTAGTTCCCTTCCCGGCGCCTTCGCTTTCGGCGAACACACGGCCACCATGCTTGCGCGCAATCGCCCGCACGATGAACAACCCCAGCCCGGTACCTTTCACTTGGGAGACCGATCGCTGGGTCACGCGATAGAACCGCCTGAAGATTCGCTTGAGTTCATGCTGCGGAATGCCCACCCCGCAATCGCGTACGCGCAGCACAATGCGTTCCGCTTCCGGCGAGTCCAGTTCCACTGAAATGCGGACTCCGTCGGGCGAGTACTTTACGGCATTGTCGAGCAGGTTCGAAACCGCTGTGTGCAGCTCCTCCGGATCGCCCATCACCGACACCGGCTCGCCATTATTGAAATGCTCCTGGTATTCCAGACTCTCCGGCAGGAGGTGATGCCGCGTTCGCGCCAGTTCTACGCACTCGCGCACCAGCCCATTGAACTCGACTGGCAACCGCTGGCCGGTCTTCTTATGTCCCGCTACGCCCGCCTTCAGCACCTGCTCCACCGTGCCGAGCAGGCGGTCGGTATCGAGCAGCATAAGTTTGTAGAATTCGCGGCGCTGCGCCTCCGGGACTTCGCGCCGCTCGAGGGTCTGCAGATAAAGCCGGATGGACGTGATGGGCGTCTTCAACTCGTGGGTAACCGCGTTGATGAAGCTGTCATGCTGCTCGTTCCGCCGGATCTCGGCTACCAGAAAAATTGTGTTGAGGACCAGCCCAGTGATGATTGCGCTAAAGAAAATGATACCCAGGAAGACCTTGACGCCTTCCTGCCAGTTGAGGATGATCCAGCCACTGCCGACCGCGACGGCCAGCGCGGCCAGACACACACCGAACGTGAGGAAAAAGTAAATCGCCTTGCGCCGGCTAGTGATCCGCACACGGAGATTGTAGCGGGAAATGCTTCTACCCGCAGAGGACGCGGAGTTCGCAGAGGATGAAAGGAATTGGGCAGACCAAAAGAAAAAGCCGGGGCGCAATTCCCCGGTTCTTCTCTGGGTTCTCAGCGCACTCTGCGGTTAGTGATGTTCAGTCATTTCCTGCGGCCGCGGCCATTACTCTGGCCGCCTTCAGATCCCGTACCAGGGGCGGTTTGGGCGGCAGGTTGTCCACCGTGACCTTATAGACGTGGCGCGCCAAGCCTAGTTTCTTCAGCAGCCAGATACCGTACCAGTTCAAGTCGATCTCATACCAAGCCATGCCATGACGCGCTGACACGGGATGCGCGTGGTGGTTGTTGTGCCAGCCTTCGCCGAAGGTGAACAGCGCAATCAGAAAGTTGTTGGTCGAAAGATCTTGGGTCGCGAAGCGCCGGGTGCCCCAAATGTGCGTGATCGAATTCACCGCCCAGGTGGAATGCAGCCCAAGAACGACGCGGAAGAAAACTCCCCACAGCAGCCAGGGCAGCCCGCCGAGCGCGTAAAGGATGACGCCCACAATAATGTTGCCGGTCCAGTGATACTTGGTCAGCCAGACGTGAACCTTGTCTTTGGTGAGATCGGGCACGTAACGCGCCAGCGTGGTGGTGTCGTGATGCATCGACTTGCCCATCAGGATCCATCCCATGTGCGACCACCACTTGCCATCGACGGGCGAGTGCGGATCCCCCGGTTCATCGGAATACTGGTGATGAATGCGATGGGTGGCGACCCAGAAAATCGGCCCGCCTTCGAGAGCCAGCGTCGCGCACCAGGTCAGGAAGTACTCAACCCACTTCGGAGTCTTGTAGCCGCGATGAGTCAGCAGGCGGTGATAGCTCATGCCGATGCCGAGACTGCCCGAGACCCACCATAGAAACGCGGTGACGAAGAATGCTTTCCACGTAAAGAAAAAGAGCGCCGCCACGGCGCCCACGTGAAATAGGAACATGGCCGTGGCCGTGCCCCAGTTAAAACCGTCTTTGTCAGCGCGTTCTTTACGCAGGCTGGTGTCTTCCATGATTCTTGAGTTCTCCCCACATCGGTTGCGATCAGGTTCTATAGCGACGATACCAAGACAGCGTGCACGACTTTGTAATACTTGTGTAATCGCAGCTGTGGAAAGGGGTTACGGGCGTAACCACCCGGTCGGTCAAAGGCCATGCACCCCGGGAAATTGACGGCAGGGGAGTTCCGTGTCACTGGTGATTCCGCCCACGCGTGCGCGTGACGTACGACACTTCCAGTGTGCTCGCCCGGGTCGTAGAATGCCTGTAGTATTCAACCGTACTCCCGAACGGAGGTGGTCGTGTTGAAGAAAACCGCACTTATCCTTTTCGCGCTCCTGTTTCTTACGTGTGTGCTGGGAGCGCAGCAAAGTCAGCCGCCTGCGAAACCGCCCGCCGACTACAAAGTCCCCGCGGAAGACGCGCAGAAGGAAAATCCGGTGAAGCCGACGCCCGAGTCCCTCGCCAAAGGGAAGAAGACCTACGCGATCGACTGCGCCATGTGCCACGGCGACAATGGCGACGGGAAGGGCGACTTGGCCGCCGACCTGAAGAACGTCACCGACTTCACCGCGCCCGACGCGATGAAGAACCGCACGGATGGCGAGCTCTTCTACATCATGCGCAAGGGCAAAGGCGAAATGCCGCCGGAGGGCGACCGCGCCAAGAACGACGACATCTGGAACCTGGTGAACTACATCCGCTCGCTGAAGAAGAAGTAGGCCGCACAGACGACGGAATTCCTCCGGCGCGGATTCATCGCGAAGGTCCCAGCGATCGTTTCACCCTACAGTACTAGGGTCTGCCCAAACCCACTCATCGCAAAGAACGCGATGAGTGGGCCACCCGGCACCCGGCCTACTTCGGTGCGCCCTTTACTTCCACGCCAGCCCATTTTTCGAGCAAGGTCAGTGTCGCCGCATAATCCAAGTCTTGATGCCCTTCTTCGGCTGCCAGTTCATAGACCTCTTCTACCGCTTCGAGGCCGGGCAGGCGCACTCGGGATTCTCGGGCGGCGTCGAGGGTGAGATGAATATCCTTCAGCATGAGGCGCAGGGGGAAATTCGGAGAGAAATCGCGCTTCAGGATGAATGGGGCTTTGTAATCTACCACGCCGGAACGCACCATGGACGCCTGCACCAGCGGCAGCAGTTTTTCGACATCCACGCCGAGTTTAGCCGCGAGGGTAAGGGCTTCGGCAAAACCTTCGTAGATGAGCGCGATCTGCAGGTTCATCGCGAGTTTGGTGGCTTGTCCCTTGCCCGTTTCGCCCATATGGAAAACTTGTTTGCCCATCGCATGAAAAAGGGGCTGCAAGCGTGCCAGCACGGACTCGTCTCCTCCGACCATAAAAATCAGGCTTCCCGCTTCGGCGGCGACTTTCGAGCCGGTGATGGGTGCATCCACATAGTCAACACCGCGGGCTTTGACACGCTCGGCAAAACGGTGCGTGGCCGAGGGCGAGATGGTGCTGGAGTCGGCGATAATCATGCCCTCGGCGAGCGATTGTTCGACGGCGTCCGGCCCGAACAAGAGTCTTTCGACTGCTTTCGTGTCGGAAACGCACATCCAAACGACTTCGGCGTCACGGGCAGCGTCGGCGGGCGAGGGCGCGTTGCGAGCGCCTTCCACATCTTTGCCAGCAGTTCGATTCCAGACGGAGACCTCGTGTCCAGCTTTTACTAGATTGGCAGCCATGGGCCGTCCCATGATTCCAAGGCCGAGAAAGGCTACGCGCATGCGTTTTGGTTCCTCCAAACCTTTGATTAGAAATGAGCACGAAAGTTACGGTCAAGGAGGAAGCAAATTGATTTAGACTTGTGGCTTGAGGAATCCGCGGGGTGGGCGCGGAGATGCCGTCATTGGTAAAGAAAGATATCCTGGTGCGACGAATCCTCCGAACCAGGCATCTATCTAGATGGACGATAAGCGCAACGAAGAGCCAGCGATCCGCGCGAACGCGGATTGGTTGAATCGATGATCAAGGCCTCACTGAAGAATCCTGCCCTGCGCAAGCGAGCGAGCCAGTTCACCCGCCTGGTGCGCCACTCGGCAGTCACTCCGCGCACGGGACAAACGCACAAGCCGCGCCTGGTCACGAACGGCGAAATGGGCGTTACGTTTATTGGACACTCCAGCTTTTTTCTGCAAGTTGGCGGGCAGAACGTTGTCATTGATCCGAACTTCGCGCGGTGGCTGTTTGTTCTGAAGCGGCTGCGCCAGCCCGGGCTGCACCTGCGCGATCTGCCTCCCATCGATCTGGTACTGGTTACGCACGCGCATTTCGATCATCTCCATCGCCAGTCGCTGCGCACGATCGCGCGCCAGACGAAGCGGCAGACCGGATCGCCGCCCACGCTGGTGGTTCCGCATCACGTGTTTGACCTGGTTTCGGACTTGGGCTTTGACGAGATCGTTGAGCTCGAGTGGTGGAACAGTTATCGGCACGGCAAGCTGGAAATCACGCATGTGCCCTCGCGGCATTGGGGGGCGCGCGTGATTAAAGATTCGCACCGCGGCTACGGCGGGTACGTGCTGAGGGCCGGAAAACATTCGGTGTACCACGCGGGCGACACGGCGTACTTCCAGGGTTTTCGCGAGATTGGGCGCCGGTTGGCCCCGGAACTGGCCCTGCTGCCGATTGGGGCTTACAACCCGCCACAGTTCCGCAACGTGCATACCAGTCCGGCCGACGCCACACAGGCGTTCCTTGACTTGAAAGCCCGCTGGATGGTGCCAATGCACTATGGGACATTTCGCCTCTCGCATGAGCCGATCGAAGAGCCTCTGCAGCTATTGGAGCAAGAGGCAGAGGCGGCCGGGGTTTCAGACAGGGTTGTGGTACTTGAAGAGGGCGTAACCCGCTTTTTTTGAGGCATTTCGGAACCCGAAGACGGCGAACCTGAGTAACCTCGTGATGCCTGATTTGGGCCTAAGTAAGAAGGTGGCATGGCATGCTATACTGCGCTCAGAAGCGGTGGCTGGGTCCCTCCACGTCCCTTGCCCGAAGGATTTTGAAACATGGCTAGTAGTTCTCGACGTTCTCTATTCCTGATCGTTTTCGTGCTTGTTTTGTTCGGGTTCCTGGGCATGCTGTTCGCTCAGCGGATTGCCCCAGCGACCACGCCGAGCAGCGATTCCGACGTCCGCGACAGCTTCAAGCAGTTCACCCAGGTCTTTGAGACGGTCGAGGAAAACTATGCCGACCCGGTGAATGCCGACAAGGCGATTTACAACGGCGCGATCCCGAGCATGTTGCACTCGCTCGATCCGCATTCCAACTTTTTCGATCCCAAGTCTTATTCGCAGCTGCGCGAAGAGCAGCGCGGCAAGTACTACGGCGTGGGCATGACCGTGGGTCCGCGCAATAACAAGGTCATCGTCATCGCTCCGTTTGTCGGAACGCCTGCCTATCGCGCCGGCATTCGTCCGGGCGATATCATCGTCGCGGTCGACGGCAAGCCCACCGACAATATGAGCACCTCGGACGTGGCCGATCTGCTGAAAGGGCCGAAGGGCACGACGGTGCGGATCACGATGCTGCGCGAAGGTTCCGATCATCCGCTGGAATTCAGCGTGATCCGCGACGAGATTCCGCGCTACAGCGTTGACCTGCATTTCATGATCAAGCCCGGCATTGGCTATATGCACGTTTCCGGTTTCCAGGAAACGACCGAGCGTGAGGTGGCGCAGGCACTGGAAGAAATGGGCGACGTGAAGGGGTTGGTGCTCGATCTTCGTCAGAATCCGGGTGGACTGCTGAGCGAAGGCGTGGGCGTGGCGGACAAGTTCTTGAAGAAGGGACAGCTCATCGTCTCGCACCACGGGCGTTCGTCTCCAGAAAAGCGCTATGTTGCAGCGCACGGCAATGGCGGCCGGGATTATCCGCTGGTCGTGCTGGTGAACCGGGGCACAGCGTCTGCCGCGGAGATTGTTGCGGGCGCAATTCAGGACCATGATCGCGGCCTGATCGTGGGCGAGACAACATTCGGCAAAGGGCTGGTGCAGACCGTATATCCGCTCGCCGAAAACACCGGACTGGCGCTGACCACAGCGAAGTATTACACGCCTAGCGGACGGCTGATCCAGCGCGATTACTCGAATCTCTCTCTCTACGACTACTATTACAACCGCGAGAACGAAGAGAACAACTCGAACCACGAGGTGAAGCTTACTGACGGCGGGCGCACGGTGTATGGCGGCGGCGGCATCACGCCGGATGTGAAACTGCCTGCATACAAGTCCAACAAGTTCCAGGAAACGGTACTGCAACACTATGGGCTGTTTAATTTCGCCAAGCACTACGTGATTGGACACAAAGTCACGCAAAGCTTCGAAGTCGATGATGCCGTGCTGCAGGACTTCCGCAAGTTCCTCGACTCGGAAAAGATTCCCTTTACCGAAGCGGAGCTGCTCGAGAACAACGACTGGCTGCGCTCGAACATCAAGGCCGAACTCTTCATCGATTCCTTCGGGCAGGAGGAAGGGCTGAAGGTGCGGGCGGAAACGGATCCCGAAGTCGTGAAAGCTCTCGAACTGATGCCTCAGGCTCGCGCCCTGGCCGACAATGCCAAGAAGGTGATTGCCGAGCGGAACGCGGCCCCGGTTACGCGCTAGGCGACTGCCATCTCCGAACAACATCAGGCCCGGGCAACCGGGCCTTTTCGTTTGATCCGGGAAGATCTGGAGTTTCGTACGGTAAGATAGGAAGATTTCTTCTCTATGGGCCGAACGTTCCGCAGTTTCCAAGTGCTCGCCGTCGCTCTGTTGTTGGCGATCACGATATCTGCCGGCGAGGAACCGCAGCAGAAGGGCGTTAGCTCCGCGTCTCATCCCGCACACGTTTTCGGACAGAAACGGAAAATCACCGGCGTAGGAAATTTCGGTGAGGTAACACCGGCGCTTTTTCGCGGCGCGCAGCCGACTCACGAAGGTCTCGCAGCGCTGGCAAAAATGGGCATTGGCATTGTTGTGGACGCACATGGCAATCAAGCGAACAACGAGGGGAAAGAGGTGGGCAAACTCGGAATGCAATATGTTGCGATTCCGTGGCACTGTCCGTTCCCGAACGACGATGTTTTTGTACGATTCTTGAAGCTGCTTCAGGAAAATCCCGACAAGAAAGTATTTGTGCACTGCCGGTTGGGCGAAGATCGGACTGGTATGATGGTCGCCGCTTATCGCATGGCCGCACAGGGGTGGACCGCCGACGAAGCGATGCGGGAAATGCATCAGTTTGGCTTCTCAACCATTCATCACTTGATCTGCCCCGGCTTGCCGTCGTATGAGAAGCGCTTTCCTCAGCACCTCCAGAGCAACCCGGCGTTCGATGGTCTGCGGTCATCCCGCCCGAACTTGCCGAAGTAATCTATTAATGTAGGCTTCTGCCCCGCGCCCGGCGGGGGCGGGACGCCCGCACCCTTCGGCTTCGCTCAGGGCAAGCGAGCCGCCGGGACGGCGGCGCGACTCTTGCAACGCTCGAAATGCCTCTTGAGTGGCGCTGCAGAAAGCCCTAAAGTACTGTCAGGGAAGCCGGGAGGGCTCTATCTGCCAGCATTGAATATGCTCCAATTTGGCCCCTGGGTTCCGGCGATCCTGGTGGCGATTTGCGCAGGAGTAATGGACTGGCGGTACCGGCGGATTCCGAACTGGCTGACCGTTTCGGGCTTGGTAGCGGGCGTGGTGGTCAACGGGATTCTCGCGGGATTGCCGGGACTGAAGGCAGCGCTGCTGGGAGCGCTGCTCGGGCTCGGGTTGCTGCTGCCCTTCGTGCTTCTGCGCAGCCTGGGCGCGGGCGATTGGAAACTCGCGGGTGCGCTGGGAGCGTGTCTGGGACCCCGGCACCTGCTGGCGGTGCTGGTGGGAACAATTCTGCTGGCGGGAATCATGGCCTTGGCGGTGGTGATCTGGACGGGCCGGTTGCAACAGACGTTGCGGAACATGGCGCACCTGGGGGCAGCTTTCTTCAGTCTGCGGATGCCGGCATTTGCAGTGTCGCTCGACAATCCGCAGTCCACCAAGATTCCCTTCGGCGTGGCCATGGCGGCAACGGTCGTACTATATGGCGTTGGGAGAGCGATCGGAAAACTTTAACGGACCATGCGGACCCTGAAACGTAGACTCGGAGACGAAACGGGCGTGGAGATCCTGGAAGCAGCGTTGGTGCTGCCGATTCTGTTCACGTTGCTGCTCGGCATAGTCTGGTTTGGGCGGGCTTTTAACATCTATTCCACCATCGCGCAGGCAGCGCAGCAGGGAGCAATAGCGGCTGCGCGGCCCACGTGTGCGACGTGCGCGCCGGGGAACCCCGTCAGTGCTGCGGACAGCGCGGTGGTGGCTGTATTGCAGGCCGCCAGGCTCGACGTGAGCCTGGTTTCGGCTCCAACCACCGCGCCCGCGAACGGCTGCATTACAACCCCTGCCAACGTTATGGTTTGCCCAAATGTGATTCTGAATTCTTCGACTGGGCCGCTGCCCCAATGCGATCTCGTTTCCCCCAATCAGGCCCCACCCGACCAGTGCGGTACCATCGTCGCCTTTCGGTACTCGTTCACCTCGAATCTGCCTTTCACTTCTCTGAACCTGCAAACGGTCGTCATGAACGCTCAGGCTCAGACCCGGACGGAGAACTAGGATGCTTCCCGTCCAAAATCGCGTTCGCCGCGCGGCGAGTTCGCTGCCCCGAGAAGAAGGCTCGGCCCTGGTCGAGTTTGCCATCGCGCTACCTTTGCTAGTGGTCTTCATCGTCGGCATCTACGACTTCAGCGGCGCGTTCAACCAAAAGCAGAAGATCGAGCAGGCCGCGCAGGACGGGGCCATCATTGCCGGCGCTCAGCCCATGAGCGACATTGCGTCCACCACCGCCGATCCGGAGTCGTTGCGTCCCGTGGTGAGGACAGTCTTCAACTCCTTAGCCCACAGCGGAGTGCTACCGAACGCAGGCGCGTCTTGCTCGCCGCCGCCCCCAATTCCAACACCGCCCACGCCGCCTGCCCTCGTCTGGACGTACACCATTTCCGGGTGTCCCGACGATCTTGTCATCACCATCGACCGCGGCGGCGTCATCCCCGTCACCGGTCTGCCTATGGTCGCTTTGGGAACCACCGTCCAAGTGTCTTACCCGTACCACTGGCGATTCGGCAGCGCGATTCAGTTGCTGTTTCCGGGTCCCAACGGCTATGGGGCTCCGGTCCCTGTGACCGAACAAGCTACGGTCCACAATCAGAATTGAGGTGATCCTGTTGCGCATTCCAACTACGCACCGGCCGCAGCGTGAAAAAGGAATCGTGATCCTGCTGGTAGCGGTCATGCTTCTGTTTGTCGTCGGTGCCATAGCCGCGCTCGCCATCGACGTGGTCACACTCTACACGGCGCGCAGCGAAGCCCAGCTCGCCGCCGATAGCGCTGCGCTCGCCGGCGCCCGCGCCCTCGTCAATTCCGGCATCACTTCTGTGGATCCGACCGATCCGGGTTATGCCACTATGCTCTCAGGTGGCTCAGGCGCGGAGGACCAAGCCCGCATTATCGCGACCCGCGTGGCCACGGGGAACAAAGTCGGCGGCCAATTCTTGTCGGGCGCCGGTGCCTGTGCAGGCGGTGGCGAAATCAGCGTTTGCTTCAATGACAGCACATTTCCGTCCAACCCGCAGGTAACCGTAACAATCCAACGCACCGATCTCCCCACTTTCTTCGCCCGTCTGCTGGGAAGAACTGTGCTAGCTGTGTCCGCCACCGCGACTGCCGAAGCCTACAACCCCTCCCGCGACCCAGCCAAAATTCCCGTCGCGCCCACGTGCGTAAAACCGTGGCTGTTGCCCAATCTCGATCCCAGCAATCCCCCGAATACGATTTTTGACTCCGCAGGTAACATCACCAATCCTGCTCTGTTGGGATGGAGCGGCACGCCGATGAGCCTCGCCTGCGGCGGCGCCGGCTGTACGCCGACGCCTCTGCCTGGCCCGTCCGCTTGGAAGTACTATCCCGGCGATGACGGCCCCGGATTCTTCCCGCCCCCCACCAGTTCCCTGCCCACCACCTGCAGTCCAGTGCTGTCCAGCAACTATCAGCAAAGCATTGCCGGCTGCATCCCGGTTCCGATCGCTTGCAACGCCACCTCCAAGATTGACATCAACGCTTACGCCAATCGAGGATCGGAGACCGCCGATGCGGTCAATTGTCTGACTCACGCAACCGCCACTCTGCAGGACGCCGATCAGATCGACCTGGGCTATGCAACTGTGCCTTTCCAGTTCGACGCAGGCACGAACAATCCGATCACTGGCGCCGCAACAAAACGCGTCCTGGTCAGCAGTTCGCTCGTGACCGTGCCCGTGTTTGACCACACACTCGCCGGTTGGCAGACCACCGGCGATGTACAGATCATTGGCTTCGTCCAACTCTTCTTGAATCCGGACAGCATCGCCGCGCTTCCTACTCCTAGCGGCAATGTGAATGCTAAAGTCATCAACATGGTCGGCTGCGGAACTGGAGCCACCGGCACGCCCATCCTGGGCAACGGCGCTTCGGCAGTGCCCGTGCGATTAGTCACGCCCCCGTAAGAAATCTCAGGTTTCAGGAAATGCGCTCGAAGAACGCGCGAACGGGTGCCCAGCCCGCCAGCCTTTGTTGCGAATGGAGAGACGGGGGAGTCTCGCCAGTCTCGGCGATCCCCCTCGATTCTGAAGTGGGAAAGTAAGGGGGGAACACCCTAGAAGCTTGGTTCGCGGCGGGTCAGGATGACTTTCTCCAGACCGCGTCCTTGCTCGCCGTCGACGAAGATGAAGTTGTAGCTTGATCCATTCAGCAACGAGGCCAGCACATCACGCGCGGGAGCGGGGCCCAGGTCGGCCACGACTTGTTCCTGTTCCGCGCCGGCAGGAATGGCAATCTCTGCTTGGGTCTGCTGCTGTACTTCGAACAGCACCTCGGCCAGCGTTGCCCCTTGCGTATGAATGCGCAGCAGCCCGTTTTGGAAGGTCACGTTGACCGACGGCTTGGGCGGTTCCAGAGGTTGCGGCGGTGCTTGAGAGACAGCGCTCACTGCGGAACGTGAAGTTGCACCGGCTCCTGCTACTGCAAGGTGCTCGCTGACTCTCGCAACCGATGTCAAGTGTCCGCCACCGATGGTTGGCACGGATGGCGGCGCCGAAGCCACGTTGTTCGCAGCAGACGCGGAACCTAGTCTCACCAGCACTCCGTTTGGAATCGGCAGGATCTGATACGACTGGGGCTCCATAAGATCGAGCACAATTCGGGTAATCGGAGGGTCATTGAAAAACAATCCTGAGCGAATGCTTTTCAAGGGACCACGATTGACTTTGAGTGCGTGCAACTCCGAGGCCGGCAATGCCCCGGGAAAATCCACCACGATCCGGTCCGGGCCTGTGATCGCCTGGGTGTTTGGGGACACGGCCGCACCCGACGTGTGAATTTCAATTTCGATCGCCGTTACGCCATTGCGCACAGCCACGCTGCGCACAAAAGAGCGGTCTTGCGCGGCAACGGGCGCGGTCAGCAAGCTTCCTACTACTAGAAGGGTTCCGAGGTAAGAGAAGGACTGCATGTGACTCCTGGGAAGAGTGTAGCAGCAGGGCGTGTCCGGTGGCACACGCGGAAGTCGTAGACCCAAATCGTGGAGGGACGATCAGGAATTCCTGAATTGGGACACAAGGCACGGGGGTCAGCTACGAGTTGCGAGCTCTCAAAAGACCAATTGGTTGCTCGTAGCTCGTCGCCTGAGTTTAGAGCGAGAGCGCGCGGCGGGTCCTGCGATATCGCCAATAGACCGCCGCCAGACCGGAAGAAATCAGTATCCACGTGGAAGGCTCCGGTACCACGGGAGGTTTGCGGTGGGGAGGAACGCAGGGTTTCTCCTCTTTCTCGTTATCGATGACGCCGAGACTCCCTTCATGCTGCTCCTGGGAGGCCGTTTCGCACACATGGGGCGGAGCTGGCATACCGAAGGGAATATAGGGGAACACGAAGCCCCCGGTGAAAAGCTGAGGCCCTTGAGGAGATGCAGGATTAGCCCCGGGCAGAGAGGGCGGCAGGAGCGAAGATCGGATGGGTAGTGGTGGAGGCTCGAGTTCCGCCACGGGTTTGTCGAGCACATCCTCGGCCGGTTCTTCCTCGGAGACTTGCAGCTTGGGAGTCTCGGAAACCTGGTTGCCGCACCGTGCACGGGCGGTGATTTCACCGTCGGTAAGCAGCAACTCGCCCAGGTGCAGGCGAAACTTTTTGCGGGTCCAGAAGATGCGATTCCGCAGACGATACGAAAGATAGACTTCGCGAGCTTGGGTGGCGCGAAGCAGGCGGGCGTGTTCGTATTGGAAGCGCGCGTAGTGCTGCCAGACAACGGCATCGTGCGCGGCCGCGCGCCGGAGACCGTCAGGACCGTCGACCCCGCCGGGCACGACTGAGTAAGGATAGACGCCGCGCTTTTGCCCGGTGGACTGCGCGGACTGGCTCGCGCGCGCTGCCAGAGCGCTCAGGTTGGCGTGGACGTTGCCACGAGTCCAGGGTGACTCTGGTACGGATTGGGAAGCGCGCCAGGGGGCAGCCGCGAAAAAGCGCACAGCGCTCCGCCCGCACACCGCTGCCAGCAGTGTCAGCATGACGGCTGTGATCAGCCCGCGCTGGGCCCGCAAGCGCCGCCGATACCAATTCCGCCTGCGACGGACCTGATTTCCTCCAACCTGGTGGTTCAAAAGGATTCCTACCTGGCTCTTCGGCCAATCGTCTTGCGGCGGGGAGACGCTCATCCGATAGGTGCAACCCTGCATCCAAAGCGACATCTGTAATGCAGCTTTAGATCCAAGAAGTTAGCGCCCAAGACTGGGCAATGTTATCAGAAATGTGACCGGCTTTTCATAAAAGATAACCGCCCCTGTAACCGAAGCTGCAAATGGTTGAACGGATGGTGAGTAATCACAAGAAAGTAACCAAGCGATTAAGCGTCGCCGGGAGATGGCGTTAAACCTAATCGCAGAGCTGATGTCCCGACACGCACAAGCGGAGCGGGCATCTAGGATCGTTGCGGCGACATACCCACAAGGGCGCTCGGCTCGCCTTGTCCAGACTCGAGGTAACTCGTCGTTAGAATTTCATCGCCGGAGAGGTCGCCTGATTCTCTGCTGAGAGCGCCTTCCTTCCATACCGCGTAGACCGCTGGATAGACCAGCAGCTCCAGAATGAAAGACGTCACGATTCCCCCCACCATCGGAGCCGCGATGCGCTTCATGATTTCGGATCCGCTTCCCGTGGACCACAGGATCGGAATCAAGCCGATGCTCATCGTGGCGAAGGTCATGAACTTGGGACGCAGCCGCTTGGCAGCTCCTTCGACAATAGCCTCGTAGAGACGCTGTCGGGTCATCCGCACCGGCTCGCGCCTGGCCTTTTCATACGCGAGATCCAGATACAACAGCATGAAGACCCCGGTTTCCGCGTCGATGCCAAGCAGGGCGATGATCCCCAGCCAGACGGCGATGCTCATGTTGTAGCCCAGGGCGTAGACCATCCAGAACGCCCCGACCGCCGAGAACGGCACGGCGAGCGTGACAATCAATGTCTTGACGACCGACCGGGTATTGCAATAGAGCAGGAACAGGATGATCGCCAACGTAACCGGGACGACCACCATCAGGCGTTGGCGCACGCGCTCGGCGGATTCGTACTGCCCGCTCCACAGGATCGAAGCTCCGGCCGGGAGCTTCAGGCGGGTCTGCAATTCCCGCCGCGCCTGCTGCACGTAGTCGCCAATCGGGCGGTCCGCCACGTCGACGAAAACGTAGCCGGTGAGCAAACCATTCTCGTTGCGGATCATCGCCGGGCCGTTCAAGGTACGGATGGTTGCCAGTTGCGACATTGGAATCTGCTTTTCGCCCGTCGAGATCAGCACTTTACCGAGTGCGTCCAGGTCAGACCGGAAGTCGCGCAGATAGCGCACATTCACGGGATAGCGGGCGCGGCCTTCGATCATCGTCGTGACATTGTCGCCGCCGACGGCGGTGGACAATGCGTTCTGCGCATCGTCAATGGAGAGCCCGTACTGGGCCAGTGCGCCGCGGTCCCACACTACATCGAGAAAGTATCCGTTGCCGGTGCGCTCAGCAAACACGCTGCGGGTTCCGGGCACGGTACTCAGGGCTTGTTCCACCTGCTGCCCGATCTGCTGGATCTGGGTTACGTCTCCGCCCTGGATCTTCAGTCCGACGGGCGTGCGGATGCCGGTGCTCAGCATGTCGATGCGGCCCCGGATCGGCATCGTCCAGGAGTTCGACAGGCCCGGGATGTGCAAAGCGTCGTTCATTTCCGCCACCAGTTGCTCCTGCGAAATGTGATCGACGGTGATGTGGCGCAGGACCGGCAAGAGCCAGTTCGGAGCCCAGGAGGAATACCAGGTCTGCGTCTTGCGCCATTCCGATTGCGGCTTCAGTACGATGACGGTTTCGAGCATCGACAAAGGAGCGGGATCGGTGGCGGTATCGGCGCGTCCGGCCTTGCCCAGCACGTGATCGACTTCCGGGAACCCTTTGATAATGCGATCGGTCACCTGCAGGAGCTTCTGGGATTCCGCAATCGAGATGCCGGGCATGGTCGAAGGCATATAGAGCAGCGAACCTTCGTCCACCGACGGCATGAATTCCGAACCGATTTTCCAGAACAGCGGGACAGTGAGCAACACCACCACCAGTGCACCGCCCATGACTTGCCATTTCCAGCGTAAGGTCCATCGAACCACTGGATCGTACACGCGCATGAGCGGCCCGGTGATCGGGTGCTGTTCTTGCGAACGAATGCGACCACCCAACAGGAAATTAGAGAGACGCTGCCCGATGTTCGGAGCGGCGGCTGTGGACGCGCGGCGTCGCACGAACAACAACCGCAGAGCTGGATCCAAAGTAATGGCGAGCGCCGCGGCGGCCAGCATCGCAAAATTCTTGGTGTAGGCCAGCGGACGGAACAGCTTCCCTTCCTGCCCTTCCAACACTAAGACGGGCAGAAACGCTACGGCGATCACCAACAACGCGAAGAAAGTAGGACCGGCTACTTCCTGCACTGCCTCAAGAACCACGTCGTGATAGGAAAAGGGCAGCCCGGCCTTCTCGTAACTCTCGAGCTTTTTGTGGGTTTGTTCGACCACGACGATGGCGGCGTCCACCAACTCGCCGCAGGCAATAGCAAGGCCGGCCAGCGACATTACGTTGATACTTACGCCGACGTAGTGCAACGGGATAAAGGTCACCAGCACGGCCACCGGAATCGTGACTACCGGAATGACCGCGCTGGGGAAATGCCAAAGGAAGACCAGGATGACAATAACGACGGTAAGAATGACCTCGATGAGCGTCCAGCGCGCGTTGGAGATGGAACGCTGGATCAACTCCGAGCGGTCGTAAACCGGCATCACTTTGACGCCGTCCGGCAATCCGGGCTCAACATCTCTCAAGCGGCTCTTCACCCGGCCAATTACATCCAGCGCGTTGTTGCCGTCACGCATGATGACGATGCCGGAGACGACTTCTCCGCTGCCATCCAGGTCGCTGGCGCCGCGCCGGATATCGGGGCCGAGGACCACTTTTCCAATGTCTCTAATCCGAATCGGCGTGCCGTCGACGGAAGACAGCGCGATCTCTTCGATGTCATGCTGCGACTGCATGTAACCGCGGCCGCGAATCATGTACTCGGCGCCGCCAAATTCGAGCAGACGCGCGCCCGTTTCGCGGTTGCCGGAACGAACCGCATCGGCCACGCGCGAGATGGGAATCCCATAAGACCGCAGGCGGTTGGGATCCACATTGACCTGATACTGTTGAGTGAATCCGCCGAGCGAAGCCACATCGGCCACGCCCGGTACCGCCTTCAGGTAGTACTTCAGATACCAGTCCTGGTAGGACCGGAGTTCGCCCAGACTATGCTTGCCGGACTCGTCTCTTAGTACGTACTGAAAAACCCAGCCGGTGCCGGTGGCGTCTGGCCCAAGTTCGGTCTTAACTCCCTCCGGGAAGCGCCCGGTAACTCCTGAGAGATATTC
The DNA here is from genome assembly GCA_020073565.1 of Terriglobia bacterium. Classification (GTDB taxonomy): domain Bacteria; phylum Acidobacteriota; class Terriglobia; order Terriglobales; family Acidobacteriaceae; genus Acidiflorens. The sequence continues at coordinate 128,481 of JAIQEY010000008.1, forward strand.
GAGCGTGCGGGACCGCGCCCAGTAGAGGTCCGTGCCCTCATCGAAAATGACGTACACGTAGGAAAATCCGAAGTCGGAAACCCCGCGAACGGTTTTCACGTGAGGCGCGCCGGTCATCGCAGAGATGATGGGATAGGTGACCTGGTCTTCGATGATGTCGGGACTGCGGTCCCAGCGCGAAAGGATGATGACCTGGGTTTCGCTCAAGTCGGGCATGGCATCAACTGGCTGATGCGTCATCGCCCACGCGCCCCAAACACAGGCCGCGCCTACGAGAGTAAATACGAGGAACTTATTTCTGACGCACAGGCCGATGATCCGGTTAATCATGGCGACGCTCAGACGGATTCAGGGCTAGATAGTGCTCCGGCTGCGCGCCGAATTTCTTCTTACAGCTGTCGGAGCAGAAATAGTAAGTAACGCCATCGCGAGTAACAGTGTTGCCCTCCGCGACGGCCTTTGCCGCATCGATCATCATGCCGCACGCTGTATCTTTGACCTTTCCCGCGCTGGCAGTCAAGCCAGGCTCGTTGTTGGATCGGGGCACGCCCTTCTCATGCCGCTGCGGTTCGAGGGGCTTCTGGCCAGCGGATTTCAGCCGGCTTTCCGAATCCACCAGGAAGGTTCCCGCAGACACCACGCGCTCGCCTTCCGACAAGCCATGCACAATCTGGACGCGGTCGCCGGAGCGCCACCCCGTTTGCACCGGGCGCGGTTCAAACACTCCGCTGCTGCGTTCGACGAACACGCGCTGCTCGCGGCCCGAGTCAATCACAGCATCCTGGGGAACTGTGAGTCCCGCCGGCATAGCCACCGGCAACTCGACGTCCACATACATATCGGGGCGGAGGGCGAAGCCAGGGTTGTCGGCCTCCAGGCGAAGCTTCAACGTCCGAGTCGCGGGATCAACCTGCGGTAAAACGTTACTGACGCGGGCCGAGAAGGTCTTGCCCTGTCCCGACAGAGTAACGCGCGCGAGGGCGCCGGGATGGAAGCTTTGCGCTTCGCTGCCGAAGATGTCAGCCAGAATCCAGACTCGACTCAGGTCCGCGATGCGGTAAAACTCCGTGGAGTGCTCGAAATGCTGGCCGGGCGATATGTTCCGGGCGAGAATGAATCCGTCTGCTGGCGCGACGATATCGACACTCTCAGGAAGCTGGCGGTTCTCGGCCATCTGCTTGATTTGCACCTCGCTCACGCCGAGATTGCGCAGGCGGTCGGTGTAGCCCTGAATACTGCTTGACCCTTGCTTGGCCAGAGTGCCAGGAAATGGAACCGTCCGCGACCCGTCCTTGCCATTGGCGCCCGGCACGCCCGCAGTTGCGGCCAGAAACCCGGAGGCTACCGCTAACGTCTCACCCGTATAAGAGGTCGCCAACTTCTGGTCTTTCTTGACTTGTACTCCTACCGAATCGTTGTAAGTCTCCCGGACAAATCCTTCGGTACCGGAGTTGACCCGATACACTCGAGTGTCTTCCGGTACCACGTGGCCCACTACGCGGATCAAGTGAGGGGCACCGCTTTTCTCCACCGTGGCCACCCGGATCCCGAGTAATCCCTGCGTGCCGCCATCAATGCTGACGTCGCCTGGGGACGACTGCGCGAGAGCTGCCGCTCGCGGCGCGTTGTAGGCATCCTCGGCATAGACCGGCTCCAACTGCATGCCGCAGTCGGGAGCAATGCCCGGCTTGTCCGAGTGATAGGAGGGATGCATCGGGTCAACGTAATAGAGAATCCGCCGGGCAGTCGTCCTTGGATTATCCCTTTTTGCCCCGCTATATCGGCCCACGATAAAACCGGCGACCACCAGGAGTATGATCGCTGCTGCATGTTGCTTTTTCATCGTCCACCCCCACGACCCCACTTCAGGACTTTGTACATCGAATTACGGCCCCCTGACAAAGCAATGCTTCTTCCGTTCTAAGTACCCTCTCTCTAGTTCGGCGAGGGAAAGGCATTTGCTGGTGGCGCGGAGGTTTCACCAGCAGCGGTCGGGATCTTTTCGGCTGCGTCCTGTCCCGCACCCTCTGCGGCAGGTACCGGTGTCGGCGCTTTGCTAGCTTTCAGAGCTCGTGCAGCCTGGGCGGCCGCGTCCGCTTTAGCCTCCGCCTGCTTGTACATGGCGGCGCGACGAGATTCCATATCTTCGCGCGTTATCATCGCAACCTGCAGTTCCCGTAGTTGCTTGTCCAGATGGCCCACCAGCAGTTCCCACATGTCAAGGTTGGCCTTGGCGAGTGGATCCCTGGAACTCGAAGCAGCCTTGGCGCGCATCTGCTTCAGCACCGCATGCATTTTAGCGAGCGTGCCTTCCATATCCTGCACGCGCTCACGCAGCGGGGCTGGAGTCGGCACGCCGGTGGCTTTGTTGTCGGCCACGGATATTCCGCTCTTGCCAGCGAGCGATTGCCTCTGGCTCGTGAGTGGGGTGCCTACCGGTACGGCGACAGGCGAGGGACGTTGGGCCAAAGCCGTTGTTACCGCCAGAACCACGATGGCTGCGGTCGCGGTTTTAAACATCATCTCAGTCTCCTTCGCGAAACAGGTCAGCTGCAAAATTCGTCGACTACACCGAAACTTGATGGAGGAGGCGGGCTATGGCTTCAGAACCGCCGAAGCACAATTGCCACTGTGGAGCATTCAAGGGGGAAGGATCCAAGCTCAACGTGGTAATGCGAATTGTGAATCGTCCAGTCTTGGATTCGAGACTATGGTCTCGATCTGTATTCTCTTTGTCCCTCACCCCTTCGACTGCTATCTGCCGTCTCGAGGATAGGGCGTTATTTTACCTGCGGATCTGTCGTCGTGGAAGGTCGCGACGGGGAGGCGTCCAAAAAAAACGCAGTAGCCAAAGCAAATCACCCGCCGGTTCGCCTATGCACCCCGCACCACGAGCCCAACTCATTGATACCCCAAGTGTGGAGTTGACTCTTTGACCTAGAGCAAAAAGAGCCATTGCCCTGAACCACTGCAACCCATTGATATCGCATGTACTTGCAGCAGTTCTTCTCCAGACTGGGCCATTCTCACAGCCGGCCGGTACGCCTCACTCTCGATCGATCTGGGGACCAAATCCAGCCCGTCTCTGCCCGCACCAACCGGTGCACCCAGCAAATCGGAAGATTCCTGGGAGGTGGCGGCTCGCCTATCGTGATCTTTGCGGGAAGCCTTTGGACGCAGCCTTTTGGGGCTTGAGAAGGTCGTAACCCGACGGCACGGCAAACAAATCCGCCGCTTGCTCTGCCTCTTTAATATTCCGCAGCTCGGCGCCGGTGCCAGCGCCTTCCCACTTGACTACAAATTTGAGGGCCAAATCGATCCAGACGGCAGTGGTTGCAGCGTTTGAGGCACCCTTGTTCTGATACTTCACCGCCTGACGCCCATCCACTACCTCATGACCCACTTTTTCGCAGGCAATCTTCTGGTCCGAAGCCTTTTGCCAGTCGGGACAGGCATCATCCGCATTCTCCACCCGGAAATACTCCGAGGGACCAGTGGCCAGAGGCTGATAGGCCTTCCGCGCCGGGAACAGGGCGAAATTGGTGTGCTCCCCTCGGTTCACCAACAGGATCGTGTCGTTGAATCCGCGTGTCTCCAGACGCATCTTGTCCTTACTTACGTAGAGCTTGGAGGAACGATGGGGTGAGGTGCCGGTTCCAGCGGATCGCGCATCCGGCTTGCCGTTGCCGAGGTACACGACGTCAGCGGAGAAGTCCTGCGCGTGGCAAGCCACAGAAATCAGACCCAGTAGAAACGTTGCCGCCAGACTGGTTGCCTTGAGCTTCATTCTTCGTTCCTTCGTCACTGAGTTACATCAGATTTCGCCGTCACCGAGTGAACGGAGCGGGCAGCGAAGATACTTACACAATTACGTGCAGAATTACCTTACTGGGGAGTAGTGACTTTGAGCCAGTCCTCTACACTCCGCTGATCCGGCGCCGGCTGTACTCTTCGTACTGCGAGGGGATCATATTTTTGCCGCTGCTCCTCGGTGAGTATGGCGCGGATTCGCTCCACCGTATTGTCCTGGAGGGCGCGAAACTGCTCGATCCGTGCCCTTCCCGAAATCGATGAGTCAAGGCGGATGCGCAAGGTCTCCTGCTGCCGCTGCTCCAAAATCTTCTTCACGGCAGCCTGCTGCGCCTCGTTCAGGTCCAGCTTCTTGGCGAACACTTTGACTCGATCATCAATAGTCGGACGTCTGCGACCGCGATGCGTCGGGCGCGCCGGACTAGCAGCACCAGTCACTTGGGCGACAACCGGCGCACCGAGCAAGAGCATCGGCAATACCAGAGCCAGACTCAAGAACATCGCAGCCGAGATCCTATTGCAGTTTGCCAAAGCGGGAATCCTCCACCGCCGGGTTGACGGCGACCTTTTCAATCTCGATCTTCTCGGTCTGCTTGACTCCTTGCACCTTCGTCTCCAGCACGTAGGGCATCATTAAGCCACTCACCGCCCTATAGTCACGGTAATAGACCTCTACCGGGTGGTACTTGCCGTCCAGACGGCGAGGCGTGCCCTCGATCTTGGTCTCCAGGAATGTCTTTGCATCCACCCACACGTGCTGGGCTTGTCCGTTCTTGAAGGTCAGTTTCAGTCGATACGTGTCGTTGCCCTCGACCTTGTCGGTGCCTTCCAGTTCAACCTTGGTCCCCTTCGCGGCGTAGTCCACCAGCGGACCGTCCAGATCGGACTGCAGCGCGACCGCTTTCATCTCATCAGGCGTATACGCCTCTACTTCGTGCCGATTGAGAAACGGACGCAGTTTCCAACCGTTGGTGCCATCGTAGACCTGAACCGCGGTCTCACCACGAAAGTCGAGTTCCACCCGTTGCTTGCGTGTGCGCTTTAATTCCATACGAAAGGGTAGTTGCGCCTGCTCCGCCGGGCGCTTGGGCAGTTGCACACCACCTGTCCTTACCCCTTGCACTGCCCGGGTTGGGCTCTCGTTCCCACCGGCATCCATCTTGCCGCTCATGGA
>JAIQEY010000009.1 GCA_020073565.1 Terriglobia bacterium
GTGGTGGTGTCGAACCAAGGGGCGTGCGCTTTGACTATCACCGACATCACGATCATCGGGGCGAACGCGGGCGACTTTTCCTTGTCCGGGCTGCCGGCGTTGCCGGTTACGCTGGAAGCGGGACACATCGTGGGCGAGGGTGACTTGAAGGGAGTCTTCACGCCCGCAGCGGTGGCCCGCGAGCGCACGGCGGAAGTGAAAGTCACGTTCGTGTCAGATCCGGCGACCGGAGCGACCAGCAGCCAGATGCGGGAGCTATGTGGGGAAGGGGTGCGGACCGGGGCCCGGGTGCTGGTAACCCAGGGAGGAGTGCCGGTACCGCAGGTGCACGAGATTGAACTCAAGCGCTTGCATGGCGGCTGGTTTGGGTTCAAGAAGGAAGTGGACGAGGAGAAGAACGTAGCGCTGCAGACGGTGACGCCCACCCCGGGCACGGCGTGTGCCCCGCTGCAGTTCCACCGGGAATACGGGGCGGAATCCCACCGGAAGCAGTTGGTACCAGGAGTCTACGAACTCGAGGTGGAGGTGAAGATCGCGGGCAAGGAAGAAGAAAAGAAGACCTGGTTCAACGTGGACACCTGCGACTTCCACGGCACCATCGTCGTTGATTTCTAGCTCTCGGGTCTATAACCCCGCAAATCTCAAGGAGGCCGTGATGCGAACGAAATGGTTCCCCACAATGTTCCTGGGTCTTATGGTACTTGTCTTGGGCGTCTCTCCGGCCCTTGCGGGCGACTCGCTCTACGGGAAGGTAACGGAGGTAAAAAGCGCACAGGTCGTGGTGTTCGACTACGGCCGAGGCCATTACGACATCCGCATCGTAGGAATTGACGTGCCCCAGGAAGGGACCGTTGCCCGGGAAGCGAGGCAGTTTGTCAGCAACCTCGTCCTCGGAAAGAAGGTCCGCATGCGCTTCGAGCAACGGACCGCGAACGGCGAAATGGTGTCGCGGCTTTTCACTGACGATCCGGCCATCGGGATCAAAGATGTGGGCTTGGAGCTGTTGAAGGCCGGCCTCGCGCGGAAACAACCCAAATATGACTACAAATACGGCGAGCTATCGGCTGCTGAGGCCGAGGCACAGAAAGCCGGTCGCGGTCTCTGGGCCGCGACCCGGCAGAAATGAGAAAGGAACCAGCGATGATCTCTAGAACTCGCCGCTCCGTGTTTTTTCAGGTCGCCGCTCTTGCCGGTGTGCTGCTATTTGTGGGTCCCGCAGCACGCGCACAGATCTCCGGCACGGTTGATGTCAACGTGTCGCAAAAGAACGGGGATGACAATGAATGCGCCATCGCCAAGAACCCGTCGAATGCGAAGCAGCTTTTCATCCTGTGCAACACGGGCGGTCCCGGTCTTTTCGCGGCGCGCAGCACCGACGGGGGCACGACGTGGACCTTCCCTGACGCGGCCGACAAAACGATCGCCGACGGCGATGCGAACCAAGGGCCGGCTGCCTGCTGCGACCCAACCTTGGCTTGGGACACTTTCGGTAACCTCTATATCACCTACATCAATAGCGCCATCACTGCCATCGTCACTATTCTCAGCACCGACGGAGGCGCGACATTCTCCAATCTGGCCTCGTTCTCGGGCAGCGTCGATCAACCTACGGTCGTTGCCGCCAACACCTCGGCCGCAGGCGCCCCCGTGGCTGTGTGGATCGTGTGGAACCAGAGTGGTCAAATGGTGGCGCGCGGCGCCGCGGTGACTGGTCTGGGCGCCATCGGTGCGTTTGGCGCGCTGCAGACGATTCCGGGCACGGCAGGCTGCAGCTTCGGCGACGTTGCCATAGCCCCAAGCGGCGCCGTTGTGCAAGCGTGTCAGAACCCGACCGGTGGCCAGGGGCCCGCGACGATCTTTGTTAACACCGATGCCGACGGCCTAGGCGCTGGCAATTTTGGCGCAGCGGTAACGGCGACAACCACCAACGTGGGCGGTTTCGATTTCTTACCAGCACAAAACGCGCGCTCAGTCGATGCGGAAGCCGGCCTCGCCTTCGACCATCACGTCGGCAGTCCGCACTTTGGGCGGCTCTACCTCGTCTATACCGACGAGGTCGTGAACGAAAGCAACGATTTCGACATCATGTTGCGCTTCTCCGACAACAACGGAGCGACTTGGAGTGCGCCAATTCGCGTTAACGACGATCCGCCCGGACGCAGCCAGTTTCTGCCAAGGATCGCAGTGGACAACAGCACCGGCGATATCTCGGTCTGTTGGCACGACGCCCGAAACTCAGCGACCAACACCGCTATGCAGGAATTCTGCACGGTCGCGCCGGCGACCGGCGCCACACCGGTTTTCCTCCCCAATGTCGCTATTAGCGATGGCGCCTCGACCAGCAACGGCGCCGGCGTCGAATTTGGCGATTACTCGGGCCTCGCCTATTTCGGCGGGATAGCACACCCGGTCTGGGCGGACACGTCCAACAGTACGGGAAACAATCCCAACGGAACGGCGAACTTCGATGCGTACACGGACCACGTGGTCGGCGGAAGCTCAGGACCTCAAATCCAAGTCCCTGGTGGAGTTACGTTCGGGGACAGTTGTGTGAACAGCAAGAGTGAGGGGACGCTCAGGGTTTGCAACACTAGCACCGGCGACTTGATCGTGACCTCGATTACGTCCTCGAACCCGGCATTCGCGGTCGTGCCGCCGTCGGGCGGCTTCCCGGTTGTGATCAGCCACGATTTCTGCTTTCCGTTTGCCGTAACCTTCACGCCCACGGGGACTGGTGTGCAGACAACCACCCTCACCATCGTGTCCAACGATCCCTCGAATCCGTCGCTGACCGTGCAAGTAAGCGCCCAGGCCGGGGCGGGTGCACTCGGCTTGATGCCCGACGTGCTCTTTCCGCCGACGGTCGTGCACACGGTGGGGGCCTGTCACTCGGCCCGGCCTGTGGTGGTGTCGAACCAAGGGACGTGCGCTTTGACCATCACCGACATCACCATCATCGGGGCGAACGCGGGCGACTTTTCCTTGTCCGGGTTGCCGGCGTTGCCGGTCACGCTGGAGGCGGGGCACATCGTGGGTGCCGGTGACTTGAAGGGGGTGTTCAGGCCCGCGGCGGTGGCTCGCGAGCGCACGGCGGAAGTGAAAGTCACGTTCGTGTCGGATCCGGCGACCGGAGCGACCAGCAGCCAGACGCGGGAGCTGTGTGGGGAAGGGGTGCGAACCGGGGCCCGGGTGCTGGTAACCCAGGGAGGAGTGCCGGTACCGCAGGTGCACGAGATCGAACTCAAGCGGTTACATGGTGGCTGGTTTGGGTTCAAGAAGAAAGTAGACGAGGAGAAGAACGTAGCGCTGCAGACGGTGACGCCCACCCCGGGCACGGCGTGTGCCCCGCTGCAGTTCCACCGGGAATACGGGGCGGAATCCCACCGGAAGCAGTTGGTACCGGGAGTCTACGAACTCGAGGTGGAGGTAAAGATCGCGGGCAAGGAAGAAGAAAAGAAGACCTGGTTCAACGTGGACACCTGCGACTTCCACGGCACCATCGTCGTTGATTTCTAGCTCTCGGGGCAGCCAGGATGATCATGGTCAATCCGACCCGGTATCTGCCTATATGTGGTACCTGGTCGCGGAGACGACGGCAGCCGCGATGTGCAAGCGAATCGAGGAAAACAAAACTTAGCCCAGACGATGTCTCCGCAGGAACTGGAGCAAGCGGAACACCGCGCCTCCGATCGGCTGCTGCAGAACCAGAAGAGCAATCGACTTCCGCCATCGTTGTTCCGGTCTCCTATAAGAAGACGCTGACGGGTGTGCCTTAACAGGTTACAGAAAAGCTACCATACTCCCCAACAAGAAGGACCTAACCGGCGTACTTCTAAGAGCTGAACTCCGGAAGCATGGCCTGCGTTGCCCGGACTCGTTCATCTCTGTACTTCGAGCTCACTTAGGTCGTCATCGTCCTCTGACCCGCGGCCGCCGTTGCCAAATTTTGCTTGGTGGTTCCTCACGAGGCAGGCGAGCCTCCACGACTTAAACCACGATTTAGGCTCGGTCTCGTGCCAGATTTTCACAACGTCCTCGAAGAGCATTTTGCCCAATTCCGGGTGCCCATCTCTCTGGGCCTGATCGACTTGCTTGAGCAAACGGTCGGCTCGATCGGTTTGGTCCTTCTTCCACGCTTTGGTGGCTTCCTTCGGACAGTTGCAATCCTCCTTCAAGCCGGTGGGATCGACGTGATTCAACGGATCGTTGAGGACATAGCCGTAGAGGTTTGGGTTTCCACCGGCAAATCGAATCGGATCTTTCGCAGTCCAGCGGCCGGTGCTTGCGTCGTAATCCCGCTCACCGAAACGGACGAGTTTGGAGTCCTGATCGTACAGGCCCCCGGCGAATCCGAAGGGCTGGAAGCCGGGATTGGTGTCACTGAGGACGTTGCCGAACTCGTCGTAGTCGATGCGCTCCATAATCTGCCCGGTAGCGGAATTGACTACCAAGCGCGGGCTGCCCAGTTGATCGGGGAAAATGCGATAGGTCACACCGCCCGTGACCATGTAGTCGGGAGAACTAAGGCCGCTGCCGTAAACAAACTGGCTCACGATTTGATTGTTGGCGTCCAGCTGGGCGACGAGGTCGTTTCCGTCGTAGAGAAATCCAGCGACCAGAGCGCCATTGATCTTCTTGCCGACGCGATGGTTCTCGGCGTCGATGATGTAAGTGATCTGGGTGCCGTCCGGCAGCGTGACGGCGGTCAGGTTGCCGAACACATCATACTGATAGCTGGTGACCTGCGAGCCTACCGTCTTGGTTGCCAGTTCGCCATTGGCCGTATAGGTATAAGAGGCGTTGCCATAGGTGAGCAGTCGATCCTGAGCATCATAGGTAGCGTTTACGGTGCCGGACGGCGTGGTGACGCTCACGCGATTGGAATTGCTGTCATACCTGTAGCTGGCGATGGTGGCGGTTCCATTCTTGACCGTGATCAGACGCCCGGCGTTGTCGTAGGCATAAGCGTACGTTGTGGCCACACCGCCGATCGTGTCCTTCAATTTCGTGATCCTGCCGACGAGATCTCGCGTGTAATTCGCCTTGTAGAGAATAGTGGTTCCAAATTTCGCCGTGTGGACCGTCGGTTCGGCATAGATGCTGTAGCCAATTGAGTCCAGCGCGCTTCCCAATGTCCCGCCGGTATAGAGAGCGGTCTTGGCACTGTGTTTTACCGTGATCGCTCCGGCCTTCTTCACCAAACCGTCTTTGTCGAAGGTAAAGGCAATGCTGTTCCCACCATTGACGGTCTCCGCATTGACCCAGAAATTGTTGTTGTAAGAGCGTCCTACGCTGCCCGCGACTGAACCCGTCCAAGTCGACCCCGTGGGCAAGGGGCCGTTATAGGTGTAGGCAATCGCTTCTCCCCCCGACACCGATGCCGTAGCCAGATTGCCCGTGGTGGAGTCGTATCCAAAGTTGAGGGTGGTCGTGGGTGAGGCTACCGAGGAGAGCCGTCCGGCGGCGTCGTAGTTGTAATTGACGACTTGCCCGTCGGGACGCGTTATTGTCGTAAGCTCGCGGTCCTGACTAAAGGTATACGTGGTCGCCCCGCCACCCGTTACAACGGGCGGGGTGTAGGACGCGGGCAGGTTCACCCCGGAAAATGCAAAGCTGTGACTCGATGATCCGGGAGGAGCGATGGAAGTCAGGTTACCGTTGGCATCATACGAATAGTTCACCACTCGCCCATCTTCGAGCGTCGTCGTGAGCAAATGTCCGTCCGCGTCGTACGTGAAGCTGCGCGTGAGTTTGAGCGGGCTGGTCACACTCGCCAGGTTGCCACTGGCGTCATAGGCAAAGGTTGTGTTGCGCTTCCCGGTCAGCCGCGACGCCAGCCGTCCACGGCTGTCATATGTAAAAGTGGTTAAGGCCAGTCCGGTGGGTTGCACGCTGCTGACTCGCTCCACCGCATCGAGCACCGTGGTGGTGGTCCGCGCTTGTGGAGTGGTATCCACGTAGGTCTTGGTGGCGGCGGTGAAAACCGAGGTGTACTTGCGGCCATTGACGGTTTCGGTATCGGTCTGTGTGACCAGGCTAAAGGGATCGGCAGGATTGCCAAGGCTCATCGTGCGGCTTCGGGTGATGTTCATGGTCAGGCTGCCGCGGGTCAACGATTCGCTGGTGGCAATGGGAGTCTGGATTCCCCACCGTGGATCCGGCCCGAGCGTCTTACTGTAAGAAGTGCCATTAGGTAACGAGACGCTCTCCGATAGCTGTCCGCCCTGCTGGCTATCGGTCTCGGTCGCCTGCAGTCCAGTCGTCCAGGTATTGGTGTACTGCTGCGTGGTGGACGAACTGGTGCTGGAAAATGCGACTTGATTGGAGCTGTTGCGTCCCTGGGCGGTAGTTTCGGCTACGGAATAACCGGAACTGTTGTCGGTGCGCGCGAAGTTGAGGACGCCGCCGGCGGGATCGGAGTCCTTGGTCAGAGAGCCGTTGCCGTCGTACTGGAAGTTGTAGAGATTGCCGTTGGCATCTTTCAGACTGGTGAGCAGTCCGGAAGCGGTATTGGTCAACGTGACCGCATTGCCGAGCGGATCGGTGACCTGACTCAGGTACCCGTTGGCGTCGACGGTGAGCGTTGTGGTCTGTCCGTAGGCCGAAACAATTGCCGTGGGGTGTTCGTTGGCATCCCGCTGGATGGTGGTGACGTTCCCGCTGCCATCAGTGACCGTGACCAACTGGCCGGCGGCATCGTAGCCGAAACTGTAGAGCACGGCGCCGGTCATCGGCAGCAGGGTCTGAACGTGCTTGCCTGTGCTTCCGTCAAACACATAAATTTCGCTGCCATCTTCTGAGGTGAGATGCAAATTGGAGCCGACCGACAGGGGCGCTTGCACCTGCGCGGAGTCGCGGACGCTTCCATCTCCCAAAAAGAGCGCCTTGGGCACGACCGCATAGGGAGTGCAGGATCCGCCAGCACAATAGGCCATCAGCAGCGGGTCGAGTGCGTGGTGCGCGCTCAGGGTCCACCCGCCAAGACCGAGGGCGTCTTTCATCGCAATCAGATTTGCGCCCGCCCGCCCGGCGGCCCGGCCGCTCTCGTAATGCAGAGAGAAAGGGGTGCCGACGATCGCGATGTCCTCGCCCAGACTCTGGTTGCGAATGCTTACCTCGGATCCGCGCTGGTCTTTACAGTCCTTGCAGTTGTCATCGGGAACGGGAGAAAACATCCAAGTCGCAGTCCAGTTGGCGTTGATGATGCCGGGATTGCCCTGCGCATTGTCGAAAGGAGGTAGCTGGTAGCTGGCGGAGCCGAACAAGAACGACGCGGAGGGAGGAAATGGTATCTGCTGCTCGCTGACACCGCCATCGCCAAACGTACTACCCCAGACGATGTCCTCATTGACGGTTGCGTTGTTGGTAATCAACTGTCCGGGGACAGCGCCGAACGCTCCGACAAAATATTGGCCAGACGTGGGGACGATCTGGAGGGTTAGGCTGTCCCACATGGGGTCTCCGATCCCGGAAGCCGTCCACTGAAAAAAGGTGCCACTTGAGGTGTCGGTGAAGACGTCGTTGATGTAGCCCTGGCCCTTCATTTGGCCGATTCCTATAAATGGAACCGCCTGCCACAAGCAGAGACCTGGCCCAGTAGCGGCTAGCTTACCTGCCGCGACCGCATGTTGGTTGACAGTCTGAGTGAACGTGCCCGAGCTTCCGGTTCCGGTACCATCCAGCGTCACAATGCCATACACGTTCTGCGCCGACGCCCATGGCGCGGGGCAGTTGATCTGTGCAACAGAGTACGCAGAGCCGAAAACGCAGATCAGGCACAGCGTCCTCACAAATCGCCAGCTACGGCTTAAGCACCCGGAAGTTAACGGAACCTGAGGAAATACTCGGCGGTAAGGGACGGACATGGCTTCTCCTGGGACTCAGTCGGGGCTCCACAAAACCACGCTGTCTTCACCCCTACTTACACCTGTGAGAAAGAGGGCAAAAATGGCTCAATCTGCCAGGCAGAGTCTCGATGATTTCGGGAAATCCGGCCCGGTCTCGGCTAGATGTGGTACCTTGTCGCGGAGACGACGGCCGCCGCGATGGGCAAGCGAATCGTGGGAGAGAGAGAGAAACCTGACTCAGATCATGTCCCCGCAGGAACTGGAGGAAGCAGAGCGCCAAGCCGCCGGTCGGCTGAAGAAACTGCGGGGACAATCGCCTTCCACCGGCATTGATCCAATGCCTAATCAGAAGAAGCTAACGGGTGTGCCGATCGAGGAATTCGCGTAGCTGGAGGGCACCTCAGGGGTGCGCAAGGCGAATACACATGAACTTTACTTTGCTCGATTGGTCAGCGGTCATTGCCTATCTGGCGATCACTCTGCTACTGGGCTTGTATTTCCGCTCGCGTTCGGGACGCAGCGTAGACGACTACTTCGTCTCCGGACGCAACGTATCCTGGTGGCTCGCTGGCACATCGATGGTGGCGACAACGTTCGCCGCCGATACGCCACTGGTGGTCACCGGCTTGGTGTATGCCCAGGGCGTCGCCGGCAACTGGATCTGGTGGAGCTTCCTGCTCTCCGGAATGATGACGGTGTTTTTGTTTGCGCGCCTCTGGCGCCGCTCCGGCTTGCTCACCGATGTGCAGTTTGCAGAAATGCGGTATTCAGGCAAGCCGGCAGCGTTTCTGCGCGGCTTTCGTGCCCTGTACCTCGGCCTGCTGATGAACTGTCTGATCCTCGGGTGGGTAACCAAGGCCATGACTTCGATCGTGGCCTCCACGCTGGGCATCAGCGATCAGAGAGCGCTGGCCATCTGCGTATTTTTCCTGATTCCCTTCACCGGCCTTTATGTGGCGCTGGGCGGTTTGTGGGGAGTGTTGTGGACGGACCTGTTCCAGTTCGCCTTGAAAATGTCGATCGTGATCGGCGTCGCCTGGTATGCGGTGGCGGCATGCGGTGGTATACACGCAATGCTCGAAAAACTTGCAGCCGCCCGCGTGGCAGCGCCGGGCTCGGCCGATGCCACGGCTTTCTTTCCTGATTTTTCCCGCCCCTGGACGAGCGAGGCGGTTTGGACTCTGCCCGCACTCACGTTTGTCGTGTATCTCGGCTTGCAGTGGTGGGCATTCTGGTATCCGGGCGCAGAGCCGGGTGGCGGCGGCTACATTGCGCAACGCATTTTCAGCGCCCGCGACGAGAAGAACGGTCTGCTCTCGGTTCTGTGGTTCAACATCGCGCATTACGCAGTGCGTCCGTGGCCATGGATCCTCACCGCACTGGCGGCGGTCGTGCTCTATCCAAATTTGGAGCATCCAGAGAGCGGTTACATGCTGGTTGTCAGTCAGCATGTTCCGGCGGCGCTGCGTGGAATCGTGGTGGCAGGATTCATGGCGGCGTTCATGTCGACCTACGCCACTCAGTTGAACTGGGGGGCTTCCTACCTAATCGCGGATTTCTACCGGCGCTTCCTGAAGGCGAACGCGAGCGAGAGTCACTATGTGATGATGTCGCGCGTGGCGACGGTGCTGCTCGTCGTGGTATCAGCCATTGTTTCCATGCAATTGTCGTCGATCCGCTCGGGATGGGAGTTCGTGCTGGAAGCTGGTGCAGGCACCGGAGGCGTGTACCTGCTGCGGTGGTATTGGTGGCGGATCAATGCCTGGAGCGAGATTTCGGCCATGGCCACGGCGCTGGTCACATCGTTCATGCTGCGCTGGGTTGCGCACTTCTCTGGCAGCGGGCCTGTTTTGTTCGCAAAGACGGCCGTAACGACAACCGCGATCACAACCGTGGTGTGGGTGGTGGTGACACTGATCACCGGGCCGGAATCGGAAGCACGTTTGGTGGAGTTTTACCGGAAAGTGCGCCCCGACGTGCGGGGCTGGCGCCCGGTCGCCAAACTGGTTCCGGAGGTGAGTCCGACGGTCGATCTCGGACGCAATCTGGCAGCGTGGCTGCTGGGATGCGCCATGGTCTACCTGGCCCTGTTCGGCATCGGACGGTTGGTGCTCGGAGCGCGGGGACATGGACTTGTCCTGCTGCTGGGCTCGGCCGCTTGTGTGCTTGCCTTGCGCGCAAATCTACGGCTCAGCTGGGGTGTGGAACCGGTCGACTCATAGCCGACGACGCGCCGGTCATTTGACGATCCAATGTTTGGGTGATCTTCTTCTTCGCATGCGAATTCTCTTCCGTCTCGCCGTTTTCGTTAGCCTGCTTGTTCTAGCGTGTTTCGCCTGGGCGAAGGATCGCTATTCCCAACCGGGTCCACCTCATCTAGACCGAGACGGCGAGAAGTGGGTGCGGCACACACTAAACAATATGTCGACGGAAGAAAAGGTCGGGCAACTCTTCATGGTGTGGGCCCGGGCAGAGTTCTTCAATGTGAACAATCCGAGGTACCAGCAGTTCATGGAGGAGATTGAGCACTATCATGTCGGGTCCTTCGCGCTCTCCATTCCTGTCGATGTCCCATTCCTGATCCGAAGCCAACCGTATGAAGCCGCGATGCTCGTGAATCATCTGCAACAGCAGTCCAAGCTGCCTTTACTGATCGCGGCCGACTTCGAGAGTGGATTGTCTACAAGATTTACGGGAACCACGGTGTTTCCTCATGCCATGGCCTTTGGCGCGGCTGGAAAAACTGAATACGCCGAGAGCTTTGGGAAGATCACGGCTCTGGAAGCAAGGGCGATCGGAGTCCATTGGAATTTTTTCCCGGTCGCGGACGTGAACTCCAACCCGGCCAACCCCATCATCAACACTCGTTCGTTCGGCGAGAATCCGCAGCAGGTGGGGGAAATGGTTGCGGCCTACATTCGAGGCGCTCGATCGAACGGAATGCTTACCACCGCCAAACACTTTCCCGGACATGGTGACACCGCAACCGATACACACCTCGGCGTGGCACAGGTCCGTGGTGACATGGCGCGGCTCGAATCAGTTGAGCTTCCGCCCTTTCGCAAGGCGATGGAGGCTGGAGTGGATGCGGTGATGGTCGCGCACGTTACCGTACCAGATCTCGAGAGCGATCCGAACCGGGTTGCCGTCACGTCTCCTGCAATTGTTACGCATCTGCTGAAAGAGCAACTTGGCTTCCAGGGAATTGTCGTCACGGACGCTCTCGACATGGGGGCCGTGACCCGTTTGTACGCCGCAGATATCGGCCGCGAGGCGGTGGACGCCTTCAAGGCCGGCAATGACGTGCTGATCATCCCGCCCGACCTGAATGCCGCGTACCGCGCCCTCTTGGCCGCTGTTGCTACTGGGGAGATCTCGCGGGAGCGTCTGGACATCTCAGTGCGAAAGATTCTCCAGGCAAAGGCCTCGCTGGGCTTGCAACGGGCACGACTGGTAGACATGAGTGCGCTCGACAAACTCATCGGGCAGCCGCAGAATGTCGCGCTCGCGCAAAAGATATCGGATGACGCCATCACGCTCGTGCGCGAGAACGGCAAGGTTCTGCCTCTGAAGGCGGCCAAGAAGCCGGCTCTGTCGCTTCCCTACCAAGCTCCGGAAGCAATCCGTAATCGAGTGGTTGCGGTGATTTTTTCTGACGACGTACGGTTGGAATCAGGCCGTGCTTTGGAGCGGCAGATTCGTGCTCGCGTCCCTGACGCTCGCATCCTCTACGTTGACCCGAGAATCGCGGGGGCGATGTCGGAAGACGTATTGAAGGCTGTGGATGAAGCGGAGAGCGTTGTGGCGGCGGTGTATGCGGTGCCGTCTCCAGGAGCCCGCGCCAGCGGGGCGGGAGTTCGCCCGACAGATCCCACCGGCACTCTGTTGCAACGGATCCTCGATCACGGCGCGGAAAAGACCGCGGTGGTCGCGGTTGGAAATCCATACTTGGCGGAGGACTTCCCCACTATTCAAAACTACCTGTGCACGTTCTCGACCGCGTCAGTATCAGAGACGAGCGCAGTCAAGGCGCTCTTCGGGGAGATCTCAATTCATGGACATCTACCCGTTAGTATTCCCACCATTGCGCAACGCGATGCGGGCATCGAGCGGCCAGCGAAGTGAGTGGGATTCCGATCTGTCACCTTCTCCGCGTGAGATGCTATGTCTTGGGCATGGTTAGAGGCCCTAACGCGGCCATCTGAGGGGATTCTTGGTATTGACCTCGATAGCAGGGAAAGTCAATTGGTGTATCGCGGAATGACTTAAGAATTTGACCGAGTCGGAGAGTGCCAGACCTTCTTACCTCTCGAACACGATTGAGATCGATGGTGAAAGGGACCTGTTCCCCAACTTCGCCCGACTGATGGATGATTTCACCTTCCGGGCCGACGATTATGGACCGTCCATTACCCAGTTGACCGGCAGCGTTTACATCAACGAAATAGCACTGGTTCACGATGGCATTTGCTTGGGCGATGATCAGTTCTTGTGGTCGATCAATGGTTCCAGTCATGGTGGGATGGATGACGACCTCGGCGCCCTTCCACACCAGCGCGCGCGTCGTCTCTGGAATCCACCCGTCATAGCAGATGGAGACCCCAAAGCGACCAACCTCCGGAACGTCGAATACAACGAACTCGTTTCCGGAATTCACTCCTTTCTCATAGGGCAAGAAGGGATACATTTTGCGGTATCGCGCCACGACTTCGCCGTCTGGATTGATGACCGGCGTGGTGTTAAATACATCTTCTCCAACCCGTTCGTAAATTGATCCTGGGATGAGCCATACATTATGTTTCTTGGCCAAAGCTTGATACCGAATTTCGGTCGGTCCTGGCATCGTTTCGGCAAAACTCAAACCAGGCCCAAACGAGCAAAGCTCGGGAAATACCACCATTTTTACCCATGGAAACCTCGCCAGAACGCGTGCCGTCTCTTTTTCAAGACGATCACGATTATCTCCATAAGGCAATTCAATCTGCAACGCCGCAATTGAGAATAACGACATGTTCAACTCCAAAGGTGAATAATGACCCGATCTTTCCGATCGAACAACCGGACGTGACTGCACGCATGCCCTCGATTTCGCGACGCGGATCGGATTAGGGAAGGCCTTGAGCTTTCTGGCCGTCAGCTAAAGCATTGACGGCATCGCGGTCCAGCACCCACGCCGGAATCGCCGACGCAACCGTCGCAACAGTCAACAGCGCGAGCGCCATCGCAATCAACGCTGAGTAATTGCCCGTTCCCACCATGAACGAAAACAGCATCGGGCCTGACGCCAAGCCCATCTTAGAAGCAAAACCGGCCCATACCGCAGTCTGGCCAGTCTGATCAAACCTGGCGCACATGCCGAGCAGGTGAGAAATCACAAAGTTCCACGTGATGCCTGTTCCGATATTCGCCGCGATCCAAATCCACTTTATCCCGCTGTAGTTGAACACATAGGTGCCGGCCAGCGTCAACAGCATACCGCCGAGGATCGGTTTGAAAATCCCAAAGCGGGTGGACACCACGATCACCAATACGGCGCCGAGCGTGGCGAACCAGTTCGCGATGCCCAGCGTTTGGCTGACAAACGCGACCTCCAAACCGTGGTGCTTCCCGAGCCCGATGATGAAGGCGAAGAGCCCCATGTTGCCAGCCTGAAAGAAAAATACCGAGAACAGCGCGAGCAGTAGCGGTTTCAATTGCAATCGATCGGGCGCGACGCCCGCTGCGCCTGGCGCTGGCGCCTTGACTGGATAGTCTGGCAGGAACTGCAGCATCACTAGTGCCGTTGTGCTGAACAAGATCAACGCCAAGAACAGAATATTCGTGCCAAACCTCGGCACCAGCAATGGCAAGCTCATTACGCCGAGACCACCGGCGAACACCTGTACAAGAAGCAGAACACCAAAGGTGCGGTCGGGTGCCTCGGTGCGGGCAAAGATCGAATAGCTCATTCCCACCAGCATCCCGCCGATAAAACCGTGAAGAAATCGAGCACCCATGAGCCCGAATGGGTTCTTGGCCAGCATGGATAACAGGTCCATGCCAATCAATCCCAACAGGAAGAGGTGGGCGGCAGTTCTCCAGTTGATGCGTCGCACCAAAAATACAATCAGGAATGCGCCGCCGGCTGCGCCGTAGACATTGCATGAACCGACCAACCCTGCCTGCTTGTTGCTGAAGCCGAGTCCCACCTTCAGCCCATCGACTAGTGCCGGCATGATGTTGACGTAGAAAAATCCGGCGGTGGCGAGAAATGCCAGCAGGAAGCGCGCAGGCATGCTGTTCGGAGAAACTTTCGGCAAGCGGTTGAAAAAAACTGTGGTCATCCTCTCCTATCGCGGCCGCGTAGCGACCTGGAGTATAGCAGTACTCTTGAGAATGCAGATTGGGACTCCTGTGTTTTTTCTCTTGAACGGTGGTAGTCACGCTCAATATTCTGTACCCGCACAAGAGGCATGCCTTTTCTCGACAGGGAGACTTGCGGTGAAACCTTGGGATTTTCTTCGTCTGCTGGTTCTATGCCCGGCGCTGGCTGCGTGGTGTGCACCAGCTTTGTCGGCCACAACTCGGGTACCGGGTGATCCCCTGAGCGGGAGTGGCAAAGTCAATCGATCTGTTCTCACTTACAGCGAACTGTTCTCGGACACTGCTCCCTCCGTTCCGGTCGATGACAGTGGTGGCTTTGCGTTGCCAGCCAATGCGGCTGCGCCTTCTCAAGCCTTCGAAGGTATACTCACGCTTTCAGACCCTACGACCAGCAGGAGCGCTCAGATTCTGCGCGACGACTTCGCGTATGACTCCGCAAAGGACTCCCCGTGGCGACACCTGGCAAGCTTTAGCTTTCAGTTCGTGCAGAACGGAAGCTACCTCATCCCCGTCCAGCAGGGTCTTGTCATCACCGGGAGCACGGCATGGAACTATATCCTCGGGCCCGGACGAGTGTGGCAGGAGACGAGCGACAACGGCTACATGCGCGCCTCATTTCCCTTCGCTTTGGTAGAGAGGAATCAGAACTGCGTGCACAACGGGGCAATGACATTCCTGTTCAACCGCACAAAGAAGCCCAATATTTCGAACGTTCGTTACCAGGTCACGCAGGAAACCTGCCTATATTTCAAACTCAACATGTGGGGACAACTATCGGCGACCTATACTCCGGGGAGCGTCGCAAACAACGAGGTGCTAGAAAACGCGGAAGCTGCAGAAGTGGCAAACCGCCTGCCCACCAAGCCTTTCAGCGCTCTGATGATGGACTACCCAAATTCCGGGATTAATCTCGCCAACTTCACCCAGGGGTTCCATTCGCCCGCTGACATCACCACTTATGGGCTGTTGATCAATGGCGTCCACTATGTCAGCAACTGCCAAACTCGCTACGGCACCTACGCTTTCTGTAACGACATGCGCTTGCCCTCCTACTCGATAGCGAAGTCGTCGTTTGCCGGACTGGCGATGATGTGGCTGGGACAGCAGTACAGAAGCGCGGTTTACGGCCAGTTGATTCGGACCTACGTCCCGGAGTACGTGGACGGCGGCGACTGGACGAATGTGACCTTCAACAATGCAGCGAACATGGCGACGGGCAATTACATCAGTGCGAGCTCTGACGCAGATGAGGGCAGTTCCCAGGAGCGGGCCTTTCTTACAGCCGAGCCGTACAGCACGAAGATCGCAGACGCATTCACACCATTCCCTCACAAGGCTGCTCCGGGGACCACGTGGGTATACCAAAGCCACGCCACATTCATCCTGACACAGGCCATGAATAGTTACGTTCAGCAACATCAGGGCAGTGGGACGGACATCTTCAATACGATTCGCGACGCCGTTTTCAAGCCGCTAAACATGAGCCAAGGGAGTTTGTCCACGCTGCGAACAGACAACGGCGCGTCCGGAAAGTCCTTTGGGAGCCACGGACTGTTTTTCATTCAGGATGACATCGCCAAACTCGGCCACTTCCTTAACAACAACGGTGGTGTGATTAACCACGTGCAGGTGCTCGATCCAACTCGGCTGCAGGAGTCGCTGTTCCGCACGGCAGATGCGTCGACTCTGGGTGTGCCCGTTCCGGATCGGGGGACGCCCGTGGTACCGAACACGTTCCGGTATCACAACCTATTCTGGGGGAAGTACATGACTACCAAGGAATTCCCACAGTATCGCTGTAACTTCTGGGTGCCTTTCATGAGCGGCTACGGCGGGAACACGGTGTTGTTATTGCCGAATGGGGCAATCTACTACATCTTCAGCGACGGCAATGAATTCATCTGGTACACAGCCGTGAACGAGATCAACAAAATCGCACCGTTCTGTCACTGAGTGTGTCCCGAGGGAAGTCCGACGTACACGCTCTGGCCGTTTACAAACGTCTGGAGGACTTTCACATCCTTGAGCTCATCTGCGGGTACGGTGAGCACATCGCGGTTGACGACAATAAAATCGGCGAGTTTCCCGGGTTCGAGGGCGCCCTTGCGGTCCTCTTCAAAGCCGGCGTAGGCTCCGTTGCGCGTATACAGGGTGAGCGCTTGTTCGACAGAAATGCGCTCCTCTGGAGCTAAGATCTGGCCACTCTGCAGGTCTCTGCGAACAACCGCCGCCCAGATCCCCCACCAGGGGCTGATTGGCGTCACTGCAACATCGGAGCCGGCGGCCTCGACAATTCCGTTCTCGATGTAGGATTTCGCCGGATACGACCACCGCACACGCTCTGGCCCGTACTTCTGGAACCAGCTGCCGATCCAGTACACGAAGGTCGGATTACCGTCGATTACCACATTCAGCTCGCGCATTCGCTTCTGTACCGCAGGAGTCGAAATACCGGCGTGAACGATGCGAAACCGCGCATCTTTGAGTCCCAGTTGCTTGATGACCGCCGCGTAGGAGTCCAGCACTTCGTCGATCGCACGGTCGCCGATAGCGTGCGTCTCCAACTGCCAGCCTGCCCCGGCCGCAATTAAGTGGGCCTTCTGCATGTCGGCGGACGTCCAGCGGAGTACGCCGAGGTTGCTTGGTTCCCCGATTACTCCCGGCGGATAAATGGCGACGGTACGCGCACCCATGCCGCCGTCGGCGAACATTTTCGCGGCGCCGAATTTCAGCAGATCGTCTCCAAAGCCGGTGTGCACGCCCATCTGAGCCAACTTCTCAGCGTCTGCAATACTGCCAATCCTGGGCGACATCTGGACACGCACCTTGAGCCATCCCCGACGGTGGGCCTCCTGGTACCCGCGCATCTCGTCGGGCCCGATGAAGATGTCATGGATGGTAGTAAGGCCAACCTCTGCTGCTTTTTCGGAAACGAGCCGGGCAGCGCGCACGTCAATGTCCGGTGAATCTCCGGGGAGGATCCCAGCGATGAGCCCCATCGCCGTGTCCTTGAGGATTCCGGTGGGTTCTCCAGAGGCGTCGTGCTCAACCACTCCACCTTGCGGATCTTGGGTAGCTTTCGTGATGTTGGCGAGCCTGAGAGCGGCGCTGTTGGCCACGCCCATGTGACCGCTTACGTGCTTCAGATAAACGGGATGGTCCGCTGAGGCTGCGTCCAGGTCTTGCCGAGTGATGTATCGGTGCTCGGCGAGTTTGGAATCGTCCCAGCCGGAACCGATGATCCACTGTCCTTGGGGAAGCGCGGCGGACCGGTGCGCCACGGCTTGTGTGATCTCCGAGATTGAATGGACGGCGGGATATCCTGCATCAATCTCGCCACGCAAAATGCTCTTCACCCACTCCATAGCATGAGTGTGGACGTCGATCAACCCGGGCAGAACCGTGCGCCGCTGCAAGTTGATCAACTGGGTGCGGGAACTGGCGCAGGCTGCGAGCGAGTCGTCATCGCCGAGGGCGAGGATTCTGCCGTCACGCACTGCCATCGAGCTGACAACCCTTTTCGCTCCGTCCATCGTAATGATGTGGCCATTGCGAAGCAGAAGGTCGGCATCCTTGCACGTCTGGGCGACGGCGGGAGTGAACCAGATGGTCGCGAGCAGGGCCAGCCCTGTAACCTTGTGTCGGCGTTTCATTGGTCTCCTTGGCGCATTCGGGCTGCGAGTCTCAGAAAGTCGCTGGCGTGTTGACCCACAAAAGGGAGGTCTCCTTATCGCTGAGGCTCTGCCAGCGGTGCGACTGTGTGCTTTCAAAGTACAGGCTGTCTCCGGGATCAAGAACATAACGTTCGACCTCATCCAACCAGACCTCCAGCTTCCCCTGAAGTACGTAAATGAACTCTTCACCTTCGTGGCTGTACGAACCGCCGCTGCCGGCGCCCGGAGCGATGCGAAACAGGTGAGGCTCCATCATCTTGTTGCCCGACGCCAGCAGGTCCATCTCAACGCCCGCATTCGGCTTCAACATCTTGCGATCGCGGGAGCGCACCAGACGTCGCGAATTGTCTTCATCCGCAAAGAACGACAGAACGTTCGTCCTGTAGAGTCGAGCGAGCTTCTGAAGGGTGGCGATCGATGCGCTCGAATAGCCGCGCTCGAGAGAACTGAGAAAGCTAATCGATACTCCCGTCTGACTGGCAACTCGGGCCAAGGTCAAGCCCAGTTCATGGCGTAGTCGCGCCAACCTCGGCGCGATGCCCGAGCGTTTGGCCCTTTGTGCAGACGAGGGCGCGGATGCATCGGCCCCAATTTTGTTTTGCAGAATGGCAGCAATTCCCGCCGGGTTCACCCCCTTCACTGTTCGCAAATACTGGATCTTGCGAAGTTTGCGGAGAGATTCACGGGAATACAGCCGGTAATGTCCGTGGCTGCGCGTGGGGATGAGCAACCCCATTCGCTCCCAGTTTCGCAGCGAGGAGGCACTCACTCCCAGCATTCGCGCTGCTTCGCCGATCCGGAAATAAACCGCAGTTTTTTTCAAGTCGCCGTTCCGATGCAAGCGTATTTTGCGCAAATAGAAACACACCGTCAAGCAAATCTGCAGGAAACCCTACAACCTTACTAGAAGCCGGGGCGCACGGGATAGGTGATTCCGGTTGCCAATCCACCGCTGGAAGCGTGGCCAGGAAATTTCTTTACAAACTTTGCAGGAATCTTGATAGAGTATGCGCAAATTTACTTTTGGCGACGGAGAAGCGATGTAAATTCGCAGTTGCATTTGTACCCATCAGTCGATCGAGATCCACCCCGGAGGATGCTATGAGGCAGTTCAGATTGACGATGATTTTTCTGTTCTTTGCGGCAACACTGTCTTGGGCTCAGGTCACGGAAGGCGGCCTAAACGGATATGTCTTCGACCCGAAAGGGAGTGCGCTCCCAAATTCTCAAGTCACCGTCACAAACGTAGGCACGGGCCAGCAGCGGGTAGTTTCGACCGACGCAAATGGCTTCTACCAGGCTCAGTTTCTAATTCCGGGAACCTATGAATTAAGGGCCACACACGAAGGCTTCTCGACCGGACTCGTCAAGGGAATTCAGGTGCAGACCAACGGACTGGCCCGTGCTGACGTACAGTTGGCGATTGGCTCCGTGCAGGCCATCGTGGATGTTACCGACGCCATCCCAGTGGTCAATACAGAAGAAGCCCGCGTTTCCAACACGCTTACGCAGGTTGAGGTTCAAGACCTACCCACGCCGGGGCGTGATGTGTATTCGCTGAGCCTCCTGCAACCAGGTACTACGGCGACGCTGGCGCCGGCCATCTCCGACACTGGTTTCAACGAGTTCAACTATGGCACCTCCGCGAACGGCGCAGGTCCGCGCGGGAACGTGTTCGTCGTGGATGGGGTTTCGAATAACAACGAGTGGCTGGGCGGAACTCCCGCGATCTCACCGTCGGTCGAGTCGATCCAATCGTTGCAAGTGCAAACTGCGAATTTTTCTGCGGAGTATGGCCGAGGCAATGGCTCGGTTAGCGTGATCACAACTCGATCGGGCACGAATAACTTTCACGGCAGCGCTTACGATTACCTTCGCAACCCCATGTTCGATGCGCGCTACACTTTCGATCAGCCCGGCGTTGGACGGAGCTACATTAAACAGAACAACTTTGGGTTTGCCTTCGGCGGACCGATCCGTCGCGACAAGACATTTTTCTTTGTGAACTACGAGGGAATACGAGGCACAGATTCCCAGACGCTGCTGTCCTACGGGGAAACACCCGAATTCCGCCAAGAGCTCGCCACATATCGTCCGACTGCGATCGCAAATGCGCAGTTCCAAGCATATCCTTCCGGTCCCTGTGTTCCCGGTACTGCCGCTGATACAGGCAGCATCTTTCTAAAGACATTGCCCATCGAGTACGTGCAAACCGTACCTTATTACGAGTTTATTGACGGCGATCCGGACGGAATCCCCGATTTCTGTACCACGAGCTACGTCGATGCCCACCCCATTTCAGGCAATCAAGTCCTAGCCCGCGTCGACCACACCTTGGGCAAGCAGGACACTTTTTTTGCGCGTTTTCTTTATACGCACAACACCACCGACACTGGCCGGGAAGAGTTGAACGGGGCCGTTGCCCGCGGGTTCAAGGCGCCCTTCCACGGTAACTTCCCGAGCGGTATGCTCAGCTACACGCACGTCTTCAACCCAAATCTGCTGAACGATCTCCACTTCATGGTCGCGCGAAGTGACTTCGGAATCGGATTCACCGCGCCCAAATCGGAATCCAACAACTATCCTTGGATTTTCTTTGATAGTGGGACGACCCCGTTCGGCGGCGAAGTGTTCGTGCCGAGGAGCTTCGTGTTCAACAACTTCTCACTGTCTGACGCCGTCTCCGTTACCCGGGGCCGTCATTCGCTGAAATTTGGTTTCGACGTTGAGCACCTCCAGGAAAACAGCAACTACGAATCAGAGACCTTTGGATTCTATGAGTTCCAGGACCCCTTCACCTTTGCAAACGATGGTCCCTATTACACCGAGGCGTCGGTAAATCCGGGTACAGGGCAATTCACCGGAACTCCAAGAAACTTCCGCCAGACTTGGTGGGGTATGTTTGCGCAAGACAATTGGAAGCTCAGCCGTCGACTGACGGTTAACTTGGGCTTGCGATACGACGTGTTCCGAGCTCCCAGCGAGGCCCACGGAGTCCTGGCGAATATGAAGTTCGGTAGCGCTTCAACCACTGCCGAGCGGGTTGCATCGGCTACGGTGGGACGCGTGGATCACCTCTTTAACACTGACTACCACAACTTCGCACCGCGGGTCGGATTTGCGCTCGATCCCTACGGCGACGGTAATATGGTTATTCACGGTAGCTTCTCCATGGCCTATCTGCCACCCTATTCGAACCTCTACACCAACGCCTCGAGATTTGATCCCCCCGATACCGCATTTCCAAGCGTATTTCCTTTGTTCTACGGAGGAACGATTTCGTATGGGATTCCCGCGATTGCCAGCCCAGGCTTTGAGACGGGCCTCTCGCCTGCCGGAGGTATTCCCGGAGTGCGGGTCAGCATCTCAGGTACCGACGAGAATCTGAAGACCGCGTACTCCGAACAGTGGTTCGTCGGCATTCAACATCGAATCGCCGGCAACTACTCTTTTACAGCGGATTATGTTGGAACCCGTGGAAGTGGCCTCTACATTCGCAACGACGTCAATCGATTCACCGGAGATCGAACGTCGTCAGCTGTTGGCGCGGCGAGATTTAATCCCAACTTCTCTGGGACGACTTTTGTCCAGAATGGTCCCGGATCCAACTACAACGGCGTCAATCTTCAGCTCCAGCGTCAACTGAAGAACAACTACGGCTTCAGTATCAATTACACCTGGAGCAAGGCGCTCGACTATGTCAGCGACCCCGGCTTGGGGGACTACAGCAATGTTAGTACACCGCTGTATAACGGCACCATGGACCAGCAGAATCCTGGCCTTGATTACGGGCCGTCGGATTTCGACGCTCGTCACAAGGTATCCGCCTATGGAACCTGGATTTTGCCCAACCACTTTTCCAATAATTTGGCAAGAAGCATGATCGGCGGATGGCAGATAAATGGTACCCTCGTCTTGCAGTCCGGGCGGCCCTTCTCGGTCATATGTACGAACATTCTCTATTGCGATTACAACGGCGATGGCGATGGATACGATCGCCCCAATACTCCTGCTTTCGGCAACACCAAGACGGGACTTAGCCGATCCGATTACATGAAGGGGATTTTCACAGTTGCAGATTTCCCGAACCCGAATGTTGGAGACGCGCTGGGCAAGAACGGAAACTTGGGCAGGAACACCTTCCGAGGCCCCGGCTACGCCGATGTTGACGCTTCGATCTTTAAGACCTTCACCATGCCGCGTGAGACAAGTCTTGAGTTCCGAGCTGAGGCGTTTAACTTGTTCAACCGGGTGAACCTATATCTGCCGCACGCCAATCTTTCTCAGGCTTTTTTTGGACAGTCGAAGGCTGCATTCTCTGCGCGTAACATGCAGCTGGCTCTGAAATTCAGGTTCTAGAAGTCTGTGCGAAAACTGGTCCGACACGGAGTATCTGCAAATGACTCCGGGTGAAAGGTGTGGTGAGCGTTTCGTGGCAGAGAACATTTTCGTTCGCGTGCTAAGCCGAAGGACGTGGGTTCAGCAGAGCGGTATGGGGCTCGCAGCTCTGCTGCTGGCCCCGCCGCTGTTAGCCGAGGAGCAACCGCTGGACACGACGATTCGGTCCATGACGTCGGTCACCGGCACAAACCTGGGTGCCCCGTGGCTACAGCCAACCGCCGAACTTGTCGGAATCATTCTGGCTGACTCTCAAGCGCTACGCGCTCTGGATTTGGGATCGATCGAGCCTGCCACTTATTTCCAAGCCGACTGAGCGTCCGATGCCTGAAGTTCTGATCTCCCGCCCGATTCATCAACTGGCCCCGTTACTCCAGAAGAAAGAAATCTCTCCCCTGGAGTTGTTTGATGCGGCTATCGAGAGAATCCATCAGCTGCAGCCCAAACTGAACAGCTTCATCACCATCACCGAAGAACAAGGTCGAAGGGCCGCGACCGAAGCCGAGAGCGAAATACGCAAAGGTCAATATCGTGGCCCTCTGCACGGAATCCCAATTTCTATCAAGGACCTCTTCGCCACGCGTGGCGTACGCACCACCGCAGGCTCCAAAATCCTCGCCAAGTGGATTCCCGACTACGACGCCACTGCCGTTGCTCGTCTGCACCGGGCGGGCATGGTTTTGGTTGGCAAAACACATATGCATGAGTTTGCCTATGGCGTGACCAACGACAACCCCCATTACGGACCGGCTCGCAATCCCTGGGACCCAAGCCGGGTTCCTGGGGGATCGAGCGGCGGGTCGGCAGCCGCAGTCGCCAGCTCCCAATGCGCAGCTTCGCTGGGATCGGACAGTGGAGGTTCAATCCGAACGCCCGCCGCGGTATGCGGAGTGGTAGGTCTGAAACCTACCTATGGTCGCGTGAGTCGCTGGGGAGCGATCCCTCTGGCATGGACACTGGATCACGTGGGGCCCCTCACGAAGAGCGTCGAAGATGCAGCGATCATGCTGGCCGCGATGGCTGGCCCAGAGGCCAATGATCCGTCCGCGAGCTCGCGGCCACTACCCGACTACCGCAAAGAGATACACGAGAGCATTCGTGGCCTGCGGCTGGGCGTCCCTCGTCAATATTTCTTCCAGCACGTCGATCCGGAGATTGAGAGGCTCGTCAGTGCGGCCATCCGCCAGCTTGAAAGTTTGGGAGCGACACATGTGGAGGTTGAGATTCCAGACCTGGAAAACTGTTCGGCCATGGAAGCACATATCACCCTAGCGGAAGCCACCTCGTATCATGAGCCGTATCTGAGAAAACAGGCGGATGACTACGGGCCAGGAGTTCGAACCAACCTGGAGGCCGGACGTTATCTGCTGGCCACCGACTACGTGAAGAGCCAGCGAGCGCGCACGCTGTTGCAGCGCAACTTCAACGAAGCCTTACAGCATGCCGATGTCATCGTTTCCCCCACCTTGCCAGCGCTGCCGCCTCGAGTTGGAGAGGTGTGGGTGCAGTCGGGAGACCTGCGAGAACACGTCATTGATGCATTTCTGCGCTTCAATATCCCCTACGACCTGACCGGCCTCCCGGCAATCTCTGTGCCCTGCGGATTCAGTTCAGCGGGCTTGCCGATCGGCCTTCAGATCGCCGGCAGGGCGTTCGAAGAAGCCACCATACTGAAGGTCGCACTCGCGTACGAGCGATCAACCAGCTGGCATCTGGCCCGACCCGCTCTCGAATAAGATGAAATGTGGTTCCCGCGGAGAGACGGTCTGGGTCACGTGCTTCTTTCCGACTTGCGCCGGCGTTGGTTCGATGTCTTGATAAGAAGACGCTGACGGGTGTGCCTTAACGTGTTTATCCCGAAGACGACTACTGCAGCTTTGCGTATTCGGCCTTGGCTTGGCGCAAGAGGGGAACATCAGAGTCGGCATCTTTCCAGAGCGCTCTCGCGTAGATGGGGTAGAGGGTTCCGTTTGCCTGAGCCTGGGGATGGGGCACCCCAGCTCATCACCGACCTACGCTTCCGCACGTTTCGACTTACGGCTGGACAACAAATTGTCCAGATAGTGTGACTTCATCTGTTGGCTCGCCATGGCTTGTTTCAGCGGCGGCAGTTTGAGAATCACACCAAGGAGGGCGGCCATCGCACGATGGCTGGCAAGAGCCTGATTGTCGAAGATAAGGTCCTGGAGTTTGCCGCGCTCAATGGCCATTACAACCGTGCGGTGAGCGGTATTCACGGGCGTGATCACGCGACGACCTCGTTGCTTCAGTGCGATGGCTTGCTTGTCGCAAACCCGAGCGCACACGCCGCAACCGAGACAGATCTCTTCGTTGACCTTAGCTTTCTTGCGTTTGTGGTGGCGCGGGTCTCCGGCAGAAACCATGCCCATCGCTTCTACCGGACAGACGTCGGCACATTTCATGCAGCCGGAACATTTGTGGTCCGCGATCTCGGGCAGGAAGTTGGTCGTGTTGATGGGATTGAGAACGGCGAACCGTTTGGCTGCCAACATAGCTTCGCAACAGCATCCACAGCAGTTGCAGATGAAGGACACGCGCTCGCGCACGTTCTCACCGAATTGCACCAGGTTGCGATCGCGGGCTTGAGCGAGCAGATCGTGACATTCTGCCTTATCCACGCGGCGGGCAATGCCGTGTTTAATCAGCGAGCTCGCCGTGGAGTTGAAGGTCATACAGATATCCATTGGTGCTTCACAATTGCGGCCCAGATGCGACGCCTTGTGGCGGCAGTAGCAGTTGCCGATGCCGATGTTCGAGGCCGTCTCGACGACTTGCGAGGCCCGTTCGTAATCGAGGACGTGTAGTGTATTTTCCGCGGTCAAGACGCGCTCGTTGACGAAGGCGCGCCCTATTTGTGTTTCGCCGGTTGCGAAGAGGGCTTTGACGAAGTCGTCCTCGACGTTGAGGTATTGGTGGAAAAGTTCGGCGAGGAGTTTTTGGTCGTAGTAGCCGCCGATGTGCATCATGGAGAATTCAAAGAAGCCCGCCATCGGCGGCGGCATTGCAAACATCTGGCCATGGCGCGAATCGATGTCGAGCATCATGCCGCGCGAGGCGAGCGTTTCGAGGATGTTGTGGGCCTCGGCTTCGGGTTTTTTCCAGAGGCGCGCCGCGGTTTCGGCCGTGAAGGGCTTGATCGGAAGCAGGGCGACGAGTCCGGCCTCTGCGGGCGTGAACAGCACCTCAAGAATTCGAAACAAAAGCTCGGTTGGCGGAGCCCCTTGCGGGAAGCGGTTGATCCGCTCCGACAGTTTGCGGTAGCTCTCCCTGGCGGTGTGGTGCGACATGGAAATATCGTAAGACGAATCGGCCGCCGCGAAAGTACAGGCGTCACAGGTGCTTGTTCTGGCTTGGGGCAGCGGATTGGGACTGGGGGAGACTCCGATCTAGTCACTTCAGGGTCTGCCCAATGCACTGATTGTTTCTTCGGAGGTCAGAACGGTCGATCGTTGGTCTGCTCTCATCTTGACACATCCCCCGGTGATGCACGTCACTGCGTAGGAGTTCAGCAGTGACAGAATTCAGGTGTGTAAGTATCTTCGTTCACAACAGGCCTCCATGCCGGCTCGCCCTCGCCTCTGCTACCGCGACAAAAGGCCGAGCGATGCTCCTTCAGCGCAGCATCCGAAGGAGGATGCTATGAAATCCAAAAGGGCGTCCTACCAGAAACAACCTGAGCCACCCGCTGCACTATTGACCTTGCGTAATCCCGAAGATCTGCGCTCGGAGATGCAACAGGTGCAGCTTGCGATTGCATGTCGAGCCTATGAGTTGTTTGAGACTCGTGGCTGTGAACACGGTCACGACCGGGAAGACTGGTTCCGGGCTGAGTCAGAGCTCCTGCAGCCGGTATCGGTTTCCATGGCGGAATCCAGAGACCGGATTAGTGTTCGCGCTGACGTCGCGGGCTTTGATGAAACTGAACTCGCAGTTAGCGTCGAACCGCATTGCATCACGATCCTGGGTCAGAAAAAGACGAGTGGGATGAAAGCCGAGGACAGAACCATTGAGCAGACCAGCTCGCATCCCCATCAAATCCTGGAAGTTATCAACCTCGCAATGGAGGTTGCGCCGGAGAGCGCAGTCGTCGAATTGCAGGGGGGAGTACTGAAATTCGAGTTGTCCGCACCTGCCACGAACGAGGTCGCAACTGCTCCCGCCGCCTGAGCGGACGGGACCCAGCGTTCCTCGAAGGATATGGAGCATCGCATCGCAACCGCGGTGTGGTGAGATTTTTCGAGGAACGCACTTCTCAACCGTTGAATCAGCAATTCTGCGGGGAGCGTGGATCAATATGAAGCCAGGGTTCCTCATAGAGAACTTCGTAATCACAGCCTGAACGACGACGCAAAACAGGCAGACGCAATCAAATGGTCGAGGGGAGACAGTATGACAATGCTTGTGTGCAGGCTCTGGAAGGCGGAAGAAGGCGAAGACATCGCTGAATACGCAGTAATGTTGGCTGTTATTCTGGTGATCGTTATTGGCACGGTGAGGCTGATCGGCACAAACACGAACAATGCGTTCTCCAGCGTGGCGAGTACCATGCAATAGATGGGAAATGGACGTGCCCGAATCGGTCTCCGGACGTCATGGATCGCTGGAGACACGGTACTCTGGATTTCAGCGGCGGAGAGAACGACAAGATCGCTAGGAGGTACGCATGGCATCATTGGCGAAGTCCCTATTCGGCGAGGCGCCTGCCGGAGTCTGTGCTGAACTCCTGCGTGCTCTCCTGGCAGATTACCCGAGGCGTGACTTTCAGGTTCGACTGTGGGACGGCACCACTTGGGGGGCGGAAAGGGAGCCGCGCTTCACGCTGGTTCTTAAACATCCAGGTGTGCTGCGTGCGATGTTCCTGGCACCCAGCGAGCTCACCCTCGGAGAGGCGTATATTCGCGATGACTTCGACATCGAGGGTGACATCGAAGCCGCTTTCGACTTCGCCGACTATCTGCTTATGCAAGAGCGCAGCCCAGGGGAGAGTTTTGACCTAAGGGAGAGACTGCAGAAGCTGCCAGCGAGTGGTCACGCGCAAGCAGGTCTACATCCCATCCAGTTGCGGGGCCCGATTCATTCCAGAGATCGGGACCGGCAGGCTGTTACCTACCACTACGATCTCCCAGCCGAGTTCTACGCGCTGTGGCTCGATCGGCGAATGGTTTACTCCTGCGCTTATTTCCACACGCCTGAAGAAGACCTGGACACCGCCCAGGAGCGCAAACTGGATTACATCTGCAGGAAGCTGCGGCTCCGTCCAGGCGAGCGTCTCCTTGATATCGGCTGCGGTTGGGGTGGATTGATCGTGCACGCGGCCGCTCACTACGGCGCGCAAGCTGTGGGCATCACGCTTAGTGTGCCGCAGGCGGAATGGGCACGACAGCGCTTGCGCGAATCAGGCCTGAACGATCGATGCCGCGTGGAAGTCTCCGACTACCGGGACATTGACCACGGCCGGCCGTATGACAAGCTTGTCAGTGTCGGCATGTTTGAGCACGTCAGTGAAGCACTCCTGCCAGAATACTTCAGCCGGGCTTGGAACCTGTTGCGGCCTGGCGGCGTATTCCTGAACCACGGAATTGCTTATTCCGCTACGTATCGCAGGCGGGGACCGTCGTTCATTGATCACTATGTCTTTCCCGATAGTGAACTGGTACCGATCAGTGCAAGCCTTCGCGCGGCCGAGCTGAACGGCTTTGAGGTGAGAGACGTCGAGAGTCTGCGTGAGCATTACGCCTTGACGGTCCATCAATGGGTCCGGCGGCTGGAGGCTCATGCAGAGGAAGTGCGTCGCGTAACCGACGATACTACTTACCGGATATGGCGCCTCTACATGGCTGGCGCTGCGCATAGGCTCCGGAGTGGTTGTCTGAACGTGTACCAGACCCTCCTTGCCAAGCCACTGCACGGGAAGAGTGGTTTGCCGCTGACCCGGGAAGACTGGTATCGGGCGTAGAACCAAGCAGATTCCTACACCTGGTTGGAGGGTCGATGCGCTCCAAGTGCGTGTGTCACTCCTCGTCCAGAATGAGCACGGGCGATCCGACCAAACTGTGGACTGCCGATGTGTCCCGTAACCCTCGGGCGGAAGAACTGGATACGCATCGGCAGCCCACAGGGCGAGCGCGCAAAGCACCAATTCGGCGGTCGCCGGACTGGAGTGGGTGTACTGAGGAGCGAGATCACTGACGTGCGACTGAAATTGATGTAAAAGATTATCCGCAAAGGAGACATCATGAATCGCAACATTGTTTTGGTGGTGATGGCAGTACTGATGCTTGCACTCGCGGCGAGCGCCGGGAGCATCAGCGGCAAAGTTTCCGGAGTCAGCGGCGAGTCGGTGGTGTACGTCGACACGATCGCGGGCAAAACCTTTCCCGCGCCGGCCGAGCATCCGGTAATCAACCAG
Source organism: Terriglobia bacterium (assembly GCA_020073565.1). Lineage (GTDB taxonomy): Bacteria > Acidobacteriota > Terriglobia > Terriglobales > Acidobacteriaceae > Acidiflorens. Next base: position 28,713 of record JAIQEY010000009.1, read on the forward strand.
AAGGGACTGTTGTTTCAACCGCATATTAATGTGGTGCTGGTGGGGACAACCGTGGACTTTCTGAACAGCGACAAGGTTGCGCACAATGTGTTCTGGCCGTCGCTGATGCAGGGCGGCAAGAAGTTACCCGGAAAGAATCTGGGCACGTGGCCGACGGGCGAGAAGCGCTCCTTCAAGTTCGATCAGCCCGGAGTCGCGGCGCTACTGTGCAATGTGCATCCGGAAATGGCGGGCTACGTCGTGGTGGTGCCAACGCCGTACTACGCCACGACTGACAACAGCGGGAATTACAAGATCGAAAACGTTCCTGACGGCCAGTACAATGTGGTGGCCTGGCACGAAGGCGCGAAGAATTCGTCCAAGGCAGTCACGGTCGCGGGCGACACCAAGGCAGACCTCACGGTAAGCAAGTAATCGCACGAATTGGAGGGTGGCGCGCACGCTTCGCTTCTCTTCACAACAACCCGATATTTGCCGACGATGGGTCGAGAACAGTTCCATGCTGAAGCGCTTTCTGGAAAAGCGGGTGGATGAAGACTGGCTGCATACCAACTTCCCCTGCATGATGGCGTGCCCGGCGCATACGAACGCGGGCCGTTACGTCGCCCTGATCGCCGAAGGCCGCTTCGAAGAGGCCTACGAGTACGCGCGCGGGCCGAATCCTTTGGCCAGCATCTGCGGCCGGGTGTGCGCGCACCCCTGCGAGACGGCGTGCCGGCGCGGGCAAATTGACAAGCCCATCTCGATCCGCGCGCTGAAGCGCTTCCTGACCGAACGTTATGGCCCGGAGTCCAAGCACCCCATCGACGTGAATGCCGGTGCGATAAAGGAGAAGCTACCGTTCAAAGTGGCGGTCGTCGGTGGCGGCCCGGTGGGGCTTTCAGCCGCGCACGACCTGGCACTGATGGGTTATTCAGTCACGATCTTCGAAGCCGCGCCGGTACCCGGTGGAATGCTTTATTTGGGAATACCCGAGTACCGATTGCCGCGCGACGTGGTGGAAGCGCAGGTGCGCGAGATTCTGCAGACTGGCGACATCACGCTGAAGCTCAATCACAAGGCGGGCCGCGACTTTCAGATTGCCGATCTGCGCCAGGGATTTGACGCGATCCTGCTGGCAATTGGCGCGCATCGCAGCCGTGATCTGACGATCCCCGGAGTAGATCTCGATGGCGTTCATCGCGGCGTGGATTTCCTGCTGAACGTCAATCTGGGCTACAAGTTCACGATCGGGCGCAACGTGCTCGTGATCGGCGGCGGAAACGTCGCCATGGACGTGGCGCGCTCGGCGGCTCGCGAAGTCTTACGGCAGCACAAGGCAGGCGTGGAAGAGTTGGCGCCATCGGAAGATAACGTGGCGGCAGTCGCCACCAAGGAAATGGTCGACATTTCTTTGTCGGCGTTGCGCATGGGCGCGCAGGAAGTTCATGTTGTCTGCCTGGAAAAACGCGATGAAATGCCGGCAGCGCTCGAGGAAATCGAAGAAGCCGAGACCGAGGGCGTCATCCTGCATCCCGGCTTCGGACCCAAGCGCTTTGTCGGCATAGAGGGCAAGGTCACGGCGCTTGAGGTATTGAAAACAAAATCTGTGTTCGATGAGCAGAGACGCTTCAGGCCGGTGTTCTATGAAAACAGCGAAACCCAGATTGAGTGTGACACCGTAATCATGGCGATTGGCCAGACGGCAAATCTCGACTTCCTGCATCCTGACGATGACGTGGAAGTCTCGCCGCGCGGTCTGATCAACGTGAATCCGCATTCGCTGATGACGTCGGCGGCGGGCATTTTTGCGGGGGGCGATTGCGTGTTCGGCCCGCGCCTGATTATCGATAGCGTGGGCGACGGTAAACGCGCGGCGATGGGCATTGACGAGTACCTGCGAGGCACACAGCATCCGCAACCGATTATCGAAGTGACAGACCTCAAGCGGCATGCCATGCCGCAGGAATTCATGGACCTGGTGCGGCAGGCGATCCCGATGTTGCCACTCGATCGCCGCACCGGCATGACCGAGGTTGAGGAGTGTTACGACGAAGCGTCGGCCATGGCAGAGGCGAAGCGCTGCCTGCACTGCTGGGTCAATACGATTTTCGAGGGCTACGGCGACGACGCTTCTCTGTGCGTTCTGTGTGGCGGCTGTGTGGATGTTTGCCCGGAGAACTGTCTCGAACTGGTGACACTCGACCGAGTCGAGTTCAGCCCCGAAACCCTCGAACATCTCTCGGTCAACCGCGCCCTTTACGAGGCGGAGTTGACCGACATCGCGCCCGAAGAACTGAACGACGGTGTCGGCTCGGTGATGCTGAAAGACGAGACGCGCTGCATCCGTTGCGGGCTGTGCGCGGCGCGCTGTCCGGTGAACACCATCACCATGGAGTCCTACAACCTGTTGCCGGCAGAACCGACCGGCTTGATTTCCGTGGAGGCGATCGATGTCCGTCTGCGCGCCAAACCGGCCGCACCAGCGGGCGCACCGAAATGACTATGGCAGAAGAGAAGAAGGAGAGAGTTCAGACTGCGGCGAATCCGGGCCTTGACCGGCGAGAGTTTTTCGTGCGCATGGGATTGGGCTCGATGGGAATCGCCGCGGCTGGGACGGCAGTCTTCGGCTACCAGTTCCTTTCCCCGAACGTTCTATATGAGCCTTCCCCGGTGGTGAACATGGGCCGCCCGGAGAGCTATCAACTCGACTCGGTCACACTCGACGTCGATGCCCGCATTTTTGTCATACACGCCAAGGAAGGCTTTTTTGCGCTGAGCGCAGTGTGCACGCACCTGGGGTGCCTGACGGCTTGGAAACCAGACTTGGGCATCATCGCGTGCCCCTGCCACGGCAGCAAGTTCGACGTTCTGCAAGCCGGCAAAACACCGGGAGAAAAGATCGAGGGGCCTGCTCCGAGGCCGCTTCCCTGGTTGCGAATGTGGCTTAGCGATGATGGCGAACTGATGGTAGATCGCTCCGAAGACATTCGCCCGCTGCAGTTTGTGAGGGTCTAGGAATGACAACACTCAACCAATACTTCGACGCGTTGCGCGAGACCAAAGTCTGGCGTTCGGTGTTTCGAGGTGGCACGGGCAAGAGCACACTCCGTAACTCGATGGCGATTCAGCAGAACGTCGTTCTGCATTTGCTGTCGACCAAGGTGCGAACGCGGATGCTTGAGTTCAATGCGACCTGGTACCTGGGCACGCTGACGCTGGGGACGTTCGGAATTCTGGTCATCACAGGAATTCTGCTGATGCTCTATTACCATCCCTCGGTGCCCCAGGCATACGCCGACACCAAAGACCTGCAGTTCGTAGTTTCCTCGGGACAATTCCTGCGCAACCTGCACCGGTGGTCAGCACACGCCATGGTATTCCTGGTATTCGCCCACATGTTCCGCGTGTTCTATCGCGGGGCGTATCGTCCGCCGCGCGAGTTCAACTGGGTGATTGGAGTGATGCTCCTTCTGTTCACGCTGCTGCTCAGCTACACCGGATATCTGTTGCCATGGGATCAACTGGCGTTCTGGGCCATCACGGTAGGATCGAACATCGCTTCGGCAGTACCGCTGATGGGAGATAAAGTTCGCTTCCTGATGCTGGGCGGGCACTTCGTCAACGCCAATGCCCTGCTGCGCTTTTACGTGCTGCACTGCATGATTCTGCCTTTAGCCGCGCTGTTCTTTATTGCGATCCATTTCTGGAGGATTCGGAAGGACGGCGGCTTGTATGCGCGTCACAGTGAGCCGGATGTGGTGATGACGACGGCTCCCGCGAGGCCACCACTATGAGTGATCCCAAAGACTTCGTCACCGGAGTAGGTTCGGACCAGCGCAAATCGCCGGTGCGGGTTGCGTTCATCACTCGACGTACTTCCGCGCAGGTGAAGGCGCACGACGAGTCGATCGTGCAGTCGTTCCCAGAAGTACTGTTCCGAGCCGCGATCGCCGTGCAGGTACTCGCCTGCGTGCTCGTGCTGATCTCGCTGTTCTTCAACGCTCCGTTGGAAGGGCTGGCGGATCCTTCGCACACGCCGAATCCGGCCAAGGCACCCTGGTACTTCCTCGGTCTGCAGGAACTGCTGCATTACTTTCCACCTGTCGTTGCGGGAGTTCTGGTGCCTACCCTGGTCGTGCTGGCGTTGATTGTGATTCCGTACTTCAACATCAACATCGAAGCCGAAGGGCTATTTACAAAGGACCGCGAGAAGCGGATCAAGATTTTCTGGTTTGTCGCGATTGTGTTCTGCGTCTTTCTGTTGATCTTCGATGTCATCGTGGCGCTTGTGCCTACGCTCATCACGGTGGCGCTAATGGCACTGGCGGCCGCAACGCCGGCAAATGCGCCTTCCGCATTTCGACGTTCCCTTGCGGCCAAGCCGCTTTCATTCTGGATCATGAGCTGGTTTTTATTCGAATTGGTGGTGCTAACGGCGGTCGGCACCCTTTTCCGTGGCCCCGGTTGGTCCTGGGTCTGGCCCTGGAGGAGTTAAGTGAGGCTCCCAGACAGTCTAGAGAAACTGCGCCAGCTGTTTTTTGGCGATGTGGTGCGCTCGTTTGGTTGGACAAGTCTGCTCTTGCTCGTACTTCTGGCAATCTCTCCGGCGAAACATTTCTTCGCCGACTGGCATCGTTACCAGCGCGGCTACGAGCGGCTGATCTCGAAACGCAGCGATGCGGTCACGCTGCGCCGGCATTTTGAACCCGGCATTCGACAGATCTGGCTTCCCGAGATGGGCGTAGTCGATCGCTGCACAACCTGCCACAGTGCGCTCAAGGAGGCCACACTGGCGGATGTCACGACGCAGCCCTATCGCCCCCACCCGATGATTCCGCACAAGCCGGAGGAGATGGGCTGTTCGATCTGTCATCGTGGACAAGGCGCGGCCACTTCGGCCGAGGAGGCCCACAAGAGCACGCTGGCGTGGGAAGAGCCCCTGCTACCCGCGAAGTATCTGGAATCTTCGTGCGGGCAGTGCCATCAACAAGATTTGAAAGGCACGCCCCAGCTGAATCTTGGCCGCCAGATGCTGAGCCAGTATGGTTGCGTACACTGCCACACGATCAAGCGGCCCGACGGCAGCGTGATCACCGGCACGGATGATCCGCCTTCGCTCGCTCACATCTCCGACAAGACGACGCGAGAATGGATCTACGCCTGGCTGAAGGACCCGCAGGCGTACTCGACGACCGCCACGATGCCGAATTTCAAGCTGAGCGACGACGATGCCAGGGACGTCTCGGCATTTCTGATTTCCTCAAGCACGCCTGCCTCGCTGAAGATTGTGCAGGCTTCGCTCGACGAAGCGAAGAAAGTAAAAGATGACGCGGCACTGCAGACGAAAGCAGCGAGTCTATACGGCGAGTCTTTCTGTGCGTCCTGCCATGCGGTTCAGAATGCAGCCGGGAATCTGGTCGGAGGCGACCTTGGCCCGGAACTCACGAAGATCGGGTCCAAGGCCAAGCCCGAGTGGCTGCAAGCGTGGGTTCGCAATCCGCATGACTACGATCCGCCGACGGGGATGCCGCACTACCGCTTCAACGATCAGGAGGTCGGTGAGCTGACTGGATTCCTACTGGCGAAAGCGGACTCCGATCTGCTGGCAAATATACACTTAGAGGCCCCAACGCCAGATCAGATTGCGCATGGCAAGCGGCTGGTCAACGACTACGGCTGCGCTTCGTGCCACGTGATCAACGGAATCAAGCGGCCGGAGAATTTTGCTCCGGAACTGACGAAGATCGGCTCGAAGCCGGTGAATCAACTGGCGTTTGCTCCCGGGGTGCCGCATACGCTGTATGACTACATCGGTGCGAAAGTCAAGCAGCCGCGGGCGTTTGGGCCCTCGCTGAAGATGCCGCAGTACACGTTCAACTCGGCTCAGATCGACGCGCTGGTCAACGCGCTCCTCTCACACAATGAGCGCGCATTGACAATACCGGCTGCGAAGACAATGCCGGCTCTCCCGGTCCCGCACTACGAGCCGGCTGGCAAAGCGGGACAACTCATTAACGACCTAAATTGCTTCGAGTGCCACATGATTAACGGGCGCGGCGGCGATATGGCTCCCGATCTGACCTGGGAAGGCAGCTCGGTACAACGGGAATGGCTGGTGCAGTTCTTCCGCAATCCAAACACGCTGCGGCCGGCGCTGATCCGCCGCATGCCGAAGTTCAAACTGACCGATGCCGAGATCAACACGTTGACCGACTACATCATGACGGTCTACCAGTCCCCGAAGATCGACCGAGATTCGATGCCGCTGGCCGGATACGCGCCCGCGCAGGTCGAACTGGGCAGACAACTCTACTATTCGAAGTACGGGTGCCAGGGTTGCCACATCATCGATACCAAGCAGGACAAGGGGTATATCGGCCCCACTCTGACGCACGTTGGCTCTCGGCTAACGGCGGCGTGGATCTACGGCTGGATGAAGGACCCGTCAGCGCTGCGGTCGGGCACGCAGGAACCGAAGCGCAACATGAGCGACCAAGACGCCCGCGCTCTGACTGCGTTCCTGATGAGTCAGAAAGGAAACGAGAAACAGGAGGCGAAGAAGTGATGAAGCGCACCGCCGTGAAAGGAGATTTGGTTATGGGTGGAGCACCAGATCTGGGGTTGGGCGGAGCAGCGCTTCAGCGCTGCATAGAGAGCCTGCATTTGATTAGGGCTTTAGCCCCTGAGGTCACGCTTGTTTTTTCTGCCTTTCTTTTGCTCTGTTCTCTCGGCTGCTCGCGGCTACCCGATGTCGTGGTGGCCAAGTTTCCGAACCAACTGCCGAAGCCGACCGCCTATGGCGCTGCCCTCGTGGAATCGAGCGGCGGCAAGCAGACCGCCGAAGTGGGAACGCCGCTCGCCCAACCCGTCGTCGTGCAGGTCAACGACGAACAAGGGAACGCCGTGACCGGCGCTCTGGTCGTCATTCGCGGCCCCAATGGCACCTACCTCGACCCAGCCGCCAGCCTCACCGACTCCAGCGGGCAATTCACCACAAATGTTTCGTTGGGCACGATCGCGGGACGATACCAGCTCGTTGCCAGCACAACGACGAAGGCCGGCAAAACTGTGGAGCTGAAGGTTGAAGAGATTGGATTGGGTTACCAGGAGATGGTCGGCAGCCAACTGAACGATCAATATTGCGCCCGTTGTCACAACCAGGAATCCACGCCCCAGAGGGTATCGAATTACGACAACCTGGAAGTGAGGCCCCACCCGTTCACCGAAGGCGAGACACTGAACAAGATGAGCGATGCTGATTTGACCGCGATCATCGCGCATGGTGGACCGGCGCTAAACAAATCGTCCCTCATGCCTCCGTACGGATATACCTTGTCGAAATCCGACATTCAGGCGCTGATCGCCTACATTCGGATGGTGTCCGATCCCCCAAACGGAGCTCCTGGAATTGTCTACGCCAAGAAATAGGGGCTGGTTGACTGTTCTGGGTTCGACCTGCTTTGCTGCAGGTCAACTGGTCAACTGACAGTTGATAGAAAATTATTCGCTGCCTACAACTGCTGCGATAGGTAGTTGGCAATGCCCATTTCCTTGATTGCATGAAGCTGCGCTTCTAAGAAGTCCGCGTGACGCTCTTCGTCCTGAATCATGCGGTCGAATATAGCCTTGGAGCCTTCGTCTCTTGCTTCAACGCACACCTTGACAGCTTGGTTGTACTGGCGCACCGCATCCTGTTCATCTTTGAGGTTAACCTCCATTTGCTCCTGCACCTTGCTGCCAAGTTGAGGCTTCAGTCCAACGTCGACAGTGGGTGTGCTGTCCAGGAAGATAATGCGCTCGATCAGCCCTTCGGCGTGCTTCATCTCCTCAATGGCTCGCACCTTCGTGCGCTCGGCAAGCCTCTTGTAGCCCCAATTCTGGCACATCTCCGACTGCGTCATGTACTGCACAATAGCCGTCAATTCCGAGCTTAGAGCCGAGTTCAACTGCTCAATGACCTTCTCGTCGCCGTGCATATTGGTGCCCTCCGTCCTTCCCCCATTCTGCGATCTAACCACCTGGGAGGCTGTGATCCAGAGCACAGGGACGTGGCAGGCGTTCTGGTGACAGCTTTATACTCTGACACGAACAGCGGTCCTGCCCATGGTTGCACCGTTTAGACGAGCGACGATATCAGGATGAAGCTCCGTCTACGCGTCGGATCGCACTTGACATCGCTATTTCTTTTTACCGCCGAGAGAACCAGAGGGTTACTATTCACGTGATCGACTGCGGCAAGGAATCCCCTAGGGACAAGAGGCTAGTTGTAGTACTGGGAGGCAACTATGAATTCATTCGAAGACAGAGTGCGTGAGGTAAGTGAGTGGTTAGCTAACGCGCGATTCAAGGGAATCATTCGTCTGTACACACCTCGTCAAGTAGTGGAACAGAGAGGCACCATTGCCGCCGACTACCCGGTGGCGCGGGCAGCCGCCGAGGGCTTTTATGACCGGCTGCGAGAGCTGTTTCAGGACGGCAAGTCGATCACGACCTTCGGCCCCTACTCACCCGGTCAGGCCGTGACCATCAAACGTCTCGGAATCGAAGGAATCTACCTGGGTGGTTGGGCAACTTCAGCCAAGGGAAGCATCACTGAAGATCCCGGCGCTGACCTCGCCAGCTACCCGCTGAGCCAGGTGCCGGACGAAGCGGCGTCGATCGTGCGCGCTTTGCTCACCGCCGACAAGAATCAGCAGTTTTTTCGCTCCCGCATGACACCAGAACGGCGGGCGACCACGCCCGAAATCGATTATCGGCCGTTTATCATCGCGGATGCCGATACCGGCCACGGCGGAGACGCTCACGTCCGGAACTTGATCCGCCGATTCGTGGAAGTCGGCGTGCCCGGGTACCACATCGAAGACCAGAAGCCGGGCGTAAAGAAGTGCGGCCACCAGGGCGGCAAGGTGCTCGTGTCGGAGAATGAGCAGATCCAGCGCCTCAATGCTGCGCGCTTCCAGCTCGACATTATGAAGGTGCCCGGAATCATTGTGGCGCGCACCGACGCCGAGGCAGCGAACCTTCTGGATGGATGTGCGGACGAGCGCGACCAGCCCTTCATCCTGGGCGTCACCAATCTCGAGGTACCCAGCTACAAGGCGGTATTTCTCACTCTCCAGAGAAAGATCCATGAAGCCGGAGTGGACGAGGTACGGGGCCACATGATGTTCGCCATGTCGGACTCCGAATACGCCGCCGCCACCGCCTGGCTTGAAACCACCGGACTGCTACCGTTGATCGAAGAGAACGTGAAGGCATACAAACAGAATCCCGATGGGCTTGTGGATAACATGCTCGACAAGATCATCCCGCGTTTCCTGGATGCGTGGCAGGAGGCGGCAGACCTTAAGACCTACCGAAGGGCCGTCGCTGATGTCATTGAGTTCCGCGTCAGCCAGGGTGAGTCATTTGAGCTAAGCGTTGATGAATGGCTGGCCTTCTCCAAGCGTGCGTCCTGGTTTGCCGCCCGCGAAAAAGCGAGATCGATGGGAATTGACGTAACCTGGGACTGCGAACTTGCCAAGACGCCTGAGGGCTATTACCAGGTCCGGGGAGGTCTGGATTACGCCATCGCCAAGTCTCTCGCGGCTGCGCCCTTCGCGGACATTTTGTGGATGGAAACCGCCACCGCGAATCTTGAGGAGGCGAAAGCCTTCGCGGACGCGATTCACGCCGAATGTCCCGACAAGATGCTGGCGTACAACTTGTCACCTTCCTTCAGCTGGGACACCACCGGCATGAACGACGAGCAGATGAAGCGCTTCCCTGAAGATCTGGGCAAGCTGGGCTTCGTTTTCAACTTCATTACTTATGGCGGACACCAGATCGATGGCCTGGCCGCCGAGGATTTCGCTACCGCGCTGCGGCAGGATGGGATGTTGTCGCTGGCACGTTTGCAGAGGAAATTCAGGCTGCTGGAATCGCCCTACCGGACTCCGCAGACACTGGTCGGCGGTCCACGCCTGGATGCCGCACTGATGGCCTCTTCCGGGCGCACGGCCACCACTACAGCCATGGGTAAGGGCTCGACCCAGCACCAGCACCTGGTGCAGACGGAACTTCCGCCCAAGGTTTTGGAAGATTGGCTCCAGATTTGGGCGGAGCAAAACGGTTTGCCGCCGGTGTTCCGTGTGCAGTTGCGTCCAGTGGCCGCAGGTTCGGACTTTCTGGAACTCAGCTTGTGGAACGATTCGAAGGACCGAGTCGGCAACATCATCTTCGCTGACGTTCAGGATCGACATGGTTATAAGCTCCTTTCGATCCGCGATATGAATACCTTCAATCCTTCTCTGCGGAAGAAACGGCTGATGACCCTGGCCCATCTCTTCCTGCTCCAGCGCTACAAGGCGGGATTGGTACATTACTTGAGTCCTACCGATGACAACCAGCACCAGGCGCAGAAGATGGAGCGGTTAGGGATCTTCAGCAAGGTCAATAACCAGGCCGGGCTCATTATTGTTGCCAGCGTCAACGCAGCCCGAGTCGCTGAGTTGCTCAATCCGGATCGTGTTGTTTTGCGCAAACTAATCAGCAAGACAGAATAGAGGCTGGCCTCCGCATCGGCATAACAGCGGGTCATTGAATGTGATGGTTTTCAGGTCGTGCGGAATGCACCGAAATGATTACCCGCATGAGTGGCGTGTAACCTGATCTCTGCGCCGCCGAGATATCTCTGATCGAATCTGCTGCTTCCAGGGAAGGTAGCGTTCGTCTCGACCTCGAACAGGCCAAGGCAGGTAAGGCGGGCACCGCCCCTCGAATATCAACTGTCAACCAGTTCACAATTTTTTACGTCTTTTTACCCCCCATTGACACATTCCCTGTTTGGTTCAAGTATGTTTCCCGTCGGGCTGATCCAGGTAGCGGCCCGGATCAGGAGTTCATCATGAAACCGAAACGGCGCTGGAACGAACGAACGCGGCTGATATTGACCCTCGAACTCGCCGTGGTTTTGCCCGCCGCCGCTCTAGTGATCCTGAGCGCCTGGCACCTCATGCATATACAGCGTGACCGGGCGGTGGAAGCCGCCTTCCAGCGCGACTTCAGCCAGATGTTGGCCATCTCCGAAAAGGAGATCAACCAGAAGGCCTACGAACAACTGGACGATATTCGAAGCGGGTTCCCGGCTCCGGGTACGGCGTGCCCGGTGACTCTCGACAGACTTCTTGCCGCGCATCCCTACGCCGCTCATCTGTTCTCCTATGACCCCGATCACGGCATGGTGTTTCGTTCCCAGCCTTACCGCCTGAAGACTGACGAGGGGTTTCACGCAGAGGCCGATGAACTCTCCAAAATGGGCGAGGGCTGGTTGGGAATGGAATTCAAGGACCTCGCCGAGAAGATGACAAAGATGGAGAAGAAGGGAATGCCGTACTACGTCTTCTACAACTGGGTGCCGCGGGGCGAGAAACACCTGTATCAGCCCGTCGCTATGTTTGCCCAAACGGACGCAGCCACTGGGAAAAAGGTGATCGGCGGAATCGCATTCGACGCCGAATATATCCACGATCAGTTCTTCCCCGAGATGCTGGAAACCGTGATGAGCCACAACCTCAGTGAGGGTGATAAGAACCAGTGCGCGATCATGGTGCACCCCAAGGGTGAACCCGGCCCGTTGGCAGCGTCCGCCGGGTGGGATGGCGGCGCGCCAGAGGTGGAACGCAACATGGAAGCCGTGTTTCCCGGTGTTACTCTGGCCATCAAGCTGCGTGGAACCACACTGGAAGCCATCGGTAAGCATTTCGCGCGCACTAACTTCCTCGCTCTGGGGGCTCTGTCCCTGTTGCTGGCCGGTGGAATCGTACTCACTTATCGCAACGTCAGCAAAGAAATGGCGCTGGCCCGTCTGAAGTCCGATTTTGTTTCGAACGTCTCCCATGAGCTGCGGACGCCACTTTCTCTGATCCGGCTTTACGCCGAAACTCTGGAAATGGGCCGGCTCAATTCGCAGGACAAATATCAGGAGTACTACTGCATCATTCGCAAAGAAAGTGAGCGTCTCAGCGCGCTCATCAACAACATCCTGGATTTCTCCCGGATCGAAGCGGGCCGCAAGGAGTACGACTTCCGCGAGACCGATCTGCGCGAACTGGTGCGCAACACGCTCGATTCCTATCGCTACCAGATCGAGCAGCATGGTTTCTCTTATGAAGAGAAGATCGACGAAGTGCCGCCCCTGCGTGTGGACCGCGAGGCCATGGCCCGCTCGCTCTTGAACCTGGTCAACAATGCTCTCAAGTATTCACAGGACCGGAAGTACCTCGGTGTCAAGCTCTATCGTGAAAACGGATCAGTAAAGCTGGAAGTGATTGACCATGGGATCGGCATTCCTCACCAGGAGCAGCACAAGATTTTCGAGAAGTTTTATCGGGTGGGCGATCCGCTGGTTCACAACACCAAGGGCAGCGGACTAGGCCTCTCCCTGGTGCGTCATATTGTGCAGGCCCACGGTGGCGAGGTCTTGGTGGACAGCGCGCCCGGCGAGGGCAGCAAGTTCACCATCGCCCTGCCCGTGAAGCAGGGAGAGAACGGACGCAACCTGGCCTCGGCCTGATCGGCGACGGAGATACTGGCAATGGCATCTATCAATTCAGGAATCGAGTTACAGGCCAAGGCGAAAAGAAGCCGTGGAGAGCACGAGATGGCCAAAATCCTGATTGTCGAAGACGAACCCAACATGATTGCCGGTTTGCGCGACAACTTCGAGTACGAAGGATATGAGGTGATTAGCGCCCCGGACGGCGTTGCGGGCCTGGAACGCGCGCTCAACGAAGCGCCCGACCTCGTGATCCTCGATGTCATGATGCCCCGCATGAGCGGGCTGGAGGTCTGCAAACAGCTCAAGTCCAAGCGGCCTTCACTCCCTATCATCATGCTCACCGCGCGTGGCCAGGAAGTGGACAAGGTCGTCGGACTCGAGTTGGGAGCGGATGATTACGTCACCAAGCCGTTTTCCATTCGTGAGCTGCTGGCTCGCGTAAAGGCCGTGCTCCGCCGTACGCGTAGCCTTCCCAAAGAGCAGGACCGCTACTCGTTTGGTGATGTGGATGTAAACCTGCGCAGTTGCCAGGTTTCGCGTAAGGGCAAGGCGATGGATTTCTCCTCGAAGGAGTTCGAATTGCTGAAGTACTTCCTCTGCCATCCTGGGGAGACCCTGAGCCGCGATCGCCTGCTCGAGGAAGTATGGGGCTACGATCGCTTCCCGACCACGCGCACCGTGGATGCGCACATCGTCCGTTTGCGGCAGAAAGTCGAGCCCAAGCCGGAAGAACCTCGCTTCATTCTCACCGTACACGGTACGGGTTACAAATTCGTCGGCTGATCACGGTATCTGCGGGAGATGGAAGTTGGAAAACGCTCTACAAATTCGGGGCTGGCGCCAGGACAGGACTTGGTCGCATCGGGCGGAGGTCTCCGGGCATGCAGAAACGCTCTCCGGTGCTGTGGGCGCTGCGCGTCGCAACCGTGTGCTTGAGGACCAGCTTGCGACTCTGCGCCGTGAGCACGACGACCTAAGACGCACGATGTACGAAGGCGCCCAAGTGCAAAGAAAACTCTGCGGCCCGCGCATTTTTCGCCGTGAACCCTTTGAGATCGCCAGCGAGATTTTCCCGGTACGTCATCTGTCCGGCGATTTCACAAGCGTGTTTGAACTCGACCCAGATCTAGTATTCGCAATCGGTGATATTGCTGGCAAGGACCTCTCCGCCGGGATGTGGTTCACCCATGTGGTCGGCATGGTACGGCAGCAGATGGAGGCGCTGGGCGATCCTGCGGCTGCTCTGTCCGCCATCAATCGTAATCTACTAACCACCCATTTGGAATTGCCGCTGACTACGGTGCTTGTAGGCCGGCTGAACCTACAGACTGGTGAGGTTACGCATTGCAGCGCGGGACACCCGCCTGCGCTGGTGTTTCGGAACGACGGGCATGTGGAGAGCCTGCGAGAGGGTGGGCCAGTACTGGGAGTGCTGGCTGGCGCCTGTTTCGTCAACGGGCAGACGACATTACGGTCTGGCGACACATTGCTTGGCTATTCCGATGGCATTGCGGAGTGCCAAAACGAGAATGGTGCTGAGTTCGGTGCAGAGCGCCTGGCCGCTGCCGCACAAATTTCCCCTAGTTCCAGTGCAAGCGACACGCTGTTTTCCGTGCTGGGGGCGGCCGAGGACTTTGCTGGCAGCCAATCGCGACAGGATGACATGGCACTGATCGTGGTACGCCGGGCAGATGAGTGATCGAAGATTCTGAGCAATCGAAAGGTTCGTGCGGACGGAGATGATGATCGTGTGTGACGCGGGCAAAACTCGCATCGGTTCAGCTGACGTCGCTGCTGGTTTTTCTGCCTTCGGCCTAAAGGTCGGCGAGACTCGCTCAGCCCGCGTGGATGACACCTTGCTTATCCGCGAAGCCCAGCAGGGCAATACCGCCGCGTTCGAAGAACTGGTCCAGCAGTACGACCGCGCCGTGCTGCGCCTCGCCATCCATCTCACCGGTTCGGAGGAGGATGGTCAGGACATTTATCAGGAAGCGTTTCTTCGGGCGTACACAAACTTGCCGCGCTTTCGCTTCGAGTGCTCTTTCTACACCTGGATCTACCGCATCGTAACTAATCTCTGTCTCGATCACCTGCGCAAGAAGAAATTGCGCGGCCGGGATGTGACCACCATCGTTTCTCCGGACGGCGAGGAAGAAAAAGTGCTTGGTCGCATGCCTGACCAACACCCAGGCGCTAGCCCCGAGCGCAACCTGGTGGGCCGTGAACTGCGCCGATGCATCCTTCGTGCGTTGGGAAGACTCTCGCCCCGGGAGCGCATGGTCTTCGAATTGAAACACTACCATGGCCTCAAACTGCGAACGGTGGCCGACCTTCTGAATACGACTGAGGGCACAATCAAGAACACCTTGTTCCGCGCCAACCACAAATTGCGCAACCAACTCGCCGAGGTCCGGTGAATTTCCTCTAAGTCCTCGTACGCTCTGTGGTTTTCTTTACCTTCGAAATTCATCGACCCGACTCACCGAACAAGACATGTTTCGTCTCACAAAGCTAGCGGTCGAGCCCAACTCTCCTCTGTGAAGCACTTTTGATATGGTAAGGAATATCCCCGGACGACGTCAGCGCTGGAAGTCCCCAGCCACCTGGTGCGGAGGGTGCATGAGCTCTATTTCAATCACAGCACGAGGAGTTCCAGCCCCGAACGATGTAGAGCTTGTCGAACGAATTCACGTCGGCGTTCGAAGAACTGGATCCAAACCGCTATGCGAGTGCCCACCTGCGCTTAACAACAACGAATGAATCTAGAATGAGATACGTCCCGACACCTGAATGTTCCGGGGCGAGCTCACGCCTCCATTCCATTTTCCAAAGTCCGGACTTGCGACGTCGGTGTTGAATGAGCTTCCACCGTTCCCACTTGACTGAATAAAAGCTCCAACGCTGTTAAAGTGGTGCGCATTGAAAACGTTAAACGCGTCTCCGCGCAGCTGAAACGTAAAACGCTCAGTGATGTGAAACATCTTTTGCAAACCAATGTCAAAATCACTAAAGCCCGGCTGCCGGAAGTTCTGAACGCGCGGTCCTGTTCCCGTATAGAAGTTGAAGCTACTGGCCGGTTCGAACGAGTCCACGTTTAACACGGGTTTACTCGGGTCAAAATGGGTTGGCGATTGCAGGAACGGGGATGCACCGGGCAGCAATGCTGGCACACAGAACTGAATGAACTGCGGCGGCACGTTGCAATTCGAAGACGTAATCTGGAAAGGAATTCCGGACTGGACGCGGTACACTCCGTTGAATGTCCACCCGCCCAACAACGCGTTCGCTAAGCCGCTCTGGTTCAACCAAGCCTTGCCATGTCCGAATGGGAGCTCATAATTGTATGCAATGTTGAGCGCTTGCGGAACATCTTCGAGCGCGAGCGATCGATTGCGGGAATGCTGAAAAGGCGAAAAATATGAGGCAAAGAAGCTTTGCGCAAGATCGGCGTTGGTGATCAACTTTGAATTGGTGTAGGACAGCAGAGCCCACAAACCCTTCGAGAGACGGTGCTCCGCCTTCAACTGGAAGGAGTGATACGTCGAGCTGCCCTGATTTTCGTTTAGGCCAGTGATGGAATTGCAATACTGAGGGAAGGGCCGCAGTGCCTGCGCAACCGAGGGGTCGCATCCCGTCATCACAGTTGCGAAATCCGCAAATGGCGCGGGTACACCATCCACCTCCGTGTCGCCCGGCTGAAACGTGTCATTCAATTGCGCGCCTAGCGCGAGAAAACGTGGGTCCACCACGTTTATGGGAGAGACTTGCGACAACAGACGGGTGCCCTTGGTTCCAACATACGACGCCGACACATAGTCGCGGCCTGTGAATTCATGCTCAACCGTTAGATTCCACTGTTGCCCATAGGGAAGCCGGTTGGCCTTGCGAGGCCGATAGACGGGAGTGTTCCCTCCGTTGTCAAACGTGGAGACGAGGTTCGGCGGCACTGGATGATCCGGCGGCAGACCGTCGCTCAGGATAAACGCCGCTTGCGTACCGCCCGATGAACTGCTGAACACGGCAGTGGCATTGTAGCCATCCTGTGAAATTCCCGAAGCCCAACCGGGCATGTTCGCATTGTCGTAAAAGAGCCCGTATCCGGAACGGATGACCGTTTTCGCGGTGAGAGCGTATGCCACACCGATGCGCGGCGCGATCCCGCCGTACCAAGTGTCCTCAGGGAATCTTCTGCCGGAGCGCCCGGGACCGCTTCCGGCAAAAGCAACGGCGCCGGGTAGATTGCCCGCGCCGGGGTTGGGCAGGTTCGGGTCAAAATACGAAAAATGGTCTTTCGCATCTAGCGGCGGTGGATCCACTTCCCAATGAATGCCAGGCGAAATCGTCAGTTTAGGGGTAACGCGCCAGCTGTCGCCGACAAACAGGCTGAAGCTGTTGGTGCGGCCATCGATGCCAATCGAGGTATAGAAGTTTGCCGAGGCTGAATCCACCTGCTCCAGCAGGAAGCTGGCGATCGGGCTGCCACTAACCACGTTCGGGAGACCGGTTTCTCCGCGGTCGAAACCGAAAGATCCCGACTGGCCTCCGAGAAAGACTGCGGAGTTCTTCGCAAGTCGCACCTCGCCCCCGAAGGAAATCGTGTGTTTCCCTCTGGTCATGGACACGGCGTCGTTGACGATGTAGGCCGGCGCCAGCCACGGCTGAATGTTTGGATCACCCGCACCGGTGCCGAAGGTCGCGAAGCCGTCGCCGAAGAATATCTGTGGTGGGTATGCGTGGCTAGCCACGCCGGCGATCTGGGGCAACTTGTCAGCAAAATCACCGTCGATCCCGCCCCCATAGAACTTGTCATTTTGAAAACCAAACGCCAGGTGATTCACCAGCTTGGGACTGAAGGTGTGGTCCCAGGCGACTCGCCAGACCGAGGTCCGTTTGAAGGATGTGCCACTATCACTGATCGTTGCCGGAAGAGACGTGAACGTAGTCCTCGGCAAGTACTTGTAATAAAACATTTCCGAGATGTGATCCTTGGACCCAATGTATTCGTCAATCTTCTCGGTAATGCTGTACGCGTCCGTACCTAAGAAGGCTGGAGTGGCGGGAGCCACATAGTTGTTCAGCGGACCGGGAGAACTCGGAGGTGGGAGGAATTGGAACCATTGTTGGGCAAGCGAGTTCTGCAAGCGGGGATCGGTTGAGCAGATCACGTTTGGAGTGGTGCCGTCGCAACCCATGAACTGCTTATGCGTCGCCGGGTCGTAAATCGGAATCAAGTCACCGGTGTCGGGGTCGATCCAATCGCGAAAATCTCCCTGCCGTTCCACCAGCGAGGGTATGGAGATTCTGGGCTGGGTCAAGGCGCCCCTGATTCTGAAGGCCTCGAAGTTGGCAAAGAAAAAAGTGCGGTGATCCCTGTTCTTCCAGAAAGGCAGTTTCAACGGGCCGCCGAAATTGCCCCCGAAATCGTTTTCGATGTCCTTTGCCTTGTCAGGAAAGCCCCATTGTGTTGCATTGAACGAGGAATTTCGATTGAATTCGTAAGCCGTGCCGTGAAAAGTATTCGTGCCGGACCGCACGTTTTCGACCGTGACTCCTCCTGCGCTTCCATACTGTGCGTCGTAGTTAGACGTAAGCACCTGAAATTCGCTAATCAGGTCCGGGGATTGTGGGAAGTCAAGAATCGCTCCCGTAAGACCCTGGGTGCCGGAGGAGTTGTATAAGGCGATGCCGTCGAGAACGACGATGCCGGTCTGGGACTGACCGCCGTTGACGTGCGCGCCTGCAGCGTCCCCAGAGCCCCGGACCACGCCCGGCAGAATCGAAGCAAAGTTTGCTGCGGAGCGCATGGATCCGGCTACGAGCAGAGGAACCTCCTGAATCACCTGCGGGTCGATGCTGCCACGGAGTTCGGCATTTTCGTAATTCAGCGGGGAGGCATCGGCGCTGACCTCAACCCGTTGGGTAGCGGTCGCAAGCTTCAATTGGATGTTTTGCCGAATCGGGTAGCCGACGCGGACAAGAATGCCATCCTGCACATAGTCGCCAAACCCTTGCGCCGTCACCGTCAATTGATAAGTACCGGGCACGACGTTTCGGAAAGAGTAGAGCCCGTTGGCATCGGACACAAACGTAGACGTCTCCTTCGTGTCCTTGGACTCCAGGATCACCTTGGCACCTTGAATTACGGCGCCGTTCGGGTCGGTAATGTCCCCGACGATGGAGGCGTTATTGCTTTGGGAGAAAACATATGGCGCAGTTCCCAAAACCAATATTGCCAGAGCGCAAACTGCAATTCTCCGCACTATGCTCAGCATACGCAACTCCTGTCACTCCGGAATTTTGAAGTCCTACTCCGCTCTAAGCGCCATGCCCCATTGTTGTTCGTATGTTTCATGCGCATTTGTGAACGTCTTTCTATCGGCATTGTTGTCGGGAGTCGCAGGCTGACCCAGAACCTGCGGCAATATCCATAACCCGGGGCGACATCTCCCGGAATGATCATCTCGGCAAGCTGCCCCACCATCTGGTATTGCTGCGGAGAAAAGAACAGGGGTTTGTACGAAGGCGCACCGACGTGGGAACATGACTGGGGATGGTGCTGTGGGCAGGCGGATGGCCATTGGCTGAAACCGGGACACGAACTCGCTACCGCTGCGCTTTCGATGTAGCGGAGAATCTCCCGGCGTTCTACTCCCTGCCCGCCCAATTGTCCCCCAGTTCCTGCAACCGCTTTCTGATAGCGGTTTCATAGGCTGCGTTTTTAGCACCGCTCGAAATAGAGTGTCAAGCACTAAAAAACTTAACCCACCCTGCTCCCTCAGGCCTCTTTGGCCTGCAGAATCATCCCGGCTCCGAGGTCTATTTCAGGGAAGTGTCGGTAGTGTCAATTTCAACGCAACTCTACTTCGTCGCCTGCTCCACAATTCGGTGATAACGGTTGATCTCCAACGTGGAAGCGACTTGTGTCCCGCCATTTGGCCAGACGATCTCAACGTCCACAGGATGGCTCGAAGTCAGATTTCCCAATCCAAATACAACACGTTTGTCATGTGAAGAAAGATAACTCGAGCCGCCAGTCAGCCAACGTGTCAGTTTTCGGTCCCCAATCCGAAGCGTCAATTTTGCTCCGATTGCGTCTCGATTGCTCTTCACTCCGACCAAACGCAGCCCGATCCAGGAATTTTTCCTGCCCACGTTATTGCGCAGCAACACGGGGCGGTCGCCGACGCACGTGAATATTGCGTCCAGCGCACCGTCGTTGTCCCAATCTCCGATTGCCAGTCCGCGCGCCAGATAACTTTGTGAAAATGCAGGTCCTGCCTTGGAACTCACATCTTCGAAGACAGCGTTACCCAAGTTGTGCAGAAGCAAGGGTTGTTCCTTGTACTTCACCTGGGGCTGCAATGATTCGATCACCTCAATGATATGGCCGTTGACGATCATCAGGTCGAGAAGTCCATCATTATCAAAGTCGACAAAGTGCACGCCCCATCCTACGTCGGCTCTCGTAACGCCTGCCAAATGTGAAGCCCGCGTCCAGTCTTCGAAAGGAAAACCTCCACGATTGAGAAATAGGGAATGAAACTCGAAACTGAAATTCGTGACTACAACATCCGGACGCCCGTCGCCATTTACGTCGCCCGCATCCGCTCCCATACCGGCCTTGGCATTGCCGTTAGTATCGAATGCGATTTCTGCTTCTAACCCGGCGTCCACAAAGGTTCCGTCATGCTTGTTTAGCAGAAGGAGATTGGCTGAAGCGTCGCGCGCCACGAATAGATCCGGCCATCCATCATCATCGATATCAATCGCGACGACCCCGAGCGCTCGCCCGACAAATCGATCCAGTCCCGAAGATCGGCTGACGTCCGTGAAGGTACCGTTGCGATTGTTGTGGTAGATGGTTAGAGGCATTCCTTTGTACGCACGCTGCTCGCAGTACGTTCGAACATTGGCGTACTCGCAATTCGGGGCAACACCCTCGAACGAAAACTCGGCATAATTACAAACGACAAGATCGAGAAAGCCATCCCGATCGTAATCAAACCAGGCAGCCCCGGAGGCCCATCGCCCCGTGTTCTGAAGCCCTGCATCCGCCGTCACATCCGTGAATGTGCCATTGCCGTTGTTGTGGTAGAGCGTGCAGTTTGGAAATCCGGTAATGAAGATATCCTGATGGCCGTCGTTGTCGAAGTCCGCCGCCGCGACACCCATCTGGTAGTGTTTGACCCGGTTGAGTCCCGCTTCGGCGGCAACATCGACAAACTTTCCGTTGCCCAGATTGCGATACAGCGCGTTTTGAAGCGGCTTTTCGCTCTTGCCCCGAGGCGTCTCGCCACCATTCAACAGAAAAATATCCAACCGGCCGTCATCATCAAAATCGAGCATCCCGACTCCGCCACCCATGGTTTCGATCAGGTAGCGATCGGGTGAAAACCCGTTGAACTGCCGCCACGTGATGCCGGCCTCGGCAGTGACATCCGAAAATATGGGCTTCGGACGTGCATCGGCTCGAATCAGTCTGGGAGGAAAAAACTGACCAAGTGCGGCAGCTGAGAGCGCAAAAAGAAAGTGGCGTCGTGAACCAGCGGCGGCCGGTCGGTCTGGGCTGTCAGCTCTGCTACGTAAGATGCGGGAAGGCTTCACGGCTTACCTGCCGGCACCATTGCAGATGTCGTTCCACCTTCTTCCGCGTGCTTTAAGTTCTGATAGAGTGCAAATTCCTTCGTCGCATCGTCGGTTCGCCCCATTCTTCTGTAGACAACGGACAAAGCAAAATGCGTCTTGCTCCGATCAGGATCCGATTGGAGAGAGAGTGACAATTCTGCTTCTGCCTCCTTCAATCGACTCTGCTGCATAGCCAATTGACCAAGCTGATAGTGAGCTTCCGCCGATTGCGGAGTCAGCCTCACCGCTTTCTGTAGCAGACTTTCCGCCTGTTTCTGTAGTTTGAGCGAATCGGGAGAAGCCAACAACATCTCCGCGCACCCAATATAGAAACGTGGGTCGTTGGGAAATCGGGCGATTCCAGCTTGGTACTCGGCAATCGCAGCGTCGCTCTGACCAGCGATGAAATATACGACGGCCACGCCCAAAATTGCGTCGGCATTCGAGCTATCTAACTTAGCCGCATGCCTGTAACTCTCCATCGCATCTTTGGATGCGTTCGTGCGAACGCTCACGTTCCCTTTCCACACCCAGGGCCGGGCATCATTTGGCGCAATCTCGATCGCATGATTCACGAGGGCGATTGCTTCGTTCGTTTTATGCAAGTACAGCAGCAGCGAAATCAGGTCCTCGTAATGGTCAACTCGCGAGGGGTCCACATTGATCGCACGCTGGTAGGCCTGCAAGGCAAGGTCAGGCCGGCGCTCCGATTCATAACAGTTCCCGAGAAGAGCTTCTAAATCGGCACTCACCATACCGCGCTCTGCCAGTTGCAATAGAAGATCCCTTGCCTGAGACACTTGAGCATTGCGGTAGAGAAGCTGCGCCAGCTGAAGTCCAGCGGCTGGTCGCCCTGAATCGTCGTCGGGGATTAAGGCAAATAGCACTTCCGAAGTTTGCAGGTCTCCGCCCATCGCCGCAATTTGTGTGCACCGGCCGATGGCATTCGCCCATTGCTTATCGTTGGCGCGCAGTTTCAGAGCGTCAACGATCCTCGGGATCTTGTCGCGCTGGCCGCTCTGGACAACGGAATGGAACAGCGCGACCGTGCGATCGGGTTGCGAAATAACCAATTCAAATTGTGAATCCAACAACTGGGCTGCGCTTGTGTAGTCGCCACTTCTTTCCCTCACCAGGCCCAGCAACAGGGTCGCTCCAGAGTCGCCGGGATGTCTTGCTAGAACATACTGAAGATTCTTCTCGGCCGAAGACATAAGGCCAAGTTGCCACTCCACTGCCGCGGTCTCTCGCCGAAAATCGAGGTTTTCTGGAGCGAGGTCAATCGCCTTCTGAAAATTCTCCAATGCCTCGTTCCATTTCCCTTGCAGCCCGAGTACAGATCCTAACTGAGCGCGGTAAGGTGCGAGTGCCGGTGCGGTGCGTACCGCTTCCCGCAGTTCCTGCTCTGCCGCAAGCAACTTCCCTTCTCTGGCCAGTGAAATCCCGTGGGCTGCGTGATCCTGAGCAGGCAAGCTCTGTGCGGTGACGTTCTGCACAATGAGAAGCGTCGCCAACACGTGGCTCACGACTAAAGGTATACCAAATCCGTGGGATATCCGGAGGACGGGAGTGGAGTTAAGTGAAGTCACGTACTTGGTTCCAAAGTTACGATCTGACTTTTGGGCTTTGCCGTCGCACCGGTGCGGTAGACCTGCGCACAACAAGATCTGTTTCCAACATGTAGTTCGGCCCCATATGGCGTTTGAGCTTCAGCATCCTGTCCAGCGCTTCAAAGGCCTTCACCCCGAGCTGTTCGCGAGGCACGCTGATGGTTGTAAGGGGAGGCCGCGCCAGAAACGCAAAGAAAATATCGTCAATTCCGATCACAGAAACATCTTCTGGCACTCGCACTCCGGACTCTTCCAGTGCACTCATCGCACCCATGGCTATCAGATCGTTTCCGCAGAACATTATGGTAGGTATTTCGGGACGTGACAAAACTTCTCGAACTGCCGCCGCACCGGCATCAACCCGATAGTTGCTTTCCAATACACAAACTGGATTCAAACCGCGGGACGTAAGGCCAGTCACCAGAGCATTCTTGATGGTCACCGCGGTGCGGTTGTCGGCCGGACCGGCAATGACTGCGGAGCGGGAATGGCCCAGTTCCACAACGTGCTGAATCGCTTTCGTGACGCCGTGTTCATAATCGATGCAGATGTTTCCGACCAACTTGCTGGCAGGATCCGAGTTACAGAAAACCAACGGTATCCCGGCAGCGGTAAGCTCAGAAGCCATATCCCTGTCAACCGAAGAGGTAACAATCGCGACGCCGCGAACGTCACTCTCCCGGAGCTTTCGCATGACTGCCTTGGTCCGTTCCCGATCGTATTCGGTGTTGCAAAGGAGCACATCAAAACCGTGGTTCCACGCCATAGCCTGATAGCCACGGATAATCTCGGGAAAGTACGGATTGGCAATCTCGGAAATGACGAGTCCAAATAAATCACTGCGTCCTGTCGCCAGACGCCTGGCATGCACGTTCTTAAAGTAGTTGAGTTCACGAACCGCATCGAGCACGCTCCGGCGCGTTTCGTCAGAGATATATTGCGTATTGTTGAGCACGCGTGAAACGGTTGCCAGGGATACCCCGGCTCGCTTGGCAACTTCGCGCATAGTGTGGGCCATATTTGATTCTCGTACCAGAGTCCAGGAAGGTAATCTCCCGGACATCTTGCCGCGGTTGTATCCTGCTTGAATGGGAAACCTATCACGACATTGCCGGAAAGGCCACGCTGCTGTTTGCCGCTTGTAGCAGTAGCCTCCTTGGTGAGGCTCTCCACCATGCTGCAGATTTTGAGCGTGTCGCTGTTCGAGAAAACGCCCATCCAGCACATTTTTTCGCTTGATGGAATGCGATCTGTGCAGACTGAATCTCATAACCAATAGCGTTTATTAGACTTTGACGGACGCTACTGATCCGAGACCTGCCGCAGCCGCGCTGCGGCTCTAGCATGCACACCCCTTTAGTCGGTAGCGGGCAAGCGCCATCCTCTCGGCGTAGAGATGTTGGAAATCGGGGTCGGCAGCGAGTTCGACATGCCGCGACAGCGCCGCAATCTTCTGCAAACGCGCCTGGCGGGTAGAGGGCGTGAGCAACAGCTCGCGCGCGCCGCGCAGGGCACTGTTGCCCACCGGCTGTACCACCACGTTTTCGGGGAGCAGTCCGATGACGCGAGCGCTCGTCTGGCGAATGTAATTGCCGAATGCGCCCGCCAGGCAGAGCTTTTCGATGCCTTGGTCGGCGAGCATGCTTAGGCCCGCCGCCATCGCACCTTTGGCTAGTTGCAGCTCGCGGAGATCGCCCTGCGAGAGTGCGATGCCCTGGGCCAGGGGCAAGCTCTTCTCCGCATTGGCCAAGCGGCCGTTGGCGCCGATCAAGCCCAGTTCAACGCCGCATGCAGCGGCGTCCACCAGCCCGCTGCCGCAGATACCGCGCGCCCTGCCGCCACCGATGACGTGGCAGTCGAAGCCGCCGTCGCGCACGTGCACCGTGTCGATCGCACCTGTACCCGCACGCATCCCCACGCCAATCCGCCCTCCTTCTAATGCTGGGCCGGCTGCCGTCGACGCATACACAATCCTCTGCGCTGACCCCACTGCCACCTCACCGTTCGTGCCGATGTCGAAGAGCGCGCATGGCTGCTTCTGCTCGTCCAAGCGCGTGGCCAGGATGCCGCAGAGCAGGTCGCTGCCCACGAATGCGCCCAGGCAGGGCAGAAATTCAGCCGTCCCCGGCCATCCCAATTCCGGACTCTCGAAACGGTAACCGCCCAGCGTGGGCGAGGCGAACGGCGCGTGCGTCAGCGGCTCCACGTCGAGACCGCAGAAGAGATGGTGCATCGGCGTATTGCCAGCCACCAGCACCTCGCGCAGCGGCTCGTTGCCTAGCATCAGCCCGAGCGCTTCGCGGATGAGGCGTCCCAGTTCGCCCGGCTGGCGCAGATCGTATTGCAGCCGGCTCATCACGTCGGCCCCATAGCGACCCTGCGGGTTGAGCGCGGTCTCCACACGAAGAACTTCGCCGCTGGAAAGATCCACCACCTGCACCACGAGCGTGGTCGTACCCAGGTCGATCACCGCGCCCCGCCCCGCGCGTGGCTCGATAAGCACGTACGCTTCGTCGGTCAGCACGCGCGGGGACCACTGCTCTACTTCGACCACGACGCGTCCCGCTGCAGACGCGCAGCAAGCCAGGCGCCAGCCGTCACAGATTTCTTTCTCGCTGAGAGCTTCCTGTGTCGTCGCGGTGACCGGTACCTCGCCTTCCAGTACCCTCACCTTGCAGCCACCGCAAGCGCTGTCGCCACCGCAGGGGAATTCGACACCCACCGCAAAGAGCTGGTCGGCCAGCGTCTGTCCCGTGCGAGGATGGAGTTCGAGTTTCACAAGTAGATACGCACCAACCGCGGCGTCGCTTCCAGCTTGGCGTGTGGCGTGCCTGGCGGGATCTCGCAGCCGGCACCGCAAATGGTAGCCGCGCCCGCCTGCTGGCGGCACTCTGCCAGCGCGCTTCCCCCCGGTTGCAACGGTGCGGTTAGCGCAACTCAGGTGCCGAGTCGATATTGCCGGTAGGCTCTCCGCGCAGCTTCGCGTGAATCTGCTCCTTGACCGTCATGGCTGCACCGTTACTACCCTGTTGTCATAGCTGGCTACGGTGCGCTGGCCCGGCTCGGCGACCACAAACTCAGCTTCGGTCCACTCGCCCTCCACTAGGCGCCGCAGCCACGCCAGATCACCGCGCAGCCGTTCGAAGATCCAACCCTTCTCCTTGGCTTCCGTAGCCGCCTCAGCGATGAACCTCCCGTCGGCCTCCAGCCCCGTCTCAATGAACGTGAGTTTGCTGTACTGCGAGAGGTAGCGCGTCATCTCTCCGAAGAGGTAGCGCCCGTTGTCCTCGCCGTACTTGCGGATCATCGCTTCCAGCGACTCGTCGAACCCGGTAGCGTTGTGCGCCAGCTGCTGCAAGTCTTTGCCGCGCTCCAACCAGCCGGTCGACCGGTAGTAGGTGCCAGGATTACTTTCAAAATACGCCTGGTAGCGTTCGCGGCCGCCCATCAGGAGCGCTATGCAGTCGTGCGCACGCGGTAGCACCAGCCGCGTATGGCGCGCGGTGAGGCCGTCCAGCCCGTTGCCGCAGAGCCCGTAGCCAAGGAGAATCGCTTGGTAGACACCTTCCGGCGTACGATCCACGACTTCCTGAATCTTCGCCGTCATCGCCCTGCTGCCCAGGTCGTGCAGTCCCTTGGGCAGGAATTCCAAGTCCACTTGGTGCGACGAATGCGCGCTGGCATCGCACATTTCGCGGAACAGAACTTCGCAACTGATCAGCTTGAAGCGCATCGGACGCGCACCAGCGTGCAAATAAAGTCCGGCGTGGAACCACAGCGGCCATCGCGAATGGCGGTTCCTTCCGTTTTGGCAAACCCCGTTTTCCACCCGCATGCTTATAAAGGCATGCGAGAGCACGAGGGACTAAAACCACCATAATCAACGAACTGGATAATTGTAAAAGCCTCATCAAGAAAAAATAAGTCGCCTTGACAGGGCAAATTTTGAGTCAGTAGAATTATAGCAAACGTTTGCGGCAAACGTTTATACTTAGAATCAAAACTGAGGTGGACCCGTGGCACCACGTGCCTGCGCCGTCACCCTATGTATCCTCGGGTGCGCGGCAGCTCTTCTCTCTGCGCCCAAACCCAAGACGGAATGGAAGCAACTCTACAATGGCAAAGACCTCGCTGGTTGGCAGCATGTGGGAAAAGGGGAGATGACGATCGAAGATGGCCTGATTGCCACGCATGGCGGGATGGGCTTGCTCTGGTGGACGGGCGGAAAAATCGGGAATTCCGTCATTCGTGTCGTCTACAAGACGAAAGACAAAGCTGACAATTCGGGGATCTTCATCCGCATTCCGATCGAGCCGCGCGAAGCGTGGATGCCGGTTCACTATGGCTACGAAGTAAACATCGAATTTGAACCAGAACGATGGAAAGAAGACAATTACTATGCCACCGGCTCGCTTTATTCTTTCACTAAGGTGCCGGTTCGCGCCGATCACCCCAGCCCCGAGTGGAACACGATCGAAATCACTATTGACGGCCCGCATACCGTGGTCCAGGTAAACGACGTCAAGGTTACCGACTATATCGAAGGTCAACCCATTCCCGCTCGACGCGTAGACGATCCCCTCGCCGGGCCTCGTCCCAACGAAGGATACATCGGGCTTCAGAACGATGGTGACGAGACTGTCTATTTCAAGGAAGTTGCCGTTAGGCCTGTGCGCTAAGACAGGCGCAAGCAATTCCAACGTCTCTGAAGATAAATGGGGCTCCCAATTGAAGGCTACTAATTTCTGCGAAGGCACGGTCGGATGAAAGAACTTCAAGCGCGTGTGGAAGTGCTGACTTCCGAAGAAATTCAGGTCATCCACCGCAGCAGTCTGCGAATCCTGGAGCGGGTTGGAGTCCGGGTCCCCCACGAAGACTGCCTCGCCCGGTGCGCTCGCGCAGGAGCCAAGGTCGATGAATCTTCCGGAGTCGTCCGCTTTCCCGCTAGTCTCATGGAAGAGGTTTTACAGCGGTTCCGTGGCCAACCCGAGGCGGATCTCCCCGATCCTAAGGTCGCACCCCTGACCGGGGTAATCTCGACTCAGGTTTATCTAGTAGACTACGACACGCAAACCCGGAGGTTGGGATCTCTGGACGACGTCCGCAAAGGGATAGCTCTGGTGCAACACCTCAACAATTTTCCCACGGCAAACGCGGTCGTGGTCCCCTCCGATGTTGCGACAGAATTAGCCGACATTGTCTGTTTCCAGCTAATTTACAGCTACTCAAAGAAGCCGGGGGGCACGTACGTATTGACCCCCTTCTCGGCCAAGCACGTCATCTCTATGGCGCAGGTCATGGACCGCTCAGTTTGGTTCCTCCTGGACCCGGTAAGCCCCCTCCAATTTCGCAGGGAAAATATTGAGATAGCCTCGATTTTTGCCCGCGCAGGGCAACCGCTTTACATCGGATCCATGGTCATGGCGGGGGCCACGGGGCCTGTGACCCTCGCGGGAACATTATGTCTTCACAATGCCGAGTTATTGGCAACTCTGTTTCTGGTTCACGCCCTCACGCAAGAGTATCGCTACGACATCTACAATTCCGGTCCGCACACTGTGGACCCGCGCACAATGATCTGTTCCTTCGGTTCACCGAACCAGGCGCTCTTGGGGATTTGCATGGCACAACTTGGTCGCTTTTACGGAATCAGGCGAGTCGCGAACGTGGGACTCACGGATTCGCTGCGGCCAGATTTTCAGTGTGGGATTGAGAAAGCGGTAAGCGGTGTTTTCGGCGGCTTGGCGGGAATCCAAACCATCGGCTGCCAGGGCCTGGTGGGCGCGGATCAAGGCTTTAGCTACGAGCAACTGGTTCTCGATAACGAGTGGATGGAGTTTTACAACTTCATCTTGAGGGGGGTTGAAGTGACGGAGGAGACGATTGCTGCTGACGTAATAGAAGCCATCGGCATCGGAGGAAACTTCCTGGGCGAAGAGCATACCGCCAAGAATTTCCGCACGAGTTTATTCCAATCGAAATTTCTCAATCGCAAGGACTGGGAAACCTGGATAGCAGATGGTGGAAAAGACACTCTCGCGAGGGCGCATGATTACGTAGGAGACATGACCGCGAATTATGGCGCCGCACTTCCGGTCTGCACTGCGCAACAGTTTGACGAACTAGCCCGCATCGTCGTCCTTGCCAGAAAAGAACTCCAGCAAAGCTAGCCAGCGATGGCGGCCATTCACTGCATGAATGGCCGCCTCTGGCGATTCCCGGCAATCTCTCTTAGCGGAATATTGGCCAGTTAAACGTTGACTCAATCTTGACGCGGCGGCCCGTCTCCTGCGACTCCAGACATGCGTTCATAACTTCCAGAACATGCAAGCCATGCTCGGCCGTGATCAAGCTGGGTTTCCCGGTGAGCATACATTCGGCGACGTAGGCCGGCCCTCCCTGCCATGTGTATGTTCCCGGATCCTCGCAATATCGTTCCATCTTCCCGGGTTCGGTTTCTGTTCGGTAGACCATATCAACACCGTGCGGGCCCCAGTCATAGCCAGCCAAATGCATGATACCGTCCGTGCCCGTCAAGTCCATGGTGTAGTCCGTACGCGAGATGTCCTTGTCATCCCGACCGCTGAAGTAAGTGTAGCCGGTCTGAATATGGGAGAACACTGCGTTGTCATGCTCCATGATCAGCATGGTATTGTCGTCGGCGGTGACCTTAACATCTTCCGGCGGTCCATCGTGCGGATGCACTGTGCGCATCGGGGTCGAGATGCCATACATACCCACAACTGATCTTGCGGGCCCTAACAAACCCGTCAGCGTACCTACGTTGTAAACTCCGAGGTCGTAGAGGCTTCCCCCGCCCTTTTGGAAAAACCAAGGTGACCAGAGTTTTCCCTCGTGACCGTAAGTAGCGT
This sequence comes from Terriglobia bacterium, assembly GCA_020073565.1. Lineage (GTDB taxonomy): Bacteria > Acidobacteriota > Terriglobia > Terriglobales > Acidobacteriaceae > Acidiflorens. The sequence continues at coordinate 58,340 of JAIQEY010000009.1, forward strand.
GTGCGCTAAAGATCTTGCCGACTTTGCCGCTCCCAATAGTTTCGGCCATGAACTTGAATTGAGGGCTGGTGACGACGGTTGGCGCGGGATAGATCTTCACTCCCTTTTTGCGCGCCAGTTCGATCAAACGATGGGCGTCACTGACCTTGAGGGCCATCGGTTTCTCCGTCCAGACATTGCGGCCAGCTTCGAGTGCCGCTTCATTTACTTCGAAGTGAGAGGGCATGGAGGTGGTGTTAACCAGGAGGTCGAATTCTGGGCCCGCCAGCTGTTCATGCACGTTGTAGTAATACTTCGGAATTCCGAACTTCTTAGCCAGGGCCTCCGCACGGGAGTGAATAATATCGCAGGTGCTTACGATCTCGATGAACGGACTCGCTTGCATGGCCACGATGTAGGCATTTAGAGCTACGTTGCCACAACCAATATGTCCGACCCTGATCTTTTTGGCACTTGTGCCCTGCGAATTGCCGGCAAAAACTGTTTTAGCCAGTATGCCCGTTGCCGCTGCTGCTTTGATGAAATTCCGGCGGTCAATCTTTTTTCCCGAGCTCATAGTTGCCTCCTGAAGGGATTAATTGCGACATGGAATCCATTCCTGCCAATCCTAGTCCAAACTTGACGAGGTCGTCCCCGTGTCAGTCTCGTAAGAAAAGCATTGCGCCTGCGCAAAGCACGAGCACAACCCCGACACACTCCCCGGTACTCAGTCTTTCCCCAAGAGTCACATCCGCGCCCGGGGACCCGATCACGCGGACGTGTCCGCCAAGCCGGGAAATGTCTCGCGCCAGCACCAGATTAAGTTGCGTGTGCGCCCACCCGGGGCAAAGACCACTGCTGTAAGCTTCTTATCCACAAGTTCGACGGGGCCATGGCGAAAAGAACCGGCTAGCATCCCGGCCGCGGGAGCTTTCGCTGTCTCGTGGAAAAACAGCGCGCCCCCCGATACCGAGCCAGAGGAAGGACCCCTTCCCGAAAGATCAATCGCTTTCCGCAAACGTTTGCTTTACGACTTTCGAGAGCGATTATAAAGTCCTATTCGGGCTTGTCAACCGGCCCTTGTTAAGTAACGTAGCCCTTGTCCTTTCATCAAGTTAGGTGGTGGCCCATTGACAATTCTAAACGTCCTGTCAATACTCGAGTAAAACGTTTGCGCATTGGCCTACCAATGAGACAGGCTGACAATCTTCGACGAACCAAGGGTACAACTGCCGTCCAGATGAAGGATGTGGCCGCACGAGCCGGTGTTTCCATCAGTACCGTTTCCCACGTTGTGAACAATACCCGCCCCGTCGCCGGCGACACCCGCGATCGCGTCCTTGAGATCATGCGCGAGCTCAGCTACTACAAGAATGTCAGTGGCCGGCGCCTCGCACGGGGCCGCAGCGATGCCTTCGGGCTGATCATTTCGGACATCGAGAATCCCTTCTTTCCCGAGCTGATCAAGAACTTCGATCAAGCGGCTGTCGAAGTTGGTTTCGATGTATTTCTTTCCACGACCAATTATGACTCGAAGCACGCAGAAAACGCCGTTCGCCGGATGATAGAAAACAAGGTGCAGGGCGTGGCCGTGATGACCTCTCAGATTGACAGCATACGGATCGATGAGTTGCTAGCGAATGACATCCCAGTTGTCCTGCTCGACGGTGGCGGGGTCTCTCGCGGACGCAGCAATGTCCGCGTGGACTACTCTCGCGGCGCGCGGGAAGTGGTTGAGTATCTGCGAAACATGGGCCACGAACAGATCTCCTTTATCACCGGCCCTCAGAACCGAACCTCCGCCCGGACCTACAAGCAAGCGTTGATGACCGCTCTGGAAAATAACCGGATGCATCTAACCCGATGCGTTGAGGGTAACCATACCATTGAGGGCGGACGAGCCGCGATGCTGTCCCTGCTGGCGGAAAAAGATGTGCCCAGCGCCGTGCTCTGCGGAAATGACCTGACTGCCCTTGGCGCAATCCGCGCCCTTGCCGAGTCTGGGATTCCAGTACCGAGCCAGTTCTCCATCATCGGAGCCGACGACATTTCATATGCTCGCTATGCGAATCCTCCCCTCACTACGGTTCGCGTGGCTCGCGATCAAGTGGGAAAGATGGCCTTTCTGGCCCTGCAGCGCCTCGCCCGCACGAGGCGACGCACGGGAGCAGAATATGTTGTCGAGACTCATCTTGTGATACGAGACTCCTCCTGTGCCGCCAGCTCTCCCGTGAATTTGCATTCAGCTCTTCAACCTAGCCCTTGATGGGACTGCCATTGAGCCAACGAACAACAACTAGGAGAGCTTCTTCTTTGCAAACGGAACGGCATACGCGGCCGCAGGATTGTGCGAGATTGCCGTCGAAGCTTTGCGATAGTATTCCAGGGCTTTGTCCTTCTCGCCCAGCTTTTCGTAGGTCTGGCCCATCATGCACTGGATGAAGGGATCGTTCTGGTTTGCCTGATTCAGGCCATCAAGCGCCGTCTTGTAATCGCCCGTGTAGAACGCGACGTATCCTTTCAGGTAGGGAAAGAATGGCGCCTGCTCGGGGATGGTGCCCTTGTCGAGGACGGCCTTTGCCGCAGCAACATGCGTTTGGGCTTCTGCTTGATTGCCACGCCGGGCGGCGATGCGGGCCCGAGCGTGCTCCCACCGGAAGTTCCACAGGTCTTGCCGAGCGGGCTTGATGTCGGGTTCCTTTAGTCCCGTCTCGTGGCCCATCTGATACCACTTGTACGCAGCGTCCAAGTCACCGGAATCGATACAAACGCGCGCCGCCTCGTTTGCAGTCTCTCCCTGTTGAAAAAAATTCTTCCCGGTGCCGTAGAGATCGAAGACCTGTTGTTCGTACTCGACGGTTTTCTTGCAATCCCCCTCGAACGCGTATGACATCGCCATCGCTCTCTTGGCGGATGCCTTGCCCTCGGGGGTGTCCGCAACCTCGATTGCCTTCGTGAAATACTTCCGGGCATCCTCGCCCTTCCCCATCAGATCGAGCACGCTCCCCGCCGCGAGGTTGGCGGGCACCGAATCCGGTGAAGTCTGGAGAATCTTGCGATACAGCGCCAACGCATCCTCCGGCTTTCCCTCGCGCATCAACTGCTGGCCTTGTTTGACGAACTCGGGCTGTTGCTGCTGGGTGGGCGCTTGTGTAAATAACGGCGACACAAGACCAAGAGTCAGAAGCCATGCTAAAGCAATCGCAGCGATGGTCAATTTCATGCGGAGATTATAGATCGAGCGATCATCCTCAATCATCCTCAGGGTCACTCGGAGATGCGCCTGGAGTCGTAAGCTCGGCTAAAATAAGCGAGTCAAGCACGTATGTGAAAGCGGCGCTGCCGTGACTGACGACACCATCACGATCTCACCGGGTTCGCGATTTCGAGCCGCCATGGCGCTGGCCATCGTGGCGGACGCGCTCCAAATCGTCGTTTTCCCTTTGTTTGCCGAAGGCGCTTTGTCGCCCGCTAATGACATACTCGATTTCGGAATCGCAGCCGTGCTGATTCACCTCCTGGGCTGGCACTGGGAATTTCTGCCGACTTTCTTTGCCGAACTCGTGCCCGGAGCCGATTTGGTTCCCTTCTGGACGCTTGCGGTTGCAAATGTCTATCGGAAATCGAAGCAGAGCGCTGTTAACGTAGAAGAAAGTCGTGAGCAGCACCCGGCGCTGAAGGAATAGAGAGGCTCCTGTTCGTCGGCTTGAAGATGTAAAGTGCCAGCGACAATGTGAGAAGCGCTCGCATTCTCCCGCTCCTTAACTAGTCACTGCCCCGCTGCGTTGGCCTGCTGCGTCCATCGTTGAGCGTTCACGCCGATCACCAGGAGCCATAGGGTCAGCGATATCTGTCCAACGCCGGGAAAAACCAGAATGTAGGGCTGCAGAGACCGCACGAGCGGCGGTGACAGAAACAGCACGTAGCTCAAACCGGCAAGCGCCATCAGCACACCAAGGATGCGCGGCAGGAAGGTGGACCTGAGAATGAGGATGCCGACCAGGAGGAGATACAATCCGAAAAATACCAGGCCGATGTTGTGGTAGGCCGCGGCGCGCAGTCTGAGAAACACGAGCGCCAGCGCCTGCGACTGTTCCGCTGTAAACACGCTCATGTATGGCGAGCCCCCCAACAGGACCAAGGGAGCGAGATGAAACAGGCTGCTCATGGCCTGAACCGCGCATGCCACGAGGCTGAAAAATGCTGCGCCTAAGGAGACGCTCCTGTTCACGGGCTTGAACAACTCGTAAAGAAGAGCCGTCAAAGCGATATAGCTTGCGAACGCGATGATGTCGCCGGCGAAGCCCAACCGCCATAACGGTTCGTGCGCCATGATGTTGGTTGCGGTAGCCGCGGCGTCGTCCGATACCACCAGCCGGTTACGAACGAAGATCTCGACGAACATTCTCGTCAGTATGGTGACCAAATAAAAGACACCAGCAACCCTGGCTTTCAGGCGCGGCGACGCTGCGGCGATCCGTTGTGTCAGTGCAGATGTGCTCATACTCGCTCCTCCCGGCCAGCGATCAAATTAAGGGTCCGTGGCGCGCTAGGGTTTAGGCGACACCGGCCTGTGCTAGATCGCTTGCTTTGTCGGGACAGCTATCCCAGAGGGCAGCAATCCCTTAAACAGAAGCCAAAAACTCGTTGCTATATCGAAAACACCCATCGGCGTATCGAACCACCACAGGTTAACGATCTTGTCGAAGTCAGGAAAAATGTAGAAAACGAAAGTACACGCTACGCAAAATGCAGACGAGATCACCCCGAAGGCAGCCAGTGCTCGAGGGATGTAGTGGGACTTGAACCACAGGCAACCGCAGACTGTGGATGCCAGTGCACCAAACAGCAAGCCAACGTAATAGTAGTCAAAACGCGTGCCCAGATAGAGCCTCGCCAAGGCCTGCGATGGCTCCGCTTCAAATGCTCGCAAGTAATCAGCGCCCCTAAGGAGCCGCAGAGCGTCAAAGAGATTGAGCGTCATAACAAGCCACATCAGGACCCATACGAGCCTCCAGAATGCCGCAAGCAAGGCGAGGCCTTGATTGACCGGCTTGAGAATCACGTAGAGCGCTGTGAGAAGCACAACAACGCCTGCGCAGTAAATGAGATCGCCGGCGATGCCGATGCGAAAGAGTCGTTCGTGCGCCAGGATATTCCGGGCAGTTTCCGCGGCATTGTTCCCGACAATCAGACGGTCGTGGATACCAAAATTCACATAGACCACGGTGGCGAACGTGATTAGGTAAGCTAATCCCGCGACTTTCGCGGCTTTGCGTTGTGACCCGTCGATTGTGTTGATTGGCATTTCATTTCCTCCGGTGGCCCGGATCTGCCGTAGACAGCGGCTTTCATGTGCGCATCCCCGCGACAGTGGCCTGCTCCTTCCATCGTTGTTCGTTCACGCCCATCACGAGGAGCCACAGGATCAGCGCTGCTGCCCCGAGGAGGCCGAAGGCTGCAATGTAGGGGAACAGACGGTATCCGAGCGGCGGATACAGGAAGCTCAGCCAACCCAAACCTCCCAATAGCGACAACACGCCCAGAATCCGAGGCAGGAAGGTGGACCTGATAATGAGATAGCCCGTCAGGAGTGCATAGAATCCGAAAAATACCAAGGCGATCGCGGCGCCATGATCATTTACCTTAAGAAAGAGGAGCGCCAACGCCTGCAACTGTTCCGCGCTGAATACGCTCAAGTAGTGCGCGCCTCCCAAGATGAACAAGGGGGCGATAAAAAAGACGCGGCTAAAAGTCTTGATGACGCAACCTGCGAAGCCTAAGAACGCGGCAAGCAAAGAGACGCTCCTGCCCGACGGCTTAAGCAAGTCATAAAAGAGAGCTGTCATTGCGATCTGGCACGCCATTTCGATGAGATAGACTGCGAAACCCAACTGAAACAAGCCCCTGTGCGTCAGTATGTTGGTCGCCGTAGCCGCCCCGTCGCCGTCTACAACAAGCGTGCCGCTCACGAAACCCTGGGCGAATATTCCCGTCAGTATCGTGAGGAGATAAAACACACCTGTAATCCTAGCCTTGAGACGCGGCGACGCACCGGAAATCCCGTCTGTCCTTACATCTGTGCTCATATTCTTTACCTCTTCTGCGAACGATTGAATCAAGCGTTCATGCAAATCAAATCGGTCCTCGATAGCGACGCAGCCGAACCGCTGCGGCGAGGAATGCTGCGGCGACTGCCAGCCCGATCCACAGCCCCGGGGTACTGAGAAATCTTCCCAGCTCGAGTGTTGCCATCGGATACATTGGGTCTCCGCCCCGCGCTGTGGGTGTGTAACCCTCAGGGCCGGTCATGCGGTACGCCAGCATGGCGGCAAAGTGTGAAGTGTTGAATGCCACTTTCTCGATGATGCCGATCGCGAACAATGGCAACGCGGCCCACAGAAATGTCGCGCGCCGTGCCCAGCCAGAAACCAGCAGCAGCCAGCTGTACATTGGCGCATGCCAGAGCGCATGCACGGTCAGAAGGTGGTAGAGCAGCATCAGCGACATCTGGAACCATGACAACTGTGTCCAAAGCTCCGTGACACTTCTTCCGCTCGCCAACCGGGCTGCGGTGCTCAGCAGCAGCATGATCCACTGCGTGGCAACGGTGATCGCGAAGGTGAGCAATGGCAGGACGACGAGCGGGATGCTCGCCTTCGAGAGCACTGTGGTGAGATCGGAAACTGGCAGCGACTTCCAGAACAGGATGCTGCGATCGCGGCGCTCGCCATGCAGCGCGTCGAGACAGTAGAACACCCCGACGACAACAGTGGTGGCCATGATCAGACCTGCCGCGAAGCCGTATGGCCTGGCAAGCGCCTCCTGCTGCTTCGCCGGGTCGAGCGTCCCGGTTACCAGACGATGAATCGCGCTGATCAAGAAGGCAAACAGGAAGACGGCAGCAGCCACCAGCGGCGCGACGTAGATCGAACGGTTCTCCCAAAGCTCGCGTCGGATCGACCAGTACAGGGGCCGAGTCGGCGACATGATCGCGGGCGCGATTACGCGCGAGTCGAGAGGGGACTCCGGCACGGCGTTCGATTGAGTATTCATTGACCTGCTCCTTGTACTGCGCCGGCCTGATTGCCCATGACCGCAACGAACAAGTCGGCGATGCTGGGCGTACGCACATCGCCAAGCCCGCCGAGTTGCTGACGACCGACCGCATCGAACAGAAAGATGCTGCGACCGAGTACCTGGCGTTCGTGCATCGGCTTGAGCGCCCGTGCTGCAGCGACCTGCTCGGGATTCACCGTTACCTCCCGATAGCGCGATTCGAATTCTTCCATGCTGCAGTTGAATACGATGCGGCCGCGGTTGATGAACATGAGATCGGTGAGGACGTGCTGCACCTCTTCCACCTGATGGGTCGTCACGACGATGGTGCGGCTGCGATCGAAGTAGTCGCTCAGCAGCGAATCGTAGAACTGCTTGCGATACAGGATGTCGAGGCCAAGCGTCGGCTCATCCAGCACCAGCAATTTCGCGTCAATCGCCATGACCAACGCAAGGTGCAGCTGGGTCACCATGCCCTTCGACAATTCCCTGACCTTGCTGGTGTGCCGGATGGTGGTCTTCGCAAGAAAACCTTCCGCCTTCGCGCGATCGAATCGCGGATGCACGCCGGCGACGTAGTCGAGTGCCTGCGAAACCCGCACCCAGCGCGGCAGCACGGCAACGTCGGCAATAAAGCAGACGTCGCGCATAAGCTGATCGCGCTCGCTCCAGGGATCGCGTCCGAACACCTTCAGTTCTCCCTCATACGGGGTGAGGCCGACAATCGCGTTGAGCGCGGTGGTCTTGCCGGCGCCGTTGGGGCCGATTAGTCCGAGGATGCGGCCCTCTTCGACACGCAAATCCACGCCGTCCAGCGCGATGGTTGTGCCGAAGGCCTTGCGGAGACCGCGGGCTTCTATGCATGCCATGGCTTCAACGCTCCTCCTCAGGGGGATTCGACTTGGCGGTCTTCGCGGATTTGTCATCCGCGGACGGCCGGCCGTTCTCGCCCTGCAGGAGTTCTTCCGCCTTCAGGCCGAGCCGCTGAATGGTTGCGTGGATCCTGGGCCACTCTTCGCCAAGAAACTTCTGCCGTTCGCCCTGCAGCAACAGACCGCGTGCGCCCGCATTGATGAACATGCCGCGGCCCCGCCGGGTCTCGACCAGCTCCTCGTCCACCAGTTGTTGATACCCCTTCAGGACCGTGAGCGGATTCACCCGGTACTCAGCCGCGACGTTGCGCACGGAGGGCAGCGGATCGCCTTCCTTGAGCACTCCGTCCAGGATCATCGCGACGACACGGTCTCGCAGCTGGCGGTAGATCGGCTGATTGTCGTTCCACTCATGGTCCATCGCTTTTCCACATAGCCTTAGCAGAGATACCGCGCGCCTTAGTTGGTCCGGTGCAGCTCGAAGTGCGCGTGGATCGGCTTGTCCTTCATCATGAACGTCCAATCCTCGGTGTGATGGTTGGCGTCGATGACGGTGAACACCGAATGGTGCATGTGATACTCCGTGCTTCCGCTGATGTCCTTGAACTCGAACTCGATCGTCTTGCCGTCGGGCGACATCTTGCCCGTCATGCGAGGGCGATTCCCGGCGTCGCAATAGTGAACCAGCGTGAGCTGGTCTGCGTCCACGTAGAGCATCGTGACCGGATGGTCATACTTGGTCGCATCCAACGGCGTTCCTGCTTCCTGGAACTCGTGCACGAGGACGTGTCCCCGTGAGGTCACGCGCAGAGAGGCGTGCATCGGCTTGCCGTCTGACATCTCCGGCATCTCCGGGACGGTGACGGGGCCTTCCCATTCTCCCGCCAGGCTTTTTATGGTTGCGAAGGACTTCTGCGCCTCGGACGGCACAGGAGCCACGGAGGACTTTTGCGCCTCGGACTGCGCGAAGGCCACGGTGGAGAGCGACATCAGGACAACCGACAGCACCAATCGAAGGGATTTCATGTTTCATTCTCCTTGAGAAGTTCGTTTCTTTCCTCTCGGTAGGGGTTATTCGCTGGCGTATTCGGTCGCGATCGATTAGCCCTACTGAACTCCTGCGTTTAATACTGTTATAGTTAACTATAACACTACTCAACATGTCAAGCCTTTTTCTCATTCTTCCTTGCCAGCCGCTATCCGCATAAGGACAAAGCTCCCTCGTGGCCCCCTTGGCGCAAACCGCACTTACTTGAACGGTAGTTCGGGCCTACGCGCATGACGCCAAATCCTGGTTACGCGGCAATCCGGAACCAATTCGACGAGGACCGCCGGCCCTGGAAAAGCCGCTGATTCGTGATGAACGGCGTCTTGTGGGTGGATTCTGCTGAGGTACTTATGAGATGAGTTCTAGAAGTCAGGCCGATTTCCAGCTCATTGTCGCTAGGAGTAACAACGGATTCAATACCCGCGATCCAGACCGTGCGGACCGCTCCGTAGTCGCCGATTTCCTCCTTCGACAAGAAATCGTCATGCTGCCCCTTCTTCCAGTAGTTCAGAAGAGACGCAACTGGGCTGTGGAGTTGGAACGAAAATATGGAATTCATTCCCAACTCTCATGACTTCCACGGGCATGCGCATCCGGCCAGCAAAGCGGAGGCGCGGCGTGCCTCCGACAACCACCTCCAGCCGTCCCGAGTTTGTCAAAAGATAAACGGCAGGTCGTCCGCTCGGCGAGCCGGCTGGAGATCCGTCCGCTCCGTCGTCTGTGTCGAGCAACCCGATCACGAACCGGAGCACCTCCGTTTCCCGACGCAACTGGTGAACCCTCTCTTCTTTTATGCGCAGAGCTTCGTACGGATTCTTCATGAATGCCCCTTCGTTCGTCGCTTCCGCAACCATACCGGGCGGCCAGTTAGGCACTGGCTTTTACAGACTCGCAACCGGGAGATCACTTCTCAACGGAAATACGAAAGGGGAGGGAGAACCAATCATACGACTCATCGTCGCAGGGAAGCTGTAAAGAGCTTGTAAAATTGTCGCCACTACGTCGAGTGAGCCCGCCGCTATTAATTTCAGTGGGCGCGAAGTTTGCGAGCCATTTCGTAGCTGAACATCCCGAAGTGGTTCTGAAATGTAAAGGCTTTGATCACGACGACTATCGTTCGTAAAGACTTATTGAGGCCTGATGTTCAATCCTGACCAACCCACTCAGCGTGCAGACTCGGTGGCCGCATTAAGGTCTGCATCACCACGCAATATTGCTCTGTCTTTTCTCGCAATCCACGCAGTTGTTCCGGCGTTGCCATGGGCGCGGCAACGTCAAAATGAAGATGAATGCTCTCAAAGCCGACGGGCACGTCTTTTGATATGCCAAGGGTGCCTCGGAGATCCAAGTCTCCCTCCACCGTGACCTCAATGCGTTCGGTTGGTATGCCCATCGCCGCGGCCACCATCTGACAGGTGATCTGTGCGCACGCCGCCAGAGCCCCGAGCAAGAGGTCACCGGAACAGGCGCCGGTACCGCCCCCTCCGACTCCCTTGTGGGCCTCGGCATGGTAGATGGCACGTCCGATATCCACCGAGCACGCTACCGGAACATCCGTCTGCCCGCCTTTCGCCCGGATGGTGATTTGCGAGGCATTTGGGTCATTGCGGTATTGCTCTTTCAGCGGCTTCTGAAGCGATCGAAGATCCATGGCAACCTCGTTCTTCATAGTCTTGGCTATTTTTCGCTGACCGGGACAACTGTCGCCCAGGCCGTCTTGAAGCCGCTCCATCTGCATGCTAGCATCTGTGCAATTCAGGGAGATGCCCATGCCCAAATTCGTCATCGAACGCGAAGTCCCAGGAGTCGGAAATTTATCCGACGCCCAATTGCGGGAAGTCTCCCAAAAGTCGGTCATGGTTCTGAAGGAAATGGGTCCCGGAATCCAGTGGCTCCATAGCTACATAACTGGCGACAAGGTGTACTGCGTCTACCTCGCTCCCGACGAAGCGACCATCCAAGAGCACGCCCGGCGCGCAGGCCTTCCTGCCAATCGCATCTCTGCCGTGCGCCGACTCATCGATCCGACCACCGCGGAGTAAGCGCTGGCTGAACCATCCGGGCATCCGGATTTCCATCGCCCTCAGCGTCGGCCGTCCGGCTTCTGTGCGCTAACACGAGTTAGAGGCAGCCTCGGGCATCAGCACCTCTTCAATAGCCTTCTCGACCGGCAACGCCCGACCTTCTAACCAGGCCGTTACGCCTACCGTGTTGGCCAATGCCTGCCGTGCCGGGTGCAGACTCGCTTCCAGTTTGGCTTGTTCCGCCGGCGTGAGCGGAGCGCCGATATTTTGGCGCAGCGCAGCCGCGGCGCCCGCCAGCCGCAGCGAACGCTCTGCTTCGAGTTGAGCGGCTGCTGAGCACGCGAAATACTCCAGCAGGCGGGCAATTCCACGTTTGTGGTCCAGTTCCTGGAAAAGTTTTATGCTTTCGCGGTACATCGAGCGCGCTGAGGGATAATTCCCCTGTTCCCTGGCTAAGCTTCCCAAATCGGCGAGCGTGCCAGCGATGCCCCAGCGGTCATCGAGTTCCCGAAAAATTGCCAAGCCCTGTTCGTACAATGTCCGCGCGCCTGCGAAGTCCCCCTGATCGCGAGCGACATCTCCCAGGTAGTTTATCGACCAGGCGACACCTGTCCGATCTCCCAATTCTTGGAAGATTGAGAGGCACTCCGCGTATAGGGATCGGGCGCGGGCATTATCACCCTGCAGTTTGACGATATTTGCCAGATTACTGAGAGAACGAGCGACAGCCTTCTGGTCGCCCAACTCTCTCCATAGCACCAGGCTTTCTTCGGACAGAGCGCGCGCACCGGGGACGTCACCTCGGTCCCGAGCGCCGACCGCCAGCGCGTTTAGAGAGACCGCTGCACCGTGCTTGTCGCCTAACTGCCGAGCGATGTCCAGACTCTCCCTGATGAGTGCATCCGCCGCGGCATAATCTCCCTGTCCGGTGGCGAGCACGCCTGCGGCAAAAAGCGCTCGCTCTCGCGCCTTCGTGGGAGCTGCCGCTCCTGCCATTGCCAGCAGCCTGCCCAGCCGGGCTCTGCCTTCCGCGAGATACTCGCGCATCTCCCAAAACCGAAACAAGGCTGCGCCGAGACGCAGACCCCACTGCGCATCTCCGCTTTCTGTCAGCCACTCCAGGGCGGCGCGAAAATTGTCATGTTCGACCGCGAAGCGTTCCAGGTACTCCACGCCATCTGCACCACTCTGCTCCGCGGCGGCTTCCTCGGCCAGCACGAGGCAGTAGGCGGCATGGGCGCGTTTCGTCGAGGCCTGCTCGGCGCTTGCCTCCAGTTTTTCCAGAGCGTACTCGCGAATCGTTTCCAGCATAACGAACCGCGATTCACCCTTCGCTTGCTCGACTTGCTGCACCAGGCTTTTGTTCACCATGGATGCCATACCGTCGAGCATATCCAAATCGAGGTCGCCTTTGGTGTCGCACACAGCTTCCGCGCCTTCCAGAGTGCATCCGCCCACGAACACCGATAATCCTCGGAACAGCTTCTGCTCGGCAGGGCTCAGGAGGTCGTAGCTCCAATCCATGGCAGCGCGAAGGGTCTGCTGCCGCTGAGGCATGTCCCGCGCGCCGCCCGTCAGTAGCTGCAACCGGCTCGTCAGGCGTGTCTGCATGGAAGAGGGCGAAAGAACTTTGACCCGGGCGGCTGCGAGCTCGATCGCGAGAGGCAGACCATCCAACCGGGCGCAAATCTCGGCGACAGCGGGGGCGTTTTCGCGGTTAAGTTCAAAATCTGGCTTGACGGCGACGGCGCGTTGCACGAACAGCGCGACCGCAGGGTAATGCGACAGGACGTCAACCGGAGGCATGGACCGCGAATCCGGCAGCGCAAGCGGCGGCACCGGAAATTCATGTTCTCCATACACGTGCAGCGCTGCTCGACTCGTTACCAGGATTTTAAGATTCGGACCCACAGCCAGAAGCTCGGCCACGGTCGGTACCGCCTGAACCAGGTGCTCGAAATTGTCCAGGAGTAGCAGCATGGGTGCGCGCAGTTGTTCTTGTAAGGTCTGCTTGAGTACTTCGAGCGGCGACTGCCCTCCCGCCTCCCGGATCCCCAAGGTCTGAACGATCACGGAAGCGATCAAGCCAGGATCGCTCAGCGAGGAGAGCGAAACAAAATGAGTGCCACCTGGAAAGCACTCGACAAGGCCACTCGCCACCTGCACCGCGAGGCGCGTTTTGCCGATCCCGCCTGGACCCGTGACCGTCACCAGTCGCACATCCTGACGCAACAGGAGTTCTTTGGCGGCAGCTACTTCTTTCTCCCGCCCCACGAAGCCGGTCCGCTGCACAGGAAGATTCTTGGGGCGGGTCTGCACCTGCTTAACTGGCTTCTCCGAGAAGCGGTCGCGCATGGCCGATAGTTCCCGTGCTACGTCTCTACCCGAGATCTCGGACTTAGCCTCGACCACAGCTGCGATGAAGCGGTATCCCCGGCCGGTGATGGTCTGCACGAAGCGCGGCTGCCCGGAGTCGTCCTTCAGGACCTGGCGAATCTTGCGGATGGCGGCGTTGATGCTGTTGTCGGTGTCGAGGAAGACGTCCTTGCCCCAAATCCGTTCGATGATCTGGTCGCGGGTCACAATCTGCCCCCTTCCCTCAATTAGAAGGGCCAGTAACTCCACGGGAATGCGTTCCAGCTTGAGAACCCGGCCGGCGCGGCGCAGTTCGTAGGTGCGCAGATCCAGGTCCAAGTCCTCACCGAATCGGATCGAGTCTGGCCGTTTGACTGGGTCGGACGCCACGGCAACCACTCCCCCACAGGTGAGCGTAATTCTACATCGGTTGCACCACGCCTCGACAAGGCCACTATTTTCTGCAGCTTACGAATTCATTTGGATTAAGCAATCTTAAGGCGTTCGCCATGGTCAAGCCATATCGGTTGCGGCACTATGCGTCCCGTGAGCCAAGTCAATCAAGAGAACGTTAATGAAGAAAACAACAAGAATGGAGGCATCGACAATGAACACGGTAGCGAAGTTCGTTTTACTCACTGTCTGTCTGATGTTCGCTGGGGCGACGTGCGCGTTTGCGCAAGCAAAAACACCGCGTCCCATACAGCACCCGGTTACGCCAGAAAATCCACCCAGTCTCGCACAGGTTGTGGCTTTGGACGAATGCGATCCGGCCACTTTTAATGCCGCGCTTGGGCCCGACTTCTGCAAGAACGTCACGATTGGAGCATTTACGACGTTGTCCGACTTGTTTGCCAAAGCAGCCGCCGGCACTCCGGACCCAGGCTGGGACTTCGAACCGGACACACTGCAGATCAAGAAAGGTACCACTCTTAGCATCGTCGACCAGGGCGGCGAACCTCACACCTTCACCGAGGTGGCAGAGTTCGGCGGCGGCTTCATACCGGGGCTCAATGCGCCAGGCGAGAACACGGTTCCGGAATGTGCCGGCGGCTTTTCGAACGTCGCGGTAGCCAGGACCCGAATCCTGCAAGGCAGCCAAGTTCACATCACGGGTCTGTCGAAAGGTACACATCGTTTTGAGTGCTGCATCCATCCGTGGATGCGCGTGAAAGTCGAGGTGAAATGACACCGTGGCACGCGTGTGAAAGAATGCGCGAACTGGGCACTAAGACGGAGGCGAAGCATCTTTCTTGATTCGCTTGGCAGAGTGCTTCGCCAGCCTGTCGGGCTGCCTCCACTCTTTTCGCCTGCTTTTGCGAAAAGGGTGGGGGCCCCGGGCGATCTCATAAGTTTGCAGATGTTGGAATGGTTCAGCATAGAGGCAGATCGAGCGTCACGGTCGTCTTTTCCCTTACGTTCCGAGATCTGAAGTGAAAGGCGGGGCGTCAACGAGATGGTACTGAAAAAACCTTCTCGTGTTGCCCAAAGAACATACCTAAAGGAGATACAAATGAAGAACGCCAGATTGGCGACTGCACAGATGCTTGAAAAGACTGTCAACGGAGTTGCGGTTGATGACCTATCTAAGACCATTGATGCCATCAAAGCCACTCCAGCGATCGCGAAATTCAACTTTCGCATTCGCAATCAATGGGTGAACGCTGGCCAAAATCGCTCGACGGCGGACACGTTTTACGGTGCCGGCCAGGAACAATCGCGACTGATGCCGTTTGTGCTGGAGGCCGATGAGCCCCCGGTTCTGCTCGGCAAGGATACCGCTGCCAACCCGGTCGAACATCTGCTCCACGCCCTGGCATCTTGTTTGACTACGTCCATGGTCTATCACGCAGCGGCGCGCGGCATTCAGATCGAAGCAGTCGAGTCTTCTTTGGAAGGCGACATTGATTTGCACGGATTCCTTGAACTGGACAAGAACGTTCGCAACGGCTACCAGGGAATCCGTGTCAACTTCAAGATCAAAGCCGACGTGCCCGACGAGCAACTGCAGGAGATTAGCCAACTGGGGGCGGGACACTCCCCGGTGTTCGACTCGCTGATCAACGGAGTGCCTGTCTCGGTAACGGCGGAACGGCTTTAACGCCGCGGAACCACAAAGCTCGTGCCCTGGGTGGAAACCAACCGACCTGCCCAGGGGTTTTTCTGTCCCTCGTCCTGAGCCCGATCTTAGCTGTGGGAATCCCACTCGATGTAGCAAGTCCTGGAAACGCGCGTCCGAGCGCAACTCGTCGAGCCGTGGATCGACCCCCATCCAGATCATGCAGATGGAACGGGCCTGGTAGGCACTTTCGAGACCCCGAAGCGCCTTGTCCCGATCCCCCAGGCCAGGCAGGTGATAGCGATCTCCTCAACGCGACCGAAGATTGTAGCGGTGCCGAGGCTGGTGTAGGATGGCCGCGCGACCAGATATCAATGACCTCCTCGACGCACTTCATGCGAGACATACTCCGACAACCCGCTGAGCTTCAGCGGACGATTTCCCACCTTACCGGCGCTGGTCGCGTGTCCCTTCTGGAAGCCGCCGGGATGATTCAGCGCGCTCGTGAGGTTTTCGTGACGGGCATTGGCGCCAGTTGGCACGCTGCGCTTGGCGCGGGAACGCTTTTCAGCTTGCATGGACGGCCGGTGTACACCGTGGAGGCGGGTGAACTGTTGCATTTCACTTCGATTCCATCGAAGGCCGTCGTCATTGCGATCTCGCGTACGGGCCGAAGTATTGAGATTGTGCAACTGCTGTCGACAATTCGTGCGAGCGGAGCCTCGCTGATCGGCATAACGAACTCACCCGAAAGTCCGCTGGCCACCGAGGCGGAAGCGTCCATCGTAATTCCAGTTGTTCTCGATTATGCGATCTCAGTGAATACCTATTCCACCCTGGCCCTGGCCGCGGGAGTTTTGGCGGACTTCGCGAGTGGCGATGTTGACGCACTGGATTTTTCCTTATTGTCGCGTGCCCTGACCGAAGTTGAAACGCGATTGCAAGGGTGGCGCGAACAAATTAAGGCCACGACCTGGCTTGAGCCGCAAAGGCCGTACTATTTTCTGGCGCGGGGGCCGAGTCTGGCTAGCTGTCATCAATCGAGATTACTGTGGGAAGAAGGCGCGAAATCGCCCGCGACAGCGATGAATACCAGTGGCTTTCGACATGGGCCGCAGGAGACAGTCCGCGCGGGAATGCGCTTCGGCATCTTCATCGACCCGCTAAAAATGCGTGCTCAGGATCTGGCTGTTGCCGACGATTTGCGAAGTCTGGGTGCGTCGGTCATGTTGATAGGCCAGAGAATCCCCGAAGGGAATGGGCACCTGGTGTTTCAGCTTCCGGAACTGCCGCCGAATTGGCAATTTGCCGTTGACATCATTCCTGCACAACTCGCGGCTGAGCAATTGGCCAGACTCGCCGGGGTGGATTGCGATTCGTTCCGCGTGTGCTC
This sequence comes from Terriglobia bacterium, assembly GCA_020073565.1. GTDB lineage: Bacteria > Acidobacteriota > Terriglobia > Terriglobales > Acidobacteriaceae > Acidiflorens. The sequence goes on from JAIQEY010000009.1 coordinate 75,129, forward strand.
CTACATAGTGGAAGACGAACATGGCTTGCTGAAGAAGCCGTAGTGACTTGTTCGGCTTCCTGTCTAGTCTGCTGGCAATCGCGATTCCGATTTTTTGCTACTCTCCGCACCTTCTGCTAGGCTATGCCCGCGAGATACGAGGGAAATCACAGTGATTGAACACCAGTGAGACAGTACTCCGCCGCATCTTCGCGAAGAGCGCCTGTGACTTCAGAACTTGTCCCACGAAAAGCTGACGAGTAAGGGGTGTCGCGTACATGAGCAAAGCCGAAACCATTCTCGAAAGAATGAATCAGAAGCGGCCCATCCTGGGCGATGGCGGCTACCTTCTGGAACTCGAGCGCCGCGGGTGGGTGGACAGTGGTTCCGGGCGCGAAAAAGTGGGTACGGGTAAGGGCAGCGGGCAATTCACCCCCGAGGTTGCGATCGAACATCCCGATGCGCTACGCGAATTACATCGAGAGTTCCTGAAGGCCGGATCGGAAGTTCTGCAGGCACTGACTTTCTTTGGCACCCGCGAAAAACTCAATCGAGCAGGATATGGTCAGCAAACGGAAGCCATCAACGCCGCCGCGGTGCGCATCGCCCGGGAGGTTGCCGGCGACAACGCGCACGTGGCCGGATCGGTTTCGCGCACCCAGCTGTTTGAAAGAGAAGGGCGGTCCGCCGCCGGACATGTGCGCGAGCTGCTGAACGAGCAAGTGCTTTTGCTGAAGAATGCGGGTGTGGATTTCCTCATTATGGAAACCTTCTTCCATCTGGAGGAAATGCTGATAGGGCTGGACTGTGCGCGGAGTACCGGGCTGCCGATTGTGGCCACAATGACCTTCCGTCCGAAACTCACCGAGTGCAGCGACGGACACTCCCCGGCAGAATGCGCAAAAGCCATGGTGGGGGCTGGGGCGCACGCGGTGGGGGCGAACTGTGAGCAGGAACCCGACCGCATGCTGGGCATCCTGCGGGAAATGCGGAACTCGGTCAGCGTACCGATCGCGGCGCAACCGGCTGCGTTTGGCACGACAGATGCAATACCCTGCTTCACCCGTCTTCCGGAGTTTCCCGACGGGATGGAAGCAATTCAACTACCCCGAAGTTCTTTCGAACGTTTTGGATCGGTGGCGGTGTCAGAAGGTATTCAGTTTGTCGGGGGATGCTGTGGGTGCAATGCGGCTTACATCCGCGCCGCAGCTCAAGGTTTGACGGCTTCCAATAGCAATTCGAGGTAGTTCCGTCGATGAAACGTCAGAGCCCAGGTTGCTAGGCTGCTTGACACTGGTGCGTGGTACTGATAAAACTCCGGCCTTATGGACCTCCCCAAAAGAGGTTCCACGCGGAGTTTCAAGTATGGGCGGACAGGGGATTGAACGTCGAGAAATCCTCCGTTACATTGGGCTCGCTTCCGTGGCGAGCACTTTTCCGGGTTTCCGCCAATGGGCGTTTGCCTGCTCTCACGCTGCGCCGGATGCAGGTCTTGCACAGGCTGCAAAGTCATCCTACAAGCCTCTTTTTTTCTCCCCACCACAGTTTCGACTCGTAGAGCACCTGGCCGAGATGATCATTCCCGCTGACGACACTCCCGGCGCGCGGGAGGCAGGAGTCGCCGAGTTTATCGACTTTATGGTCGCGAACCGCGTTCCGGTTAGTGGCAGCGACGAAATGTCCCAGAACCTTGCCGCCGGTTCCGCGGCCCAGGCACATTTTGTTGCCGGACTCGGCTGGTTGGATGCGCACAGCAAGTCTCAGTTTGGGCACGAATTCCTGGACTGCAGCGCGGAGCAACAAAACACTCTGCTCCAAGCAATCGCCTACAAAGAAAAGTACACGCCTACCACTGAGCTCGGCCGAGAATTCTTCCAATTGATGCGCGATTACACGGTTGTCGGATACTACACCACCAAAATAGGGTTGGAGAGCCTGGGCTACCCGGGCCTGCGCACCGCCTGGCCGAAAATGCCAGGTTGCACTCATCCCGATGATCCCGAGCACGCGCATCTTCGGGAATCGAGCTCCGCAAATCTGTCCGCATTCAATATCGTGAAATAGAGAGGATCCTTCGTGCCAACAACAAAGGTGTACGACGCGATTGTGATTGGTACGGGCGCTGGCGGCGGGACAGCGATCAAGATGCTCTGCGAAGGAGGCCTCCATGTGCTGGCTCTCAATTCGGGGCCGCGTACAGACCCAGAGAAAGACTATCGCCAACACCGTCAAGTTTACGACCTGAAGTATCGCGGCTTCGGCGATCCCCTGAGCCTGGCTGGTTGTGCGCATCAGGAACGTTATTCGGTCGAGGAAAGCGAGTACAACGAAGGGCCGCACCTGTGGGAGCACGACATTACGTATTCGAACGCTTCGGGCACCGATTGGTACTGGAAGCGCTGTAAAGGAACCGGCGGCAAAGCGAATTTCTGGGGGCGCTCGTCGTGCCGTTTTGGTGATATTGACTTCAAGGCCGCCAGTCTCGACGGTTTTGGCGAAGACTGGCCGGTGGACTACTACGAGATCGCTCCGTGGTTTTCCAAAGCCGAGCGATACATGGGGGTTGCCAGCACCATCCAGAATCGGCCCAGCAATCCTGACGGAGAATATCTGCCGCCCATGCAGTGGCGTTGTATCGATTACATCATCCAGAAGGCAAGCGAGAAAATTGGAGTGCCGTATTTGCCCGACCGGTGTGCCCAGCTCACCGTGGCGCATAACGGGCACCCCGCCTGTCACTATTGCGGAAACTGCAGCCGGGGCTGCGACGTTGGTGCGTTCTTCTCTCCCACTTGGTTTACCATCCCGGATGCCGAGAATACCAAGAAGCTCACTCTGTTGACGGATGCGCTCGTGCGAAGCGTACTCGTCGACGAAAACGGAATGGCCAAGGGTGTCGCGTACGTCGATCGAAAGACCAAAAGGGAGGTCGAAGTCTACGCGAAGGTTGTTGTGCTGGCCGCGTCCTGCGTGGAGACGGCGCACATCATGCTGAATTCGCGTTCCCGGCATTGGCCAACGGGTATCGCGAATTCCAGCGGTCAGCTGGGCCGCAATTTGTGCGACCACCTGTACGGAAATCCGGGCTATGGGTATCTGCCTCAGTTGGTTGGCCAGCCACCCACGCCGGATAGCATCGCAGACTCCACGGTTGCGTGGATGCCTCGCTGGCAAAATCTCAAGAACCCGCGCGAGGAGAAATTCATCCGCGGTTATTCCATTTACCCTGGCGGAGGCTGCGGAGAATTCCCCGGCCACTACCGGCAGCTCGAGGGGTTTGGCGTCGACTTCAAGCGCAACATCAAGCGTTACTACCCTTCTCCGATTGGCTCGCTGATTCAGGCGCCTTCCCTGCCCAGCCCCACCAACTACGTGGACATTGATCCTCACAAGAAGGATAGCTTCGGAATTCCCGCTCTCCGTTTCCATTTCCAGTGGGGCGAGAACGAGCTGATGATGTGGGAACACTCGAAGCAGGTGATGATCGATTTCTTCAAGGCCGCAGGCGGCGAAATGTGGGGCGCCGATACAGAACCAAATCGTCCAGGTACGAGTTTGCATGAAACGGGTGTATGCCGCTTCGGGAGCGACAAGAAAACTTCTGTCACCAACCAATGGGCGCAGACCCACGATGTGCCGAACCTCTACATTTGCGATGCGAGCATCTTTCCGAGTCCGACCGACAAAACTACTACCATGCCGATCATCGCGTTCGCCATGCGCACCTGTGATTACATGCTCGAGAACTTCCGGAAGGGTGTTCACAGGCGCGCCTGACTATTCCTTTGCGCTCCTTAGAGTCGCGCCAAACTACCAACCTCACTGATGCCCAGCGTTGGGGTATAGTGCGGAAACAAGAGGTCACCGTGGATACGCTCTCCGGGGCATTGAACACACGCTGGTTCTGGTATTCCATCCTCACAGTGATTGGGTGGGCCGGGTGGGCCATCTTCCTTAAACTTGGATCAGTGGAAATACCCAGCGAACCTTCGCTTTTCTTGCAGACCGCTGGCATGGTGCCTCTGGCTGTGGTTCTTTGGCTGGGCGGGTCGGTCCGCGGTCCTCAGAGCAAGAAAGGAATTATGTACTCGCTCTTGAACGGCATCATCAGCGGGGCCGGTATCCTCTGCCTGCTGGCGGCGTATCGCAGCGGAGGGAACACGTCGGTGGTCGCCGTGACGACGGCACTGTATCCGCTGGTAACGTTTGTGCTGGCGGTCTTGCTTCTCCGCGAGAAACTTAACAAGTCACAGATGCTTGGCTTGGTTCTGGCTACGGTTTCGATTGTGATTTTTTCTCTCTAGGGAGATCCGCCGAATGCACCTGGCACCCTGGCTCCTATTTACCGGCGTGGCACTTGCGTGTTTTGGGATCGTGGGGCTCCTGCAGAAGCTCTCGACTGACCTTGTTTCGGCCGAATCTGCCTTGGTCTGGCTCATCGTCGGTTTCCTGCTGTTGGAACCTCTTGTCTATTCGGGGAGATCAATGTTTCAGTATTCGGGGCGCAGCGTCGCTTTCGTTTTTCTCGCTGGAGTACTGAATGCCCTCGGCAGCTGGGCAGTCCTCGCCGCCATGAAAAGCGGGGGGAAGGCCTCCGTTGTAGTCCCTTTAACGGCTGTGTACCCGATGGTGGTGTGCCTGGTTGCACCCATCGTTTTGCAGGAACACATCACAAGCATGCAGGGCGTGGGGATTGCGTGCGGCCTTGGTGCAATATTCCTGCTGGCGAGATGAGCAGAAGCGACACATCCGAAGATGCGAAAGGATCCAGATACGCTCATGAAAACTAAAAAATCGAAGTCTTCGGCGCAAGTCAGCGACAGATCTGCAAGACCGCAGAGTTCATCAGTGGACGCGTCCAAGCGCCCGATTCGGATCGGAATTGTGGGCTGCGGCAATGTGATGGACGGCGCGTATATGCCTTTGCTCCAGAAAATGCACCACAAGGGCCAAGCGCAAGTCGTGGGCGCATCGCACACCAGCCGAGAGCGCTGCCAGACGATCCTCGAGAAATGGGCTATCCCAAACTATTTCGCTACCTATCAGGATCTTTGTCGCTCACCCGAAATCGATCTCGTGCTCATTCTGACCTCGATGAACGAGCACGGGGCCATAGCTCGTGAGGCACTTCGCGCCGGCAAGCACGTATTCGTCGAAAAGCCGATGGCCGTATCGCTTAAAGAAGCCAAGGAACTGCTAGCCGAGGCTCGCAATTCGTCGCGGTTCTTCGTTTGCGCTCCCTTCGTTACGCTGAGCCCAACCTTCCAGATTATTCGACAGCGCGTCGCTGCTGGCGACGTGGGCAAAGTTTGTTTGGCTCGAGCACGATACGGCTGGTCGGGCCCAGATTGGGCTGAATGGTTCTATCGCCCTGGATGTGGCCCCATTTTTGACCTCGCCGTTTACAGCATCACGAGCCTCACGGGAATTCTGGGACCGGCGAAACGAGTAACCGCAATGACCGGCATAGCGCAACCGAAGCGCATGGTCAAAGGACGCCCGGTCAAAGTAGAGGTGGAAGATAACGCTCAAATCCTGATCGATTTTGGAGGAGCGGTCTTTGCCGTGGTGACTTCCGGTTTCACCATGCAGAAGTATCGTTCGCCGGCGCTTGAATTTTATGGCACTGAGGGCACCATTCAGATGTTGGGCGACGATTGGGCTCCGGAGGGCTACGAGCTTTGGCAGAACAGCGTTGGGGCTTGGCAGACGTTCTATGAGACCGACCCACACTGGCAATGGACCGAAGGCCTGAATCACCTGGTGGAGTGCATTCAGACTGGAGAGCGGCCTACCTTGGCTCCCGAACACGCATATCACGTGTTGGAGATCATGCTGGCCGCTCAGGCCGCCGGCCGCACCGGGCAAGTTCAGGAGATCGAGAGCACCTTTAGTCTAGAGAAGCGCAAGGAAAATGCCGGGAAGGCGGAAGCTGCCCACCGGATTCACGACCCCAGGCGCGAGTAAGAATCCGCAATCACTTTATGCGAGCATCTGGCGAACCGAACCCGCGCCGCCCCATCGGCGACGAGATTTGCACCATCGGGATCGATCTTGGTGGGACGAAGATTGCCGCGGGCTTGGTCTCTTTTCCGTCCGCCAAAATCCTCGCGAGGGAAACCATTCCCACACTGCCGGCCCGAGGAGGTGAAGCGGTTCTCAACGACACGGTTGGGGTAGCGCGCCGCCTGCAAAATCACGCGGCGAATCTGGGCGTCAGAGTTCAGGGGATTGGCGTCGGAATCGCGGAACTGGTAAATCTGCAAGGCGAGATCACCAGCGACTACCTCATTCTGTGGCGCAAGCTTCCTGCCCGAGAAACGCTCTCCCAGATCGCCCCGACCCGCTTCGAATCGGACGCACGGGCTCCCGCTCTAGCTGAGGCCCTGTTCGGCGCGGGCAGGAGTTTCAAGCACTTCGTCTACGTGACCGTTGGAACGGGTATCAGCTACTGCTTAGTCGTTGAGGGACAGCCGTATGCCGGTGCGAATGGGCATGCCATCATAGTGGGCAGTGGAGTTCTCACATCCGAGTGTGAGAAATGTGGGACCGTGCAGGATCAAGTGTTAGAAGAATTCGCCGCTGGACCTTCTCTTGTCGCCCGTTACAATCATCGCGTCGCTACTCCGGTGACCTCGGGACAGGAAGTAGTCGCTGCTGCCGCCGCTGGTGACGGGATTGCCGAACAAATCTTGCGGTCAGCCGGCTCCGCCTTGGGAAACAGCGTCGGATTTCTGATCAATGTCCTGGATCCCGCAGCCGTAATTGTCGGAGGCGGACTGGGACTGGCCGGCGGGCTCTATTGGGAAAGCTTTGTAGATTCCACGCGCCGGCACGTCTGGTCCGCTGTGTCGAAGACATTGCCCATCGTAAAGGCCGAGCTAGGCTCAGAAGCGGGCCTGATCGGGGCTGCCGCGGTCGTATGGAAAAGGGGCCCTTAGCCAAGTTGGACCCGATCGCTGGAGTAGCGCCGATTCATGGAATCGGTCCCACAGGATCGAGCAGGCTAAGGTAAACTACTTTGGCACTAGTGGGATGAGCCGTTAACTTCCCCTCCATTGAAGAATGGATCCTCTCCATGTTTCACCAGGTTCCTGAGGAAGAATCAGATCTCATGGGCGGACGTTCGAAAAGCCCCACGAGGTCGTCTTCGTTATCGCGTATCGGCGGTCTTAGGATTGCATTTGTCAGTGCAGTAATCCTGGCTCTAGCGGCGCGAGTGGCGTGGCTGCGCTGGCCGCATGAGCACCCACTGTTTGCTGTTTTTTCCGCCAGACGGGTGGACTTCAGTCGCGACATTCGACCCATTCTGAATCAGAATTGCACCTCCTGCCACGGCGGCGTCCGCCAGAAAAGCGGGGTTTCGTTCATATTCCGGGAGGAAGCCCTCGGCACAGGAAAATCCGGACGCCCGACCATCGTGCCGGGCGATCCAGACGCTTCGGAATTGATTGCCCGTGTCACTTCCAAAGACCCCGACACGCGCATGCCATACCACGCGCCACCCCTCTCGCCAGAGCAGATTTCCCTGCTCCGACAATGGATCAAAGAGGGGGCGAAGTGGTCCGACTATTGGGCGTTTGTTCCGCCACAGCCGCAGCCCTTGCCGGCGGTGAAGCACATGAATTGGGTCCGCCAACCCCTGGACCGATTTGTGCTGGCGCGCTTGGAACGAGAATCCCTTCTGCCTTCCGCGGAGGCTGACAAAGCGGCGCTCTTGCGCCGAGTCTCCTTAGACCTTACCGGCCTGCCGCCGACTGCCGAGGAACAAGCTTCATTCCTGGATGACCAGTCCCAAGACGCCTATGAAAAACAAGTGGACCGTCTGCTGGCCTCTTCGGCCTATGGCGAGCGTTGGGCCTCGATGTGGTTGGATCTGGCGCGCTACGCGGATTCCATGGGTTACGAGGCGGATCAGCGCCGCCTGGGGGTATGGGCTTATCGCGACTGGGTGATTCATGCCTACAATCGCAATTTGCCGTACGACCAGTTCGTGACCACGCAGTTGGCCGGAGACCTGCTTCCCAACGCCACCTTCGAGGATCGGATCGCAACTTCTTTTCACCGTCAAACGCCCAATAACCAGGAAGGCGGAACCGATGACGAAGAGTTTCGCTTGGTCGCAGTGATGGACCGCGTGGCCACCACCTGGTCGGTGCTGAACGGCGTAACCATGAATTGCGTGCAATGCCATTCGCATCCGTATGATCCGATCCGGCATGCGGACTACTACAAGTCTCTTGCGTTCTTCAATACTTCAAATGACGCGGACCGGGACGACGACTTTCCCACTTTGCGTTTTCCAAAAGACAGATCTCGTTATGCCGAGGCGTCTCAGGCACAGCAGCAAATTAAGAGTTTGCTCCACACCGTGGTCACTTCTGATCGCGCGATGGTCGAGAAAGCCGAGTGGAAACAGTTACCGATTCAGGCAGCTGCGGCCAATGAAATACCGGCACTCGAGCAACGGCTTCCAGCAGACGAAAAATATCTGGCTGAACTGCAAAAGGGAAAAGACGCGCCAGCGGCGAAGGCTGCAGCCATCGCCGACCAGCGAGAAAGAATCAAATCAGTGAGGAAGAGGCTCGCGCTTGCCAAGGCCCGAGGCGGGCCGGCAAAGACGTTCCACATCCGTGATGGCGAGGCACGGGCGGATCCGAGCACTCCGCCGCAATCGTATTATGAACTCGTTGCCACCAGCACCCTTCCGGTTGTGACCGCGATCCGGGTGGAAGTGCCGCCCGTCAATCCGGAGAAAGCACGCCACACCCCGGAAGATGGCTTCATTGTGGAACGAGTGCAGGCCGCGATCCTGCGACCGGACGGCCATAAGGATCGAATTGCCTTCCGTTGTTTCATCCAGGACTCGGAGGAGAACCTCGAAGCCGCCGTGTCTCCGGTGGGTGCGAAGAAGAACTCCAGGAACAAAGAAGTTGCCGATGGATTTGCTGGCAATCCAAAACTCTTTGGCACGCGTTGGATCGTTGGCATCCCCGCGGAACCTCTGAAGGTCGCGCCGAAAACTCGCATTGAAATTGATCTTAAGCAGGTACGGGAGATTGACTACAAACCTGCGCCCATTCAGCGCGTTCGACTCGCTCTGAGCGACGATCCCAGATGGACGTCTCTGAGCCAGGATCCGGCACGCGTGAAAGCCATCCGGCGACTGGCGGATCTCGAGCAAACGGTGGCCAAGATTCCGGCAGTTGATGTTCCAGTGATGTCTGAAGAGCAACCCTACGAACGAAGGACGACGCTGGAATTCGAGCGCGGGAACTTTCTTACCAAGATAGGGCCGGACCTTGCACCCGATGTGCCGGGAATTTTCCCGAGACTTCCCGACGACGCGCCGCGCAATCGCCTCACTTTCGCCCAGTGGTTCTTTCTTCCCGGACAACCGCTCACGGCGCGAGTGGCCGTGAACCGGTACTGGGAGCAGTTGTTCGGAACCGGAATTGTGGAAACGCTGGAAAATTTCGGCAGCGCCGGCGAAGGACCGAGCCATCCCGAGCTGCTGGACTGGCTTGCGCTCCATTTCCAGAACGATCTCCATTGGGACATGAAAGCCCTGTTACGCGAGCTTGTAACCAGCGCCACGTACCGCCAACGTGCCGCGACCACTCCCGCGCTCAGGGAAAGAGATCCTCGAAATCGGCTTCTGGCTCGTGGCCCACAGCAAAGACTCACGGCCGAGATGGTGCGTGACCAGGCGCTGCTGGCCAGTGGTCTGCTGAATAGGACGATGGGCGGCCTTCCCGTCATGCCCCCACAACCGCCCGGCGTATGGAATTCGGTTTACAACAGTGACAAGTGGAAGGACGCCACCGGCCCCAACCGGTATCGCCGGGCAATCTATACCTTTGTGAAGCGTACGAGTGGGTATCCCAGTTCGCTCATCTTTGATGCCTCGGATCGGACTACCAGCTTGCCGAGACGCATACCCACCAACACTCCATTGCAAGCGCTCGTAACCTTGAACGATCCGGTATATGAAGAAGCAGCGGAAGCCTTGGCGAGACGAGCCGTGAAAGACGCTGTCGCAAACGCCGGTAGTGGCTCAGACGGTGAGTCCATTCTGGATGCACGTCTTTCCTGCGAAGCGCGCCTTGTCTTGTCTCGGGATCCCACATCGCAGGAATTGGCGGTCCTGCGCGAATTGTTCAAAAAAAGCGTAACAACTCCAAGCCGGCCGACTCTGAGAGCAGCAAGTATGAGAGTTCTTGAGCACTCGGCGCACGAATCGGAAATCTCCAGTAACGAGTTGCATGGTTTGAAAGCTGTGGGAAACGTTCTGCTTAACCTTGACGCTGCCCTGAATAGGTGATCCTTGTGAAAGATTCCATGCCCCCGCGTCGTCAAAGCTGTCTGGATCTCTCGAGCGAGTTGCACCCCGAGAGGCAGTTCGCGCGCTTGCAGGCGCAAACTCGACGTCATTTCTTGCGCTCGCTCAGCGGCGGCCTAGGCACCATGTTTCTGGGCACGATGGCATCGTCCTACTCTACCGTGGCAAGAGCGGCGGAACTTGCCATAGATGGGACGCCGCGCCTCGATTTCAGGCGTGATCCAAGGAACCCGCTGGCAGCTTTGCCCCCGCAATTTTCCGCCCGGGCGAAGCGCGTCATCTATCTGCACATGGCCGGCGCACCCAGCCAGTTGGAGCTTTTCGAACATAAGCCTGAGCTCACCAGGTTCGACGGTCAAGATTGTCCCGCTTCGCTTTTGGCGGGCAAGCGATTTGCCTTCATTACCGGGGTGCCCAAGCTCCTGGGTGCGCAATTCCCGTTTCACCAGGTTGGACAAAGCGGTCAATGGATTTCCGATCGCCTGCCCCATCTCGAACAGCACATGGATGATCTTTGCTTCATTCGGTCCATGCGCACAGATCAGTTCAATCATGCGCCCGCACAATTGCTGGTGCAGACCGGCAATCCACGCCTCGGTTATCCTTCCCTCGGCTCGTGGGTGGTTTATGGACTTGGCACTGAGAACCAGAATCTGCCGGGCTTCATCGTACTGATTTCGGGCGGCAATACGCCGGATGGCGGCAAGCAACTCTGGGGGACTGGTTTTCTGCCGGGCGTGTATCAGGGTGTGCAGTGCCGCTCTCACGGAGAGCCGGTGTTGTATCTTGACAGCCCGCCAGGCGTTGGTGTCGCCCAGCGCCGGAACGCACTGGATGCCATCGACGAACTCAACCAGCAAAACTATGACCAGTTCGGCAATCCTGAAACTGTTACGCGCATCGCGCAATATGAAATGTCCTTCCGCATGCAAATGGACGCAACCGACGCCATGGACATTCACAAAGAACCCGAAACGGTGCGAGCCAAATATGGCTCGAAGGTCGGTGAAGGCAGTTTTGCGAACAATTGTTTGGTGGCGCGACGTCTGGCCGAACGCGGCGTACGCTTTATTCAGCTCTATCACTGGGGATGGGATAGCCACGGTTCGAGCGCAGCCGATGCCTTAAATGACGGGTTCATCAAGCGTTGCCACGAAGTTGACCAACCGATCGCCGCGTTGCTGTCCGATCTGAAAGATCGGGGCATGCTGGAAGACACGCTGGTGGTGTGGGGAGGCGAATTCGGCCGCACTTCCATGCGGGAAAATCGGAGCGGACAAGTCCTGAAATTTGTGGGCCGAGACCATCACCCAGGGGCCTTCACTATCTGGATGGCGGGAGGCGGAGTCAGACCCGGAATGTCGTTTGGCCAGACCGACGATATGGGATACGAAATCGTCAACGACCCGGTTGAGGTGCGCGACCTGCACGCAACCATGCTCTATCTTTTGGGATTCGATCACCACAAACTTAACTATCCATTCCAGGGACTGGATCAAAAGCTTACCGGTGTGAAGCCAGCTCGGGTTGTCGCGGAGATTCTGGCATGAAGCGGTCCGATGGTCACCGTCTTCGCCGTGGGAGTTGCACGAATTCATGACCTCGGAGTCCCGCCATTTCTCCGTTAGGTTCGTGATTGGGCTTTGCAGCCTTTTGCCCATTCTGGCGCTGATGGGTCTTTTGCTGGTTGCGCCTCCTGATGGAAGCGAGCGGGCCGAATGGCTGCAGTTCGTTGGTCGTTTTCACCCTTTGTCGGTGCATCTACCAATCGCACTCTTGCTATTGGTGCCACTGTTTGAGTTGGCTGGGCGAAGCCGCCACTTTCCATTCCTGCTCCCATCGACCGACTTCCTGCTTGGTCTGGCGACGTGCGGCGCGATTATGGCAGCCGGCCTCGGGTGGTGCCTCGCGCGAGGTGGTGGTTATTCCGGCCCGCTGGTGACGCAGCACATGTGGGGCGGCGTGTCCGTCACCGCCGCCGCCTGGCTGTGCTGGCTATTGCGAGCGCGCAGCGGCACACGTGGACTGAAACGCATGTATGCAACCACACTCATCGCGACAGTCGGTCTTGTGTCCTTGACGGGCTACAAAGGCGGGCAATTGTCTCAAGGTGAAAATCACCTCACAGAATTCATGCCAGAGCCAGTGAGCAACTTGCTGGGCCTCACAAACTCAGAGATTGCTGCCACCAACTCACCCAACGGCGGTCCCGCCACCTTCTACGGCGCTCGGATCCAGCCCGTTTTCGCGGGGCACTGCGTCACCTGCCACGGACGGAGCAAGCACAAAGCGAAGCTGCGGCTCGACAGCTACGAGGCAGTCATGCGCGGTGGCAAGCACGGCCCGGTAGTCAAGGCTGGCGAGCCTAAAGGCAGCGAACTCTTTCACCGCATCACGCTTCCCCCAACCGACGATGATTTCATGCCCGCGAACAATAAACGCCCCCTGTCGGCCAATGACGTGAAGCTGATCGAACTATGGATCTCCTCGGGAGCGTCGGGCACGCAGTCAGTGGACGCCATCAAGGACATCCCTTCAAACTTAACCAGCCAGCCAGTGGCTGAAGTCACTTTTGAGGAAATTAATCCCGAGACCGTTGCCAGGCAAAGGGCCGGTCTTGCATCCGTCGTTGCACAACTGCAGCAGCGCTTCCCCAATATTGTGGACTACCAGTCCCGCGCCTCTGCCGATCTCACGATCAGTGCTTCATGGATGGGACCTAGGTTTGGCGATAAGGAATTGGCCGCTCTTGCTCCTTTGAGCGAGCGGATCGTCATCGCTGATTTTTCGAGCACTTCGATCACTGACCGATCTTGTGGCACGATCGCCGCCATGAAACACTTGCGCGCGCTGCGTTTGATGCACACAAGAATTACCGATGCGACCGTGCAAACGCTCGGACCGCTCGACCAATTGGAATCCTTGAGTATCTTTGACACCCCCGTTACGTCAGCTGCCTTGCCGGCGTTCTCCCGCCTGCCCAAGTTGCACCGCATCTACGCGGGCGCCACGAAAATTTCGGCGAACGAGCCTATGCCTCAGGAAATCAGGGACAAACTTGTATTTTGAGCAGGGGTGGGTCACGCAGCAGTGTTGCTCTTGATCAGGAGATAATGACGGGACGGTCCAACCTGCACCGCGACGGCGATGGCGCACCAACCTAACCCTTACCCCACTGCTCTTCGGAGGGAACTGAGCGCCCGCAGTGTCATATACGCTGCACTCGGAAAGCTGCCTCACGCACTCACCAATGGAGAGCCGCCAGTTGTCATGTACGAACCTTTCTCGGGAGGCCGCCGACACGGGAATTTTCTGGACGCGAGTTATCAAGCTCTGATTGACCGACCGGAATGGAAACGAAGACTGGAAAAAGTGCACACCCATGCAGTGCGGTCTTTGCCTGGCAGGGAGCGAGTCTGGAGGGAACTGGACTCTTGTATGAGCTCCGACGCATTACTGATGAATGTGTTCTGCCACCCACAAACCCTGGCGAGTCGAAGTGTGCGATCGCTGCTGGGAGTCGAGGAGTCATCAGCGCCGGATTTCGGGTTCAAAGCTCGTGTTCCCTTGCTGACCGGACGAACAGATCGGACAGAAGTGGATATGAGACTCGGGACATTGCTGGTGGAAGCCAAGCTTACCGAAACGGACTTCCAGGTGGCGACGGCCGTGATCGTTGAATGCTATCGGGATCTCGACTGCATTTTTGCCGGGAAAGCGCTGCCAACCGTGTCCAGTTGCTACGCCTCCTATCAGTTGATCCGCAACGTGCTCGCAGCACACACACTTGAAGTTGACTTCTGCGTGCTGCTGGACGCTCGTCGACCCGACCTGAGGGAGGCCTGGTACACAAACATGTCGTGCGTGAGGAACTCTACCCTCAAGACGAGATGTAAGGTTCTGACATGGCAGGAACTCGCCGAAGTGCTCCCGGCTAGTCTGCGGTATTTCCTTGACATCAAGTACGGAATCGTTCCGCCTGGGCAAACGCCATCCGAATTCGGAGAGCGAGACTACTGATTCGTCGCTCTTTTTGGCGGTGGCCCGTCGAAGGTCACCGGGTGCGATCAGCGCTACCTCCGGTATTCATGTAAGGCCATGAGCACAATCGATTCAGCACGAAGGTAATTTCCCTTCTGGGTGGCGCTACCGGCACCATTGACGCCCTTCTAAAAGCCGTGTTTCGATGAGGAGTGCCGGACCGCAAACCCGCTCTACCGGTGGATGCAATTCTGCCGGACATTCTGGATTCCTTAAATCTGCACCCTAATATCGTCATCGAGGCCCCGCCGGGGGCGGGTAAGACGACCCGAGTGCCACCTGGGCTGGTTGCGGTCGTGAACGGTGAAGTGGTTGTACTCGAGCCGCGCCGGATTGCGGCACGGCTGGCGGCACGGCGAGTTGCCTGGGAGCTCGGCGAGCAACCCGGCGAGACTGTTGGCTACCAGGTCCGGTTTGAAGAAGTCGCTGGCCCCAGCACGCGTCTGCGGTTTGTCACCGAGGGCGTACTGATCCGACGCCTGATCTCAGATCCATCCCTGAAGGGTGTAGCTGCCGTCGTGCTCGATGAGTTCCATGAACGCCACCTGGAAAGCGATCTAGCGCTGGCATTGCTGAAACGCCTGCAGAGAACGCGGCCCGATTTGCGAATCGTAGTGATGTCGGCAACTCTCGATGCTGGCCCCGTAGTGCAATATCTCGGCGGTTGTCCCGTCGCCCGGTCCGAGGGAACCCGGTTCGAGCTTTCCATCAAGCATCTGCCCTATTCACCCGAGCCACTCGAGGTGCAGGTAAGGGGTGCCCTGGAACTGCTGATCGACGCGCAACACTCCGGGGACATTTTGGTGTTCTTGCCTGGGGCTGTGGAGATCCGCCGCGCGATGCGGGCGTGCGAGGCGGTTGCGCGCCGAACTGGGCTGCTGATGCTTCCCCTGCATGGCAGCCTGCCGCCCAAGGACCAGGACATTGCGGTCTCGCCCGCCTCCCAGCGAAAACTTGTTCTAGCAACGAATGTCGCGGAAAGCTCAGTGACGATCGATGGTGTGACCGCCGTTATCGACAGTGGTCTAGCGCGCTTCGCAACCTATTCCCCGTGGAGCGGGTTGCCAGCGCTCCACGTCGGACGGGTAAGCAAGGCTTCAGCGAAGCAAAGGGCCGGGCGGGCGGGGCGCACCGCACCTGGCCAGGTGTTGCGCCTTTACACGAGAGAGGACTACTCCCATCGTCCCGACCACGATGCGCCAGAAATCCTGAGAAGTGACTTATCTCAGCTGTGCCTCGCCCTGCGAGCCATGAAGATTGCACACGTCAACGACTTGGAGTGGCTGGACGCGCCTCCGGTGGCGGCGGTTCAAGGAGCCGAGTCGCTTCTCGATCGACTTGGCGCCACGGGACACATGGCGCAGCGGCTGGCGCGGTATCCGCTCCCTCCCCGGCTGTCGCGAATTCTGGTCGAGGCATTAGAACGTGGTGTGGGTGAGGATGGCTGTGTTGCTGCGGCGCTGCTCGGGTCAGGCGCGCATGTCGAAAAGAATGACCTCCTTGCCGCTATGGATCTGGATCAGGATTTCCACCTGCGGCAGCACATCGAGCAACTCCGCAGGCTAGCGCAGCCTCCCAGGCAGAGGCATCACAACGACGAAGCTCTGCTCATGTCCGTACTCACCGGCTTCCCGGATCGTGTCGCCTGGCGGCGAACAGGTAGCCAGGTGCTTCTGTCGACGGGCGGGTCGGCCGAGGTGACGGGCGAGCCTCCCCGGTATGAGTTCATGGTTGCAGTTGATGCCGAGGACCGCAGAGAGAAGCCTCTACCGGTCATCCGCATGACGGCTCGCATCGAACCGGAGTGGCTCATCGATCTTTTCCCGGATCGTGTGCGGGAACAGTGCAACGTGATGTGGAATCGCGTGACAGAGCGCGTAGACGCGGTGAGCGCACTGCTCTATGACGACCTGGTGATTCAGGAATCGCGAAACGCGGCGCCGGATGCCGAAGCTGCGGCAGAAATGCTCGCTCAGAGGGCACTGGAAGCCGGTATCGAGCGTTTCATCGATGTGAACGATCTTGATGAGTTCATGGCGCGCGTCGAGTTCGCCGGATTCGGCTTGCCGGATGTTCCCCAGGTGCTGCGTGAGATGTGCTCGGGATTGCGGAGCTTCGCCGAGTTGAGGAAAGCGGCGTCAGAGCTGATTCGCGTGCTCGAACAGAAAATAGGGACGCGACGGCTCGACGAGATCGCCCCTGCATGGGTCCGCCTGCGGAACGGACGCCAGACAAAAGTTCACTACGATCGCGGCAAACCGCCGTGGATCGCATCCCGCCTGCAAGACTTTTTCGGCATGTGCGACACGCCGAGGATTGGGCCTGAGCGAACTCCAGTGGTGGTCCACCTGCTCGCTCCGAATCAGCGACCGGTGCAAACGACGTCCGATCTTGGGGGATTCTGGGAGCGCCTCTATCCACAGGTGCGGCGTGAATTGATGCGACGCTATCCGAAACACTCCTGGCCGGAGCGGCCGTAGACTCTTTGGCGAACGGCAGCCTCGACCTTCGATCGGCTCTACTAGATTAACGATCTGTGATCTTTATTGTCCTGCCAGTCCTTGCCGATTCTCGTGCGGCATCCAGAATGCGGACTACGGTAATGTTCGTATCGAGCGCTGAGAGTCCGGTCGCCTTGACCTCTCCGGAGACAACCGCGATCAAGTACGAGATTGGATCGTCGTACGGAGAGGTGAGCGCCGGAGCGGGTTGTTGCTGCTCCTGAACGTCTCCCTTCCGACGCACGCGGAGGTCATTGCGACGCACCGTGATCGCCTCACCGGTCTCTCCGTAGATTTCCATGTCCTTGCGGTCGAACGGCCAATTCCACGACGCTTGTATGATGGCTTGCGCCTTGGGATAGGTGAGAATGATGGTGGCTTCATCATCGACGTACGGATAAATCTCAGGTTTGAATCGTTGGGTTACAGCCGTGACTGTGATCGGGGCTGCGCCCTCCATCAGCCACGTCATGAGATCGGCGCCGTAACAACCGAAGTCGAACAGCGCCCCTGCGCCGTTGCGCGCCGGATCCGTAAGCCACGCGAGGAACTCAGGAGGGACGCTGATCTCCTTTGGCCCTCGATGGCCATCATGTACGACGACCTTGCGAACATCGCCGAGAGCACCGTCGCGAACGAGTTTATACACGGCGGCGTTGCTAGGGTACCAGGTGGTTTCGTAGTTCACGAGCACGGGAATTTGCGCGCCATCGGCCGCTCGCTGGATGGCCAGCGCGTCTTCCATGCTGACAGCCAGGGGTTTCTCCATCATCACCGGAATACGATGCCGCGCCGCGGCTTCCACGATGCGCCGATGATCGCGCGTGTCGGTATACACCAGCACGGCCTGCGGCTGCACTTTTGCCAGCATTTTTTCAACATCGCTATACAACAATTGCGGATCGAGCTTGAACTCGCTTGCATACCGGTGTGCGAGTAGCTGATCTGGTTCAGCGATCCCGACGATCTGGATGTCGCTTCGCTTGAGGGCGGGTCCGAGAAAACCGGCGACATGCCCATGCACCAGTCCGACAATGGCGACGCATAACGGCTTTACGCCAGATGGAGCGGAAGACTCCGCCGGCGATCTGACCGGCAGTCCGAAGATGACAGCCGCGAGCACCGTGAATCCTATGAATTCGCGCATGCGAGCCTCCTTCGCAGTTTCATTCCGAACGGATGTGGCATCTGCTCGGGCCTGGTAGCGTCGTTCCAGACTACAAGACCGCCATCCCCACACACTGCCCACCTTGTACCAGTGGCATCCTTCGTGCAGTCCCGTCCCCGCGACGCCCCGGTGTAAGGCAACGCACTACTCTTTTTCGCCACCAACTTACAAGAGTTTTACAACCTCTAAACGTCTTTCTTGCGCGCCAGCAAGGTGAAAGAGTGGAATCGCGTCCACGATTTGCCTAAGTAATTCGATCTGGAGTTGGATCTGAGTCCAGCCCGCGGAAAGTACAACCTCAGGGAACTCAGACTAAGCTAGGCCCGGCTGGCGCGCACGTTTTGCTCGCAAGCCAGATTTTATACCGGCGAAGTTGATGTTGATTTTTCGATTTTGGT
The DNA here is from genome assembly GCA_020073565.1 of Terriglobia bacterium. Classification (GTDB taxonomy): domain Bacteria; phylum Acidobacteriota; class Terriglobia; order Terriglobales; family Acidobacteriaceae; genus Acidiflorens. Next base: position 93,558 of record JAIQEY010000009.1, read on the forward strand.
AGGGCAACTCTTCACGGGTGAGACGCGACCCCTCTTCGTCTCACCCCGTTTTTCGCGGACGATGCCGCTAAAAACGGCAACGGTTCCAAGCTTTACGAACAGCAGTTTAGCGGGACGTACCAGCGTCACGCTGGCCCGTTTTTCTTGCTTTGCACGTGGTCATCCTGCCCGCCCTCATCGTGAGCATGCTGGAATTGCACCTGTGGCTGATCCAGAAGTCTGGCATGGCTGCGCAAACTTCTCCCCACGGAAGACCGGGGCGTCTATCATTAATAAGTCTATGCAGCCATTGCGGGTGCTAGTCGTCGATGACGACCCGAACACGTGCTCCTTCCTGAAGGCCGTGTTTACGGCTGAAGCGCATCAGTGTCATGCGTTTCTGCGCGCTCAAGAGGCCGAGCAATACCTGGGCGAGAATGAAGTCGACCTTGCCATGGTGGACGTTTATCTCGGTGCACTCAGCGGAATCGATGTGCTCCAGCGGCTGCGCGTGCTTTGCCCGAAGATGTATGCGGTGATCATGACGGCGCACATCAGCGTGGAAACCGCCGCACGGTCCCTGAGCGAAGGCGCGATCGACTATGTGGGCAAGCCGCTCTCGATCGAGCAGGTGCGCTCGATCGCAGCCCGCGCGGACGATTATCGCGCTCAGCACCGCGAGCAACTTCTTTCCCCAGCACCTGAGCCGGCAGAATCCGCCATTGTCGGCCGAAGTTCCAAGATGCTCGAGGTGTACAAGGCCATCGGGCGGGTGGCGGCCAGCAACGTGAATGTTCTGATCACGGGGGCCAGCGGTACCGGAAAGGAACTGGTGGCACGGGCGATCCATCAGCACTCGAAGCGAGCGAGACAAGTGTTTACACCAGTGAATTGTGGTTCTTTCACGGAGACGTTGCTCGAAAGCGAACTATTTGGCTACGAAAAGGGCGCATTCACCGGGGCAGGAAATGCACGCAAGGGACTGGTCGAGGCGAGTGACGGCGGCACCTTGTTCCTGGACGAGATCACAGAAACAACGCTCTCGTTTCAGGTCAAGTTGTTGCGCGTCATTCAGGAGCAACAGGTGCGGCGAATCGGATCGAATACCTACATCCCGGTGGATGTTCGCATCCTGGCGGCGTCGAACCGCGATCCTGCTGAGTTGCTCAAGCAGGGGGAGTTTCGCGAAGACCTTTACTACCGGTTGAGTGTGGTCGAGATTCACCTGCCGACGCTCAGTGAGCGGCGGGAGGACATTCCGCTGCTGGTCCGGCATTTCCTGGAGCAGTTTAATACGAAGAACAGCCTGAGTGTTGCCATCGATGCGGGAGCGGTCGAACAATTGGAGAAGCGGGAGTGGCCGGGCAACGTCCGTGAACTTGAGAATGCTGTGAACCGGCTGGCTGTTTTTGCTCCGACCGGGCGGATCACACGGGAGCATGTGGAGGTGGAACAGAGCCGCGCTGCGCCCGCACCCGATCCTGAAGGTGAGATGGCTTCACCCGCGCCACCGGACCGGCTTTTGGAGATCGAACGACAGCACATTCTACGGGTTCTGAAGCAAACCCATGGCAACAAATCAGAAGCAGCGCGGCGGCTCGGAATCGAGCGCAAGACGCTCTACAAAAAGGCGGAGCGGCTCGGCATCGATCTGAAATCCACGGATTACGAATGACCGGAGAAGGCCCAAAGCGCGGGGGCTGGGAAACGACTCTGGCCCTGTCCGCGGCACTTTTTGTTTTGATCGCCGCGTTATCCACCATTCGGCTCATTCATGATTCTGAACAGCGCCTTACTGACACATTTTTTCGAGTCACGCCTGCTCCCGCCGAACAATCCAAGGTCGTTCTGGTCCTGATCGATGATGAGAGCCTGCAGCAATATGGGCGTTGGCCGTGGTCGCGCGCGCTGCTTGCGCAGCTGACACGGAATCTCGCCAGTGCCGGGGCGGGCGTGATTGGGCTCGACATTTTGCTCTCCGAGCCGCAATCGCCGGAAGCCGATGCGGCGATGCGCAAGGCTCTCAAGGATTCCGGCCGCACCGTACTCGCGGACAAGATCGGTTCTTTCCCGGATGGCCCGCATTGGATCGAGCCCTTGCCGGACCTTTCCGCCAGCGCGATGGCCGTGGGGCATGTGCACGCGCCGCTTGATGCGGATAGTGTTTGCCGGAGCTTTCCGGCGCGCGAGCTTTCGATCGACGGCTCCCGCTGGGCGTTTGCGGTCGAGGTTGCCCGGCATGCGGATCCGCATGCGACCTCGGGTTTCCTTTCCTCTTATGGCGTGCCCTCGACCGACGACAATGCCTCGGTAAGCATTGCAAAACCCATCCTCATCCCCATTGCCTATCGCCGGGATCGTTTCGAAGAGTTGTCCGCTCGAACGGCGCTGCAGGGAGGCGATCTGGCAAGAGTTCGTGGCCGGCCGGTGCTGGTGGGTCTGGGGACGATGGACACCAGCGATCGCCTCGCTACCCCCTTAACTACGGAGTTTCTGACACCGGGAGTGGAGGTTCACGCTCAGATCCTCGACAGCATTTTGGCTGGCAGGAAACTGCACGAGGTTTCTTTGTGGCTCTCGGGGGTCGTGCTTTTCCTGACATGCGTGCTGGTCGTGGTGGTATTTCGGCGCTGGCGAGGTTGGACCGCTGCGGCCGCACTCGCTTTGATGGGAGCGCTGACCTATATTCTCGCGTGGCTGGCGTTTCGAAGTTCATTCTTGCTTCCCATTGGTTCCATGATGTTGGCGGTAATCACCGGGCCACTCCTTGTTTATACGGGCGACCTGGTCCTGGTGGAACGCAGCCTCACACAGCAGATGCGGGGATTGCGATCCTGGCTGGCGCTGCAGAGTAAGAAAGACCTCTCGCCATCGCGATCCGACCTCTCGTGGAAGCTAGGGCTTCTTCAGGAATTGCAGACCGAACTTGGTTCCCTTTACGAGCTACACCGGACGCTGCTGGAGTCCACCCAGGACCTGGTTGCAATCTTCGATGAGCGGGGAGAGTTGTTGTTACAAAATCGAGCTCTCGCGCAAGCCTGCCCAACCGATGCAGCCGAGCGCCTGTCGCTGAGCCAATTGCAGAGCCAATGGATTCCGAGTGATGATGCTCCCCTTACAGCGCGCGGTCCGGGGAAAGAAGGTGAAGTTTACCTGGGCAGCGAACTATACTCAGTTCGGATCGTGCCTATGCCCTCAACTTCGCTGTCCCCGCGGGGAGGGACCATCGTGACCCTGGCCAGTTTGAAAACACGAGTGGAGCGCGACCACGCCCGTTCGGAAGCGTTGGGTTTCATTACTCATGAACTGCGGACTCCGCTGTCCTCCATCCAGGGATTTGCGGAACTGATGATGCACTATCCCAGTTCGCCCGATTGTGAGCGCGCGCCGGAGACGATCTACTGGGAATCGAAGCGCTTGCTGGCATTGATCAATAGCTACCTCGATGTTCTTCGCCTGGATGCGGGAGCAAAGTCCCTGGCAGAGGACGCGGTCGAACTCGACGATTTGGTGCAGCGCGTCTTTGATATCTTGCAACCGCTGGCGGCCGCGGCGAAGATGCGTTTTGTCATGGAAAGCCAGGAGCCGATCATGGTGGTCGCCGATGGCGCCCTCCTGCATGGCGCGGTCCTAAACCTGGTGAGCAACGCGATTAAATACGGGAAGCAAGGCACGGAGATCCGGGTAACATGCTCCCGCGGCCAGGACGACGTTGCGGTTGGCGTGCATAACCTCGGTGCGCCCATTCCGCCCGAGAGTCTGGCCCGCCTTTTCGACTCGTATTACCGGGCACCGGACGTAGAGAAGAGCAAGGCGGGTTGGGGGCTGGGGCTGGCCTTCGTAAAGCGGATCGCGGAAAAGCACGGTGGCTCGATACGTGCAGAGAGTTCTGCGGCGGGTAATCTCTTTGAAATCCACCTGCCGGATAGGACCAAGATCGCTGCTCCTGCAAAGGAGATGGCATGAAGAAGTGTTCATATTTTTGTACGGCGCTGGCAGTTCTAATCGTGTTCTGTACGGCGGCGGGACAGGAACCTGTCCCGACCCAGCCCACCTCTTTGCCCGTCGGTTCAGCGACCATCACCCAAATAAAGGGAGAGGTCGTCTTACACGGACCGCAAGGAGAGGCGCTGGTCGCGCAACGGGGCCTGGTTCTGGCTGCCGCAAGCACCATTGAAACTCAAAAAGGGAATCTTCTGCTCGAATTGCAGGATGGCTCCCAGGTTCTGGTGAAGCCCCACAGTCGGGTTATGCTGCAAGATCCCAATCAGGGAAAGGGCTTCTATCTCGAGTTGCTGATCGGCAAGGTCGTCAACAAGATTCAAAAACGTCTCGGCAATACGCCTTCCTTTCGAATGGGTACTCCCACCGCAGTCGTTACCGTCCGCGGAACGCGTTTTGAGGTCGAAGTTAATAAGAAGCTTCGGACTTACGTGGTGGTTTACGAGGGCATGGTCGAGGTCGCAGGAATGTTCGGTGCCGCTCCCCCGGTGCTAGTCCGGCCGGGTTTCATCACGAATGTCGATCGGGATCGGGAACCCGCACAACCTCGTGAAATCGGCGAAGGCCGCGAGCGAGGAGGCTCCGAATCGGGACGAGACAGAGAAGGTTTTGGTCGTAATGACTCTGAAAGAGAAGGCCGCCAGCAACGCCGTTCACCCACCCAGGAAGGTCCTGACGATTAGGTCTCCTGACTATCGATTGACCATCAAATCAGCCCCGGCACGGCAGAGCGCTCTGTCGCGAGTGTTTCAGACCCAGTGTGGGTCCGAGCGACACACCTCTCGCGAGGCAAGCCTCATTTCACTTGGTTACTCCGCAATAGTTTCCAGTTAGTGCAAGCGATCATCGTTTGGAAGCGCGAGTGCAACCAGTTGTCTAGGGGGTCGCGGCGTGCAGGGTCGGGGTGGGTCGAATCTTAGGGTGTTATGGTTTTGCGCGCTAGTTGGAATGTTAGTAGGCGCGGCGACTGTGCTCGCGGATGCGCAGGCTCGCGGCACCGTCACGACGCGCAGTCCCCACGGCGACTTGAATGTTCCTTGCCAGAATTGCCACACCGTTCTCGGATGGAAACCGATACGCGCTGTTCCAGAATTTGATCACCGCAAAACCAGCTACCCGCTTCTCGGCATGCACGCGAGCGTGACGTGCACCCAATGTCACACGAAGCTGATTTTTTCCAATACCGGCACACAGTGCGGCGACTGCCACGCCGACATCCATCACCGGCAGATGGGCTCAAATTGCGAACGTTGCCACAACGTGAAGGGGTGGCAGGTCACGGTTCAGTCCGTGGGGAATCACGAGAACCGCTTTCCCCTGGTCGGCGGGCATGCCTCGCTGCAATGCGACAGCTGCCACAAGGGCGCGGCCGTCGGCCAGTTTCAAGGGCTTTCGTTCCAGTGCTACTCGTGCCACGCGACGACGTATCAACAGACGACGACGCCCAATCACGCAACGTCGGGGTTCCCCACCAGCTGCGAGCAATGCCATGCGATCACAACCTGGCTGGGCGCCACCTTCGACCATTTGAAAGTGACCGGTTTCGCTTTGTCGGGCGCCCATGCCAGTCTCGACTGCACGGCCTGCCACCTGAACGGCAGGTACAAGGGAACTCCGGCGAACTGCGTCGGTTGTCACATGCCGGATTTCAAGCAGGCATCCAACCCCAACCACGTCGGGCTCGGGTTCCCGCAGACCTGTCAGGATTGCCACAACACATCCGCCTGGCAGCCCGCCAACTTTGATCACAGTGCTATTGGGTTTCCTCTAACCGGTGCGCACGCCAAGCTGCAATGCAACGATTGCCACGCCAACGGGAATTTCAACCTCACGAGCACGGCATGCGCATCGTGTCATATGCCCGATTACAAAGCTACGACCAATCCGAATCACGTGGCCGGCGGGTTCCCCACAGATTGCTCAGTTTGCCACAGCACCTCCGCCTGGCAGCCGGCCTCGTTCGATCATTCCAAGAGCGGCTTCCCACTGACGGGTTGGCACCTGAAGCTGCAATGCGCTGATTGCCACAAGGGCGGAAACTACAATCTGACGACGGCGACGTGTGTCAGCTGCCATCTGCCGGACTACCAGGCCACAACCAATCCGAATCACGTCACGGGAGGATTTCCGCAGCAATGCGATGTTTGCCACAGCACCTCCGCGTGGCAGCCGGCCTCGTTCAACCACAACAACACGACATTCCCGCTGGTGGGTGCGCACATGAAGGTCAAGTGCGCAGACTGCCACGTGAACAACAACTACACCTCGATTCCGAGCGATTGCTACTCTTGTCACAAAACCGAGTACCAGACAGCGAACAATCCGAACCACATAGCGGCTGGATTCCCAACCACCTGCCAAACCTGCCACCAGGTGGTGGCCGGGTGGGCAGGCGCGACCTTCAACCACACCTGGTTCGATACCAGGCACGGTGGGGCGAATGGAGTCTGTGCGACGTGCCACACCAATCCCAGCAACTACGCTGTCTTCCAGTGCACGAACTGCCACGGAAAAGCTTCCACCGATTCGAATCATCAACACGTCAGCGGCTACGTCTACAACAGCATTAATTGCTACCAGTGTCATAAGAACGCGGGCGGAGGCTAGCGGCTTGCACGGCTACCGCGGAGTGCGGGTTGATTTTGGGAAGGACGCAGCTTCAGAAGTTTCTCAGAACCTCGCGCTTGATTTTGTGTCGCGCAGGCTTCAGCGCTGCTAGACGGTTTGTTCAGGAGCGGCTTAGCCCCTGCGGTCAAGATGCCAGTCGCAAGAGGGTCCTTACAGCGCATGTTACGGGCGGTCATCGGAGAGGAATGAAGTCCATACTCAAATCCGCATGTCTAATCGTGCTGGCGGCGTCGAGCGTCGGCGCCCAGGCGGCTGGCAGCGCCGCGGAAATCCAGCACGTGGGCATAGTGATCAACGGGGACGAGGTGGGGATCGAAATGAGCCTTACTCGGCCGGTGCAAGCCAAGGTTGTCAGCTCCGGAAGTCCGCATGAAGTCGCAGTCGAACTCCCGGACACTGTCCCTGCAGCTCAACTGCAAGACCTGCACTCGATTGGCAACGGAGTTAAGTCTGTTCGGGTGGCATTGCACCGCGCAGACCCGCCGATCACATGGCTAGTTGTAACTCTGGACCAAGCGCGCCCCTACGGACTCGCGGCAGATGGAAACAAGATTACGCTCCGGTTGCTGCCTGTTCTCACTGCCTCGCAGTCCGACCGCCGCCGGCACGTACCTATACCCGGAGCTAAGTCAACCGGTCTCGGACATTTGGGTAGTCGCCAACAGGACACGACGTTGCCCGGCTCGAATGGCGGCCAACCCGCCAACTTGACACCACCGCCATCCTATCCGCCGATAGCGATTCCCGAGCGTTCATCAGATGCCGCCACGGCACCAGCCAGCGGAGCTTCGCTGGAGTCTTCGAGCACACCTTCACCCGACGTTCGGCCAGTTCAGCCAGACGGCGCCCCTTTCCCAGCAGCGACTGCTGAGCCTGGCGGTACCGCCCGCGCCACAAACAGTCCAGTCTCCGAAACCGGTACGTTGGATCCGCAATCTGTGAATTCACAATCCGGAGATGGTTCTGCTTCCGCAGGAACAAGCGGATTACGCGGTGCTCGCCCGCAAATCTCGCAACCCAACCCCGACATTCAGATTGCCTTCAAGGTGAAGTATGTTAATCAAGGCGTTGCTTACCTCGAGGGTGGGCGGAGTGCCGGACTCGCGGAAGACCTCAAACTGATCGTCAAAGATACAGATCCGACCACGGGTCGCCCGGTCAGCACCGCCGACGGAGAACAGAAGCCAGTCGCCCAGCTTTACGTGTTCGCGGTCGCCGAAACCTCCTCGGCTACTGAGATCCACGATCCTACCCGCGAAGTAAAGCCCGGTGATTGGGCCTTCTTGTCTGAGGAAGACACGGCCGCGCTGGTCGCTCAGCGCTCCTTGAGTGCAACCCGCAAATACCCGGTGGTGGTCAGCTTTACCGAAGACGATTCGCTCGATGAAGAGGCACGCGCGGAAGTCCCGCGACCGCCGCTGCCGGAAATCAACCGCTCCCGCGGACGCATCGGCTTTGACTACACCGGCGTGAAAAGCTCGGGGGCGAGTAGCAGCAACCTGGGACTCGTCATTCGCACCGACATTACGCGCATCAACGGCACGTACTGGAATGTGAGCGGTTACTGGCGGGGCCGCCTCAATGCGCAGTCGTCGGCCGGGCAGCCCACGCTGCAGGACTTGATCAACCGCACCTATCATCTCGGGTTGACCTACGACAACCCGCAGTCGCACTGGGTGGCCGGATTCGGACGACTCTACCTGCCCTGGGCCAGCAGCCTCGATACGATCGACGGCGGATATTTTGGCAGGCGCATCACGAAGAACACGATCGTTGGCACCTTCGGAGGCTCGACTCCCGATCCCACCTCCTGGAGCTACAACCCGAATCGTCGACTCATGGGAGCTTTCTTCAACGTCGAAGGCGGAAGCTTTGACGATGTGCGTTATACCAGCACGTCGGGGATGGGCATCAGCACTCTGAAATGGACTATCGACCGCCCCTTTGTGTTTTTCGAAAATGGAATCTCTTACAAGCGCCACTTATCGATCTACCACTCGCTCCAAGCCGACAGCCCACGTGGCAACTCCCAGGTGCCTGCCCTTGGCGCCGGTATCAGTCGCAGTTTCTTCACTGTCCGTTTCCAGCCTCACCCGCGCGTTGACTTCGATTTCAATCACACCTACTTCCGGGATATCCCCACATATGATCCTCAACTAATCCAGACAGGATTGTTGGATAAATATCTCTTCCAGGGATTCAGCGCGGGCGCGCGAGTGGAAGTGGCGAAGCAGATCTGGGTCTATACCAATCTGGGACGCAGCAATCGTTCGGGCGATGCCAAGCCCTCCCTCAACCAGATGTATGGACTCACTTTCGGTCGCGTCCCCTGGGCTGGCGTGCGCGCCGACTTCCGCTACTCGAAGTTTGATAGCTCGTTTGGCGGCGGGTCCTACAAGGCGCTGTCGTTCTCACGCAACTTCCACGAAAACCTCCGGTGGGAAGTGCTTGCCGGCAGCCAGTCCTTCGCGTCCTTGGCTTCGAAAAACATGTCCTCTCGTTTCTTGACGGGCAACTTCGAGGCAAATCTGGGATCGAACTACTTCATTCAGAGCGGATACACGCGGAACCGCGGTGGCCTGCAAAACTACGACCAGTGGTCGTTCACCTTTGGCTATCGGTTTGATTCGAAGTCACAACGTAAATAAGCTCACTTGCGGCTGTTCAATCATCAGCATCGCCATTTCCTCAATGACCGCCGCCGACTGTCAGGGCCTGCTTCACCGTCTTATCTGGGAAACGGACGCAGCGTTTGAGTACGTCAGGCTTCGCATCCAGTGCCGCGTTATACAACTGGAATAGCCGCCGCGGGTCCTGCATTGCCGACAAGACCCCAGCTTTGCCGAACGCTGCGTAAATCGCTCCAAACATGTCTGAGCCCAGAACGTACGCACGTCCGACCGCGCCATTCAGCCAGTAGTCTCGCAGCTCGGTATTGAAGGCATCCTCAGTCAGTCGTCCTCTCACTGCACGGTCGAGCAATGCCGCCTGATGCTGCACCATCTCTTCCTCTTGAGCAACTTTGTCCTCCCAAGCCTTTGTCAGATCAGCCATAAAAACATGGAAACGTGAGTCCGGAAACGCGGGAGCTCGTCCCGCTGGCGAACCGCTGATAAAATAGGTCGCCACGCCCTCCGCAACACACAGGATTACCACCCGATACGCCATTGCATCCGCCGGCGACAGCTCGCCTGGTATGTTTGATTTCATTCCCAGGTGGTGCGATTCGTGGGCCACGGTCCCGACCAGCCAGTTCATGTCAATCTCGCCCGGTCGCACCTGTGCGAGTTGAAGGAAATCGTAACCTTGCGCGCCTTCGATGGTGAATGCTGGACTCCCACCGTTGGGAATCACCGCAAAATAGAAGTTCGGAATCTTCCACTCTGGAGGAAGCCAGCCTTGACCATAGCGCACGCCATCGTTGATGAGCTTGCGCAGATCGGCGGCTTCCAGTTGATGCAATTGACTCTCGTACAGCGCAAGATTTGGGTAGTACTTTGTCCATCGCGCCCGCATTGCGTCGGCCCGCTCATTCTCCCCAGGGCGGTACTCCTCCTCAAATCGCAGACTCAGGATCATTCGCTTGAAAACAGCTTTGGGGAGATGATTGGGCCGCCACGAGCGGTTGTAGTGCTTGAACATCAGCTGATATGGCCGGGTGTCAAGCAGCGTATCCAACATGCCCGAAACCTCCTCCTTCGGAGCGCCTTCGCGCATGGCTTCTAACACCGCGTACATGCCCCGACAGGCGGAAACATCCACTTCCACCTCCTGCGCCTTCATCGGCAAAGAAAAGGTGTACAGGATACAAGCAAAAAGTAGACGACGAGTCCAGTACATGACGGTGTGCTCCTTCCAGGAAGTAAAACGTCCTAACTGCTGGTTAGACGTGACATCATCGGGTTGGTCAGTGAGGCAAGGTGCGATTCGGGCGCTGCGCGGTGTCTCTAGCTGTGCCATTGTTCGCCGCAGCGTAGCACCTTAAACGGCTGTCCCAACCTGCGGCATTCGCGGGTGAATTCGTCCGGTGAAGCGGTATTGAATTCGAACATTTCGAAATGGCACGGGATGACCAGTTTCGCCTCGATGTCTACTGCCAACTGCGCCGCCTCGCGTCCGAATAGATTGCCCGGAACGCGCCGTTCGGGCGCCCGTCCGTTAATGGGAAGGAGCGCAACGTCCGCCCTGAAGGGCCGCAGTTTTTCTGTCATCCCTTCATATCGCACCGTGTCGCCGCTGTGGTAAATCGTCCAGCCGCCGAATTGGAGAACATATCCCAAATACTTCGCGCAGCCGTGTTCATCCCGCTCTACTGTTTCGTGAGCCGACGCGACGCCGAAAATTCGAATCCCTGAGACTTCGACCGAGGTTCCGTCGTCCACACCAATCGCAGTCGCCGCGTCGACCTCGAGCCGATCCGCAACAAATGCTCGATTGGCTTCCGCGATCACTAATTTCAGACTCGGGTTTGCCTCAAGGATCGGACCGAGCGTTTCTGCATCGAGATGGTCGGTGTGATTATGAGTGGAGGTGGCGATATCGGCAAATGAGAGGCGCGCCGGATCAATGACCAGTTCCGTCATTCGCACGTGCGGCTTGTCGGTTTGGCTGTACTTCCTGGTCAGCGAGTCTGACAGATAGGGATCGAGCAGCACGTGGACGCCCTGCCACTGCAGCAGGAAGCCGCTCTGGCCCAGCCACCATAAACGAAAACTTCCGTCACGCCGGTCGGAGGCGCGTATGTCTGCGAGCAGCGCGTCGTGGGATTGGAGGGGCTGGATCACGAGAGTCCAAGTTCTCTCCGCACGATCGATACACCGCTCACCATGTTGGCCAACTTCTGCCTGGCCGCCCAACGCGCCGTTTGACTGAGTCCGCAGTCGGGGGCGAACGAAAGTTTCTCGGCAGGCGCGTACCTCAGGCACAGCCGCACTCGCTCGGCGACGTCGCTGGGGGATTCGATGTAGTAGCTCTTTACGTCGATGATTCCAACGGCCACGCCAGTTCCCTGCCCCGCGATTTCGCGAATCACTTCGATTTCTGAGAATTCACGGCTCGCCATCTCCAGGTGCATTTCATCCACGGGCAGTTCGAAAAATGCAGGGAACAGCGGCGCATATCGCCGCGGACCGACCGCGCGAGCTTTGTAGTTGCCAAAGCAAAGATGAGTTGAAAGCCGGCACCGTCCCAGGATCGGCTGGACGGTCTCGGCAAAAATCTTCACGAAACGGCGAGGATCTTCGCGGTGCGCGTAGCAGCTCATCGAGGGCTCATCCAAAGTGATTTCGCGGCAACCGCAACTCACCAACTGCTCGAGTTCATCCCGCACAATCGGAATTAACGCCTCGGTTACGTCCCGACGGTCCTTGTAAATCCCCCCCGGATTGATTCGGCCACTCAATGTATAGGGTCCGGGCACACTGGCCTTCAACACCGGGCCCGGGGGCGCGATCTTCTGCAGGAGCTTAAACTCCGCCACCGCTCCCAGGCCGTGCGAGGAACGGAGCGGTCCGGAGACTTCGTATTTTCCGCGTTGATCGTGGGCGGGCGGGCCGAAGCGGCGTGGTGAAACCGGAGTAGGATTGAGGCCCTCCAGCCGGCCGTAGAACGACAGGTTGAAATCGTAGCGGGTTTGCTCGCCGTCCGTGATCACGTCTACTCCTGCGGCAAGCTGATCGTGGACCGCGGCGATCACCGCGTCCGTGCGAAGCTCCTCGATGTCAGCCTCACCGAATTGCTCCAGGTGGGCTGATGCAAACTCAAGCCAGCCCGGAAACGGATAGCTCCCGATCACCGTAGTTTGCAGAGGACGGGGTTGTCTTCCCCGATCTCCACCCGTGGAATTGGCGGCCGGCGCAACCCTCGCCGTCTTTCTTGCGGGACTCATTCGCTCACCCCCCAACCGCCGTCAACCGTGACGATTTGGCCTGTGATCGAGCTGGAGTCATTTCGCAGAAGAAAGCAGGCCGTCTTGGCAACGTCCTCAGCGCTGAGCAAGCCCTTGGTCAGAGGCTGTTTATGGGTCATATATTCTGCGATTCGCGGATTTGCCTGCGCGCGCGCGCTCATCGGAGTGCGCACCAGACCAGGCGCAATCACATTGATGCGGATACCACACGGAGCGTAGTACGCAGCTGCGGCTATGCTCATCGACTCGATCGCTCCTTTGCTGGCCGCGTAACCCACCGTCGCGAAGTGGTCGCGTTGCGGGTGATGCGCCAGCACACTTCCGCAATTCAGAATCGCTCCCGCTTGGGCATTTTTCGTCCACACGCCCAGCACCTCACGGCACATCAGGAACGACCCTTTGGCATTCACATCCATCACCAGGTCCCACGCTGCCGGCTTGCATTCGTGAAGCGGGCCATCACCGGCCGAGCGCGCGCTAATGCCGGCGACATTGAAAAGAGCGTCAATTTTCCCGAATCGCTCCAGGCACGCAGCCACCGCATTTCGAACCGCAAGTTCATCGCGGACATCGGCGACAACGAAGCTCGCTTCGCCCAGTTCTGCCGCCAGAGAACGGCATTCCTCTTCATTTATCCCAACGACAAACACCGGATTTTCGGCTGCCCATAAGCGTGCCGTGGCAGCTGCAATTCCTGACGACCCGGTGACGAGAAGGACGTCCTTCACTGTGCCCTATTCAAACAAGTGTCTGAGGCTTTGCCGATATGCCTCGTAGAAAGCTTCCAGTTGCTCTGCGGCGCTGGTGTTGCCGACAAACTGATGGCTCGGCAGCACCACCGGTTTCACTCCGCGCTTGAGCAGCGCGTCTGCGGCTGCGCAGCGGATCATATTAATGATCATTGCACCCGTGATCGTGGAGACTGGCCCCGTTCTCCACTCAAGCCCCTCCAACTCGAGAACACAATCCCCCGGCGGACAAAGATTATCAATCACGAGGTCGGCGCAATCCGTTAGCTTCTTCCCGGAGGAGTGCGCCGCCTTCGCTTCTTCACAGTGCGCCTTAGAAACGATGGCGATCACCGGCAGTCCGCGCGCCTGAGCGCCCATCGCCATTTCGACAATCACCGGCCGGATACCGCTCGTCGAAATAACGATAAAGGCATCATGGGGGCCAAAATGGAAACTGCGCAGAATCTGTTCGGCGTAGCCCTCGTAATTCTCCAGATAGAGCGGGGCGCGCAAGCCATTGGCTCCGATGATGGCTGCATGATTGGAGAGTGCCGTCTCCACCAGTGCCACGAAGCCGGCATAGCAGCCTTGGCGCGGGATCATCTCCTCACACATCATCCTGGAGTGGCCGTTGCCGAAAAGAAAAACTAGTCCGCCACGGGCGATCCGGTCCGCGCACAATTCCGCTGCCTTCTGAATCACGCCTTCCTGCGTGCGTTTCAACTCCTGCAGCAGGTTCATGGCGTGGTCAAAGAACGCCGAACTCGCCTGGCTGGTGGGGACAGTGCGGTTGAGGGCTGTATCACGCACAGTTGGTTATTGGCTCCTTTGCCGAGGGTGGCGAGTTGGCACGCCCAATCGAGTTGGTCTGGCGCGTTTCATCTCACGAGCAAGTCATCCTGACCGCGATGGCGTTTTCGGCCATCGCGACATTGCCCAGTAGAATTGCACAAAGTGGGTATAATGCACAAACCATCGTGAGCGAAAACCTGGCTAGCGCTGATTCCGGCACCCCACTGGCAATTGGTGTTGACATTGGCGCCACCGCAATCAAAGCCGCTATCGTCGGCGTACACGGAGACCTGGTCGAGAGCTTTCATGAGCCCTCGCCGCGCACCACCTCTGCCTTGCAGGACTTCGTTCACTCGGTTTTGAAGTGCGCCAAGCTTCCGGTGCGGGGAATCGGCATTGGCTGCAAAGGGATCATCGATGCGGCCTCATCCCGCGTAAAGAGCCTGCCGGGAGACCTCCACTTCCTGGAAGGGCTGTTGCTGAGCGAGGTGATTGCCGCCGGTGATTTGCCCGTCTCTGCTGACAACGATGCGCGCACCGCCCTGATTGCCGAAGTACTCTGGGGGGCGGCTCGCGGACGGCGGAATGTAGTGATGCTGACGCTGGGCACCGGAGTTGGCGGAGCGGTGTTGGTGGATGGCGCGATCCTTCGCGGAGCGGGGGACGCAGGCGGTCACCTGGGTCACGTGACGGTTGATCCCCGGGGCGGGCTGTGTATTTGCGGCAACTACGGCTGCCTGGAAACACTCTTTTCGTCGCGCGCCATCGAATCCGATTATTGGGCACATTTGCACCGCGCCGCGCCCGCGAAATTGTCGGTAGGCAGCGCTGGCCAGCTACCTGATACCGAGGCGATTTTCCGTGCCGCTGCCAAGGGAGACGAATGCGCCCGCTATGTCCTCGATCGGGCGCTGGAGTATTTGGGGGCCGCGCTGGTTAGTTTCCTGCACACCTTCGATCCGGAGATTTTCATCCTGGGAGGCAGCATCGCGGCTGCCGGGCCGCAACTGATCGCTCCCATTCAGGATAAAATCGCGCAGCGGTCGAAAATATTGCTGGGCCGGGAAGTTCCGATCGTATTTCAGAAAACTGTGGGCTATGGCGGGGTTGCCGGAGCGGCGGGACTGGTTTTTCTGCAGCAGCGCTTGTTGGCAATATGAAGTGAAGATGTGTGCTCGCGTCCTGAGCAGAGTCAAGGAATACTCGTGACTACATTGTGACTATGGATCCAACTACAAACGCGCGCGGTTATGAAGAGAAGTTGCAGAAGGGTTCAGCCCGATACCTTTACCTGCCGGCGATGGTGGCGGCTCTCGGTGGCTTGCTGTTCGGCTATGACACAGCCGTCATTAACGGTGCAATCGTCTTCATCAAGCAGCAGTTCGCGTTAAGCGATTCGCAAACCGAAATCGCCGCCAGCAGCCTTCTTCTGGGATGCGTCGTCGGAGCCAGCGTGGCTGCCTTCACCAGCGACCGCTTTGGAAGGAAGCGAGTCCTGCTGGGTGCGGCAGCTTTGTTCACAATTTCTTCCGTAGGTGCGGCGCTTCCGCGTGACCTGATTCAGTTTGCCCTCGCCCGGCTTGTGGGCGGTGTAGCCATCGGAATCGCCTCCACGCTCTCGCCGCTGTACATCGCGGAGATCTCGCCGGCACGAAATCGCGGCCTGTTGGTGTCGCTAAATCAGTTGGCGATTGTCACCGGAATTCTGCTGTCCTACAGCGTCAATTACCTGCTTACGGGTGCGGGACCCTCGAACTGGAGATGGATGTTCGCCTCCGCTGCACTGCCCTCCGCTGGTTTCTTGCTGACGCTGCTTTTCATTCCCGAGAGTCCGCGCTGGCTGATGCAAAAAGGCCGAGAGCAAGAGGCAGAGCACTTTCTCGCGCAGATCGTGGGCCCTCAGGCCGCTGCCCGAGAAATTGAAGCCATCCGCGCCGCCCTTTCAGAAGAGAGCGGAGACCTGCTGGACCCCACGTTTAGGAAAGCGCTGATCGTTGCCATCCTGATCGCCCTCTTCAGCCAGTTCACCGGCATCAACACCATCATCTATTATGGCTCGATCGTCTTCCTGGAGCATGTCCCACACCAGACCGCCAGCACCGCGCTGTGGGCAAACGTCATTATTGGAGCGATCAATTTTGCGGCCACCATCGTAGGAATGCTTCTGATCGACCGCTCCGGACGAAAGCCGCTGCTGATGTCCGCGTTTGCGGGAATGGCCCTTTCCCTCGTCGCGGTGTCGGCGGCCGTTCATTTTCAAGTCGCAGGCACAATCGTTTTGATCTTTGTCCTTACCTACGTGGCCTGCTTTGCGGTCGGCGTCGGTACCGGCACCTGGGTGGTGATGGCGGAAATCTGTCCAACGCGAGTACGGGGCCGGGCGATGTCACTGGCCACCGTCTGCCTCTGGTGCGGAACACTTCTGGTTACTCTGACATTTCTTTCGCTGGTGAACCTGTTTACCGCTTCCGGCGCTTTTTTGCTCTACGCAACGATCGCGGTCGCCGCGTTTCTCTTTGTCTGGCGCATGATTCCAGAAACCAAGGGGCGCACCTTGGAGGAAATCGAGAAATGGTGGCTGACGCACAAGCGTTGAAAGAACTTTTTGCGGCACCTGGAATCAAGAAATCTCGATAACGGCGAATCGGTATGGATGATCCTCTACATCAGAAACGTCAACCTCACCCACGTTCGAACTGTGCTTTGGGGCGCATGAACGCCGGTCCTTTTTCCAAGTCGATCGTCATTATTCTGTCGCTCGCCGCAGCGTTCCCATTCTCCCTGTGGGCGGCCGAGAGAACGACAATTTCACTGAACGGGACTTGGGACATCGAGGATTCCAAAGATGCGGATGCGATCCCGGCTGTCTGGAACCACAAGGGTCCGGTACCAGGCCTTGCGCATTCTGCCCAGCCTGCTTTCCCCCAGGTAGACCAGTTCGATAGCAGGATGGTGATTCAGAACCGGGTTCGAGACGGGAAACTTCCCCGGAGCGCTCTCGCCTATAACGCGGGCGTGTCGCGGCAGGACCGCAACTGGTTTTGGTACCACCGCACGTTCGACGTCTCTGCCACACGTAGTGTCGCGATTCTCCGAATCAGCAAGGCACAGTTCGGAGCAGCCGTTTGGCTCAACGGAGTAAAGATCGGCGATCATTTGCCCTGTTTCACGGCTGCCGTATTTGACATTAGCAAGGCAATCCGGCGGGGTCAGAACGAATTGGTCGTGCGGGTCGGCGCGCACCCCGGAGTGCTGCCCCCCACGGTTTCTGGCGGCACCGACTTCGAAAAGATCCGCTGGACCCCGGGCATTTATGACAGCGTTTCTCTGGCGCTCAGCGCGAATCCCGTGATCGAGAGCGTCCAGGTGGCGCCGAAGATCGCAGACAGCTCCATCGTGGTGCAGACATCTCTGCGCAATTTCGGAAGGGAGCCGGTGTCATTCGACCTCACGCACCAGGTGCATGCCTGGAAGGAGAGCGCCACGGTAGCTTCTTCCACGCCGCAACGTATCACCCTCGCGCCGAGCGAAAGCAAGGTGGTTCTCCAAACCGTGGCCATAGCCGGGGCGCGCTTGTGGTCTCCCGAATCGCCCAACCTTTACGTGCTTGAGACCGGCACTGGTGGCGACTCTGCCACCACCCGCTTCGGCATGCGGGAGTTCCGTTTCGACACCGCTACCAAACGCGCCTATCTCAACGGCCGTATCTACTTCATGCGCGGCTCCAACATCACGCTCCATCGGTTTTTTGAAGACCCGCTATCCGACACTCTGCCCTGGGACGAGGCGTGGGTTCGGAAACTACTCGTCGAAATCCCCCACGAGATGCATTGGAACAGCTTCCGGTTCTGCATCGGACCCGTCCCGGATCAATGGCTCGAGATCGCTGATGAAGCCGGTCTGCTGATTCAGAACGAATACTTCGTCTGGACCGGCCATGATTGGCATGGCCCCGAGAACCAGGTCCATTTCAATACCGACGAGATGATCGGCGAGTACAGCGAATGGATGCGGGATAACTGGAATCATCCGAGCGTCGTCATCTGGGATGCGAATAACGAGACGTGGGACTCGGCGTTTGGCGAGAAGATCATCCCCGCAGTTCGTGGTCTCGACCTGTCCCACCGGCCGTGGGAGAACAGCTACAACCCGCCCGAGGGTCCGGACGATCCTGTGGAAGATCACCCTTACGAGCACCAGATTATGGCCGACGGTGGCGCACCGTTCAGCATGGCCACGCTGGAGAGTCCGAACGGCAAAGCTCCTGGTGCACAGACCGGACACGCACTGATCCTGAACGAATACGGCTGGCTATGGCTGAATCGGGATGGCTCTCCCACTGAGCTCACCAAGAAACTCTACCCCGCTCTGCTCGGCAGAGATTCGACTGCACAACAGCGGCTCGCCCTTAACGCCTACTTGCTAGCGGGCCTCACGGAATACTGGCGCGCGTACCGTCAATATGCCGCGGTGCTCCACTTTGTGTATCTCACCAGCAGCGATCCTGCAGGCTATACATCGGACCACTTCCGCGACGTGAGGAAACTCGAACTTCATCCCGAGTTCCGCGATTACATGAGCAATGCGTTCGCGCCGGTGGGAGTGTACCTCAGCTTTTGGCAGCCGACCATCGAAGCCGCAAGCCTCCAGTCGCTCCCGGTGATGCTCGTTAACGACGAGGATCGAGAGGTCGAAGGCACGCTCACCCTGGCGCTCGAGAATGCAAATGGCGACCGAGTAGCAACTCAGACAGCCAAGTTCAAGATCGCGCCGCTAGGTCAAGCAACTCTGTACAACGATTTCAAGTTTCCGCAAACTACTGGCGAGTTCCTTTTGCGGGCTATCATCGAGTACCGTGGAAACGACGTTTCTACGCAAAGCCGCCGCTACGTCAAACTCGTCGAGCCTAGAAAAAAACATTACTAAATTCTCGTTCTCTTTTCGAGTAGAGGAACTGGTGAGAACATCGCGCCTTATCATCCTTCTTGCGATGACGTGCCTGGTTGCTTACGCGATCTATCGACAACTCCAGCACAGCGGTCCCGCACCTGGAGTTCTGCATCCCGCGTCGTATCACATCGCGAACAGACCTCCGGCCTCTCAGAGCGATCCTGCCCAACTGTTTCGTGAAGGCGCGTCGTCTCAGATCGCAGTTCTTCTGACAAAGTCCTACGAGGACGCAGAGTCACCGGTACGATGCCTGAAAGCGATGGGGATTCCGTTTTTTGTGACCCACGATCTGCAAACCGCGTTGCGCCACAAGCTGCTTCTCTTGTATCCCGAGGTCGATGGAACGACTTTCGATGCGGCTGAGGCTAAGGCAATTTTCGATTTCGTCAACCGCGGTGGCGTCGTTTTCGCACAGGATGTCTTCTGGGGCGGTTTCAAACCGCTGTTCGGTTTTGAAGATGTCATTCCTCTCCGTACCCGTCACAAGATCATCTTTGATACGACAGACCCGCACCCACCCGATCCCGTGTTCCAGTACTTGAACCGTGCAGCGGAGAAGGAAGTCCCGCTTGGTTCCGCTGAGATCAAGGAAGTCATCTGGACGAATGGCTACAAGCCCGCGGCAGGAGCGCAAACCCTGGGACGATTCGAGGATGGTTCCGCCGCCGCTCTCCGGCACGACGTCGGGCGGGGTCACACGTACCTGATCGGGGTTGCGCTGAATGACGTTGTGCTGCGGAATCAGCAGAATCGTGATTACGAAGCACAGCGAATTTACGTAAATGGTTTCGAACCCGGAACCGACGTCTGGCTTCTTCTATTGCGCGCATGGTACGAAACCTACTCGGACTCTGGCATTCGCCTGGGCACGATTCCGCAGGGCAAGAGGTCGGTCTTGATGTTGTCGCACGACGTCGATTGGGAATATTCGTTCAAGCCGATGCTCGCTTTCGCCGACTTCGAAACTAACGCCGGCGTTTCCAGCACGTTTTTTGTGCAGACCAAGTATCTGGATGATGCGACCAGCCGGGCGTTTTTCTTTGGGCAATCGCTGGACGTATTACGCCAGTTGGCTCGCGGAAGCGACATCGAGAGCCACACCGTCATCCATTCAAAACTGTTCAATAAAGTGCCCTTGGGAACGGGGGAGGAACGATATCCGAGCTATCACGCTCGCGCCACACGGGACAATCCGGCGCAGGATGCGACCGCGCTCGGAGAGGTCTGCGTGAGCAAAAGTCTGCTGGATGGTGAGCTGCAGGGACATGACACGATCTTTTTCCGTGCGGGCCATTTGCGGGTGCCCCCTTTTCTTCCCGAGGCGCTGGTGCGCTGCGGATACGAGTTTGATTCGTCGTTCACGGCCGGAGATGTGCTCTCCAATTTCCCGTCGGAATTGGACTTTGATTTGGGGATGACCGAGCCCTCAACCATATTCGAATTTCCAGTCACTTTGGAGGACGAGCAACTCCCACCGCTCCTCGACCGTCTTCCCGCAATGTTGGACACGATCGAAGCCAATGCGGAAAACGCAGCGCCGTCCGTTCTTCTGATTCATAGCAACAACTCGCACGAAAAGCTGGAGGCAGAACGCGCCATTGTCTCCCGGCTTCCCAAGGACATTTTGGTCGAGAACATGATCGACTATGCCCGCTTCTGGAAGGCACGCAGCCAATTGCGTTGGTTTCCGCGGCTGGTCGACGGTGGAGAACAGATTGAAATCAATTCGGAGCTTCCCATCGCCGGACTCACTCTGGTATCAGTCCGCAAAATTCAGAATGCCTCTGGGGTGCCGGCGATTCGGTGGACCGATCATGACGTGATTCTCCCAAATCTCGCAGGTAAATCTACAGTTTTCGTGCACCTCGACTACTCCCGGTCGCCTCGATAGTCGCCCTCGAAACCTTCCCAGACTCTGACCAACCCAACAGGTGAAATGGGCCAGCTCAGTTACTTCAGTCACCTGTTTGAAGTAGGCATTCCTACCGATGTTCTAGGTGTTGCTCAGTGTCCCGGGAGTAGTGTACTCGCCGATCTCTCCTTGGACTCCGGGCGGCAAGTTCCTGCGCGCGGTTCAACCCATGCTCAATGTGGAAGCCAGCGCAGAAGGAGAAGCGTGAGTTTGCTCAACAGATTGCCTTCTCGCCACCGGCGGGCCGCCTTTGTATTCATAGGCGTGGCTTGGCTGTTGCTGGCTTCCACGCGCATCCTCGCGGAGGAGGACTGGCAGCAGCAGGTGCGCACTGCGGTTGACCAGCACCAGATTCCCGCAGCGCTGGCCGTCGTGGACCACCGCCTGGCAGATGCTCCGGACGATATGGAAGCTCGCGCCTGGCGAGGACGGTTGTTCGGATGGACCGGCCGTTGGCACGAAGCGGAAACCGAGTACTATCTCGTACTCGACAAGTTTCCAAACGATGAAGATGTGCTCGTTGGCCTCGCGGATGTTCTGCTGTGGCAGCAAAAATACTCAGAAGCGCTGGTAGTTCTGGAAACGGCTCGAAATGCAGCTCCGCAGAACTCGGAAATCCTTGTTCGACGTGCCAGAGTGCTTTCTCTGCTGCAGCGCACTGCCGAGGCCCGGGCCCAGTTTCAGACCGTCCTGGCCCATGACCCCACAAACCGGGCTGCGATCAATGGCTTGGCAAATCTCAAAGGCGTCCCCAGATACGAGCTTCGAATTGGCGAGGAAGCAGATTTCTTCAACTACACCGACAACGCCCAGGTTGAAACGGTGACCCTCGCGGCACATTGGAACGATAAGTGGACCACTGGGATTGGTGTCAGCCCGTACCACCTTTTTGGCGAAAACGCAGTAAAGATTTGGGCTGGCGCTGCTTATCGTTTCCACCAAAACAATTGGGTGCGTGTTCTCGGTGCGGGGGCAAATCCACAAGATGTCGTCCCCGAAAGAGAGGTACTCGTCGAGTATGGGCACGGGTTCCGATTCTCCAACCCATGGTTCAAGGGCCTGGAGAGTTCCTATCAGGAACATTCTCTCTGGTATCGGGGAGCTCAGGTCGTCGCACTAAATGCGACTGACATTTTTTATCTGCCCAAAGAATGGACGTGGACGTTGTCCGTCACCGGCGCCCGCACTCAGTTCCCTAGTGGCGAATCGGATTGGGTTCCTTCGGGTTCGACAAAGGTCGGATTTCCACTGTATCGAAAACTCTCTGGCAATGCGCTGTTTGCCGTTGGCGCCGAGAATTTCGCCCAGGTGGATCAAATCGGGCGTTTGTCGGCTCGCACCTATGGCGGTGGTCTGCGCTATCGCTTTGCCGAAACTCAAGACGTCACCGGCTTTGTCGCCAGGCAAGCTCGCGAACACGGACAGAACCAGACCAGCCTTGGATTGAGCTATGGGATCCGCTTCTAGCTGGCTTCCAAATCTCGGCCTGGCCTGGCTGGTGGCCAGGGCGATTCTGTCTTCCCTGCTGGGAATCTTGCTGTTAGTGGGCTTTATTGTGTTTCGCCGCTGGTACCGGGGACGTCACTTTAACCGTTTAAGCCGGCGCACCGTAGCCCTTCGCGAGCAATGGCCGGAGATTCTGGCGGGAAAGATTCCGGGTTCCGCTTGGCGGTTGAACGTTCTTGACTGCCAGATTGTGGAAGATATTCTGCTGGACAACATAGAAGTTTCCGACAAGAACCAACTCCCAACGTTCCTCGCCTGCTTGCGCAATAGCGGATTGCTCGACCTGCGCATCCGCCAGGCGCGTTCCTCAGAGGGTTGGCAGAAGCGCCTGGCACTGCTCGCATTGGGACGCACACGGGCACCCGAGGCCGTGCCTGCACTGGTTGAGGCACTGGAGTCTCCTTCGGAAGAGACCCGCGTGGCAGCAGTTCGGGGACTCGGTCGAATTTCGTCGCCCCAAGCCGCGTTTCCCCTCCTGGACCTCTTCGCTGCGGAGCAGTTGCATGTCCCTGAACATACGTTGAAGAATGCTCTGTTGAATTGTTGCCGCGAGACGCCAGAAGTCCTTGTCCCTTACCTGGATCATGCGAGCGGGCGAACAAGGGAGCTAATTGCGCGCGTCCTCGGAGAACTCGCCAATCCCAGTCTCGGCGAAGAACTGCTGATTTTGGCAGCCGACCCTCTTCCGGAAGTTCGCGCATCGGCAGCTCGCGCGCTGGCAAAAGTTCAGCCCGAAATCTCCTTCCCTGTGCTCTCGACCCTGGCCGCAGATGCGGAGTGGTTTGTTCGCCTTCGCGCGGTGATTGCCATGAGTTCCCTCGATCACTCCGGCAAGATTTACGTACTGCTGCGCGCGTTGTGCGATTTGAATCGCCACGTGAGGCAGAGGGCCGCGTGGACCCTGGCCCGCACGCACCAGGGCAAGGAAGAAATTCTTGAGAAGGTCGCAGCCACGCAGGACAACTACGCCTTGCAGGCGTTCCTGTCGGAACTGGAGCGTTGCGGCTCTCTGGACGCTGCGTTGGACGGTCTGGGAAATATTGCCGATCGCGCACTCGGAGCCGCTGATCTCGAGAATGTCGCCGCGCTCGTGCGTGACCATTTCGCTGCGCCCGCCAAGGTTACGGCCGCGGTGGCGGGGAAACGCTGATGTTGCGCTTTCTCGAAATCTCCAACGACAGCTTGTTCGTCTATTACCTCGTCTCGAACCTGATCAACCTGATGTTGCTCATCGTGGCCATTTACCAGAACACGCTCCATCGCAATCGACTGGCGAGCCTTCGTCTGGATAGCCTCAAATCGTCTCCGTTTACACCACCCATCAGTCTGCTGGTGCCGGCCCGCAACGAGGAGATGTGCATTGTGGCCAACGTGCGGTCTCTGCTTCGACTGGACTACCCGGAGCTGGAAGTGATTGTCGTCAACGACGCATCCAGCGACCAAACCATGGAAAGACTGCGGGAAGATTTCGGCCTCCATCGCGCGCCCATCCTCTATATTGCGGAGATTGAGACCGCGCCGGTAATCGCGATCTACCGGAGCCTGGCGCATCCTCAATTGTTGGTGTTGCATAAGCAATCGGCAGGGTGCAAGGCCGACGCCATCAATGCTGGAATTAACGCCGCCAGCAGCCCCTACGTTTGTGTCGTGGATGCCGATTCGATTCTCGAAAAAGACTCTCTGTCCCGCATTATGGCCGGCATCATCTCGGATCCGGAACGGGTGGTCGCCGTCGGGGGAATTGTTCGCATACTGAATGGATCGAAGGTTGAACAAGCCGAACTGAAGGAAGTCCGCCTGCCCCGAACTCATATCGAAATGCTGCAAGTCATCGAGTACTTGCGCGCCTTCCTGGTGGGCCGGGAGGCCTGGGCAGCATTCAATCTGCTACCCATCATTTCGGGCGCTTTTGGCATCTTCCGACGCGATCTCCTGTTGAAGATCGGGGGCTTTCGCGCCGATGCCGTGGGCGAAGACTTCGACCTGATCGTTCGTCTCCACCGCCATCTGCATGACCACGACACCGGCTACCGCATCAACTTTGTTCCCGACCCGACCTGTTGGACGGAAGCGCCATCCGACTACACGTCCCTGGCTCGCCAAAGGGCACGTTGGCATAAAGGACTTCTGGATACGCTCTGGTTCACGCGCGACATGTTGTTCCGGAGGCAATACGGACGCGTGGGCTGGGTCATCCTCCCGTATATGTGGCTGTTCGAGTGCCTTGCCCCGGTGATTGAACTGCTCGGGTACACGACCATCGTGCTGGCGGCTGTCTTAGGTTGCCTGAGTCAGCAGTTCTTCCTGCAGTTCCTTTTGTTCGGATATGCCTTCGCCACGTTGATTTCAGTCGGTTCCGTGCTGCTCGAGGAGATGAACTACCGCCGCTACATAAGGTGGCGGGAGGTCGCATGGTTACTGATCTACTGCCTCTTTGAACACTTTCCGTACCGCCAAATGACAATGTTCTGGCGATTGCGAGGAATTTGGGAGTATCTCCGCGGCGACTTGAGTTGGCACCACGTGAAACGAACCGGGGCCTCCGCCAGCGCTCAACTCTGAGCGGCGAACAACGGCAGCGTAGCAACGAAACCGCTTCGAAGCACGAATGGCGCGTGAAGTTGGGTTGTTATCGGCGCCATTCGTCGATCAAGTTGGCGACCAATCCTGTCCAACCTGTCTGGTGGCTGGCGCCCAGTCCCAGGCCGGTATCACCATGGTAGTACTCGTTGAAGAGCAGGCAGTCGCCCCAGAGCGGATCCTCCTGGAATTTCCGGTACTCGCCGAAGCAGGGTCTCTTGCCTTCCAGATTGCGTGTGAAAATTGAGATCATGCGGTTGGCAGTCTCCTCCGCGACCACAAAGGGCGTGACAGTTTTACCATCGCCTCCGGGAATGCGCACAGTGCATTGCGGTCCCAGTGCATCGCTGAATCGCAAGAAGGAATGGATCAGCAGGTACGAGGTCGGAAACCACACCGGACCGCGCCAGTTGGAATTCCCTCCCTTGAGTTTGACTTCGGCTTCGCCGGCTTCGTAACCGAGCGTGCGGTCTCCGAACTGAAAGGGGTGGTGCTGATGATATTTCGATAGGCTGCGGATCCCGTACGGCGAAAGAAACTCTCCCGGATCCCAGATGCGTTCGAGCAAGCGCTTGAACTGGTTCGGGTCCGCGATCGATAGCACATAGCGTTTGCGTCCGTCGTCCACCGCATAGCACGCATCCCCGACCAGGTCAGGCCGGTTCTGAATGAACCATTCCACGTCCTTCAGGAAGCTGGGGTACGTCTTCAGTTCCTCCCGGTCGAGCACCTCAATCCCGTAGAGCGGAATCAAGCCGACCAGCGAACGCAGGCGGAATTTATGAAATTCGCCGTTGGGATAACGGAGTACGTCGTAAAAAAAACCTTCCTTCTCGTCCCACAACTGGTATTGGCGGCCGCCCATCTTCTTCATGGCTGCGCCGATGTAGATGAAGTGCTCGAAGAACTTGGTCGCTACACCCTCGTACACCCTGTTCTGTTTCGCAAGCTCCAGCGCGATGCGCATCAGGTAAAGACAGAAGAAGCCCATCCAGCCGGTTGCGTCCGCCTGTTCCAGGATCGCGCCGCCGGGAAATCGTTCGCCGCGGTCCACCACCGCAATGTTGTCCAGACCAAGAAAACCGCCTTCGAAAACGTTGTTGCCCTGGCTGTCGACGCGGTTCACCCACCAGGCAAAATTCATCAGCAATTTGTGCAGACACTTTTCCAGAAACTCTGTATCACCTGTTCCGGTCCGCTGCTTCTCGGTCTGATACACACGCCAGCAGGCCCAGGCGTGCATTGGTGGATTCAAGTCGGAGAACTCCCACTCATAAGCAGGAATTTGACCGTTGGGATGTTGGAATTGCTCAAACAACAACACCCACAGATTTTCCTTGGCAAAATCCGGATCGACCAGCGCCAGGCTGATGCACTGGAATGCCAAGTCCCAGGCAGCGAACCACGGGAACTCCCACTTGTCGGGCATGGAAAGGATGCGCATCGAGTTCACATGCCGCCAGTGAACATTGCGGATCCGTTTCCGGGATTCCGGCGGCGGCAGTTTGGGGTTGTCGCCCTCCAGCCACAGGTTTACGTCCCACAAATAAATCTGCTTGCCCCATAGCATTCCCGCCAGCGCCTGCCGCTGAATTTCTTTCTCTTCCGCGGTGGCCCTAGGAGGATGCACGATGGCATAGAACTGATCAGCTTCCTTTTTTCTTTGCGAGACTACCTTGTCCAGGTCATCCAGAGGTCGACCCATCTTCTCGGGCGTTAACCGCAGGCGAAGCACGACGGACTCTCCAGCCGCGACAGAATATTTGTAGTGAACACACGCCTTGGTTCCTACCCCTGCCGGATTTACGCAGTCCTCTCCGTTCACGATCTGGCGATGGAATGCGTCCTTCACATATGGTTTGCGATTGCTTGCGGATTGATAGAGCCGCACCGCGTTGTTCTCGTTGTTCGTAAACAGCAGCTTACCGTCAACGGGAGCATAGAGGTAGCGGCGGCCCAGCGAGTATGGAAATTGGAGATTGTGTAGGGCGGCCTTCTGGAAATCATCCGCCACCAGCGTGATGTGGTTGGCGGCTGATTCAAAGCTGATCAGGGGCTCGCTGCCCTGCGGATCAGTCCAAGCCCAGGTGTTGCGGAACCACAAGTGGGGCAGCAGATGAAGGTCGGCGGCCTCCGGGCCGCGGTTGAAAGCTTCGATACGGATGCAAATGTCTTCTGGCCCCGACTTGGCATACTCGACGAACACGTCGAAGTAGCGGTCGTCGTCGAAGATCCCCGTATCCAGCAGTTCGTACTCGGGCGCTCCGGTCTGCCCTGAGCGCCAGCGGTTTTCCTCTAACAATTGCGCGTAGGGAAACTCCCGCTGCGGATATTTGTAGAGCATCCGCATGTAGCTATGGGTTGGCGTGTTGTCGAGATAGAACCAGTATTCTTTGACGTCTTCGCCGTGATTGCCCTCGTTGCCGGAGAGTCCGAACATTCGCTCCTTGAGGATCGGGTCACGGCCATTCCAAAGCGCCAGGGCAAATACCAGGAGCTGGTAACGATCGCAGATGCCCGCGATGCCGTCTTCTCCCCAGCGATAGGCCTTGCTGCGCGCCATGTCGTGAGTGAGGAAGTCCCACGCGCGTCCATCTGGGCTGTAGTCTTCCCGTACGCTCCCCCAGGAACGCTCGCTGACATAGGGCCCCCACTTGCGCCAGGGCGCGACCATTTCGTTGGATTGCTCAGCCAGGCGCTGGTGTTCCGGACTGAGCGAAGGACTGCCGGGGGTGGCGCTCGGTTTGTCGGCCATGATTAGTGGCTTCCTTTTTGTTCCGACAGGAGCGCACTCACCTTCTGCATTTGCGCCGCAAACCGGGGTGCGTTGTAGGCGGACGGATCGTCGAGTTGCTGGAAGAGGCCGTTGATCGCGGCGCGGATTTCCGCTTCGGCGGGGTCTTTTGTATTCTTTTTGTACACCCCGAACAGCGAGTCCAGCGACATGGCCGCCTGTCCGGCGGCGCGCTGTCCGTGTTGGGAGATGGCACTGGCATCGCCGGTGATTTTCCGCATCACTCGCAGAGTGAACGCCTGATCATAACTGCGACCGTTCAGCGCGCCGGCCAGAGAATGGGCGAGCTCCGCGGCGCGCTCTGCTGAAGCCGCGATTTGTTCACGGTCGCCGCTGAGTTGTCCCATCAAACCGCTGAGGGTTGCCAGTTCGGATTCGAGCTTGTCCGCGGTGGCTGCATCGGTCTCTGCAGCGGCGTAGCGGAATACCACGAAGCGCGAGGCATTCCAGGCCGGCACGCCCGGTGTGCGACCGGCATAGCCTACCTCCTGACGCCAGCTGTCTTTCGGGGCTGTCAGGCTGTGGTGGCAGGCAAAGCAATCGAGCTCGGCATATTCCGGCCAGGTGGAACTGCGGGCGCGGCGGGCGAGACGCTGCAGGCTATCGCGTAATTGCATGCCCTGACCCACCGCCCACTCTTTCGTTCCGAACCACGAAGCCTCGTCGGAGTCTTTCCAGTGGCGGGGCATCACCGCGCTGAACAGATTGAGTTCGAAGGTCAGGTCAGGATGGCCGGCCGCAATCATCTGGTGATCGACGGATTGTTCTTCCGTTCCGACGTGGCAATGAAGGCAAGTATGGCTGCGGATCGCCAGGTCGCGCAGATCGCGCATCCCGAGCTGGGCCTTCTGCTCGGCGGTTCGTGTCTCCCAATCCTTAACCGTGTGCGGCCCCAGCCAACCGGCCGCTGGGCCGTGGCAATGCTCGCAGCTCACGCCGTCACTGATGTCGAAGCTCTGCGCGCGCATCTCGGGAGCGACGGCGAGCGCGTGACAGGCAAGGCATTTCTGGTTCTGGTTGGGAGGGGACTTCAGGTTCAGAATCCGCGCCATGCGCACCGAAACGTCATTCGACAGCACCTGGTAGGCACGCGCGTGCTTGTCCTGCCCGGCCCAAATGCTGTACTCGTTCTGGGCAACATGCGTGATTTGTTTCGGCTGAATGCTTCCGTGGCAACTGCTGGAGGCGCATCCGCCCGGGCCGTTGTACTTGCCCACCACCGTGTTCTGGGCCGACGCTGAAGTGACGCAGGCCAGTGTCGCACACGCCGCCCATCGCCACGCCACTTGTCCCTTGTCCGCCATGCGCATTTTCCAAGGCAATTGTTTTGCTTATACCCACTCTGTAGCGCGAAATCAATTGACGGCATGGTTCGCCCCCAAACCTCAGGACAGGGTCGGTGGTAAGTCTTCCTGCCCCAAGTTCGCCATTCCCCAAGGCTGTCCTTTGACGTTAAGATTTCAGCCAACCTCGTCATCATGCGGAACCAAGGGGACCGTGGCACTTGATCGATGAACTCAGGTCCATTCAGCATCAGTTCGGCTACCTGCCAGCCGATCGGTTGCAGGAACTCGCCGCGAAGATCCAGGTGCCGCTCAGCCAGATCCATGCGGTCGCCAGTTTCTATCCTCACTTTCATCTCACGCCGCCGGCCCAGGCTGAAGTGCGCGTCTGCGCCGATATGGCTTGCCGCCTGCGTGGTGGTCCCGAGCTAAAACGCGAGCTGGAGCAGGCCTTCCGTGGAGGCGGCCCGGAAAAGGTTGCTGTGCGTAACGTGTCGTGCCTCGGCCGCTGCGATCAGGCACCAGCACTCTCGATCAATGACCAGATCTACTGCAACCTCGACGAACATCGCGCAACTACACTCGTGCGGGATGTGCTCTCCGGACGCGAACTGCCTGCCGAAAAGCACGATCATCATTGGGCGCCGGTTTCTTCCGATCCATACAGCGGTTCTCCCAAATATTCCCTGGTCCGGCAGTTTGTCGAGACTCCGGATTGGAATGGCGTGATCTCTACCCTCAAAGCCAGCGGTCTGCGCGGCATGGGTGGCGCCGGCTTTCCTACCGGCAGCAAGTGGGAGATCGTGCGCAACGCTCCAGGCAAGGAAAAATACATTGTCTGCAACGCCGATGAAAGCGAACCCGGCACCATCAAGGACCGCTTTATCATGGAAAACGTCCCGTACCTGGTGATCGAAGGCATGATCATGGCCGGACTGGTCACGGGTGCCCGCCGCGGAATTCTCTACATCCGGCACGAGTACGAACGACCTAGAGAAATCCTGCAGAAAGAGATCGACCGCTGTTACCGCGAAGAGCTTCTCGGCTCGCGCATTCTGGGCAGCAGTCTGGCCTTTGACCTTGAAATCTTTGTGAGCCCCGGAGGTTACATCTGCGGTGAAGAGAGCGCGCTGCTCGAAGCCATCGAGGGCAAACGCGCCGAACCCCGCAACAAGCCGCCGTTCCCGGGCACGAACGGCCTGTGGAACCAACCCACCGCCATCAATAACGTTGAGACCTTCACCTTCGCCACCGTGATCCTTGCGCGTGGAGCAGAGTGGTTCAAGGCTCAGGGAACGAACGGCGCATTCGGGATGAAGTTTGTGGGGATCAGCGGCGACGTAAATCGTCCTGGAATTTTCGAAGTCCCGATGGGCACGACATATTCTCAGCTCATCTACGAATACGCGGGCGGCATTCTCGGAAATCGCAATCTGCTCTCCTACGCGCCTTCGGGACCTTCCTCCGGATACCTGCCCGCGTCCATGGTTGACCTCCCTCTCGACTGGAATGCAGTGGCGGCGGCCGGTTCGATGGTGGGCTCGGGAGCGATTGTGGTGTGCGCCGAAGGCCGCTGCATGCTCGACATGGCGCTCAACGCGGTCCGTTTCTACCGCAACGAATCCTGCGGCAAGTGCGTTCCCTGCCGGGTGGGCTCCCAGAAGCTGGTCGAGATGCTTACGGGATGGACCGAAGGCCGCGCCTCCAGCACTGATCTGCAATTGCTCGACGAGCTCACGCATGCTCTGAAGCTGACTTCGATCTGCGGCCTTGGCCAGGTTGTTCCCGTGCCCATCGCTTCGGTGCTGAAACATTTTCGTGAGGTCGTTGACGAACACATCAACCATCGCCGTTGCCCAGCCGGAGTCTGCTTCCCACACAGAGGGACGGCATGAGCTCCAAACCCGCTGCTGAGATTCAGCTCACCATCGACGGCAGGCCAGTCTCTGTCCCGGCGGGCACGACCATCTTCGACGCTGCCCGCCTCAACGGTATCGCGATCCCAACGCTCTGCCACCAGCAAAACGAAAATCCGGTGGGCGTGTGCCGCGTATGCGTCGTGGACGTGGGCCAGCGTGTGTATGCCGCTTCCTGCATCCGCCAGGTTGAACCCGGCATGACGGTGAAGACCTCGACCGATCAGGTGCAAGCAGCGCGCCGCACCCTGGTCGAACTGCTAATGTCGGACCATCCGGCTCCCTGCGCCCGTCAGCAACAGTCGGGAGACTGCGAGCTAGAGCGTCTCGCCGGCGCCGCCGGAATCAAGGAACCTCGCTTTCCGCATCGCATCACTCCGCGCGGCAAGGACGACTCCTCCGCCGTCATCGCCGTTGATCATGAAGCCTGCATCCTGTGTGATCGCTGCATTCGCGGCTGCGACGACATCCGGCACAACTGGGTGCTGGCGCGCCGCGGCAAGGGATACCAGGCCGGTATCGCCTTCGATAACAACCTTCCGATGAGCGAGTCGTCCTGCGTTTCGTGCGGCGAGTGCATGGTTTCCTGCCCCACCGGTGCGCTTACCAATAAGCAAGTCGTCGGAACCCAACTCGGCGAGGGAGATGTGCTCGATCCCGCCGAGTTGTTGCATCTGCCGATTTTTCAGAATGTCTCCGGAACCTTTCTTGAGCTCAACCAGAAGGCAGTCGTAAAGCGACATTTCCGGGCAGGAGAAATTGTCTGCCGGGAGGGCGAGTTCGGATCGACCGCCTTCTACATCCTCGAAGGCAAGGCGGAGGTATTTCTCTCCAGCCCCATTGCGCACGTTAAGACCGAAGGCAGCAGCAAAGGCTTTTTCAGCAGGCTGCAGAGCCTGCTAGCGCCACGCCAGGGAGACCGACGCAGCGAAGAGTCCGACCGGCCCTTCATTCCCATCGACGCCTCGGTCGACTTGCCTTACGACAATCCCATCGCTGAACTGAACCCAGGCGACATGTTTGGTGAAATGACGTGCATGAGTTATTACCCGCGCTCGGCGACGGTGCGTGCCCGGACTGACTGCGTGATGCTGGAGATGCTGCGAAACGTACTCGACATCTTGCAGCGCAACAAGACCTTCCGCGCACAACTGGAACGCAACTACCGTGCCCGGGCGCTCGACTCACACCTGCGCAGTGTACCCGTCTTTGCCTCCCTCACCCAGGACTTCATCGACCACCTGCGCGATCGCGTCGAACTGCTTCGCTTCAATCCTGGACAGGTGATTTGCCGCCAGGGAGATCCCGCCGACAGCTTTTACCTCGTCCGAATTGGTTTTGTGAAGGTTTCGGAGCAGCGTCCCGGCGGCGAACTCGTGTTGGCCTACCTGGCGCGCGGCGGCTACTTTGGCGAGATCGCTCTGCTCAGCGGGATACCGCGGTCCGCAACCTGCACCGCTCTCGATCATTGCGAAGTTGTGCGCATCGCGGGGGAAGATTTCCAGCTCATGCTCGACCGGTTTCCGGAGGTTCGCCAGAAGCTCGAAGCAATCGCCCGGGACCGTATCGAAGAAAATCTGCGGCACACCGTCCAGACACAGAACGTTCCAGTGGATCAGTTTCTGGCCCAGGGATTGATGGAGGCGCAAAGCCTTCTCGTACTCGATTTGGAAAAATGCACGCGTTGCGACCAGTGCGTCCGCGCCTGTGCAGACGCTCACCAGGGAGTCAGCCGCCTGGTCCGCGAAGGTCTGCGCTTCGATAAGTACCTGGTGGCCACTTCCTGCCGTCAGTGTCGCGATCCTCTCTGCATGGTCGGATGCCCGGTCGGCTCCATCCGGCGGCGAAATACGCTGGAGGTGATCATCGAAGACTGGTGCATTGGCTGCGGCCTTTGCGCCACCAACTGTCCCTACGGGAATATCAATCTGCATCCCTTCCCGGCGGAACTTGATGACCCCACGCATCCCGGACACAAGATCGCCGGCGTGCGAGTGAAGGCCACATCATGTGATCTATGTCACGACCACACCGAGCCGAGTTGTGTTTATGCCTGTCCGCATGATGCGGCGCACCGCGTGAATCCGCCGGAGTTTTTTGCCGGCCTGCTGGCAAAACCTGCGCCCAGCAGAGGCAGGAGCTGATTCCCAGTGCTGATCGATCACACCCACCGGAAATGGTTCGTCGGCAGCATCGTAGGACTGGCCGTCGCAACCGCAGTGTATATCCCCTATAGCCTGCACTCACCCCAGGGACCAAAGGGTGGCAGCGCGATGGGATTGACATACGGAATCGCAGGCTCCCTCTTCATGCTCTTCGTGGGATTGCTGGGCCTGCGGAAGAAGTTTCCCGTGTGGCGTGTGGGACGAGCGCAATCCTGGATGCGCGGCCACCTGTGGCTTGGCTTTCTCAGTTTCCCGCTGATTCTTTTCCACGGCGGATTTCACTTCGGTGGAACTCTCACCCGCGTCCTGATGTGGATGTTCGTCTTCGTTTGGGTGAGCGGCATTGTGGGCGCGGCCCTGCAGCATTTCATACCACGCTTCCAGACCGCGCAGCTTCCGATGGAGACTATCTACGAGCAGATTGACCGCGTGCGCGGCCAACTGACAGAGGAAGCCGGCAACCTGGTGGAGGAGACTTGCTCCGCTCTGGAAGGCGAAGTCTCGCGCGCCAGCGAACGGCAGCGCGCCATGTCTGCCAGCGCCGGCACTCAGGGAGGACTGACGGTGGCTTCCGGGCTGCAGGCCAATCAACAAGTGAGTTCGCAGCTGCGCCAGTTTCTGGAAGACGAAATGCGCCCGTATCTGGAGAGGGCCGGAGCGCATGCGATGAACCTGGCCCAAGGAGCACAGGTGCAGGCAATGTTCCAGCAGTTTCGCGTTCTGCTTCCTCCGGAGTTGCATTCGAATCTGGATGACCTCGAAAACATTTGCGAGGAGAAGCGGCAACTGGACAAACAGAGCCGCCTGCACAAAATTTTGCATGCCTGGCTGCTGGTGCATATCCCGCTCTCCTACGCACTGCTACTGCTGGGAGCGGTGCATGCGGTAGTGGCTTTGAAATTCTGAGATTCATCGATGCTGCGACGCACACGGACAACCAAGAAGCTCGCCAAGCGCATTGACCTGCAATACTTCGCGCGTCCGCACCCGTTCCGGACTTGGCGTTTCTGGCTGTCGGTGACAGTCCCCGTGATTGCCTTGGGTTGGTTTATCACGCAGCGCGCGCAGGGTGGCCAGAAAATATATTCGAGCGGCCAGCTCTCCCGTGTTCACGCAGTGTTCACTGAGCAGTGCATGCTCTGCCACGTCACGGAGACTGGAGCCTTCACCGCGCATGTGACCGACCAGGCCTGCCTCACCTGCCACGACGCGCCCCAGCACCACGCGAGTCAGACATTCACTCCCGATTGTGCCACCTGCCACGTCGAGCATAAAGGCGCAATGCTTCTGCAGGCCACGGTGGATACGGCATGCACTCAGTGTCACGGCCAGTTGCGTACGCGCGATGGCCAGCCGCACTACGTCACTTCCATCACCGGCTTCGACAACAAGCATCCGGAATTTGCGCCTTTGCGTTCTGGCAAAGCAGATCCGGGCGGCGTAAGGCTTAACCATTACGTACACCTGCAACCCAACTTGATGGGACCAAACAATACGCGTGTGCAGATGACGTGCGATGACTGCCATCGAGCAGCGGGCACTGGAGCCTGGCCGTATGGGACAGCAAAAGTGAATCCGGTTACAGCGACTGAAGCAAGCGTCGGTCGCACCAAGTATCAGGCGTATCTGCCGGTGCCGGAGTTCGCAAAGCACTGCGCGTCCTGTCACACTCTGCAATTTGACAAGCGCTTCGGCAACGAGCAGGTGCCGCATGACAAGCCTGAAATCGTGCGTGTATTTCTGGTGAAGAGATTCGGTGAATACATCGCGGCGCATCCAGCGGCAGTTCATGAGGTCAATTTGCCGGAGCGTCAGATTCCGGAGCGCCCCCGCGTGCCGCGAGTTGCACGCAATGCGTCTGAGTGGGTTCAGTTCCGAGTCGACGATGCGGAGTGGCTGCTCTATGCCAAAACTTGCAAGCAGTGCCACACGCTCACTCCAACGAGCACTTCCCTGCCAGAAGTCGCCAAGTCAAATCTCACCGCGCGCTGGCTGGCGCATGCGGAGTTCGATCATCATGCCCATCGCATCATGTCCTGTACAACGTGCCACACGCGCACGCCTGACAGCCGCGAAACCACCGATGTTCTGCTACCCGGAATAAAGACGTGTCAGCAATGCCATCGAACGCAGGGCCCCGCGAAGGAAGCTGCCGAAGGCCGCTGCTTCGAGTGTCACCAGTATCACGACTGGACAAAAGCAAAACCGACGAAAGGTGGACTCACGATTCAGCAGTTACGTGGGGAGTAGCGCCGGCACCTTGCCGGCAGTCCCGAGGGCGCCTCGCCCTCGGCGCTACGGTCGAGCGATTGGCGACGGTTCGTTCGTCACTGTAAACACCTCCCCGTCATGCAGATACATCCGTTCCATCTCCTGACGGTTGAAGGGCCTCGCGCCTCGCCGTCCGAACACGGCGAGTTGATTTCCGCTCTCGTCGACCGCACGGTCACGGTCGATTCCCTTCGACACGGCCAGAGCCGCGCCGTGCGTGCGATAGCTCGCGATCAGCTTCGGCGTGGGCCGAGGACTGAAGCCGCTGAATGCCGGGTTGTCGCGCGGCGAGAATAGCTGCACGACTCGCAAACCATTTCGTCCATCCGCAACATATGCGAACAGGCTCGAGCTCACCATGCCCAGCTTGACGTCATTGGCGTCGCTAATTTCGCCACCCGCATTGAAGATCTGATCGAGTCTGGGTTGCTCAGGGTGCTCGACGTCCACAATGGCCACTCCGTGCTTCCCGCTCGCAACATACGCGTAGGTGCGGGCTACATACAGGTTGCGGGCGTCGTCCAGCGCAACCAATGCTCCAGGAACCGGTTTCGGTTGCGCGAGGTGCGTTACATCCAGAACCTTCAAGCCGTCGCGATCCACCACAAACGCATACCGGAACTGCACGGCAACTCCTCGTGGGTCGTTCAAGAATGGCGGTCCTATTTCTGCAGTCACTTTCGGCTGTAGTGGATTGTCGAGATCAACCACCACCAGCCCGCGCTCGCAAAGAATGTACGCATAGGTTCCGGCGATGGTGATGCGGCGCGCGCCGTTCAAAATCCCGTTGGGATTAAACGCCAGCGCACGCTTGAGAAAGTTATTCGCCGGATTGCCATCGAGCAGCGTGCCCACGCCGGGGCTCTTGCTGCTGAGATCTGGGTTGCCGACGATCACCAGGCCCTCGTATTTGTCGGCGACGTAGAGAAATCCGTACATCAGGTGGATTGATTGTTCTTCATTCTCCCTGCGGTGCGAGCGCAAAGGGTCCACGCCGAGCGTAGTCGGCGTCGCTACTGCCATGGCGTACTTTGTGGGTAGGTAAAATCGCTGTCCCAGCGACGAGACCGGCGCCGTAACCATGCGCTCCGAGATATCTTTGTTGTCGATGTTGGCAATGTCGTAGATGCGAAGACCGTGTTTGCCCATCGCGGCGTACAGATATTCTCCACGTGCCTGCAGATCGAGCACCTCCGCGCCCGGATGATGGTGGGCTTCTGTCAGCGCGAGATGGTTTTCGACGTGCTTCTTGTAGTTGTCGGGATAAGCGATCTTCTGAAAGTCGCTGCCAATCACCACGGGCGGCTCGTCATGCTCGGTTACCGCCACCGCCTCGTAGCCCTTGTTGCCAGTGGCTACAAAGACGTACCGTCCCATGAAGTTCATGAAATTCGTGCCCTGAAGGAGCAGTTGCGCCATCCAGGCATTGTTGTTGTTAGCACGCGAGACGTGGCAGTCAGTACAGCCTTTGGTTTCTTTCCCCCGCACGGTGTGCGGAACAAACGTACTGAATGCCTGTCCGCTGAAGCCTTCCGCGGAAATAGTTTGCTGCTGATAGTAGAGCCAGTCGCGGTCGTTGTTCTGTGAACTGACGAGCACGGCGCACGCCGAACGCACGGGCGCCACACGATTTCCTGTGACCGTGCCGTCAATTCCGAGTGTATAGATATCGTCGCGCAGGACCTGAAAGTTGTAGGAAGTCCAGTTGCGGGTAGTCAGGCCTTCGTTGTGAAGCATGGGCATGCGCTGGTTTGCGTTCATCGAAAGATGGCAGCCGTAGCAAGTGGGCGCCCACGAGGAATGGCAGGTGTAGCAGGTCATCCGGCTGTTCTGGTGAGCAAGCGTCGATTCATCTTCCTTGGGCGGCGCCTGGCCCCAGGTTTGCCCGTCCTGTTGGATGGTCTTGGCCAGGCGCGACTTTTCGCTGTAGTGCGGGTTGCCGGGCGTGATCGTGCCGCCGGCTCAACCGGCTCCGCGCGGCCCCTCATCGCCGTGGCGGTGAATTATTCTCGATCAGGTTGCGCAGGCCCGCGCGGGCGCGTGTCCGCCTATCGAACGCCACCAGGCTCGCGGTCGCGGCAACATGATGGGCGCGGTGCAGTTGGGCGGCGA
>JAIQEY010000117.1 GCA_020073565.1 Terriglobia bacterium
AAGATCAAGAGGAAAGGTTTCTGTAGGTGGGATAAAACACTTGCACCACTCAAAACCGCTCAACCGCAAAACGCCAACTCCAATATGCTCGTCAGTGGATTAAGCAAGGAGCGGTCGGCCGATACCGCCCCATACGCTAGAACGACTACGAGAACCGCGCCTCCAAAAATTCACCCAGCTTGGCTGTCGCCTTAAATTGTGGGATGGGATCCAACTCCTTGAATGCAGAGGTGAACGCATTCGAGAGGCTCCAGATCGTCCGGGGCCTGAATTCCTCATACCTCGGCTCGAAATAGAGGTCGTGCACCGTGCGGGCAAGATGTTTGGGAGCCTCCAGCTTGCCCTCGACAAACGCTTCATAGATGACCACCTTTGCCGTCACGTCCGCCAATTCGCTCTTCTGCCATGTTTCGACCTGCTTTCGCATTGGCTCGAAGTTGCGCTGCATGCGATCAACACCAACCGAGATGCAGTCGATCAGCGAAAACGACTTCGAGTGTTTCGCGAGTACCGGAGTAAAGTCTCCCGCGAACGCCATGTTCGAGCAGACGAAAACGCGATACCCACAGGTCATGGCCAAACGCATGCTCTTGTCGTGGGAGTTGCGCAACCCGATGGAGAAGCGGTAGCCTTCCATCTCGGTTGCGAGATCGAGAACGCCGAAGGCTTTCATGCCATCCGGCGAAACAGCATACTCGTCGTGGACCACGCCTATGTGGCGAAATCCCAGAGTCTCGATTAGGGCTTGCACAATTTCGTGGTGCGGGACCGGGCGGTGCGTTTCCGTTGCCGCTGGTGTCGGCACCAGCGCTAGTTCTTCGCGGCCAATGGTTCGGCCACTGTAGCCAATTAACGTGCTTGTTTCTGACATACTTTCTTTCCTCCTTGGTGATTTGAAACAAAGTTCTGGAAGGGTGTGCAAAAAACGCGCGTAGTGGCGAAACCTAGCCGAATTGCCGGCGAGGATAGCGCCCGGAGAAAGGACTTCGCTCACCAGTGACGAGGTTTGCGAAGGCAACTCGGATTCGCTTGTTTCAGCTCAACTGAAGCCGAATAATGACGGCTGTTCAGGGACAGGTGGCCGTCCGCGCCGCCTTTTACCTGACAACGCTTGCGGTCGCTGTCCGAAGACGACGATGGACGCGGTGTCCATGGCGCGTTCAACAAGATTCGTGGGTTCGTGCTGAGTTTCCAGCAGAACGCCCGGCATTTCGATGGATGAGGCTTCATCCTCGCTGCGAGAAATCGTCGGAAACAGCTTTTGGTGTTCTGTGTTGAGGGCTCGCCAGACGGCGTCGGCGGTTTCACCAATACCGTTCCTTTCGACCAGTTCCCGCGCCATTGCCGAGAGCATGTCATCGTCTTCCTCGATGCTCTGCAATCCCTCGCCGGCAAACTTACCCTCCATCGTGAGAGCCACAAGGAGCTTCTTTCCCATAAGACGCAAACACGATGTCTGCATTGTTCCTTCCGAGCAAAGAAACTTCACGCGCACCGGTCGGCGTTGCCCGATCCGCCAGGACCGGCGACTGGCCTGCCGCAACGTGTGTAACGAGTATCCAGACTCGTAGAAAATGATGGTCGGGAAGTCCAGCAGGTCGAGGCCGGTCTCCACCAGCTTGGGATGGCAGATCACCACTTGCACACCATCTTTGACCTGCCTGGCGTACCACGCCTCGCGCTTGGACGTGTCCACGCTCGCTCGCAAGACAGCGGTGTGGATTCCCTCGTTGCTCAGAATTCGATGAACCCTGTCTGTGACGTCGTGTTTCTGCGTGTACACGGCAAAGACCTGACACCGCCGTCCCTTCGCCAGTTCCTTCTTGATCTCTTCGATCAGCTTGCGTTCTTTGGAATAGATTCGGTCTTCGGGAAGGTCGCGGGGTTCTGCAATCACGAATCGGACCCTCCGCTTGAGTTCAGGATCGAACTCCGTTCCGTACAGTGTCCCAATCCCGTACGGGTGATCGGGATACAGCAACAGAGTGTTGAGCATCGTGCTCAGAACCGACCGATTGCCCCGGTGAGCTTTCAACGCCTTTCGCATGTCGTCTTCGAGTTCGCGGTACGTTTCTCGCATGGGGGCGTCCATCGGCACGCTCAGATAAGTTTCCTCGTATGGCGGGAGTTCCCCGGATATGTCTTCGAGGAACACAAAGGCGCACAGCTGCATCAGGAATTCGCCGAACAGCAGAGGTGAGGCTCCGGGCTTGCGCCTGACCGTGCTCGTGGCTCTGGCCTTGGAGCAGGCATTGTTGGCGGGTTCGACCTTGGTGATGGTCTCCAGGACGCCGTAGTCCTGAATGAAGGAACTGCGTCCTGTCGTACCCCATTCGTAGCCGTGCTCTTTCATCCGTCTCGCTTCGAGGCGAAAGAGAGTGTTGAAAAGATCGTCGGCATAGCCACCGAGCAACGTCCCTGTCAGCCCAATGATCCTGTCGGCGCATGAGGCCAGCGTACCCAGCGCATTTCCTTGCGCGGTATCGCCTGCTAGTTGGTGAATCTCGTCGCAAATGGCATAGTCAAACCAGTCCGGCATGTAGCGCCCAATGAACTCAATCGGGGCCATGCGGCGGATCTTGTCTGAATCCGCTTGCCAGAGTGGGCTGTGCAGTGGGCGGCAGGACTTCTCGCCCCTAGTTTCGATGGTCTCGGCGATTTTGACCTTCTCAAACTCGCCCGCCGTCAATCGGCTGTCGCCCACGATCACGGGCTTGCCCGTGTCCGAATTCACCACGCAGCCAACGTATGGACCAGAGTGTGGTACCCGATAAGCGTGGCGCCAGAAGTAACCGAGCTTCGCTCGCTCACGTCCGACAATAAACAGGGATGGTCTCCCGCAGAGCGACAACCAGCGTTTCCGGGAACTGGGCGAATCCTTCCGTAGCCGCAACTCGCTCAACGTTGTGTTCAAACCTTCCCGCACGATGCGGCCCTGCCCCAACCGCGCTTCGTTCACTCCGTGGGCTTTGTTCTCGTCACCGCCATTTCGCAAATCATCGATCAGGAACACGCGTATTCCTGGCAATGTCAGAAACGCTTCCCGCGCCCACTTTTCGACCAGGTGTGGTGGAACCATCGCTAAAGCCGTGAACGGACTTCTTTGGTGGTGGACATGGATCGCTCCCAGCGAGATTAGTGTCTTGCCGGTACCGCATTCTGCGACCACCATGGCGGTTCGTGCCTTCTGCCACCGCTTGGTGACTCCCATAATGGCGATGGTCTGTGCAGGGAAAGGCGTTCGTAGCAGTTCTTCAATCCGAGGGGAAACTGCATCGTCGAATTGGTGGAGTGCCGGATATTCCTGAAGAATGCGCTCTCCCAAGAGATTCGCGTGAGCTCTCATGTAATCGTAGATCGTGGAAAGTTCTGCCATGGAAGTCCTCTGGTACGGAGAGCGATTTGCGGAAGAGAATGAGACAACAAAAAGAAAGAGAAGGGAGAAGATGGAAAATGGTGATGCGGAAGGCTAGTTGGCCGACAGGAAGAGGTTTCCGAGGTTGAAGCCCGGCCAGCGGATCGAACCAGTTTCAGCGGGGAGACTGATTGCTCCACTTTCCACGCCCCAGCTGAGCCAGTCGAGAAACTGCTCTTTCCCCCCTTTGATCAGTAGCGGGGCACATCCGATACCAAGAGCAGGGATGATCGCCCGATGCGTTTGTAGTTCGCTCGCAAACCAGTCAGCCCAGTCCGGAATTCCGGGGATCCCGTGAACATGAGCGATGGAGGCCCAGATGAATGCGTTTTTCGAGCTTGCCAGCAGAGTTCGTCCCGAAGTCGCTGATACGCTGCTCGAAGAGAACTCTTCTGACAACGCGATTAGGTGACGCAGGGGTTTCTTGCGCCCGGCAAGCTGCACCGAGCCTTTGAAACATTGTGCGTTTCGTTCGAGACATACTCGAATCGGCTGTACACCTGGCCCCTCCACCATGAACCTGTCTCCCAAGGAGATGGCCGCACTGACGGCCGCAACCTGAGTGTCCCCGCCAATCACGGAAATGAGATGGGCTTTAGCCTGCCGGGGCGGATCGGGCAACACCTCGCCGATAAAACGGTCGAGCCGCAGCTTGATGCTGGTGGTCGCCTTCTCCGTGCTCTTCACGTAGGTCAGCCAACCGAATCGAAGGTGGGCATTTTTCATTCTGGCTCCTTCTTTTCGTGCGTGAGAATCTGGGTCTTTCCATCGGCAAAGACAAGGGTCAACTCATGCGAGAACCGTTCCCGGTCATGCAGGATCTTGGTTCCGTCCTCTTCCTCTTCTTCCCAATGGTCCGTGAATTTCACTGAGCGCCAGTGGCCAATGTGACGATCTTCTCCTTCACCGAATACGCCATTGAGCATTCCGGCGGTGCAGAGCAGGCCGACATGTCCGCCATGGAGCGGGGTGAGCGGCCGGCCTCTGACATCGTTCAGCTTGGGCAGGAGCACGCGGGCCGCCTGACGATAGGCGGCGGATTCCAACAATAAGTCCTCCACTTCGTCCAATGGTATGCCCATGTTGGTCAGGACAACCTGCTCGGAGGCTGGAACCTGGTACCGAACTTCAGGGTTGTCACCCAGAGGTTCAAGCTCGCTCTTCGTTGCCAGCGCTTCGAGGTACTGCACTCCATCCAACAAGACAGCATCAGAAACCTTGGAATGCCGTTTGCGGCGTGTTGCAAGCACTACGATCTGCTTGTATTCGAGGCAAGCCGGCTCGGTGAGCCGGAACACGCGGAAGTCCGTGAAATGTTCGCATAACAATCTGCACATTTCGCCAATCGCAACTGCGGGATGACGAATACCAGCACACCACCAGCCTCGAGCCAGCGATAGCTATGTTCGAGAAAGACCAATTCCAATCGCTGATTGTTGCTTTCTCCGGATTCCCAATCGTACGGAGGGTTCAGATAGAGCAAGGACACGGCCTCCGGCGGGCACCGGACATCCATGGCGTTGGCCTGCAACGTCTCGACTCCCAAGGCTCTTGCTTGTTGAGCCCGATTGGCGTCGATCTCAATGCCATAGCGATGAGCGGTTACACCATAAAGCAAGTGAGTGAACGCCACGCCATCTCCCACACAGGGATCGAGCGCAGAGAATTCCGATGCAAAGGCTAGGCAGTGTTTCAGCCGCGCGGCTTCCGGCACGGGCAAGGGGAAGAAACCAAGCTTGGTTTTTCCACGCGGTCTCATTTCGCTATCCCATTGAGCGCCTGCGCCACGAGGTCCCCAACTCCGTCGGAATCGGGTATCTCGCTTACTGCGATGAAGGAGCAGAAACCGTTCACACGGATCGGCCGCTCATCTTCGATTCGGTAACCGCGCTCGATGTATTGTTGTTTTCGTTTTTCAAACAAGTCGGCCCTCGTGGTCACACGAATCCTCATGGCCATCCTCATTTCTGATTTGTTGGCGGTCAGGTTGAAATCCGCCTTAGAGTCCCTAACAAAACCCTCAGGGTTCCAAGGACACCAAGGTGAGCTGACAGATCC
This sequence comes from Terriglobia bacterium, assembly GCA_020073565.1. GTDB lineage: Bacteria > Acidobacteriota > Terriglobia > Terriglobales > Acidobacteriaceae > Acidiflorens. The sequence goes on from JAIQEY010000117.1 coordinate 5,474, forward strand.
TAAACCAGCACAGCCGGATGTGACGTTGCCGCAGGTCCTCGTTGGCTAAGGCTCAGAAATTGAACTTTATGGACAGCTGCACGATGCGCGGGCTTGAACTGAAGCGCACAATCCGTCCGAAGTCGCCGGCGCCAATGTCGTTAATGGGGTTATCCACGTTGGAATGGTTCAGCA
>JAIQEY010000010.1 GCA_020073565.1 Terriglobia bacterium
CTGTTGAGCCAGTGTCTCCGAATCTGCTTCCGCGGATTGCATGCGTTTGCTCAAATCAGCAATTTGCTTCTGGCTGGCGGTTTGTTCCTGCGTCACTTTGTCCAGCTTTGCGCGCTGGTCGAAGATGAAGTACGCCGACGCTGCGACGTATGCGATGGCGACCGCAATGAGGATCCATTTCCCCGTGGTGCTGTGTGTCTCTGTGTGATATACAGCGGGCTGCTCGCCTTCTTGTTCCGGCATAAGCGTGTATCTCCGAATGAGAGTGGGAACCGTACGTATTCTTCGGCACGGACGGCAGCGCTGTCAATTGTGTTTCCGGTACTTGGCCGGACGGAACCAACCGCTAAAATGAGACGGTGAGAATTTGGGACGCGGTCATTGTCGGGGCTGGGATCATCGGTCTTTCTCTGGCCATCGAGCTCCGGAAGACTGGTGTGTCGGTCCTGATCGTAGAAAAAGGCGAACCCGGCCGTGAAGCTTCCTGGGCCGCTGGTGGCATGCTGGCCGACTTTGGGCTCGAGATCCCATCCTCCCTGCAGGCACTGGCCACGGCCAGCGCGCGCCTGTACCCGGAGTTCGTGCATGAACTGGAGGATGAATCCGGGCTGAAAATCGATCTCCGGCCCGAAGGCACTCTCCTCATCCTCAACGAAGATCCGGACCACGGTCTTCAGGAATCTCATCCTCTACCTACATCGCTGGAAACACTCGAACCAGCACTGCAGACTCCCGCGCATCCAGCGCTGTTCCTGAACGAACAGAGCGTCGATCCGCGCCATTTGACGGCGGCAGCGATTGCCGCTGCTCGCCATCGCGGCGCTGACTTCTCTTCGGGAGATCCGGTTCTGGCGATCGAAATTATTGACGGCAAGGCCGCCGGCGTGCGCACCAACAGGACTCGATTTGCATCCGCTGTTGTAGTCAACTGCGCCGGAGCATGGGCCGGGCAGATTGGCTACGATGCTCGTGTGGGAACGGACGCCTCGCCCGTCCAAGCCGAGCACACCTCTGCGGCGTTTTTCGCCGTACCCACTCGCCCCGTAAAGGGTCAAATGCTCTGCGTCGCGATGCCTGAAAAGAACCTAGTCCGCCACGTCGTGCGCACTCCCAACGTCTACTTGATCCCGCGCAGCGACGGCCGCTTATTGATCGGCGCCACCCAGGAAGAGGCCGGCTTCGACAAGCAGACCGTACCACAAACGCTTCAGAAGCTTAGGCAGGCGGCTCTTGACCTAGTTCCCAAACTGGCCGACGCACGCATTCTCGAGGCTTGGGCCGGCCTGCGACCCGGCACGCCCGACAAACTTCCGATCCTCGGCGCCACCCCCACCCCTGGCTATTACGCAGCCACTGGCCATTTTCGCGACGGCATCCTGCTGGCGCCCATCACTGCGAAAAGCATGGCCAGTCTCATCAGCGGAGGCGAGTGCCTCCATGATCTAAGTGCGTTCACAGCGGCAAGATTTCACCTGCTAGCCGGTTAGGGTAAAGACTCCGGGGCCAGCCACCTCCTCCGGCCTTACCGCCTCGCAGGAATCCGTCGCGGTATACTATGGGGTCTTCACGGCATACAAATCTGCAGTAGTGCGTTCTCCACCAGAAAGGATGAGCCTATGGCTTCCGCAGCAGTCGATTTTGCGCGCAATAATCAGCCCCGTTTCCTGAACGAACTCAAGGACCTGCTCCGCATCCCCAGTATCAGCACGCTCGAAGAGCACAAAGGTGACGTGCAGAAAGCCGCCGAGTTTGTCGCCAATGAATTGCGGCGCATCGGCCTGAACAATATCGAGATCATTCCTACCAAGGGACATCCCCTGCTCTACGCTGACTGGCTCAACGCGCCCGGTAAGCCGACTGTGCTGATGTACGCGCACTACGACGTGCAGCCACCCGACCCGGTCGATGAGTGGCATACGCCCCCCTTCGAACCGACCGAGCGCAATCAAAACATCTACGCCCGCGGCGCCGTCGACGATAAAGGCCAACTCTGGATGGAAGTCAAAGCCCTCGAGTCCCTCATGCAGGCGCATGGCGGCAAGCTGCCGATCAACGTCAAGATCATCTTCGAAGGAGAGGAAGAAGTTGGCGGCGAGTCGATCGCCGACTACGTGCGCAAGCAGAAAGCCAAGCTGAAAGCCGACTTCGCGCTCGTCTGCGATACAGAACTGTTCGCGCCCAATCTTCCGACCCTGTGTGTTGGCCTGCGTGGATTGGTATACACCGAAATTGAAGCCGTCGGCGCCAAGACCGACTTGCATTCCGGCATGTATGGCGGCGCCGCGCCCAATCCGCTGTTCGCGCTCGTCGAGATCATCAGCAAGATGAAAGACTCCAAGGGCAAGGTGCTGATCCCTGGCTTCTACAAGAATGTCAAAGCTCCAACCAAGGACGAATTGAAAGCCTGGAAGCGTCTGCCCTTCAACGAGGAGCACTACCGCAAGACGGAAGTCGGATCGAAAGTGCTGACCGGCGAACCCGGTTATTCCGTCCTCTACCGCACCTGGGCGCGTCCGACACTCGAAGTCCACGGGATGCCCGGCGGGTTCATTGCTCCCGGCGCTAAGACCGTAATTCCCGCAAAGGCTTCCGCGAAGGTGTCTATGCGCATGGTTCCCAACCAGGATCCCGACGACATCCTCAAGCGCTACACAGCGTTCGTAAAGAAACACACGCCCAAGGGGATTGAGACGAAGATCAAAGTCTGGAGTAAAGGCCCGGCCTGCGTGGTCGGCACCGATAACCATTTTATTCGGGCTGCCACCGAAGCGCTCCACGACACGTTCAAGAAAGACACCGTCTTTATCCGCTCCGGCGGCTCGATTCCCATCGTCACCGACTTTCAGGATGTGCTGAAGATTCCATCGGTCATGATGGGTTTCGGCCTCCCCGACGACAACCTGCATGCCCCGAACGAGAAGTTTCACATCCCGAACTTCCATCGGGGTATCGAAACCATCTGCCTGTTCTTTGAGAAACTGGGCGGATAGAGCGACAACCACAGAGGACACAGAGGAACACAGAGTCAGACGAACACACTCTCAACTTCTGGTTGTCCCCTGTGGGTGGATCTCCCATTGTTTTGCGCTGAAATCGGCACCTGCTATGAAACCAAGAGTACTCACCATTCCTGTTGTCATATTGCTCTGCTCGTCTCTCGGGCATGCCCAGGCAATCGATGATCATGCCAAAGACCGAGCCTACATCCGTCAGGCTGAATCGGACTGGGCTGAATCCTCCGTCAAAAGGGACGTCACCCTGCTGGAGCGCATTCTCGCCGAAGATTTCGTTGGCGTGTCCCACGACGGGAAGCGGTACTCAAAGGCGGATGAGATCAATGAGAGTCCCACGAAACCCTCCGAATATCTATCCAACCACTTGATCGACGTTGAGATTCGTTTCTTCGGCGATGCGGCCGTAGCACAAGGCAGCGAGGAGTGGAAGAAGAAAGATGGCACAACCGGAAGATACGTCTGGACAGATACCTGGATCCGGCGAGGCGGGAAGTGGCAAATCGTGGCTGCTGAGGACTTGGTTCCGCCGGCAGATTCAAGCCCGCCACACTAATATCAGAGGCCTGTACCCTGGCTGATCCCGTACACCGCCGGTACTCGGCCAATCTTGTGCCTTCAGGTAAAATAAGTGTTTCGAGGAGATTCCGTATGCGGCAGCGAATCTTGGCCGTGTCCCTGCTGTTCTTGCTGGTCACGATGGTGTCGGCCCCCTGGCTGCAATCCGAAAGCGATCAGGGAGTTCCACATTTCAACGCAGCTCCCCCGGCCAAGGGCGCCAAGCTGGAACCAATCCTTACCAAAGATCAGCTATGGGGTGAGAACGCTCAATATCCATACCAGACTCATGCCTACGAACTCGCGGCCAAAATTCCGGATGTGATTTACCAGCAGCCCTGCTATTGCTACTGTGATCGTGGTATGGGACACAACAGCCTGCACAGCTGCTTCGCCGGCACGCACGGGGCGCAGTGCGGAACCTGCCTCAAAGAACTCTACTACGCATACACCATGCACAAGCAGGGCAAAACCGCCCGGCAGATCCGGGCCGGAATCATCAAGGGCGACTGGAAGCAGTTCGATCTATCCACGGCAGCGAGCATCGAGTAATAGTGCGTTGCAGAATGTGGTTTTTCTATTTCCATATTTCTTGACCCGAGGCGGTTGAATGGCACAAAAGGTAACTCTCAAGAAGCAAGTGGCAGAAGATCCCCGTCACACCCAGGCCGTGCAAAACTACGAACAGGGGCTACGTGCCCTGCAAGAGCACAAGTTCGACAAAGCCAAAGGACACCTGCAAAAAGTCCTCAGCGGGCCGAATAAGTCCCTGGTCGACCGGGCCATGGTCCATATCCACGCTTGCGACCAGCACCTGGAAAAACCGGCCCTCCAATTTAAGACACCCGAGGAGCACTACGACTTCGCGGTGTCCCTCATGAACACCGGCGACTACGTGGCGGCGCGCGAGCACATGGAGAAGTTGCTCAAACAATCCAAGTCGGATTATGTGCTCTACGGCCTGGCCGCGCTCAGTTGTTTGACCGGGCACGTCGAGGATGCGCTCAAGACGCTCGACGAGGCGATCCACGCAAACCCAGCCCTGCGCTTCCAGGCTCGTAATGATTCCGACTTCCAGAACCTGGCCGAGGATCCGCGCTTCACGGAGTTGCTGTATCCGGATCCGGGAGCCGAGGACGCTGACTCGCAGGAAGAAGTCAACGCATACTAACCGGCTGGCGATCGCCCTTTGAGGTGCTGCATGGTCCCCCAGCAGCGCACGAACTCGTCCGACAAACCCGTTCCTGATCTCCGCGTGGTCGCCATCGGCGGCGGCACCGGCCTCTCGACCCTGTTGAAAGGCCTGAAGCGTTACGTTCTTACACCCACACTCGCCGCATCAGGTCAGCTCGCGATCCATGAGTTATGTGGTGTAGTTACGGTCACCGACGATGGCGGCTCTAGCGGACGCCTGCGCAAAGAGCTGAACATGCTGCCACCCGGCGACGTGCGCAACTGCATCGTCGCCCTCTCCGAGGATGAAGCACTCCTTTCCAAGCTTTTTCAGCACCGCTTTCGGAAGGGATCGGGGCTGGAAGGCCACAGCTTCGGCAACCTTTTTCTCGCTGCGCTCACTTCGATTACCGGAGATTTTGCCGAGGCCGTTCGCCTCTCCTCCGAAATTCTTCTCACGCGCGGGCGTATCTACCCGTCCACCACTTCCAACGTCGAACTCGAAGCTCTGATGGAAGATGAGACCCGTGTTCGGGGCGAAACCCGTATCACCGCCAGCAAGGGAAAGATCCGCGAGCTTGTCCTGGTCCCACCCGACGCCGAACCTCTCCCGCAAACCCTCGAAGCCATCGCGCATGCCGACCTGATCACCATCGGTCCCGGCTCGCTGTTCACCAGCCTCATTCCCAACTTGCTGGTGCGCGGAATCGCTCAAGCTATCACCGACTCGCATGCTATTAAAGTATTTGTTTGTAACTTGATGACACAGGCAAATGAAAGTCTTGGATTAAGTGCGGCGCAGCACATCCGCGCGCTTACTTCGCACGCCGGCGCCCAATTGTTCGACTACGCCCTCATCAATCAGAAGGCCGTGTCAGCCGAGATGAAGGCCAAGTATGCCCTGGAAGGCGCATCGCAGATTGTGGTTGACCTGGAAGCCATCGAGGCCCTCGGCGTTTGCCCCGTGCTGGGCGACTACCTCGACGAAGGCGCTGTCGCTCGTCACGCCACCGACCGCGTTGCCTGTGACCTGATGGCTCTGATGGCTCGGGCACCCGAACGGCAAGCCGCGTCGAAATCGTAGCCTCGACCGATGACGAGGGCTCTTTTCTGACCGCGACTCCAAGCCTTTGCTCGCGATATATTGGCTGAGAATGGCAAAAACAACTCATACCAGCACGAAATCATCCAGCATTCGTCCGCCGCGCGTGGCGATTGCAGTCATGGCGGCCGGCAAGGGAACGCGGCTGAAATCCAAACACCCCAAGGTGCTCCACGAAATTGGTGGCAAGCCGATCCTCGCCCACGTCATTGCCACCGCGGCGAAAGTCGTGCCGCCTTCGGACATCTTTGCGATCATCGGCCACGAGGCTGACCGCGTGCGCGCAGCCCTCGCCGAGACCGGCGTCAATTTCGTCCTACAACCCGAGCCGCGCGGCACTGGACATGCCCTCATGGTTGCCCGCGAAGCGCTCTCACCGTACGACCAAGTTATCGTGCTCTCCGGCGACGCCCCGCTGATCACGCCCGAAACCATTCAGAGGCTCCGCGACTTCCACACGGGTCAGAAGGCAACCATGACCCTGCTCTCCGCCGATCTTGCCAATCCCTTCGGATACGGCCGCGTGCTGCGCAAGAGCGCGAAGAGTCCCGAGGTCCGCGCCATCGTGGAAGAAAAGGCCGTCACCCCCCAGCAGAAGAAGATCCACGAGATCAACTCCGGCTTCTACGCGTTCTCAGTCCCAGCGCTCTACGAACACATCGGCAGTCTCTCTACTGACAACGCCCACCACGAGTACTACCTCACCGACATGGCCGCAGTCTTCTGCCGTGCCCGCAAGAAGGTGGTTGCGATGAAGACCTCGGACGCCGGAGAGGTCCTCGGCAGCAACACCCGTGCTGAGATGATGGATCTCGATGCCCTGCTCCGACTGGCAAAATGCCAGCAATTGTTGTCGGAAGGAGTAACGATCTTTTACCCACAGAGCTGCGTTATCGACAGCGACGTAGAAATCGGCGCCGACACGGTCATCGAACCCTTCGTTCAGTTGCTCGGCAAGACAAAGATCGGCGGCGATTGCCGCATCCGTTCCTACAGCGTGATCAGGAATTCTGAAATTGGCGACAACGTAACCGTGAATCCGGGCACGATCATGGACGATTCCCGAGTTGCCGCGAGTGCCATCGTTGGCCCGTATTCGCGTCTGCGACCCGGCAGCGAGATCGGCGAAGGCGCCCATGTTGGAAATTTTGTTGAGACCAAAAAGACCAAGCTAGGCAAGGGCTCGAAGGCCAACCACTTGACCTATCTGGGAGACACCGAGATCGGCGAAGGCGTCAACGTAGGGGCGGGCACGATCACCTGTAACTACGACGGTGCCAACAAGCACAAGACGGTGATCGAAGACGGCGCCTTCATCGGCAGCGATTCCACCCTGGTAGCGCCGGTCACGATCGGCCGCGGTTCCTACGTTGCGGCCTCATCCTGCATCACCGAAGACGTCCCCGCCGATTCCCTTGCGCTCGGCCGGGCCCGCCAAACGGTCAAAGAGGGCTGGGCAGCAGCCAAGCGAGCGAATCAGGCAGTCCTGAAAGCCAAAGGATGAAAGAAAGTCAAAAGGAGAAAGTCAAAAGGAAGAAGTAACACCTCAGATACGCCAGCCTCTCACCTCTTCAATTTGATTCTTGACTTCAATCCGACTGCACCGCCTCAGCCTGCATCTCCGCATGACGGTCTCCGCGCTGCACCAATACGATCGCGCCCAGGATTACCGCAGTCGCAATCACGATGCGGGTGCTCAGTGGCTCCGCCGCCCAGAGCCAACCCACCAGCACTGCCACCAGCGGATTCACAAATGTGTGCGTTGCCACCAGCGTCGGCGAGCAGCGCTGCAGCAACCAGGTGTAGGCGGTAAATGCCACGACTGAGCCGAACACGATCAGGTAACCAAGGCCCAGCAGCGACCTGACGGATACAACACTCCAATGGACCGCCGAGAACTCTCCCGACACTCCAGCGGCGATGAGCAACATTGCCCCTCCACAAACCACGGGCACCGCCGCCCGTCCCACCGCATCTGCGGGTAGGCGCAACCGCGGCGAGATGCAAACACCGATCGCCCATGACGCTGCTCCGGCCAATACCGCGACCACCGCCCAAGTCAGAGAGGTCCACGCAGTCAACTCAGGGAGCGTGAGAATGGTGACGCCGGCCAGTCCCAGCAGTAGCCCCAGTCCGTTGAGCCAGTTGAGCTTCTGCTGGCGCATGGCGGCGCCGATCAGCAGAATCCATAGAGGTTCACTGGCAACCAGCAACGCCGCCAAGCCCGACGAGACATACTTCTCGGCCCAGTGCAAACTCCCGTGCCCGATTAGGAAAAACAGGGTTCCGACCACGCTTCCGGCGATCCAGTGTTCGCGGCGCGGGCGAAAACCTCGCGACCAGGCAATCCCCATCAAGATCGCTCCCGCCGTCGTGTGCCGGACCGCTGCGGTAACCAGGGGAGGGATCGTCTCCACCGCATAGCGAATCGCCAGGTACGTCGTTCCCCACACAACGTAGATCACGAAGAAGGCCAGGGCCATCGTTAGCCGAGAAGGAGCTGTTCGTTCGCGCGGGTGGAGCGCAACTGCCTCAAGAGTCGCCATAACCTCTAGATATCCTTTCAGTGGTTATACCCTACCGCTCTGAACATAACCCGTCAACATAATGTTTACAGGTTATAGTAGAATGTGGATGAGGGACGCGGCGTGAAGTTTCAAATTATTGCGGGCGATATTTGCCTGGATTTCATCAATACGCTCGACAACCGTCCCGACCCCGCGCGGCAGCAGGAATTGCTGAACTCGTACGAGGACCTGGCGGATTGGGCGATGCAGGCCGGCGCGATCAGCGCCATCCAGCGCGCTTCCCTATTGCGCATGGCCAAGGACCGTCCCCAGGCGGCGCGGATCGCTCTTCGAAACGCCATCCATCTCCGCGAATGCCTGTACCGGCTGGTGACTGATCTTCTGGAACGGCGCCGCCCCGCCGAGGCTGACCTCCGCACCTTCAGCGGATACCTGGGCGAAGCCCTCTCCTACCTGCAGCTTCGGTCCGTACCCGAAGGTTATCGCCTGCAGTGGACCGAGGACCCTCTCCGGCTTGAATTCATCCTTTGGTCCATCGCGAAATCAGCCAGCGGATTGCTGACCTCCGTGGATTCTCAGTTGATCCGCCACTGTGACGCCGAAACCTGCCGCTGGTTTTTTGTCGACCACAGCAAGAATCACACCCGCCGCTGGTGTGACATGAAGGTGTGCGGCAATCGCGCGAAGGCCCGAAAATTCTATCGGGAACAGAAGAGAACCTGAGGCTAGAGTCCGACACTGGGCCGGCTTGCGGCCTTAGTAACTCCGCCTGCGCCGGGGTCAGAGTGGGTTGAGGATCACCGTTTGTGGACGGTCTCAAACTCAACTTCCCCACTCGCCGGCGCATGCTGTTTGCCTGGCAGGCCGGGAGTCGGACCTCTTTTTCTCTTACGCAGTGTGTACAGCCAACTCTGGAACGAATCCATGTAGATGTAGAAAACAGGGGTGATGTACAAGGTCAGCAGTTGCGAGAAGACCAAGCCTCCGACGACCGCCAGGCCCAGCGGGCGCCGCGATTCCGCGCCGGCTCCCAACCCGAGCGCGATGGGCAGAGTTCCCATCAGGGCTGCCATGGTGGTCATCATGATGGGGCGGAACCGGAGCAGGGCGCCCTGGTAAATGGCTTGGTGGGAGCTTTCGCCGTGTGTGCGCTGTTTCTCCAGGGCAACGTCGATCATCATGATGGCGTTTTTCTTTACGATGCCCACCAGCATGATGATGCCGACAAAGGCATACAGGTTCAGGTCTACATGAAACAGCCGGAGCGTAAGCAGGGCGCCGAAACCTGCGGACGGCAATCCCGAGAGAATCGTGAGGGGATGAATGAAGCTCTCATACAGAATTCCCAGCACGATGTAAATCACCAGAATGGCCATGGCGAGCAACATGCCCAGGCCAGTTGCCGAGGAGAGGAAGGCCTGCGCGGTGCCCTGAAAACTCGTGCTGATGGTCGCGGGCAACATCTGTTGAGCCGCGTCATTCACCGCGGTTACCGCGTCGCCTAGAGAGACTCCCGGCCGCAGGTTGAAGGAAATCGTTACTGCCGGCAACTGCCCGAGGTGGTTAATGCTCAACGGGCCGACGTCGTACCTTAGTTTGGCCACGGCGTTGAGGGGCACCAGTTGCCCTGTTGTCGAGTGCACGTAGAGCAGCGAAAGCAGCGAAGGATCCAGTTGATACTGCTCTTCCGTCTCCGTGATCACCCGATAGGAATTGTTGGGAGCGTAAATGGTGGAAACCTGGCGCTGGCTGTACGCGGTATTGAGGGCGTCCTCGATCTGGTTTGCGGTGATGCCCAGGGAGGAAGCCCTGTCGCGGTCAATGTCCACATTGACCTGGGGATTCTTGATCTGCAGGTCGGTGGTGACATCCTGCAGCAAGCTGCGGAACTTTGGATCAGTGCGCAGCCTGGTTTCGAGCTTGGGCGCGTGTTCGTAGAGTTCGCTCGTGTTGGGTGTCTGCAACGTGAATTGGTACTGGCTCTTGGTCAGCTGGCCGCCCATTCGAATCGGGGGCAAGACCTGGGGATAGGCATTGAGACCGGGAACCTGTGACAGTATCGGGCGCACTTGCTGCACCAGTTCCATAGCCGACCTGCGCGTGTTGCGCGGGGTAAGGCGGACGAACATGCGTCCCGCGTTCCCGCCCGCGGCCGTGGACATGAACGAATCGACCCATGGCTGTTTGACCATGATCTGGTTAAGAGCTCGCTGGTGCTCAACCATCCCGTCGAAGGAAATTCCCTGCGCACCCTCGGTGAAGACGAAGATCTGCCCCGTATCCTCGTCGGGGAGAAAACCCTTGGGCGTGATCAGGAACAGGTAAATGGTGGCGACCAGCACGGCTGCCGAGACCAGCATCGTGGTCGCGCGATGCTTCAGCGTGATCCGCAGGGTGCGCTCGTAGAGGCGGAGAAGGGCGGTGAAGAAGCGTTCGGAAGCGTTGTACAGGCGGCCGTGATGCACTTCCTGCGCGGGTTTCAGGAACCGGCTGCACAGCATGGGCGTCAGGCTGAGGGAGACGAAACCGGAAACCAGGATCGCGGCGGTGATGGTAACGGCGAACTCGTGCAACAGGCGGCCCAGGATGCCGCTCATGAACAGCACTGGGATGAACACGGCCGCCAGCGACAAGGTCATGGAGAGGATCGTGAAGCCGATTTCTTTCGCGCCCCGGAACGCTGCCTCCATGGGAGGCTCGCCCATTTCCATGTGGCGAACGATGTTCTCGAGCATGACAATGGCGTCGTCCACCACGAAACCCACCGAAAGGGTCAAGGCCATCAGCGAGAGGTTATCGAGGGAGTATCCCTGTACATACATGACCGCGAACGTGCCCACGATCGACATGGGCAGCGCCATGCTAGGAATCACGGTGGCGGAGAGATTCCGCAAGAACAGGAAGATGACCAGGATCACCAGGCAGAGCGCCAGAAACAGGGTGGAGCGAACGTCATTGACCGAATCGCGAATGGACACCGAACGGTCATACAGAATCTGCAGGTCGACGGCGGGAGGCATCTGCGTACGGAAACTGGGCAACAGTTTCTTGATGGAGTCCACCACTTCCACCGTGTTGGTGCCGGGCTGGCGCTGGATGGCCAACACGATGGCGCGGCGCAATCCTTTTTGCCGGTCGAAATACCAGCTGGCGGTCTTGTCAACCTCCACGCCGTCGACGACCTGTCCCAAATCCTGCAGGCGAACGGGGGCACCGTTGCGATAGGCGACGATGAGAGGCGCGTAATCAGCGGCCCTCCGCAGTTGCCCGCTGGCTTGGACCGCAAACGCCTGGTGCTTGCCATACAGAATGCCGGTGGGCTGGTTGACGTTGCCGTTGGCAATGGCGTTAGCGACGTCGTCCATGCCGATTTGCCGGCTGGCCAGCGCCTTGGGATCCAGCTTCACGTGCACGGCATATTTTTGCGAGCCGTATACGCTTACCTGCGCTACGCCGTTAATCATCGACACCCGCTGGGCGATCAGGGTCTCGGCGTACTCGTCCACATCGGACAAGCGCAGGGTCGGCGAGCTGAGCGACAGGTACAGAATGGGCGAATCCGCCGGGTTCACTTTCTGGTAGGAGGGCGGATACGGCATGTTCTGCGGAAGATCGCGCGCCGCTTTGGCGATCATCGACTGCACGTCCTGCGCGGCTGCGTCCAGACCGCGGCTCAAGCTGAACTGTAAGGTAATCTGCGTGGAGCCCTGGCTGCTGGTCGAGGTCATCGAGTCCAGACCTGCGATGGTGGAGAATTGCTTCTCTAACGGCATGGCGACGGCAGACCCCATGGTGTCCGGAGTAGCGCCGGGCAGGCTTGCGGAAACTAGAATCGTGGGGAAATCCACGTTGGGCAAATCGCTGACCGGCAGCAGGCGGTAGCCCATCACGCCGAACAGCAAGATGGCCGCCATGACGAGCGTTGTCATGACCGGGCGCTTGATGAAGAGTTCCGCGATGTTCACGAGCGCACTTCCTTGCGGAGAACTGGGCGCGGCTCCCGAAACTGATCCCTCTTCGACGTGGGTTGAGGTGCGACTGCGATCCTAATGTCGACCTTCGATCCGGGCACGAGGCGAAGCTGACCGTCGGTGACCACGCGCTCGCCGGCCGTCAATCCCTTGTCGATGATGGACTCTCCGCTGCTGGTGCGATTCACGGTCACAGGACGAGCTTCCACTGTCAGATCGGGATGGATCACGAAAACGAATTGCCCCTGCTGACCGTTCTGGACGGCCTGCGAGGGTACGACAATCGCGCTCGGCTGCGCGTGCAGGGTCAAGGTGACATTCACAAACTGTCCCGGCCACAGGCGACGATCGGCATTCGCGAACTGCCCCTTCAACTTGATCGTCCCGGTGGATTGGTCTACCGCGTTGTCAATAAAGCTGAGCTTCCCCAGAACTGGCCGGTTGTCTCCCGGAATGGTAGCCTTCACGGCCAAGCTGCCGGCAGCGGCGAATCGTTTGATGTCCGCCAGGTACTGTTCCGGCACCGGGAAGGTAACATAGATCGGCTCAATCTGATTAATGGTCACCAAGAACGGGGTATCGTTCGCCTTGATCATGTTGCCCTGGTGAATCATCAGCGTTCCCGTGCGGCCAGTGATCGGCGAGTAGATGGAGCAGTAGATCAACTGGACGCGCGCGTTTTCCAGCGCAGCGTTGTCCGCCTGGACTGCGGCGTCGAGCGCCTGGGCGTTGGCCTGCGCCTGGTCGTACTGCTGCTTGGAGACCACGCCCTCCTTGAACAAGCCGGCATAGCGATCCGCGTCCAGATGGGCGAGGTGGGCCTGAGCAATGTCACGTTGGAGATTGGCTTCCTGCCGCTTGATCTCAGCCTCAAAGGGACGCTTGTCCAGCGTGAAGATCAGGTCTCCCTTTTTGACGTCCTGTCCCTCCTTGAAGAAAACGCCCGTGAGTTCGCCGGTGATCTGCGTTTTCACGGATACGGTGGAGCGGGCCTCCACGGCGCCGATGGCCTGCACGTCCACCGGCATATCCTTTTGTTCGACGGCCGCCGCTAATACCGGGACTGCGGGCACAACCGGTGGGGCAATCTTCTCTCGCGAACACGCGGGCAGCCAGGCGCAAGTCGCAAGAGCTGCCCACACGGCTAGCCTCTGGCTCGTGCTGTGGAACAACGCTCTACGAGTTCTGCAGAAACCGTGCACAATCACAATTTCCAACCCCCAACCAGACTCGACCAGAATTGAAAACGAGGACCGTTTCTCACCGTCCTCGCTGGACGCTTCGACAATTCTGTACCGATTATTGCCAACGCTATGTGACCCGGCTCACATATCTCCGTTGCAGCTAGCGCATGACCAATCGCAGATTCGTGCTGCCCGGCCGGGCACTTTTCGAGTGCACCTAATCTTCCTGCGGCGCGCACCTGCATGCAAGTGGAACTGCGACCGACGGCGTTGCGCTCGTGGTTCGCGGCCGCCAAGGCCGCGGGTCGAAACTGACGTGCCGCATAAATTAGAGAGGTGGATTCTGGCGCGCAAGAACCAATGAGGATGGCCCCGCGGAGTTTCCCAAGTGCAATCACCTGGCGGTCGGACAGACCGGGGCTTCTCAGAGCATGCCGCCCGTTTGCACACCCAAAATGGCGAGGGCCATTTCCAGCTTATTGATCGCTTGCCGTAGTTCGGGGTGTTCCCCGAGTTCTTCCTGCAGGGCCTTCAGCAGAGTATGAGCCCCCGTCACATGTTCGGCCGCTTCCTCACGTCGGGATTCGTCTTGCGTTGGCATGCCGCTCACCTCTGCTTAAATTGTAGACCCACGGAGCCGGGAATGAGCATGACCTAGTTCCGGCATGCTTCTCGTCCGACTTCTCTCCGATGACACCTTGCCGGCTGCGCTCGCAGGAAGTGCTTCCCTGCCCCTGCTCCAGTCCCCGGTGTCCGGCTCCCGTCTTCAGACCCCGCCGAAAAAGGCTTAGGGAGCGTATGATCGACTCGTTTTATCTCGGGCTGCCCGTAGATCGTCGGTGACGATGAATTGCTGACCGCGAATCGCGGATCGGCGCGACGCAGTTTGATCGCGGTGCTGGTCCGAACTGCTACTGCGTTCGAGGGAAATGCGATGAAACAGGAGCTAGGGATCTCGGCTGTGGGTGTGCTAGTCGTGGTTCTTGCGCATCTTGCGGTCGCCCAAGACACCGCGTCATTGACGGGAACGGTTCGAGACGCTACCGGAGCAGTCTTGCCAAAGGCAAGCGTAGTGATCAAGAGCAGCGCCACCGGGTTTGCCCGACACCTCGTCACGAATGCCGACGGTGAGTACCTGGCAGCCGCGCTCGCACCGGGACAATACGACATCACGGTAACGGCTCAAGGTTTCCGCACATACCAAGCAACGGGTGTCATCCTTCGAGTAGCCCAGAGCGCACGCATCGACGTCGCCTTGCAGGTGGGCGATGTCCACAGTGAAGTAACTGTGCAAGGGGAAGGCCTGGCCAAAGTTAATACGCAAACGTCCGAGATGGCGGGAACGATCACCGGCAAGGAAATTACTCAGCTGCAATTGAACGGCCGCAACTTTACCCAGTTGATCACGCTGGTGCCCGGTGTCAGCAACCAGACCGGTCAGGATGAAGGAAAAGTCGGCGTCGAAGGCAACATCAACTACAGCGTGAACGGAGGCCGCACCGAAAACAATAATTGGGAAGTCGACGGCGGCGACGTGATGGACAACGGCAGCAACTTCACGCTGAACGTCTATCCCAGCGTCGAGGCCATCGACGAGGTCCAGGTTCTGACCTCGAATTACGGAGCGCAATATGGCAAGAATGCCTCCGGAACCGTCGAGGTCGAAACCAAGTCGGGAACCAATGCGTTCCACGGCTCGGTCTATGAATTTCTGCGGAACGAAGCCTTCAATGCGCACTACTACTTTGATCCTGCGGGCGCGCCCAAAGCGCCGTACAAGAAGCACGAATTCGGTTACACGGTCGGGGGGCCGATCTGGAAAAACCATACGTTCTTTTTCTGGTCGCACGCGTGGCGCCGGGAAAATCTTCCCCAGAATTTCCTGCAGCCTGTCCCTTCAACGGAGAATCGGCAAGGAAATTTCAGCGACCTTTGCCCATCCACACCCGCGGCATTCCAGCGCGATGATTTTGAAGCGGACGCCTATTTCCCAGACTGTCCCGGGACGCCGGGCGCAGTCGTCGGCGGTACTCAGATGTACAACCCTTACGTTACTGACGGCGTCCTCAACCAGATTCCGTTCATTGATCCCAACGGCCAAGCGCTGCTGCCCATGATTTCCAGCCCGACCAGCGGTTCCGGGCCGCACTCGATCTTTCAGGCTTCGGTCGGCCAGCCCATGCATTGGCGGGAGGAGTTGTTTCGCATCGACCACGATTTCAATTCCAAATTCCGGGCTACCTTTCGCTACATTCACGATTCCTGGAACATCCAGCAGGCCGCCGCAACCTGGAGCGGCAACAACTTCCCGACGATTGGCAGCCACTTTGTGGGTCCGGGCGTCAGCATGGTCGCGCGAGTGAGTGCGGCGCTGTCGCCGGCCCTGCTGAACGAATTCGTGGCCAGTTATACAACCGATCACATCATCATTACTAATACCCATCCGGAAGTCTGGCAGCGTGGCAATGGCAACGACTTCACGATGACCGGATTCTTCCCGGATTTCGGCGGTAAGCTGCCCAGTTTCTGCATCTCCACATTCAGCGCCTACCAAGGTGGATTTTGTGCCGGGCCCACGTCGCTTCCCTGGAACAACTCCAACCCGACCTATACCTATCGCGACAATGTCACGAAGAGTTGGGGCAAGCACAACCTGCAGTTTGGCGGGTATTTTGCGGCGGCACAGAAGAATGAGATGGCGGCTGTCGATGTGGAAGGTGTCCTGGGATTCGACAGCACTGCCCCCGTCTCGACCGGAAATTCCTTTGCCGACCTGCTCATGGGCAATATCGCGAACTTCTCTCAGGATAGTGCCCAGCCGAAATACTATGTCCGGTACAAACTGTTCGAGCCCTACATTCAGGACGATTTCCACGTCTTCAAGAATCTCACATTGAATTTTGGACTCCGTGTAAGCATGTTCGGCACCTTCCGCGAGATCAAGAGACAGGTCGCCAACTGGGACCCTGCCGCCTACAATCCAGCCCTCGCTCCCAGGATTTTTACGAATATAAATAGTGACCACGAGGGATCGCTCATCATAAAGGCGGGGACTACGCCGTTCGACGGGGTCGTGCAGTGTGGGGTCGCGGGCGTACCCCTGGCTTGCATGGGAGAGCATCTATTCAACCCAGCGCCTCGCATCGGATTTGCATGGGATCCGTTCGGCAACGGGAAGACGTCGATCCGCGCCGCTTATGGAATTTTCTTCGACCACACCAATGGCGAAGAGGGAAACGCCGAAACCCTGGAGGGCACGCCTCCGCTGGTGCAGGAACCTACGCAGTACAACGTGACTGGCTACACGAATCTCGGCGGCGACGGCCTGCTCTTTCCGCTTTCGGCCACCTCCATTTCATCCGATCATGCGATCTGGCCCTCGGTGCAGCAGTGGCACCTGGATGTGCAGCGCGATCTCTCGCGAGATTTCGTCGCGACCGTATCCTACGTGGGCAGCAAGGGGACTCATCTGACCCTGCAGCGCGAACTCAACCAATTGCTGCCCATACCGGCATCCGACAACCCTTTTCAGCCCGGCCAGCCCGTCACCGATCAGATCTGCAATTCGATGAGAGGATGGCCCAACAATCTGAGCTTCAAGGTCAACGGACAAAGATTCGGGGGCCAGCCGGCCATCAACCTGGCCGTCGCCTGTGGGAACGATCCCAACCCATTTCGTCCCTTCTACAGCGTTGGGTCGCTGCAGAGAGTGGAGCCGCAGGCTAATTCCACATACAACTCATTGCAGATCTCAGTTCGTCGAACCAGGGGCCCCCTCACGCTGGACTTGGCTTACACTTACAGCCACTCTCTCGACGATTCTTCCGACAAGGCGGACAGCAACTTCGTGGATTCCTCCAACCTGAAAAAGAATCATGCCAGCTCCAACTTCGACCAGCGGCACATCCTCACGGTGAGTTGGGTGTACGACCTGCCCTTCTTCCGCAAACCAGGGCTATCGCGCGGCATTCTGGGTGGATGGCAGTTTGCCGGTATCATGACCTCGCAAAGCGGCACGCCGTTCTCGGTTTTCAATGGAGTCTATGGAGACAGCGCCGGTACAGCCAACGGCGTCGCCACCTATGGCGCTGGCTCAGGGTCGTTTGCCGATCTGGTGGGAGACCCCAACGCCATACCCGCCGACAGGAAATACGATCCGAATGTCAAGGGACCGCTGCTCTTCAATCCAGATGCCTATGTGCAGTCACGGGGCCTAACCTACGGCAACTCTGGCCGGAATAGCCTCAATATGCCGCACCGCGCCCAGTTTGACATGTCGCTTTACAAGACTTTCAAACCGACGGAGAAGGTGGACGTGCAATTCCGCACGGAAGCATTCAATGCCCTCAACCATACGCAGTTCTCAGCTCTCAATACCTGGGCGGACACCGACAATTTCATGCGTACGTATAGTGCCCACCTGCAGCGCGTAGTTCAGCTGGCGTTGAAGGTGGTGTTCTAATCTGCCATCTCCGAACGGCGCGTTTCCCTCACGTGGTCGAAGCCGTCCTGTTGCTCGGAGGGACGCAAGTTGCCCGAGCGCCGCAGGTTTTCATTCCATCGGCAGGCCGACGTAATTTTCCGCGAGGGTCGTGGCAGCTGCTCGAGAACTGGTCACATAATCCAGTTCGGCGAGTTGGCGCCGATGGTCGAAGGGTTTCTCATCCGGGAAGCGGTGCAGCATGGACGTCATCCACCAGGAGAAGCGCTGCACCTTCCAAACGCGCCGCAAACAGGTGTGAGAATACTTGTTGAGGAGACACTGGCTGCCCGTGGCATAAAATCGAGCCAGCGCACGCGCCAGCACTTGCACATCGGCGACCGCCAGGTTCAGCCCTTTGGCGCCGGTGGGGGGAACGATGTGGGCCGAGTCACCGGCCAGAAACAGCCTCCCGTACTGCATCGGTTCGACCACGAAGCTGCGCATTCCGGTTATGCCCTTCTGCAGGATTGGGCCTTCGGTGAGCCCCCAGCCCTCAGAACTTAGACGAACATGGAGTTCCTGCCAGATTCGTTCATCATCCCAAGCATCAATGTCTTCGTCCGGGTTGCATTGCAGGTAAAGGCGGCTGATCTGTGGAGTCCGCATACTGAGCAGGGCAAAGCCGCGGTCGTGGTAGGTATAGACCAGTTCTTCCGAGGACGGAGGCGCGTCGGCGAGAATGCCGAGCCATCCGAACGGATACACGCGATCATATTCGGTGAGTACTCCCACCGGAATGCTGGGCCGGCAAATACCGTGGAAGCCGTCGCATCCGGCGATGAAATCGCAGTGGAGTTCGTAGTCGCTTCCATCTTTCCGGTAGCGGATCTTCGGCCGGGCACCGTCGAAATCGTGCACGCTGACATCTTCCACCTCAAAGAACACTTGGCCACCGGTCGCAACGCGGGCATTGTTCAGGTCTTTCAGAACCTCGTGCTGAGCGTAGATCGTGATTCCTTTTCCGCCAGTGAGTTCCTGAAAATCAATCCGGTGACCGCGGCCTCCGAATCGCAGCTCAATCCCATAGTGGACCAAGCCCTCGGCTTTCATCCGCTCGCCGACACCGATTTCTGCAAGCAAATTGACCGTGCCCTGCTCCAAAACGCCGGCACGCACGCGTTCCTCCACATATGCACGGCTGCGACACTCGACAACGACGGAGTCAATCCCCTGCAGATGCAAAAGGTGAGACAGCACGAGACCGGCAGGTCCCGCACCGACAATCCCGACCTGAGTTCGCAATGAAGTCGGCATTGAATTGAGCACCTCAACCCCGCCCACCGGGTTGTCAGGACGATTGCCAATGCCCGGGCTATTTCCCTTGTAGCGATTCGATGTAGCGGTTGAGATTTGCCACGCGTTGTTGCACTTCCCCCTCGTGTCCTCCACTCATACGCCAGAAGACTGCGCCCCAGACGGGCATTTCTTTGTTGCCGTGCGCGGCAAGGTCGGTCTGACCGCTGAGCACCGACGTCACTTTCAGCGACGGATATTTGCCCCCGTTCTTCTTCGCCAGGGCCGTGAGATCCGCGGGCGCAGTCTTCAAAGCACTCGCGGCCGGGCCATTGCCCTTGGCATCCTTTCCGTGGCATGAGGCGCAATAGCTCGTGAACATCTCATGACCGGAGGCAGGAGAAGTCTGTTGCACCGGCGTACGTTCGATCGCTTTGGACGGCTCTTGTGCACGAGCGCCAATGGCGAAAGCGAGAACAGCTGTCAAGCAGAAGGAATTACGAAGCCACATGTTTCCTCCCTAACGTCGTGAGAGTGTTCCTGATCCTGTAACTTCCGGCTTGGCCGTCGATTCGAGGGACGGCCAATTGATTCGAGACCGAGTCTAGAACGTAAACTTCGCTGAAAATTGAAGCTGCCGCGGGTTGAACATCGTTCTCGGTGTCCCAAAAAGCGGATTGGGAATCGGAGCGCCGCCGTTACTTGCCGCGTCACAAGTGACTTGGAAGTGCTGAATCGCAACCGACGCAGCATCCTTGTAATACTTTGGAACTGCACCGCAGAAGTCAAACGTCCCGCCACCATACACCGACGTCACTTCATCCACGTTGGGCCGATTGAACACGTTGAACGCGTCCACCGCCAGTTGCAGCTTCTTGCTCTCCGTGATACCGAACAGGTACGCGAGGCGAACGTCGTTGGAGTAGAGATGGTCACCGCGGTACGAATTCCGCGGCGACAGGCCGACGCGGTCCGTTACGGGGTTGGTGTCGTTGTTGATGTCATTGCCAACGAAAATCGTGAACGGCCGGCCCGACTGCAGATTCAGAATGTCGCTGAATTCGAAATTCCTCAGGAAGGTTTTCGACGGGCCGTGGGCCACAAAGTTCGCGATGAAGCGATGCCGAACGTCCTGAACCGAATTCGCCCGTTCGGCATTTCGGTTGTACAGATCCTGCGGCGTGCTGACGAACGTAGTGAAGGTGCCATCGTCGAAGGTATGGGAAAAAGTGTAGTTCGCATTGAAGTTGAAGTTCTTCATGCGTCCGGTTAGTGAGACGCTGCCTCCGTGGTAAACGGAGACGCCGCTGTTGTCCAGGTAATACATCAGGCCAGCGTTGGAATACAGGGGACCGCTGAAGGCATCTCTGCCGTCAGGAAGCTTGTCGTTCACAAATGCGGGGTTAACCAGGTGGGCCGCAGGACAGAACGTGGCATCGTTCGCCAGTCCGCCCGGTGGACAGACGTTCAGGTTCTCCGGCCGCACTTGTTTGTGCGAGGCCACAAAGAGATAGCCCACGCTGAGCACCAACCCTTTGCCGAGTTCCTGATCAATTCCCAAGCTCGCCTGCTCGGAATAGGGGATGCGGCTGTTGTGATCAATGCCGCCGCCGCTCTGGGTGACGAGCGAACCCGGAGGTCCGCTACTGAAGTTGGGTGGAAACATTCCATTGAGAATCAGATTCTTGGCCGCGTCAGCCGGCAGTGGCGGAGTTTGCCCGGCGGGATCACACCCGGGTGTACTTGGATCGGCCGCGCAGGCTGGGTACTTCAGCCCTCCAAAGACAATGGGCTGAAAGGGCAGCAGGTTCAAGGCCCACGTCGCCGTCTCATTGCCCTTGCGCACCCAGGGTTGCGGCGCGTTCGGGATCACGACCTCGCGCTGTGGATAAGTTACAAACAGGAAGGTCATGTTGTAGTGGTCATCGAAAATTCCAAATCCGCTGCGGATGACCGTGTGCTTGGTGGGTGAATAGGCCAAGCCGATTCGCGGCTGGAAGCCGCGATAGTCATGATTGATGATCTGAGTGAGGCCGGTCTCGAAATCCCAGCGCAAGCCGTAATTCACGGTCAGCTTGGGCGTAAGCCGCCACTGGTCTTGCGCGAACCCACCGATATACCCGTGGTTGATTTTGACGAAGTAATCCTCGGGGTTGACATAGGCGTTCTGCCAGGTTGTGGGCACGGACGGGGGAAGGCTTCCAGGCGTGATTGGTCCAGTGCCCACGGGTGCACCCCAAAATACGATCGGGACACCGTTCAGAAAGGGTGGCAACCCTAGATCCCCGCAGGTCGGGCCCGCAGCAGGAGCGACAGTATCGGGCCCTGCAACAAAATTGGCGAAATCCACCATGCAGTTGAGGTTGGGGAAGATAATCCGCATCGGGGTGAATCCCGGCCAGATCACAAAATCCCAGATGTGATTGAAATCTCCGCCAAACCGCCAGTAGTGTTTGCCCTTGATCCAGGCGAGGCTGTCGGAGAACTGCACGCGGCTCTCATTGCTGGCATCGAAGGTGCCAAAATTGTGGCCGAAAAGGAGTGTGTTCGGGAGATCAAGATTGGGTTGTCCAGTAACAGCCGGGAAGGTGTTGTGACGTCGCGAGTACTGCATCAGGGCTGTGTTCACCAGTTCCGGCCTGATCAACGTGTTGAGCGTACCGACCAGGGATTGATCGCGGATAAAGCTGTCGTGTCCACTGCTGGGTGCGCCGATACCGCCACCATCAAGAGTAGCGCCTACCAGCACGTTGCGGTTGCGGGCGTCGAACGCCCCATAGTGAACGGTCAGACGGTTGTTACTGTTCAGTTGATGATCAAGCCGGACAAACCCGTTGTCGTGATCGAGCGTGTTCAAAACGCTCAGGTCTTCCGGGGGAAGATTTAACGCCGCCTTGACGTCCTGGACAGTCTGCAGGTTGTCGATCAGGGTGGCCGGATAGGTAGGCGATTGCGCAAACCGCTGACCATCGTAGTTCATGAAAAAAAACGTTTTGTCTTTTTTGAGCGGCCCGCCCAGGGTTCCGCCAAACTGTCCCCGGCGATATTGATCGAATTCCGAAGTCTGCAGAAGCGACCGGGCATTCGCCGCACGGTTACTCAAATATCCATACAGGGAGCCGTGCAGGTCGTTGGTTCCGGACTTGGTGACGATGTTTACGATCCCGCCCAGGGCCCGGCCATATTCGGCTCCGAAACTGTTGTTCACCACGCGGAATTCGCTGACTGCTTCCTGGGAAGGTGTCGAGCGCTGCGAACCTGTCCCCAGATTGATGTAGTCGGCGCCATCCACGGTGACCGCATTGCTCAAGTCGCGCATCCCTCCGAAAGAAATGCGGGTCACTTCCGTTTCCGTGAACGTCGATTGAATGCTGGTCCGTCCCGTCGCGACGCCGGGGGTCAGGAGGGCAAAATCTACAAATTGGCGTCCATTGGTCGGCAGGTTATCGATGTGGGCGGTGTCGATCACCTGGCTGGTTTCCGACCGGGTCGTCTCGACCGGTGGAGCTTCGGTAGTGACTTTGACGATTTCGGTGGTAGAAGCTACCTGCAAGGTGACATCGATCGTGGCCGTCTGGCCGACGGTCAGGGGGATGCCTGTCTGCACATACTTGGCGAACCCCGAGCTCTGCACGGTCAATTCGTAGTGCCCCGGTGGAAGATTCGGCACGACGTAGAAGCCGGGTGCGTTGGAGGAAGCGGTGTAAGTCCGGTTGGTGTCCAGATCGCGCAGCGTCACCGCGGCTCCAGCGATCGTCCGGCCAGTCGAGTCCAGGATCGTCCCGTTGAGTTGAGCAAAGCTAACTGTGGCCTGTCCCACGGC
This sequence comes from Terriglobia bacterium, assembly GCA_020073565.1. Lineage (GTDB taxonomy): Bacteria > Acidobacteriota > Terriglobia > Terriglobales > Acidobacteriaceae > Acidiflorens. Next base: position 23,067 of record JAIQEY010000010.1, read on the forward strand.
ACGCGGCGTCAGGCCCGCGCCCATGACTGCCATCACGCACAGAGTCAACACTCGACGAAGTTTCATTTCCCTTGGTTCCTCTCTGAACATTCCACTGTGAAAGTCCAGAAGTCGTTTGAAACGGCTTCGTGGCCATTTCTCCTCTCGCATGGCGAGGAGGGCGCGATCCTGAAAATCGAATTCACTTTAGCCATGAGTAACGCGACGGACTTTTTTCTCGGAACCCCACGTTCCGATTGCGTTTGAGCGCGTCGTTTTGCCGCCCACACGCATGGGGGCACGAACAGCTCGCTCTAACCCGTGCCGCCGAGAATGGGACCAAAACGAAAACCTGTCCAATACATCTTTCAGCACGGGAGTGATACCTTTCGGGTATCAGCTGAGAAACAGCGTGTCAATCGATGTTTGCGGAGACGCGAAACCAGAAGGGCGTTGCGGGATGTACAATGCCCGCGTGGAACTGCGCCATGCTCGATATTTCGTTGCAGTTGCCGAGTGCCTGAACTTCCGTCAGGCTGCGCAACAGTTACACCTAGCGCAGCCGCCGCTCAGCCGCCAGATCCGTCAATTGGAGGAAGACCTGGGCGTCACCCTCTTTGTGCGCGACAAGCGAAAAGTCGAATTGACCAAAGCTGGCCACGCGTTTCTCGAGGAAGCGCGCAAACTGATCGTGCAGGCTGGTCATGCCGCAGATGTCGCCCGTCATACCCAGAAAGGCGAGGTCGGCACTGTGCGGATAGGTCTCTCTTCCGGTCTAGGCGACACAGTCAGCAAAGTCGTTTTTGAACATCGCGGACGGCATCCAGCCATCGAAATCGAATGCCGGGATATCTTTTCCAGTTTTCAGAACGAGGCTCTGCGCCGGCAGGAGATTGATGTTGGTTTTCTCCGTCCGCCGGTAGACGAGCTGAATCTGGATTGCGAAGCGCTCTACGATGAAGAGTTCGTCGTGATCCTGCCCAAGACTCACCGTCTAGCGAAACGCCGGTCGGTTCGACTAAGAGATATTGCCGAGGAACCGCTGATCGGTTTCAACCGAAAACTTTCGGGACTCCAGGACAAGCTGATGGGCATGTTCAACCGGCAAGGGTTCGCACCCCACGTAGTCATGACGCACGTGGAAGCTCACGAAGAAGCCGGAGCCATTATGGTGGCCACGGGAAAAGCGATCTTCGTTGGCCCGGGCGCAATCTTGAATCACTCGATCTCCGGCCTTGAGTTGGCTTCGCTGCGTCTCAACGAACCGGAAGCCAGGATCCAGGTCTATGCCGCATGGCGTAAGGGCGAAGATTCACCCGCCGTGTTGGGATTCCTCGGCTCGGTTCGCGCAGCATTTCCGTCTCCGGTCGACAAAAGATCAATCGACTTGAGAAGAACAAAACTCAAGATAGAAGTGGGGCGAACCAAGTCTTTCCCCCAGCGTGTGTAGCGCGGGCACCTGTCCGCGAGGTCGCGAAGCCGGCAAACATATGCCGCTTTCGCGCCTTGCGTAGGCTCCGGCAAGGATAGGGAGATCGAATCGCGAGCAATTCCACTGCACAGTGAAAGCGATTCTTGCTAGTCTTTCCTTCCATGAAATCGCAAACCATGAAGCGCCTCACGACTCTAGTTCTCGCCTGCTCAATATCAGGACTAAGCTGGTCTCAGGATCTTGCAAAGGATCGCGTCGTCGGCCAACTCGAGGTGGTTACGACCTTCAACGGTCCAATGCCCACCGGTGTCACCGTGGCCAACGATGGACGGATCTTTGTGAACTTTCCCAGGTGGGGCGACAACGTCGAATACACCGTTGCGGAAGTCAAGGACGGCAAGACATTGCCCTACCCGAACGCCGACATCAACCGTTATGTGGACGGCGACGATCCGGCCGCCAAACTGATTTCTGTGCAGAGCGTCGTGGTTGATCCCAGCGGAAACCGCCTGTGGATTCTCGACACCGCCAGCATCGCGTTCGGTCCAGTCAAGCCGGGCGGTCCCAAGTTGCTCGCGGTTGATCTCAACACGAACCAGGTCGAAAGGAAAATCATCTTCCCCGCGGACGTTGCGCTGCCGACGACCTACTTGAATGACGTCCGGTTCGACTTGCATCGTGGTGCAGGGGGGATGGCATTCATCACCGATTCCTCATCGGCGGGATCAAATGGCATTATCGTCGTGGAGCTGGCTTCGGGAAAGAGCTGGCGCCGCTTGAACGACCATCCTTCAACCAAGCCGGATCCCGTGTTTGTTCCGGTCGTCGAAGGAGAAATCCTTCAACTGCGGATACCCGGACAGCCGCCTGGGCGGTTCGCGGTCGGCGCGGATGGGATCGCGATCAGCCCGGACGGCAAGACACTCTACTACTGTCCGCTCACAAGCAGACATCTTTACAGCGTGAGTGTCGATGTGCTCGGTGACCGAACCAAATCTGATGCCGAGGTCGCAGCAACGGTCAAAGATCTCAGCGAAAAAGGCGGAGCCAGTGATGGTCTCGAGTCCGATAACGAGGGGCGTGTCTATCTCAGCGACTACGAGCACGATGCGATTCGTCGATTGACCACGACGGGAGTGATCGAGACGCTCGTCCACGACCCGCGCGCGCTATGGCCCGATACGCTGTCCCTAGCGACGGACGGTTATCTCTACTTCACCGCGAACCAAATCGAACGCGGCGCCGGATTCCATAACGGTCAGGATCTGCGCCAGAAACCATACGTGTTGTTCCGCGTGAAAGTTGACGGGACAAAAATCCACTAGAGCGAATGCCACGTAGCCGCACTCCGATCGTGCGGGATCGCCCTGGTTGCGTAGGGACAGCCGCCCTCAGCTGTCCAAACCGAGCGCAGCTCGGCAGTCGCGGCGGTCACAGATACTCTGGAGTCGTCATGGCAAAACCGATTGAACGATCACGATGGATCTGTCCAGGAATGTTCCAGTCCCTTCACTAGTCGCCAGACCGCCCGATTCAATGGCACTGGGACGCCGAGTTTTTCTCCACAATCCGCGATCGCGCCATTGATGAAGTCCACTTCCGTTGGGCGCTGCGCCAGAATGTCGAGCAGCATGCTCACGTTTCTTTTTCCAAGCGCTCGTGCTCCTTCCGCAATCATTTCTCGCGGGTCAGAATGCAAGGTGATCTCCATCGCTTTCGCCACCGACTCTCCTTCCTGCAGGAGAGCTTCGTAGAGCGCAGAGGTTGGTGAAAAGCGGTGAGCGGCGCCATGATGAAGTTGGGTAAGAGCGCCAACGGGATTGCATGCAGAATTGAAAACAAGCTTCGTCCACTGCGCGCCGCGGGCATCCTCGAGCGCGACCACCCGCAATCCCGAACATTTCAGCAGGTCTGCGAGTTGTTGTACACGCTCAAACGGCGTTCCAGAAGGCTCGAAGGGGCCAATCCACAAATTGCTGTTGAACTCGAAGCCGGCATGGCCTGGCCCACGCATGTGGGCGGCCATCGTCGTGGCGCCGCGAATGACATAGCGCACGCGCTCGGCGATGATTTCTTCGTTGCCGAGGCCATTCTGCACCGAACACACTGCGCCCGACGTGCCAAAAATGTGTGCCGTCTGTTCCACCGCGGCTCTGGTGTGCAGGCTCTTCGTCGCAAAGATTCCAAAATCGCAGACTGGGATTTCCTTTGCCTCCGAAGTTGCACGAAGCTTAATCGTGAATTCAACCGCGCCGCTGATCTGTAATCCGCTTTCCCGAATGGCGCGCACGTGTTCCTGGGAAACGTCGTAGGCATAGACCTCAACGTCGTCGAGGCGCGCCAAATGTGCAGCAAATACGCTGCCTAGCGCGCCACAGCCCACAATGCAGATCTTCACCGACATACGGTCACGTCAAACTGTCCATCTACGGCTCGACGTCGAGTGAGAGACAATACCATCTCCCGAAATGCGAATTCAACCAAACCGCTGCGAGAGAACGTTGACGGCGCATCGGAAGGTAGTGGTATAACTTTCCACAACTCGATCGAATCCGGAGCCGACTGTGAGCACGGTACGAGAAGTGACTTACGAAGTTTTGCGCAACCTGGGCATGACTGTGATGTTCGGAAACCCGGGGTCGACCGAATTACCTTTTCTCCGGGACATGCCTTCGGATTTCAAGTATGTCCTCGGCCTGCATGAACGCGTGGCTGCCGGCATGGCGCTCGGTTATTCCCTCGCTAAGGGAGACGCGGTATTCGTGAATTTGCATTCCATCGCGAGCACCGGCAACGGACTTTCCGCAATTCAGGATGCGTGGCACCTGCACGTTCCGTTGGTGATTTCCACGGGACAGCAGGATCGCCGGCATCTTTTGGCCGAGCCGTTTCTCACGAGCCGCGCGGTTGAGACGGTGAAGCCGTATGTGAAGTGGGCCTACGAACCCCTGCGCGCCGAAGACGTGCCCGCTGCGATTGCACGGGGATACTACCTTGCAACGCAACCTCCCATGGGGCCGGTATTCATCTCTATCCCCATGGACGACTGGGCTCACGAATGCCAGCCCGTACCCACTCGTGCAGTCCGCGGGAAGGTTCTGTCGAATCCGGCTGCACTCGACGAGGTCGTGGACGCGCTGAATGCAAGTCGAAATCCCGCGCTGGTCGCTGGTTCTCAGATCGAAGAAGACCGCGGATGGCATGAAGTCGTCGCTTTGGCCGAGCACCTCAACGCCGATGTCTACCAGGACCCGATTTCGCCGCGCTGGACGTTCCCGCGCAGTCACCCGCAGTTTAAGGGAGGTTTGCTGCCCGCCCAGCAGCCGCTCGCGGATCAGTTGGCTGAACATGATGTCGTCGTCGTGTTGGGTGCACGGATTTTCTTGTTCTATGCCCACGTGCCGGGTCATCCGATCAGGCCCGGGACAAAACTATTCCAGATCACCAATTCACCACTCGACGCAGCGGCGGCCCTCGCGGGAACGAGCATCGTGGGCAACGTTGCTGAATCCGCCGAATACATCCGCGCACACAGCAAAGCGAGGCAACGCCCGGCAAGAACGTCTGTTCCGGCGCCCGAACCGAAATCCGACTATCCCATCACGCCGGCTCTGTTATTCGCCGTCTTGAACCGAGTGCTGCCACACAACGCCGTCATCGCCGAAGAGTGCCCCTCATCGAAGGGCGACCTCGACCGTTATCTCGTGTTAGATGAGCCAGGGTCGTTTTACTCTGTACCCAACGGCGTTCTGGGATTTGGTCTGCCGGCAGCGGTCGGCCTGCAGATGGCGCACCCTGAACGGCGAGTGGTCTGCCCAATCGGCGACGGGTCGATCCAATACTCCATTCAGGCACTGTGGAGCGCAGTTCAACAGCAAGCGCCTGTGATCGTGATCGTGTTGCGCAATTCGGACTACTCGGCCTTGAAAGGGTTCTGCGATTTTACTCAGGTGGGGCGCAACGTTCCCGGCATGGATATCCCCGGCATCGACATGGTAAAGATCGCCCAAGGATACGGCATGGCCGCGCAAGAGGTGGATCGGCCGGAAGACCTTGAACCCGCGCTGAGAGCGGCATTCGCGGCGCACGAGCCTCGGTTGATCAGCGTCAATGTGGCAAAGGGTGGACAAAAGTGCATGGGAATGGATCAGTCGGTCCACCCTCCGAACTACCGTTGAACATTGCCGAGTCACTGCGGCAGAGGATTACCGATGGACGAAGCGACAATGCATCGCCGAGAGTTCCTCAAAACAACCACTGGCCTGTTGACGGGCTTGGTCGTCGCAGGAAGTCCACTGGCGCTGATTGCGCCGGGACGAGCGTGGGCAGTGGATCTGACGGCCTTTACCAGTTCAGAGGCGGCCATGCTCATGGCCGTAGCACGCACCATCGCACCACACGACAAACTGGATGACGCGGCCTACGCGCTCGTCGTTCAGGCCGTGGATTCGGACGCTACCAAAGACGGGAACACTCGGAGGATCTTCCGAGAAGGCCTCGCTCGACTTGGGACAGAGTTTATCCAGGGGACGGAAGCAGATCGGGTTGCCGCTCTGAAAAAAATCGAGTCCTCAGAATTCTTTCAGAGCGTGCGCCTGAAAACCTTGCAGGTGCTCTACGCCACTCCGATGGCCTATGCCTACTTCGGGTATGAGGGCGAGGCATTTTCCAAGGGAGGCTATGTGCTGCGCGGATTCAACGATCTGCGCTGGTTGCCCGAGGTGCCGCTCGCAGACAGCGGTCCGGTGCCGATGTGATTGGTAGTTGATTCGAAATTTGGACATGGCGAAAATCGACTTCAAAGACGACAGCGCAGTTGTGATCATCGGGTCCGGTGCCGGCGGCGGCACGCTGGCACACGAACTGACCCGCTGCGGAATCAAGGTGGTGCTGCTCGAAGCCGGCAAGCGCCACTCCCTCGATACGTTTTCGCAGGTTCCCGGAGAAGCTTTTGCTCAGCTGACTTGGCTCGATGCGCGCACCCAGAGCGGCAATTGGGGCGTCGCCCGCGACTTCCCTACCCTGCCGGCATGGCACTGCAAAACCGTCGGCGGCACAACGGTACACTGGACCGCGTCTGCGCCCCGCCTTCAACCGTGGGAACTTCGCGCGAGGAGCACTTATGGGAAACTGGCCGACACATCGCTGATTGATTGGCCGATCGCCTACGACGAACTGGAAAGATTCTACCTCGTCGCCGAGCGCCGAATGGGCGTCACGCGCCGCAACGACATGCCCGGCTTGCCCGCCTCCAACAATTTCAAGGTCATGTATGCGGGTGCCAGGAAACTCGGCTACAAGCAGGTGCACACCGGCCACATGGCCATCAATTCGCGTTCCTATGACGGGCGCGGATTTTGCATCCAGCAAGGTTTTTGTGTGCAGGGCTGCAAGATGGGCGCGAAGTGGAGCACACTCTACACCGAGATCCCAGACGCGGAGGCAACCGGCAACTTGGATCTCCGAAGCGAGTCCACGGCCACGAAGATCGAACACGGCGCCGACGGACGGGTCAGCGCGGTGGTCTACCGCGATAGTCAGGGCCATGAGCAACGGCAGAAAGCTCGTCTGGTCTGCGTTGCTGGCAATGCGATCGAGACTGCACGACTCTTACTGCTCTCGGCTTCCTCAAAGTATCCGCAGGGCCTGGGCAATTCCTCTGATCAAGTGGGAAGGAACTACTGTCACCAGATCACCGGATTCGTCTGGGGAATTTTCGACAAGCCCGTCTCCTCCTGGCGCGGAGCCACACTCGCAGGAGTCGTCGAGGACGAAGTAGTCAACGACCCGCGCCGCGGATTTGTCGGCGGGTATCGGATCGAACTGCTCGCCCTCGATCTGCCCACCCTGCCTCTCGTCGGCCTGCCCTACGGTTGGGGCCGCGACTTCGCGTCCATCATGGAAAACTACCGCAATCTCGCCGGCATGTTCATCAACGGCGAAGATCTACCGCGCTCCGACAACCGCATCACCCTGAACTCGAATGTCAAAGATGCCTACGGCCTGCCGGTGGCGAACGTTCATGTGGACGAGCATGCCAACGACCGGGCCATGCGCAATCATGCGCAGGGGCAAATGTCCCGGATGTACGAGGCGATCGGCGCGAAACGGGTGGTTCTTGGGCCAACTCCACCGGCGACTCACAATTTGTGCACGGCCCGCATGAGCACTGATCCACGAGACGGAGTCACTAACGCCTGGGGCCAGACGCACGACATCAAGAATCTGTTCGTTTCCGACGGCAGCGTCTTGACCACTCCGGGCGCGGCCAATCCCACTTTGACCATTGTGGCCTTAGCGCTGAGGCAGGCGGAGTACATCAGCCAACAGATGAAGGCCGCGAATATTTGACAGTCTGTTGTGTATGAGATTCGTATCGGGGCATGCCTTCAGGCATGCCGAGATTGCAGTTTACAGCGCCTTCAGGCGCTGGATTTCGAAACTCGAGTTTCATCACAGCCCCCACACGTTGCTAAACATCAATGGGCCCCAGCTTTTTCCGCTCCCAATCCAGTTTGTGATCGCACCAGCAACTCGTTGAACTTGGTTTCCGCGCTTGGCTCCTTGCCGAGTACTGTGCCGACGAACGCTGCCAGAAACCCAAGCGGCACGCTGACAATCCCGACATTTTCAAACGGGAACCAGGGGCTCGCCTGAATCAAGTGACGTGCCGCTCCGGCTGCGTTTGGCGGATCGATCCCCATGACATTCGGCCCCGCCACGATCAGGCCGACGCTGGCGAGTAAGCCCACCGTCAGGCCCGCCACAGCGCCCGCGGTGTTGAATCGGCGCCAGAAGATTGAGCAGGCCAACACGGGAAAATTCGCTGAGGCCGCCACCGCCATCCCAAAGGTCGCCAGAATCAGGACGTTCGACCCCGGCCCTAGCGCAATCGCAATTAGTATTGAAATTGCACCCACCGCGAGGGCCGCGACCCGCGCCACCAGCACGCTCTCCCCGGATTTTCGTTCTGTCCCGCGATGAACCACGTTCGTCCAGAAATCATGGGCAAAGGAGGTCGATGCGCTGATCATGAGTCCGGCCACCACCGCAAGGATCGTGGCAAACGCAACCGCCGACACGACCGCCAGGAAAGCGTTCCCTCCCAAAACCTGCGCCAGCCGTGGACCCGCCATGTTCGTTCCGCCGTGGGTCACGATGTCATCGGGGCCAAGCAGAACCGCCGACCCGAAGCCAAGAATCGAGGTCATCAAGTAGAAACTGCCGATCAAAATCATGGCCCACACCACGCTGTGGCGCGCCGTCTTTGCGTCAGGAACGGTATAGAACTTCACCAGAATGTGGGGCAGGCCCGCGGTTCCGAAGGCGAATATCAAACTCAAGGAAATCAAATCGAGCGGGCCATGAGGGAGTTTGTAATGTAATCCCGGCTGAAGAAAATCGCTAACGACCGCTTGTCCATGCTGGACGTGCTTGATCTGACTGGCTGCCGCAAAGAACTCGACCAGGTGAAAATGAAAGTGCCGAAGCACCAGCAGAGTCAGGATAAGAGAGCACGCGGAGAGCAGCATGGCCTTAATGATCTGCACCCAGGTGGTCGCTAACATGCCTCCGAAAACGACGTAGACCATCATCAGGATGCCCACCCCGATGACGGCACCGTTGTAGCTAATGCCCGAGTCCGCCAGCAGCAGCGTGACCAGCGCCCCTGCGCCCACCATCTGCGCAATCATGTAGAACGTCGCTACCGTCAGCGTGCTCAGCGCCGCCAACGCGCGCACCGGGCGCGGCCGCAACCGGTACGCCAGCACATCGCCCATCGTGTACTTGCCGGTATTACGCAGCGGTTCCGCAACTACCAGCAGAATCGTCACGAAGGCGACGAAACCGCCCACGGAGTACAGAAATCCGTCCATGCCTTGCAGCGCGATTAAGCCGATGAGCCCGAGAAACGACGCCGCGCTCATGAAATCCCCCGCCACGGCAAAACCATTTTGCCAAGCGGTAATTCGTCGCCCGGCTGCGAAATAGGCGCTCGCGCCCCGCGATCGTTTTGCGGCCCAATAGGTGATTCCCAGCGTACTGGCTACGAAGAGCAGAAACACTGAGAGTGAGATCGACACTTAGTTGTCCCCCTGCTGTTCGTCTTTGTGTGCAACGACGCTCGCCAGAATATCTCTCGTGAGCGCGTCGAATCTCGTGGAGGCGAGCAGGTACAGACCGGCAATAGTCCACCCCACAAGAAATTGTGAGAGTGCGAACAGATAGGCTACGGTCACAGTCCCGATCACGCGCGTGGAGGCCAGTTTGGGCGCGTACCCTACCACGACTGCCAATGCGAAGTAGTACACAAAGAAACAGACCAATGCCGGAATGATGAACATTTTCTTGATCTGCAGCAGATCTTTGAACTGCTCGCTGTCGGCAATACGATCCCATTGCTTCTGATCGGACAGTTGCGGTGAACTGTTTTCCGCTGTGTTGCTCATTGGCAGAGTCCTCAGTGCCGAAGCATTGTATCCGAGATGAATCACAGGGCAACTCAGGAACAAGTTGCAAAAGGCGTCCCAGATGCACTAGAAGAGTAAGCATTTGCTGAAGCCGACGGGTTCGTGACAGGCGCAAGGTCACGGGAGAAGGCGAATGAAACGCGATATTGAGTTGCTCGCGTCCTACTGGACGATTTCGGCGGGAAGACCGCACACCGACCGGGAGTACAGTCCCTTCGACTTCCGGGACCGTGTGGAAGCCGCGGCCAGAGCCGGGTTCAGGGGTTTTGGCATTTGGCACGCGGACCTGGACCACGCACTCAAGCGGCGAACACTCCACGAGATGAAGCTGATCCTCGACGACAACGGCATCAAACATGTCGAACTGGAATTTCTGACTGACTGGTTTCTGGATGGAGAGAGGAAGGCGAAGGCGGACATTCAGAAGGAGAAATTGCTAAATGCCGCCGAAGTGCTCGGCGCTCGACATGTGAAGGTTGGAGACTTTTTTCAGGAAAGTTGCCCGATGCCACGCCTTATCGAGGCGTTTCAGGCGCTGTGTGCGGAGGCTGCCCGTCACGGCACGCGGATTGCATTTGAACTGATGCCGTTTGCTATGATCCGGACGTTGGAGGAGACGTTGGCCATGGTCAAGGGGGCGGACGCGAAGAACGGTGGCATCTGCTTCGATCTGTGGCATATGGTGAAGCTCGGCATCCCGTACGAAGAGATCGCCCGGGTTCCGATCGAATACATCGTGAGCGTGGAACTGAACGATGGAACCTTCACCGCGCCTTGGAGTCTTCACGAAGACACCATCAACCATCGCCGGCTCTGCGGTGAGGGCGAGTTCGACGTCAAGAGCTTCATCGACTGCTTACAGCGAGCCGGATACACCGGGCCTTGGGGAATTGAGGTGCTGTCCGAGGATCTGCGCAAATTGCCCTTGGAAGAGCTGACTTCCCGCGCATTCAAGACGACGATTGCGCAGTTCTGCTAGGATCGGCAATCTTTTGCCGATGGAGATCGCAATGGGCCAACTTCCCGCGCACTCACTCCAGCAATCTTGGCCGTGGCCGGATTCGCTCGATGCACTGCGGGCCGCACCGGCATATCACGAACTCTTCCTTGAGAACGACCGCGTGCGAGTAATCCATACACACATTCCGGCGGGCGAAGTAGTTCCCCTTCACACTCATCGCTGGCGGGGCGTGGCTTATCTAATAAGTTCAAGCCATTTTGTTCGGCGCGATCACGAGGGGAAGGTCCTGCTCGATAGCCGCCAGGCCTCAACTGCTGCACCCAACGCTCAATCCGTCCAGTGGCTGGAGCGTCTGCCCCCACACACCGTGGAAAACGTGGGGAGTTCGGCGATCAGTATCCTGATTATTGAACTCAAGGACGATCCTCCGGGGTAGACATGTCGTCGTTTGAAGGGTCGCCTACGAAATGCTTCCTAAGTAAATAAAGAGAATTGACTCGGGAGTCAGATATAAAGTTCTTGCCAAGCAGAACGGACGTTCGCTAGAGTGCTGCGCACGCGGAACGACACAGACCTGAAGGGCAACGCGAATAGGGAGTGTGGGGCAATGCGGGGTCACGACTATCTGGACCGGGAGATCGAAACAGCCAGCTTAAAGACGATCCACAAGCTCCAGGAATCCCAGCTGGCACGACAGCTCGACTACCTATTTTCCCGTTCGCTTTTTTATCAGGACAAGTTTCGGAGCATGGGAGTGCGGCGCAAGGACTACCGGAAGCTGCGTGACCTGGCCCGCTTTCCATTTACAAGCAAACACGAGCTGCGCGAAAGCCAGACCGCACATCCACCTTTGGGACGCCACATTGCCGCCGATTGGCGCAACGTGATTCGGGTGCATAGCTCGACGGGCACCACCGGCGAGCCCAGTTTTGTGGGAATCACCCGCCGCGACGCACGCATGTGGACAAGACTCACCGCGAGATCCTTCTACACCCAAGGTTGCAGGAAGACCGACGCCGTTGTTCACGCAGCGGGCCTCACTCTGTTCGTTGCCGGGTTGACATCCAAGGATGCGATTGAATCGATTGGGGCCGTTTTTATTCCACTGGGAACGGGAGCGTCGGAGAAAGCGCTGTCCGTGATTCCTCTGCTGGGTGTGAATGCCATGCACTGTACTCCGTCCTATGCGTCTTACTTCGCTGACTTTGTGCGACGCGAAGCGGGGATCGAGCCGCGAGAACTCGGGTTGAAGAAGTTGTTTTGCGGCGCAGAGCCCGGCGCAGGAATTCCCGCCGTGCGCGCGAGGATGCAAGAAGATTTCGGCGCGCGCGTCACGGAGGGACTTGGCAACGCGGATATGGCGCCGATCATCTTCAGCGAATGTCCGGAACAAGCCGGAATGCATTTCAATGGACCCGACTTCGTAGTTGCTGAAGTGATCGACCCCGACACGGAAGAGAATCTGCCGATCGAAACCGGAGTAACCGGCGAACTGGTATACACCAGCCTGCAACGGGAATGCGTTCCTTTATTGCGGTTTCGCACGCGTGACCGAGTTACAGTGCTGGGAACCTCGTGCGCCTGCGAGCGCACCGGCTTCCGCCTGCGATGCGTCGGCCGCACCGACGACATGCTCATTGTCCTGGGTGTGAATGTGTTTCCCTCTGCGGTCCGCGACGTAGTCTCCGGCTTCCATCCTCGGACAACCGGAGAGATTCAGATTCTGCTGGAAAGACCCGGGCCTAAGGTGGATCCGCCGCTGCGAGTTGTGGCCGAGTGCGCAGGTCTCCCTTCGGCGAACGACGAACTGCAGGGTGAGATCGAGCGAAAGATTCGGGCCACCCTGATTGTGCCCGCAAGGGTGGAACTCGTACCCGCAGGTACACTGCCGCGCTATGAGATGAAGGGACAGTTGGTAAAACAGGTTGAGCAGAACAAAGTGTAAGACATGGTCTCATAGTCAAAGGTTTTGGGTAGACCATCTACAGTTGAACGAGCGGGTTGGAACGATCCATGTATAGCGTTGACATCGACGTAGGCGGAACCTTGACCGACGGCCTCTTCAGCGACGGCCAACGTACAGTGTGTACGAAGGTGGATTCCACACCCCACGATCTGACCGTGTGTTTGTTTGACTGCCTGTCGCAAGGAGCGGCCCGGCTGGGTTTCTCCGATCTCGGAAGCCTGCTGGAGAAGGTGGAACTGCTCCGGTGGTCGACGACGATCACTTCCAATGTGCTGGCGGAGCTGCGCGGCCCCAAGCTTGGTTTGCTCGTAACCCAGGGACACGAGAAGGATCTGTACGGCAGCGACGATACCAGTGTCCTGCTCAACAAACTAGTAAACGAAAACAATGTCATCGGGATTGATGGGGTGCACGACCCTGCGGTTTTGAATGCGGTGCGATTGTTGCTCGAAAACGGGGTTCGCCGAATTTGCATCAGCCTGAAAGGGGCGCTGCAGGATCCGGAGTCGGAACAACGGATCAAGCGGATCATCGATGAACAGTATCCCGACCACTACCTCGGATCGGTGCCGGTGCTCACCGGGAGCGACGTCTGCCAGAACCCGGATGACACGACGCGCACGTACTACGCGGTGATCAACGCCTACCTCCACAGCGCGTTGGCGGCCACGCTGTTCAAGGCCGAAGACGAGTTGCGGTATGCGCAGGGATATTCGCGGACATTTCTCATCAGTCACATCAATGGCGGCGTGGCCGGCGTTTCGAAAACACGCGCCATTGACACGCTCGAGTCCGGACCTGTGCTGGGGATTTACGGCGCAGCGTATCTGGCAAAAGCGTACGGCTTGAAGCGCGTCCTCGCCATGGACGTGGGAGGAACCACGGCCAAGCTCGGCATTATCCATGACGGTGAGCCGCTGCATACCCAGCAGAGCGATCTATTTGGTATTCCTGTGCGAGTCAACCTGCCGTATCTGCGTTCCATTGCACTGGGCGGTGGCAGCGTGGTCACGGCGCATGAGAATGGCGTGCGGCTGGGTCCGGAGAGCATGGGTTCGTTTCCGGGGCCAGCTTGTTATGGGCTCGGCGGAGACAAGGCGACGCTGACCGATGCTTTCGTAACCGCGGGATTCATTGACCCGGAGTATTTTCTCGGGGGCAGCAAGCACCTGGACTTAGCGGCCGCCCGCGAAGCCATTGACGGCCAAGTGGCGCGTCCCGGAGGAATTTCCGTCGAACAGGCGTGCGGCGCAATCATCGACACGGCGGATGACATGGTTGCGGGCATGATCACCAAAGCTAGTCAAGAGATCGGCCAAGACTTATCGGATCACGTCCTATTTGCCTACGGCGGAAACGGCGGGCTGTTTGCTTGCGGGGTTGCGCAACGGGCCGGGATCCGGACGACCTATCTATTCGACCTGGGCCCTGTGTTCAGCGCGTTTGGATCGTCGGTGTCGGACATCTGCCATGTCTACGAGCGCTCGTTCCATCTCTTGCTGCGCGACGGCGCGGAAGTAACGCCGCTCAACCAGATCCTGGAAGAAATGCGCAACCAGGGAGTGCGTGACCTGTTGGGCGAGGGGATTACACCCGAGAATACGGAGTGCTCCGTGGAACTGGAAGTCTCGCGGGCCGGCGATACGACGCGATGCGTAAAGTCCCTGAAGCCGAGCTTCGACAGCGACGCGGAACTCCGGCGTATTGTTACGCCCGATCTGCCCGGCGGAAACGCCACCGTGGAATTGGTGCGCATGCGATTGAAGAAAGCAATCTCAAAACCGGCTTTGGTGATGAAGGAAAAAGGGGACCACGACCCGAGCGGTGCGCAACTCGGCATGCGTAGAGTGCTGCAACAAAGCGGCAAGCAAGAAGCCACCCTCTATCGCTGGGAGTTGTTACGACCGGGCAACGTCGTGCCGGGAGGATCGATTCTCGAGTCTGCCAATAGCACCTACCTGGTTCCGCCGCGGTGGAATCTGGAGATCGATCATTACGGTAACGCATTGATCAAGCGTGGCGCGAGTTGACAGGTTGCGGCGTTTCGTATCAGGGCATCGCTTCAGCGATGCCGTGAGCGGTTGGACTTGGTTTCAAGAAACCGTTTTGGGAAGGGCACGGCTTTTAGCCGTGCCGCTCAGACAGCATAGGAAGTTGGGCTGTAGCCCCTGAGGTCAAGACGCAGGCCGCGAGAATTTGTTCGCGACCTCTTAACACAGCAATCGACGAGTCGGAGACGCAGTCATCATGGCCACAAGAGGCGATCGTATTCGCATTACTGAGTACCTCGATCTGGATCTGGATCGGGAGCAGTGGCTCTGTAATCGCTGCAACCGCGTTCTGGGCCCGGCGCGCGAGAACTACAAGAAGGGACTCCTGCTGTACGACCGGGACCCGCGCGAGGTTCACACTCCGATCGTCGAGGGCAATTTCAGTTTCGCACCCGATCCGCTGTGGGTGCGAATCGTCGAGTTCTATTGTCCCGGATGCGGCACGCAGATTGAAACCGAGTATCTGCCGCCCGGTCACCCGATTACCCACGACATCGAGATCGATCTCGAAGCGCTGAAAAAGAGGCTGGAGAGCGGAGAACTCGTCCTGAAGAACCAGCGACTCGAGGCGGCACCATGAATTCGATCGACATCGACGTGGGCGGAACCTTCACCGACTTGGTGTTGAACTATGCGGGGCAAACCGTCATTCGCAAAGTTCCGACCACGCCCTATGATCTGTCGGTTTGCTTTTCGAATGTGATCCAGGAAGGTGCGCAAGCACTGGGCTTGCGCATGGAGAACCTGCTGCCGGCGGTCGACATGATCCGCTATT
Source organism: Terriglobia bacterium (assembly GCA_020073565.1). Taxonomy (GTDB): domain Bacteria; phylum Acidobacteriota; class Terriglobia; order Terriglobales; family Acidobacteriaceae; genus Acidiflorens. Next base: position 38,702 of record JAIQEY010000010.1, read on the forward strand.
CCACCACCATAGCTCTGAACCGTCTGATCGAAAGAAAAGGCCCGCGCCTGGGGCTGATCACGACCGAAGGACACGAGGACACGACGCTGCTCGGACGGGGCGCCCAGTGGATTGACGGGACGCGGGTGCAGGAGCGGCGCAATCTCAGCATTCAGCACAAGCCCGACCCGCTCATTCCTCGCGACATGATCGTCGGAGTGAAGGAACGCGTGGATTCCGGGGGACACGTGCTCCGCCCGCTGGATGAAAACGATGTGCGTGAAAAAGTCCGGTATCTTGTCAGCCGGGGCGCACGCGCCTTCGTGGTCTCGCTGCTCTGGGGATTCCTGAATCCTCTCCACGAGCGGAAAGTGAAAGACATCATTCGCAGCGAGTACAAGGAATTCCATATCGGGTACATGCCCGTCGTGCTCGCCGGTCAAGTGTCCGGGAAGCTCGGCGAGTACGAGCGGACCATGGCGGCGATTCTCGATGCTTACCTGCAGCGCTCGATGCAGATCGAACTCTCCACGTGCTGGGACAAGCTGCGCGATCGCGGGTACAAGCGCTCCTTGTCGATGATCCAGAGTTCCGGCGGCATTGCCGAAGTTTTCAAGACAGCCGCCAGCCGGACCTTTAACAGCGGACCGGTTTCCGGCCTGATGGGCGCCCACCACGTTGCCAAGTCGCTGGGCGTCCACAACGTGGTGATGGCGGATATGGGCGGCACCAGCTTTGACGTTGGCCTGGTGGTCAAAGACAGCGTGCGCAGTTATGACTTTCGTCCCATCATCGACCGCTGGATGGTCGGGATCACCATGATCAAGACGCTGTCGATCGGCGCAGGCGGCGGGTCAATCGCGTCACTGAACAAGCTGCTGAAGAACCAGTTGCAAGTGGGACCGCGGAGCGCGGGGTCCATGCCTGGGCCGGTGTGTTTCAATCGCGGTGGTACCGAGCCCACCGTGACGGATGCGGATGTTGTGCTGGGCTACATCAATCCTGCGTACTACTACGGAGGAAAGCTCGCTCTCAACGCGGGCAAGGCAGCGCAATCGATCCGCGAAAAGATCGCCAAGCCGCTCGGGCTGGCTACGGAAGAGGCCGCCGCCATCATCCGCAAGATTGTGGATGAAAACATGTCGTCGGCCATCATGAAAGAAGTGCACCTGCGGGGTTACAGCCCGGAGGAGTTCATCCTGTTCGCCGCCGGGGGCGCCGGACCCACCCACGTCGAGGGCTTCCGCGCCGATATTCCGAAGGCCGTCATATTCCCATTCTCGCCGGTGTTTTGTGCCTGGGGATCGTCGACGATGGACATCATGCACGTCTACGAACACTCAAAGAAACTGACGTTGATGGAGCCCGGCACCCATCAACTCACGAATGAATTCGAGCGGTTCAACAACGCTGTCTCTCTGCTGATAGAGAATGCAAAAAGGGATCTGGCGGGAGAAGGCTTGGATCCCGCAGCGGCGAATTTTGTTCTGGAATTGGACATGCTCTATGGAGGCCAGTTCCACGTGAAGCGGACGTTGTCGCCCTTACTGTTTGTCCGCGGCCAGGAAGACATTCGGTCCATCTGCGACGCCTTCGCCAAGGAATTCAGCGAAGCGTTCAGCCCATTCGTCGTAAACCCCGACGGTGGCGTTTTCCTAGATACCTTCGTTCTGAAGGCGATTGTTCCGGCCCAGAAGGTGAACTTGCCCAAGCTGCCGCTCGAAGGCCACAGTCCTGAGGCCGCAAACAAGGGCTCGCGTATGGTGTACTGGCCCGACAAAAAAGATTTCTGCATTACTGGGATTTATTCGTTCGAGAAACTGCGGCCCGGCAACATGACTCACGGGCCCGCCATTGTGGAAGGAGAGTACACAACTCTGGTCGTTCCCGAGCCGCTGCGATTTTCCATCGATCAGTACGGCCTGGGAATTCTGGAGTAGCCAAGCAGAAGTTATGCCCATACCAACCTTGGCGGAAAAGTTGCAGTGGCTGAAGCCGGCGCCGGCTACCGACTATGAGAAGGGATGTGTCCAAACGATCAAGCACGGCAGCTACGAGATCGGCGTGCAGATCACCAATGACATTCTCGACGAGGCCATGGAAGTCTTCGTCCGCTCGTCGCGCAGCTATTTTGGCGTCTCCGGCGATTCCATGGTGGCCATCTTCACTGCCGGTGGAGACCTGATCAATGGCTCATGCGGCACCTATCTCCACGCCATCATTCAGCCCATCATCATCAAGTTCATTTTGAAGTACTACCAGGAGAACCCCGGCATCCGCGACGGAGATATTTTCTACACCAACGACGCGCTCTACGGCGGAATCCACAATCCCGATCAGGTGGCGATCATGCCCGTGTTTCACGACGGCAGGCTGATTGCCTGGGCGACCGCCGCCTTGCATACAACGGAGACAGGAGCGATCGAACCGGGAGGCATGCCGGTTAGCGCCAAGTCGCGCTTCGAAGAAGGATTGAATATGCCGCCGATCAAGATCGGCGAGAACTTTAAGTTACGGAATGACTTTCTGGAGTTCTATTCGGTATACGGCCTGCGCGCGCCCGCCATGTTCATTTCTGATTTGCGGGCCCGCTGCACCACTGCCGACCGCGTGCGTGTCCGCTTGCTGGAACAAATCGAAAAGCGAGGCGTCGAGTTCATCGTCGGCCTGATGCGGAAGATGCTGGACGTCGCCGAGGCCGGCGCATTCCAGAAAGTGAAGTCTCTGCCCGACGGCAAATTTCGCAGCGTGGTATTCAACGATGCCATCGGTTGGACCCCAGCCCTGGTCCGCGCCTGCTTCCTCACGCTCACCAAGGCGGGCGACCGCCTAACGTTCGACTTTGAGGGCACCTCGCCCGAGAACCCTTCCTCCTATAACGTTCACACGCAGGCGGTCGTGGGACACATTGCCAACTTCATGTACGAGTACTTCTTCCACGATTTGCCCATTTGCAGCTCCACATTCGCGCCCATCGATTTTGTCTTCCCGGAAGGCATCATTTTGAATCCCGACAAACTGGCGGCGACCAGTTGCTGCGTGTACATCGGTATGCAGACGCGCTGCGCAACTCACAACTGCTTCGCCAAAATGATGTACGCGACCAATCTCTGGACGCAGGTGGCCTCGGCGCCCGGAAGCCAGCACACGGCACAAATATGCGCCGGCCATTCGCAGTGGAATCTCGCCGTCTCCGATGTGCTCTCGTTCTCGCTCAACACGCAGGGGCAAGGCGGGCGCGCCGCCGATGACGGGATGGATGCTTATGGTTTCGCGTGGTGCGCCTTCGGACGCGCTCCCGATTGCGAACAAGTGGAAGGAGAGTTGCCCATCACCGTCAACCTGTCGCAGCACTGGAAGGATTCCTCCGGTCCCGGCCTCCACCGCGGCGGCTCCGGCGCTGTGCAGCAGTGGATGATTCACAAAGTGCCGAACATGCTGTCTCTGTGTATGGGCAATGGCAGCAAAGTACCGCTCGGCCAGCCCTTGTTCGGCGGGTATGCTTCGGCGCCGATCCCCGGTATCAGCGTATGCAAAACCGATATGCTCGTACGCATGCGAGAAGGCGATCCGGAATTGACTCTGGACCTCCGTGAACTTCTGGCAGGCCGCTCCACGCATGGGGATTGGACGTTTGAACTGATCGCCCGCACTCCGAAGATGTACAGCGAGGGTGACCTGCTCTTCGGCTTCAGCGGAGGCGGACCAGGCTACGGCGATCCGCTGGAGCGGGCACCGGAGAGTGTGGTCGTGGACTTGAAGAAGAAGATCATCTCGGAATGGACGGCAACCAATGTCTACCGTGCAGCCTTCGATACCGAAAGGGGCAAAGTGGACGCCGCACGAACGGACGAACTGCGGGCGGCCGAGCGCAAGGCCCGGCTGGCGCGCGGAAAGCCCTACGACGATTTTGTGACGGAATGGAGCAAGCAATCACCGCCGCAGGAAATTCTGCAGTATTACGGTTCCTGGCCAGATGCTAAAACCACCGGCCCAGTCTTCCGGCCTTAGCAGGCCGCGAAACAATAGGAGATTCGTATCAGGTCATTGCTTTATCGATGACGTAACCCGCACGTTTTCAACCGCCCCTTTAGGGGCGGTGGTCTGCACCCTTACTGCTTCGGCAAGCGGTTAGGAGGACTGGTGGCTGAACTGACACCGCGAGCGATGATTCGGTCAATGCTGCAAGGCGATCGGCTGCCGCGTCCCTTGCTGCTGCCCATCGTCTTCGCGCTCGGCGCCAGGCTCGAGAATCTGTCCCCGCGCGCGTTCCTCGGAAATGCCACCAGGATCGCCAGCTCGCAACGCCAAATCCGCAACGTGTTGGGGCTCGATGGCGTCACTTGCTATTTCGATCCATATTTGGAGGCTGAAGCTTTCGGTTGCGAGCTCACGTGGAGCGCAGATGAAATGACCCGCGTACTTCGTCCGCGCGGAGGAAATGCGACGGACTTGCGAGAACAACTGCGAGCGCCGGGAGAGATTGCGGGACGAGGCCGGATTCCTGTGGCCTGCGATGTGCTGCGGCGGCTGAAAGTGATGTTGCCGGGGGAACCGGCGTTGATGGCGGGTGTGTCCGGACCATGCGCTCTCGCCGACCTGCTGGTGGGAAGCGCGCGCACCGCCGAATCTTCACGTCCTGAGGAAGTTGAGTTCGCCGCGGAACTAACGGCGTCGGTTTGCACGAGCTTCCTTGAGTCCGACGCTAACGTGATCTTCATTCGCGAGGACGGCGCGTCCATCCAGAATTGCAAGCAATGGGCGGAGTTGTTGTCCCCGATTGTGAACGCCATCCGTTTCTATGAGGCGTTGCCCGTACTTCTCTTTGATGGCTTTCCGCCAGAAGCCGCGCTGACTGCATTGGAAGCAGGTTGCGAGGGTGTGATTTGTCCGAGCGCGATCGACTTGGCATCGGGAAGAATCCTGTCGGCATCTGCCGCTTTGCCATCCGCGTATTTGCCCGAGACATGCTTGTTGCCAGGCCAAGACGAAGATGGCGCTCTGGGCAGATTATTGCAGGCCCTGGCACGGGACACCAACCTGTGTCTGTTAACGTCTCAGCGAGATGTTCCGAAAGACGTAGATGTGAAGTCCTTGGCCAGCTTGTTCAGCGGTCTGCGCAGTGTGTCGCGAGTCATGGCTTGATGACGGGGAGGTTTGATTCACAACATGTTTGTCAATCGCAAGCGCATCTTGATCGAATTCGGGGATTGCGATCCCGCTGATATCGTTTTTTTCGCCAACTATTTTCGTTGGTTTGACGACTGCACAAGCGCCCTTTTTGCAGCCGTTGGACTCCCGATTCGCGATCTCTTCAAGTCCTACGGTGTGGTGGGTATTCCCATTGTGGACGCCCAGGCGCGCTTCATCACGCCGTCCACGTATGGCGATGAACTGGAAGTTGAGTCTCGCGTCACGGAATTTCGCAAGAGCAGTTTCGTCATTACCCACAAGTTCTACAGGGATGGGCAACTTGCGCTGGAAGGCCAGGAGACGCGGGTGTGGGCGGCCGCTCACCCGACCGAGTCGAACCGAATGAGAGGTGTTCCTCTGCCCAGGGAAGTGATCGAGAAACTTTCGCAGAACGCAAAACGGGCCGTCCGTAAGGCGAAACGAGGGGCGCGTTCCCACAACTGAAATAGTGTGGGCAGCAGAGTTACCGAGGAGCAGAATGAGCCGGCTTATCGACGCACGAATTGCGCTTGTCTTGACCGTGGCGATGTCCTGCGCCTGCAACCGGTCCGCAACCAAGGAATCTCAGCTGCAATCGGCAGGGCCAGAAAACGTGACCGATGCGAGGCTGGTCAACGCCGAGCGTGAATCAGGCAACTGGCTAACCTATGGGCGCACCTACAACGAGCAGCGCTTCAGTCTACTCATGGATATCTCCGACCGAAACATCAACCAACTGGGGTTAGCTTGGTCGTTCGATTTGGATACGCGCCGCGGGCAGGAAGCAACGCCGATCGTCGTGGATGGCGTCATGTACTTCACCTCGGCCTGGAGCAAGGTGTTCGCGCTGAATGCCGCCACCGGCGCGCTGCTCTGGTCCTACGATCCCAAGGTTCCACCGGAGTGGGGAGTGAACGCGTGTTGCGATGTTGTCAACCGGGGCGTCGCGCTTTGGAAGGGGAAGGTCTACTTCGGAACGCTGGACGGAAGGCTGGTCGCGCTCGACGCCGCCACCGGCAGGCTGGTGTGGGAACAACTGACCATTGACCGGGACTGGCGCTATACCATCACGGGCGCGCCGCGCATCGTCAAGGGGAAGGTGCTCATCGGCAACGGCGGCGGTGAGTTCGGTGTACGCGGCTATGTTTCCGCATACGATGCGGAAAGTGGCCAGATGGTTTGGCGGTTTTATACCGTGCCCGGCGATCCTTCGAAACCTTTCGAAAGTCCGATTCTGGCGCAAGCGGCGAAAACGTGGTCGGGCGAATGGTGGAAGGTTGGAGGCGGCGGGACGGTTTGGGACGCCATCGTCTACGATCCCGAACTCGATCTCTTGTATGTAGGGACCGGTAACGGCGGACCGTGGAACAGCAAGATCCGTAGCCCGAAGGGCGGCGACAATCTTCTTACCTGCTCCATCGTAGCTCTGCGGCCAGAGACGGGAGAATACGTGTGGCACTATCAGGAAGACGCAGCCGACGACTGGGACTTCGATTCGTCGGAACAGATCATCCTCGCTGATATCGCAATCGACGGCAAGACGCGAAAAGTGCTGCTGCACGCTCCGAAGAACGGTATCTTCTATGTGATCGACCGGGAAAACGGAGCTCTCATTTCGGCGAAACCCTACACGTTCATCAACTGGGCTACTGGAGTGGATCTGAAAACCGGGCGCCCAATAGAAACGGATATTGCCCACTACCCCGGAAAGAATCCGCCTCCGATTGTTCCTGGGCCATTAGGTGCCCATAGCTGGCAACCTATGTCTTATAGCCCAATCACCGGACTAACTTACATCCCCGTGAACGATGTTGGGTTCAAGTTCAAGTCGGCAGATACTTTCGCATTCAAGAAGCTGGCGGCGAATTACGGTATTGATACGGTGGCGGCGGGAATGCCACAGGATCCGAACATCAAAAAGGCGATTCTCGACACCGTCAGGGGCAAACTGGTCGCGTGGAATCCGGTGCAGCAAAAGCAAGCATGGGCAGTCGAGCGGCCTGGACCATGGAATGGCGGAACTCTTGTCACCGCTGGAAATCTCGTCTTCGAGGGCACGGCTGCGGGGCGTTTTGAGGCGTATCGCGCCGATACCGGCGAGAAGGTGTGGTCGTTTGACGCGCAGACAGGCGTAATGGCTGGTCCTGTGACCTATATCGTTAATGGCGAACAGTACATCGCAATTCTCGCGGGATGGGGTGGAGTGTTTCCGCTGGCGACGGGCGAGGTTTCGTTCAAGTCCGGCCGCGTGCGGAATGTCAGCCGTATGCTGGCCTTCAAACTGGGCGGGAAGTCAAGTTTGCCTGCGCTTCCAGAAGTGGAAGAGCCAGTGCTGAAGCCGCCGCGTTCGGTGGCTAACACTGCCACGATTCACCGCGGCGAAGCGCTCTTCCAACGTTTCTGTGCTTCCTGCCATGGCGACGTGGCAGTCAGCGGAGGAGTGCTGCCGGATCTTCGCTATTCCAGCACGCTGGCGAATGATCGGTGGTTCAAGATCGTACGCGACGGGGCTTATCAGTCGCTAGGAATGGTTTCGTTTGCGAAGGAAGTTTCGCAGAAGAATGCTGCGGACATTCGAGCCTATGTCATTTTTCGAGCGAACCAAAGCAAAACAAATCAAATGCTGCACAAGTAGCGTCCGGAGTCCCGAGCCGAGCCGCGCTCGCCCGGACAGCCGAGGACGGCTGTCCCTACGTGGGTCGCGTGCTACGGGCTTTCCCAAACTTCCGTCCGGAAGAAATTGATGCTGACCGTCGCCAGTTCTGACGGTGGAAACTTGCATTGGTGTCGTTCGTCCGCCCAGAGGCCTGCTTCCCGGGCGCAGTCGAGGAACAACGGTAACTCAACCAAGTATTGGTCGGAGAATCCGTGCGTGCCGTCGTAAGCGACCGCGGGAGTGTGCTCCAGGTGTTTTGCCGTCACTTCGGGAGGCAGCGTGTGGAGTTCCAGGACGAGCAGTCCGAAACGGCCGACATAGGGCGCCCATCGGCGCAGGTGACGAACCAGATTTTCTTCCAGTTCGTCGCAGGGAATTTCTTCTCCCAGATGAGCGAACGCTCCCGTTGATCTTCCCGGACGCGCCCCGGATGCGTAGTTCGCCGGAGGAATATAAGGGCGGTTGTGGTCGAGGAACGACCGGACGTGGAGGAGATCGTGAATGTCCAGGTCCAGGGCTTCAAGGTCGCTGGCTAACTGCGCCGGACGATTGATGTCGCCCGAGATCACGTGATAAACGGGAATGCCGGCCTTACGCAATGTTTGCTTGGCTACGCGCCTTGCTACTTTGTTGAAATCCGCGCCCACCAGGACGAGGGGATCCTTGTCCAGAACCTGGCCGCGTACGGTGTGGTTCTTCACTACGAAGTAGAGATGCTCAAGAAAAGTAGCGTCGCCACATCCCATGTCGCAAATCCCGCGAGGTTGCAGATTGAGCGAGCGGTTGAAGATCTCGATGATGATCTCGTCGACTTTCTTGAAGTAAGTGCGGTGGGCGCCGCCGCTTCCCCACACGTTCATCCCGCGATTAACGAGCAACTCAACGCCGCTTTCGTCGAGTCGCGAGATCCGTGCATTGCCAAACAGCAGCGTGCTCAGGTTGTCGAAGAGAGGCAGATAGGAAATGGTCACGCCATAAGAGGTTGCAATCTGGGCGGCGTAGCGGCCGCATGGGGTGAGGCTCACAGTGTTTTTGTCGCGCACGATCCAGCCTTGGGCGGCGAGCAGATCGAGGATGTACGCGAAACTGGCGCGATTGGCGGAAATCGAGTTCACGTCCACGGGCCCCTGCTCGAGTTGAGCAAGGATGCCGCCGCGCGCCAGAGCCACCATGGTTGGACCAATGATCATGCCATCGAGGTGCCTGCAAATCTGATTCCGTACCTGTTCGGCGACTGGGTCCGATTGCGGTTGCAGGCCCCATTGTTCCTTCGACCGGCGAACCAGTTCTTGCAAAGAAGGGAGCATGGGGCGATCGGATTCGCCGAACAAAAAGTCTTCGAGGAAAATTGCTTTTGAGACGAAGGAGAGCACTTCGCCGTAGAGGAGCGGCGCCATGCTGAGGGCGATCTTCCCTTCGTGAGTCAGCGAGTAGCACGGCGGGCGGCCATGTTCGACCCGCTGCCGCAGCCAACCGCACGATGACAGCAGGCGAAGAGCCGCACGCAGGTAGCCCCGATTGGCGCGGGTCTGATCAAGGACATGATCGAGTTCGACCCACTCGTCGCCCGCCTCGAACAGATCGAAGACGCGCCGGTCCCACAGCGCTTTGACAGTGGGCGCCAGAACAACGCCGGCCAGGTGTCCGAAAACGACGGCGCGGATCTGCGCTTTTTCCGCGTCGCTGATGGATGGAGTCCCCATGGCTGCCGTCCCCTAGGCTCTCCCTTCAAAAAGGTTTCTTCCCTCGACCAAGGCCCGCATCTTGCGGTCGGCGACACTGCGCTGCAGCATCCAGAAGCCACAATCGGGATGGACGTAGCGCAGGCGCTCGGGCCCCAACGTCTTCACGACCTTTTCGATGCGCGAGGCGATCAGCTCAGGGCTTTCGACCTCGTTGTCCTTGATGTCAACAAGGCCGATTCCCAAGGCGATCTTCGGGTCGAGATCAGAAAAAACCTCCAGTTCGTCATAGCCGCGACGCGCAAATTCCAGCACCAGGTGATCGGCATGCAGCGCATTGAGAAAAGGAATCAGATCGCGCCAGAAGCCACGCAGCATAGGCTGTCCACCGTAGTTGCCGAAGCAGATGTGCACTGCGCTCTCATTGAGGACGCCGTCGAGAACATGGTTGATCGCTTCGGCGGCCCAGGAAGAATCCTGGGGATAGCCAGCGATGCAGGCTTCGTCGAGTTGCACCGTGTCGGCTTCCACGAGTTCAATCTGGCGACGCAGCACACCGGCAACCTCCATGGCCAACTCGGGAATGTCTTTGTAGAAGCAGTTGGTCACCATGCGCGAGAGCATGTGTGGTCCGGTGCACGTGAACTTCAGCGAAGTTCGAGTGAGCGTGGCAACCAGTTCGTAGTCGCGAGGCAGGTTGAGCGTACCCTCGCCAATTTTGCCGACCACCATGCCGGCGGTCAGCAAACCCTGACTGGAAGCGCGGTCCGCGCGATAGCGGTCGAAGTCCGACGTCGCAAAATGGCTGCGGATCCCCTCCATTTGGGACACAAAATAGTCCACCATGCCGTTCGTCTCGGGATGGCTGGGATCAAAACGAACGAGCTCTCCATCGGTGATCAAGTCAAGCCCCGCCAGTTCCTGGGTCTTGAGCACGGTCATGATGGCATCTCGCAGTACCAGGCGCGAAGTGTTGCCCACCAGCCACGAAGGAACGGGATAGCTACCGACTACCGTGGCTTTGATGCGCGTCATCGGATCTCTCGCATAGCTACGCGTACCTCCGTCGCGCGTCATGATAACCCGAGGTACTTCTTCTTTCAGTAGGGCACTTGAAAGTAACCGGTTGTAGGCAGCCAAGAAGTCGGATAAATTGATGCCCGCTTTTGGAAAGATTCAGCCGCACCCCGGATTGCGTTTTCGACACGGGTGCTGAGAGAGTCGGCCCTTGGGAGGTATCGCGTGTACCGCAGTGACGTAGTAGGGAGCCTGTTACGCCCGCCTTACCTGAAGGAAGCGCGAGAACTGCATGCGGCAGGCAAAATCTCGGATGCCGCTTTCAAACAAGTCGAAGATCGAGCGGTGGACGAATGCGTTGACCTGCAGATTCGCACTGGCATTGAGGTGCTCACCGACGGAGAAGTACGCCGCTACGCCTTCTACGGGCACTTGATCGACGCGGTCGAGGGCTTCGACAAATACGGCGGCTGGGCAATTCCGTTTCGCGATGAGAAGGGTGAGCAATTAGTCCTGCCGCGCCCGGTAGTGGTTTCGAAGTTACGCCGCAAACGGCCCTTGTGCGCGGAGGAGTTCACCTACGTCCGCGCGCGCACCAAGCACCCCGCCAAAACCACCATGATCAGCGCGCAGCAGGCCGCGGCCTATTACGACAGCAACAAGTCTTCTGGATCTTATGCCACGGTTGACGCCTACTTGGCGGACCTCGTCGGGATCTTGCGGGATGAGGTGGAGGAACTGATCCGGCTGGGCTGTACTTACATTCAGATCGACTCTCCGCAATACACCGCACTCCTGGACCCGGACTTGCGCGAGGGATACCGGAAGCGCGGCAATGATCCCGATCGTTTGCTCGACTTGTCTATCGAGATGGACAACGCCGTAGTCGGAGATCATCCCGGCATCACCTTCGGCCTGCACCTCTGCCGCGGAAACAACCAGAGCAAGTTCTACGCCGCCGGCGACTACGGCCCGATCACAAAAGTGTTTCGCAATACAAAGTTCCACAGATTCCTGCTGGAATATGACGACGAGCGTTCCGGCGGTTTCGAGCCGCTGCGCCAGATGCCAGCAGACCGAACGGTTGTGCTCGGTCTGATCAGTTCCAAGAAGCCAGACTTGGAGAGCAAGGACGAACTGAAGCAACGGATTGAGGCCGCATCTGCCTTTGTTCCGCTGGAACGGCTTGCCCTCAGTCCGCAGTGCGGTTTCGCCTCCACCATGGAAGGCAATGCCCTTACGCCTGCGGACCAGGAGGCGAAACTCCGCTTGGTGGCCGAAACAGCGCAGGAAGTCTGGGGCAAGTCCGTCTCACTGGCGCACAGCGCCTGAGAAGTTAGGTGGGTTAGGTTTTTTTTCACGTAACGATGCGCCGCGGGTCGCGGCGCCGGATGTTCGAACGGGTGGGGATGGTAGGAATCCAGACCTAGCTGGAGGCGTAAAGCTCTGTGTTCTGCGGTTGGAAAAAGGCTGTTATGTTCGCAAAATCGAACGTACGTTCGCTCGAATGACAGGAGGTCCTATGAGCTCACGTCGGCTGTTTGCCTGCTGGTGTGGCCTGTTGGTGGCTTTGGTTTGGACTCAATATGCCGCAGCCCAAGCCACGATCAGCTATGCCTTGCTGAATGGAACCGTGACGGACGAGGCGGGACGAACTGTTGCCCAAGCCAAAATCACCGTCCGCGCGCTCGATACTAACCAGACCTTCACCGCAGTATCGAACGATGCCGGGTTTTACGCGGTGCCCAGTCTGCCGCCAGGACAGTACGAACTCTCGGTGAGTTCCGCAGGCTTCGGAACATATACGCGCACGGGCGTCGTGTTGACAGTCGGTCAAACCGCTACCATCAACGTGACTCTCAAGGTAGCTGCGGTCAAGGAGGTGGTTGTTGTCAGCACCGAGGCGCCGGCCGTGGAGGGGACCCGCTCCGAGGTGAGCCAGGTCATCGATACCAGGCAGATCGCGAACCTGCCAATCAGCGGCCGGCTTTTCACCGACTTCGCGCTGCTCACTCCCAGCGTGGCCACCAGTCGAACCGCCCTGGGAACAACCTTCACCGAGTTCGAGGTCACACAAATCTCTTTCGGGGGCATGCGTTCGTTCAGCAATGAGATCACGGTGGACGGTGCCGATTTCGTCAACACCATTACCGGTGTTCAGCGCGCCACGCCCCCGCAGGATGCCGTGCAGGAATTCCGCGTTGTGAACAACAGTTTCGGAGCGGAATACGGCCGGGCGCTCGGCGGCATTGTCAACATCGTTACCCGGTCTGGCACGAACGAGCTTCACGGTTCGGTGTATGACTACCTGCAGAGCAGCGCCGTCGACGCACGCTCGCTGCTGCAGCCAGCGCCGTTACCTCACGAATTGCGCGAGAATCAGTTTGGCGCCACCCTCGGCGGTCCGATCCAGAAAGACAAAACCTTTTTCTTCCTGAACTACGAGGGGAAACGGCGCGCTGCTTCTCCCACCTATGCCCCGGACCTGTTCGCGCAAATTGATGAAATCGATCTGGCCAAGAGCTATATGGGGCTCTCGCCCGAGGGCTGCAATCTCAAGCCTGCGCAATGCACGGGTTCGCCCGTCTCTTATCTTCAGTCGGTCCTGAAGACGGTCGACAACGATTACGGCTTTGCGAAACTCGATCATCAGATCAACACCAATAACCGCTTCGCGCTGCGTTACGTCGTCGAGGATGCGCGCGATCTGGGAGAACTGATCGGCAACACGGAAGATGGCGGCGGCATTGGTACTCCGAGCGGGGCACGCAATCTTTTCATCCGCGACCAATCGCTGGTGGGCACGTTGAATTCGGTGCTCAGACCGAACCTGGTCAATACCGTCCTGGGACAGTACTCAAGACGCCACTACAACTTCCCTGGAGCTACCGGCGAACCCGACTTGAGCGTCGTCAACAACCTGGAGTTTGGGCACAACTTCGGTACCTACGACGCGATCTACGAGAGCCGGGCACAATACGCCGACTCTATCTACTGGGTCAAAGGCAACCACGTCGCCAAGTTTGGATTCGATGGCAACAACGTGTGGAGCTACAACAACTACCCGGGGTTCACGCCGGAGCGGATGCTATTTCCGACTCTCGACTGCGTTTACGCGTTTGCCGACACAGTGAGCCTTTTGACGACGGGCACGTATGGAACGATTCCGGTTCCGGACAAGGGCTGTCCGCTTGGCACCCAAGCCGATGGACTAGCATTCATGTACTGGGGAATTGCGGTTCCGCGAACCGGTTTCACGAACGGATACCAGCCGCTTCCGCCGACCGATGGGGGCTTCGGCAGCGGATGGCCTAACGCATTTCCAACCAACATGTATTCCAACTTCGCTTATACCTTGAACCACGGCTACTTTGGATTCTTTGGACAGGATCAGTGGCGAGTCACTCCCAAGTTGACTGTGAATTACGGCTTGCGCTGGGACTTCGAAACCGGATTGGGGAACGTAATCAACTCGGACTACCGGGCCTTTCAACCACGTATCGGATTTGCCTACTCGCCGGACTCGAAGACGGTCATCCGCGCGGGCTTTGGGATGTTTTACGATCGCAATAACATGACTTTCTTCTTCACCACCGGAAACCAGAAGACACTTCCCGGATACCTCTGCAACCCGCCGAGTGCCGACCCCGGTTGCGCCGCAAACGGATTTGCGTCGGGAGTAGCCGCTCCGATGATCCACAAAGGAGCGGAGAACGGCGGCTGGCAATTGTCTGCCGCCCCAGGGTTCCCGGGCACGCCTTCCCTCCCTTGCCCGGTCTTGGGTATACCGCAATCACTTTGCGATCAACTTCCCGACCCCGACCCCTTAAAAAAGACCATAAGCATCGCCGCTCTTCAGGCTCTCGGCATCCTCGCCGCTGGTCCCCAAGCTTACCCTACGGTAAGTCTAACCGGGCCGTGCACTGCTAATCCCTTTAGCGGGGCGCCGACTGGAGCCTGCGGCGTCGGCTCCGGTGGCATCCAGAAGGACGGCCGGCTTCCCTATGCCGAACAGGGCAGCATCCAAATCGATCGCCAGATCGGAAAAGGCCTCACGCTCCAGTTGGGATATCTCTTCGTGGGGGCGCACAAACTGGTTCGAGGTAACAACCTCAATATCCCGTGCCCACAGGGTACGGCCAAAGCCGCCAATCCTTACTATGCCCAAGGGCTCCTCAATCCGGACGGCAGCCTCACACCTTGCGAGGGAACTCCGAGCCCTGGACCCTTCGGATTGGGTCCGTTTTTCGCCACGTTAGCCAATCCTTCTGGATTGGAATTTGGTGTGCCCGGGGGAGTCGGTGCTCCGCCGACGCTCAGCGGCGGCCTTCTCGACTACAACAACAACGTGGCCAACGCCGTTTACCACGGCTTGACTTTCACCGCGCAGGAGCGCATGAAATATTTCCGGATGACCGCCAACTATACGTATTCCCACACCATCGACAACGGGAATTTCACCACTTTTATCAACCTGCCCGTTAACCAGTTCGACTACGGTAACGAGCGGGCCAACTCCAACCAGGATCTGCGCCACAACCTAGTGACGAACTTCACCGCGACCCCGCCCGAGCACAGTTTCCTGCGCAACTTCGAACTCAGCGGCATTGTCACGATACAGTCGGGTCGGCCCTTCACCTTGTTCGTCGGGCAAAATACGTTTGGCGATGTTGCCGGCCTGAGCACGGATCGTGTCGGCGGACCACCCGTTGCCGGCAGCTGTTCTTCCGTCTCGAACTGCTCAACGACCGTCAGCAGAAACACCTACGTCGGCGCCCCGCTGCGTTCCTTGGATCTGCGCCTGTCGCGGAAGTTTCGCGTGGGCGAGGGCAAGCAACTCGACTTTGGTGTCGACTTTTTTAACGTGCTCAACCACCCGAACGTGGATGAAGTGAGTTCGGTTTACGGCTCCCCGGCTTTCTGCGGGGCTAGTCCGGCCATTCCTCGCCACTACAACGACTCGATCACGCGGGCCATCCAGTCGCAAGATACGTCGGTGTCGTGCGCGACGCAGCAGGCCGTAATAGACGCGCCGGGACCTCCGGGATTGTGGATCATAGATGGGCTTTTGCCGGTCGCGATTCCCCCTTCTCCGAATCCGACTTTCGGCAAGCCAAGAACTGTCTTCAACCCGCGCCAGTTGCAATTCTCGTTGAAGTTCTCATTTTGAGGGGCCACAGCCACGCTGGCCGTTCGCTCCCCCGAGCGGCCAGTGTGGCGGTCGTGTTCTACTTCAAGCATCGGTCACGCGAGGACGCCACGGACAACAGAAACCTCGGCGACCACAGGAGGGATCAAATGGGTATGCGCTATTTCGCTTGCTGGGTGACGCTGGTCCTCGCAAGCATGACGGTTGCCTCAGCACAGGAAGCAAAAACTCAAGTCAAACATGAGGCGGCGCCAGCAACCTCGCCCGCATCCGGCAAGGATATGTTCGTGAGTTACTGTGCCTCCTGCCACGGTAAGGACGCAAAAGGCGACGGCCCAGCCGCAGGCGCGCTGAAATCGCTGCCTGCCGATTTGACCACCCTGACCAAACGCAATGGCGGGAAATATCCATCGGACAAAGTGACCAGCATTCTACGCGGCCAAACCAATCTGGTTCCTCACGGCGATCAGGAAATGCCCGTGTGGGGCCCAGTATTCTGGCGCATGAGCCAGGGCCACGAAGAGCAGGTGCAGCAACGCATCGCGAACCTGAACAGGTATATAGAGTCCCTGCAGGCAAAGTAAGCTCGTGTGGGGCGGACACTCCTGTCCGCCCCCGTGTCGCCCAGCAAAGCTGCACCTCGCCGCCAGTTCTCGCGACCGTAGCGCCGACGACCCGCCGGCTGTTCCGAGGGCGCCCCGCCCTCGGACCGCAACGAGCGAGATGTGGAAGGCGATCCCGCTCTACCCTTCCCAATTCCAATCCTGAAAGCGTCGTCGCAGCTCCGTCTTCAGGAGTTTCCCGGTCGAGGTGTGTGGAAGCTCATCGACTACTAAGAACGAGTCGGGCAATTGCCACTTGGCAAACCGATCGGAAAGAAATTTCCGGAGTCGGTCAGGATCGAGTTGCGCACCCTCTCTCAATGTTACAACTGCGATCGGCCGCTCCTGCCACCTGGGGTGAGGGACCGCTATGACCGCTGCTTCGCGCACGTCGGGATGCGCAACCAACGCGTTCTCCAGGTCCATCGAACTGATCCATTCTCCGCCAGACTTAATCAGATCTTTGGTGCGGTCCACGATTTTTAGGTAGCCCTCGCCATCAACCGTGCCGATATCGCCGGTGCGGAGCCAGCCGTCTTCGGTCCACTTGTCGGCTTCAGCGGCAAGATTGTAGTAGCTGGAGGCGACCCAAGCGCCCCGCAGCTGAACCTCGCCCATCGTCGCGCCGTCCCACGGAACGTCACCGCTTTGATTCATGACTCTTCGCTCTACAAAGGGTACGGGTATCCCAGCCAGGGCCTTGATCTGATGGCGTTCTTCCGCGGGCCAGTCCTTCATGTGGGCTTTGAGTTGACTGGTGGTGGCCTGGGGGCTGCTTTCCGTCAGGCCCCAACCCTGCTCAAGACTCATGCCATGCTGATGGAGCTTGCGGACGAGCGTTAGTGGAGGCGCTGCGCCACCGACGAGTATCCGCATGGGACCAAGCGTCCACCGGCCAGGATGTTTGTCGAGCGCGTCAACAACGCTTAACCAGATGGTGGGAACGCCGCCGGCGACCGTGACGCGCTCTTGCTCGCAGAGGTCCAGAAGACTTTCGGGATCGAGATGAGGGCCGGGAAGAACTTGTTTCGCTCCCACCAGCGTGCTCGAAAAAGGAAGGCTCCAGCCATTTACGTGAAACATGGAGACAGCGGGCAGAACAGAGTCGGCATTGCAAATCGCGAAGTTATCCACGGTGGTCAGAAGAAAGGAATGCAGCACGACCGAGCGATGGGTATAGACGACGCCTTTGGGCGCGCCGGTGGTGCCGGAGGTGTAGCACATGGATGCGGCTTCGTTCTCGTCGAGGTCGGGATAGCGGAAGTTTCCGGCGGCTGTGGCCAGAAATTCCTCATAGCCTTCAAGTTCTCCAGTCGCCGAGGATGGGTCCCAGCGCACGACGAAGGCGCGCTCAAACTCGACTGAGTCCCGGATCTTCTCATAGAGAGGTAAGAGGACGTCGTCCACAATCAGAAAGCGATCGCCGGCGTGGTTGGCGATGCAGGCGATCTCCGATGGGGCGAGGCGAAGGTTCAGCGTGTGAAAAACTCCGCCGGCGATGGGAATCCCGAAGTAGGCTTCGAGATGCGCGTGGTGGTTCCACATCAAGGTGGCGACCCGGTCTCCACGTTTGAGACCAGCTGTTTGCAGCGCTTCGGCCAAAGCTCGAGCCCGGCGGTAGAGATCGGCATAGGTGTATCGGTGCAGGGAGCGGTCGGGCCGGCGGGAAACAATCTCGACTCGCGGAAAGTACTTGCCAGCGCGCTCCAGAATGTGGACCAGCGTCAGCGGATATTGCATCATTGTGCCTTGCATGGAAGTCCTTGTAATGCCGTGGCCGGACTGAGGCCTCCGGTGAGCGCGAGACCTTGGATCGTACTCTCGATCGCCTCCTCCTTATTCTTGCCATCGGGGAGGAAGCGGGCCTAAGATGATGCGGAGATAACGAACGTTCGCTCGATCTATGCCCCGATCTTCGTCCGCGCCCGAACCTCTGACACCGAATTCCGACAGTCGGTTCGATCGCCAACTCGCCAGAATCCTAGAACATGCGACCGCGATCTTCTATGAAAAAGGATATGAAGGCGCCTCGATGCGCGACCTCTCCCGGGTCAGCGGTCTGTCGCTGGCTGGCCTGTACTATTACTTCGATTCCAAGGAGCGGCTACTCTACCTGATCCAGAGGCACTTGTTCCTTTCGGTCATGGACCTGGTGCGGGAACGGTTGATGGACGAAAGCGATCCGGAGCAGCGCATTCGTATCTTTATCCGTACTCACTTGGAATACTTTCTTGCAAAACCCGAAGCGATGAAAGTGCTCTCCCATGAAGACGACGTGCTGAAAGAAGAATTGGGAACCGAGATCAGCAGTCTGAAGCGCCAGTACTACCGCTGTTGCGCCGATCTGGTGGGGGCTCTGAAAACGGCCAAAGGGCTGCAATTCAATTCTCGAGTCGCCGCGCTCAGCCTGTTCGGCATGATGAATTGGATCCATACCTGGTATAACCCGCGCGTGGATGGTGATGCCCAAACGGTCGCCGGGGAGATCGCCGATGTTTTTCTGCGCGGCATTTATTCGACCGCGATTCCCGCATGAGGGACGTCCGCGTCAATTGCCTGGATTCTCCAGCAGCAGGGCGATTCCCTGCCCCCCACCGATGCATGCGGACGCAATTCCGAAGCGTCCGCCAGAGCGCTTCAATTCGCGGGCGATAGTGATTGCGAGCCTTACTCCCGTCGCGCCGAGCGGATGGCCAATGGCAATCGCCCCCCCGTTCACGTTCAGCTTGGAACGATCCAATCCCAGTTCCTGCTGGCATGCGAGTACTTGGGCTGCGAAGGCTTCGTTAATTTCAAGACGGTCGATCTGCTGCAGCTTCATTCCCGCGAAGTCGAGAAGACTCTGAATGGCTGGCACCGGTCCGATTCCCATAAGTTCGGGCGGAACACCGACTACAGTTCCCGCCACCACCTTGGCCAGAGCTGGCTTTTCGGTGCGGCGTGAATAGTTGCCCGAAGCGACCAACGTAGCGGCTGCTCCGTCCACGATGGCTGAGCTGTTTCCTCCGGTCTGCACTCCACCGAAAGACGGCTTGAGCTTGGCTAGAACTTCCAGCGGTGAAGGCCGGATGTGGGTGTCCTGTTCCAGTTTCTCGGTGCCTCGCGCCAGTTTTATGCCGCGCGGTTGATAACCTGCGAGTTCGAAACTCTCGTTGACCAGCGGCACGATCTCGCCGCTCAGGAAGCAGCTCTTTTGGGCAGCCAAGGCGCGGGCAAAACTCTCGGCGGCAAATTCGTCGGCCTCTTCCCTTGAAATGTGGCGCTGGCGAGCCAGCTTCTCTGTGCTGCCGCCCATAGTCTCGTTCGGGCACGTGTCTAACAAGGCCTCCCACAGGAAGTCCTTGAATTCCACTTGTCCCATGCGGAATCCGCTGCGGTGAGTGTAGGCAGCGATTGGGTTCCGCGACATGGATTCGGTTCCCACCACGAGTCCGAGTTGCGCTTTGCCGAGCTGAATTGAGTCCGCCGCGGTCAAGATCGCTTCGATGCCGGTACCGCACACGCGCTGCACCATGTGCGCCGGCACTTCGATCGGGACGCCGGAGTAAAGCCCGATATGACGCGGCAAGACGTACGCGTCAAACGAGGCTTGCGCCATGTTTCCCGCGACCACCAGATTGACTTCTTTGGGTGGTACGCCGGTCCGCTGGAAGATCGCGCGGGCTGCCTTGATGCCGAGGTCGGTAGGAGACACCAGTCCCAACACGCCGCCGTAGTCCGCCAACGGCGTGCGAACGCCGTCGAGGAGCCAGATGTCGTCATAGCGCGCTCTCAGGCCTGCGGTCATAGAGGTCGATTGCTGCGCATTGCCTGCGACGGATCAATCGGCCGCGGCATGGGCAGCACAGGAACTCCATTGGGAATGGGAGGCGGCGTGGTGACAGCTAGCTCCTCGTGACTTGCGTGCGCCTTAGCCAAGCCATAGCGGGCACGGTGCCGGTTTCCCCAGGCTGACATCAGTTTGAGAATGGGTTTCAGAGTTTCCCCGTGCCGGGTGAGAGAGTATTCCACGCGTGGCGGCACCTCGGGATAGACTTTGCGACGGATGATTTCGTCTCGTTCCAGCTCTCGCAGGTGCTGGGTGAGCATCTTCTTGGTCAATTGTGGAATCAGCCGCTTGAGCTCGCTGAAACGCCGGGTGTGTCCTTCCAAGTAGAAAAGGATGAGAGGCTTCCACTTGCCGCCGATGATGTCAGTGGTCAGCTTTACAGGACAATAGAATTCTTCCATGGCAGTCCCCAACAGGTACCCCAGGTTACCGAAATGTGCCTACTAGCCAAAAAGACACTTTTGCCTAGAATAGGCGCTTTGGCTATAGAGAATACCTGATTCCAAGGGTCTTGAAAATACCGTCGGGTAGGGTTAGGGACTCACATTTAGGGACACAAACAATGAGCGACAAGAGGCCGGTGGTCATCTACGGCGCAAATGGCTTTTCTGGACGGTTGGTAGCGGAATTCCTGCGCGAGTTCAACATTTCTTTCATCGCGGCGGGCCGCAGCCGTGCCCGGCTCGAGGAAGTAATGAATCACGTGCCCGGGATCGAGACCGCTGACTATGAAATTGTCGAAACCGCAGGTTCCGAAGAGGAGCTCGCCCAACTTTTTTCTGGAGCCAAGGTCGTCTGTAACACGGTCGGCCCATTTATCTACAACGGACCGCGCGTGATCGAAGCCGCGCTGGAGGCGGGATGCCACTATCTGGATATCGGCGGCGAGCAGGCATGGTTGCGGCAAGTGTCGGAAAAGTGGGGTGAGCGCTTCGCAAAACGCGGACTGCTAGCTGCGCCCGCTACTGCGTTCATGTCGGCGGTTAGCGATTCTGCGGCGCGCCTTTGTCTGGAGAGCGGCGCCATTGATACGCTCGAGATTCTCACCATGTTCAAGGGCAATCCCACGTTTGGATCAACACAAACGATTTTTGCGGTGATTCAGACCGAGGCGTACTACCTGGAGCAGAATCAGTACAAGCCCTGGCCACGCGCCACGCGCTACGAAGTCGCCGTGCCCGGTACCATTCAGATGCAACTCGCCCTGGCGTGGGGCGGCTTTCCGCATCCGGTGTGGTTCAAAGGTCATCCGCAGGTAGCGAATGTTCGGTCCTTCGGAGGATTGCTCGACCGTCAAATCATGGAAGGGATCGCGGCGACAGAGAAAGTCTTTGAGGAGCAGATTCGGCCGCTGCCGCGCCCGGAACAGGAAAAGCGTCTGGCGGAGATGGCCAGTGCGGTGCAAGGTGGCACACCCCCGCGCGAGAATTCCCGGGAGCACCGCACCATTGATGTTGTGGTCGGGCGTGGCAGTACCGATCATGTGCAGTGCACGGTGTTTGGGACCTGTTGTTACCGCCAGACTGGACTGATTCAGGCATTTGCGGCGCAACAATTGGTCCGCGCGGCTCCGCGCAAGGTCGGGTTTGCGTCGGCGGCGGAGGCATTTGGCGCGCGGGAGATTCTTCGGGTTCTTGAAAGCCGGGGTCTCTCGAAAGCAAGAATGTCGTGCTGATCTGACACGAAACCGGGCCGGACGTGTATGTTCGGCGATCAGCAACGGAAAGGCGGCAAGCCGCGTCTCTACAGCATGTTCCTTCAGAAGTCATGCGAGCGATCGACTACTTCGACAAGAGCGCCGAGATTTATTCTGACCGGATCGCGATCCAAGACGGCGATACCCGGTACTCCTATGCTGAGACGCGTTGTTCGAGCGAGCGGATCGCGCGCGCCATGTGGGCGAATGGCTTAACGAGCGAACAGCGAGCCGCCATCTACTCGCAAAATCATCCGGCCGTACTGTTCTGCATGCTGGGCATTCTGCGGGCTGGCGCAGCATGGGTCCCAATCAACTTTCGCAATGCTACCGACGCGAATGTCGAGTACTTGAACTATTCGGAAACGGCCTGGCTTTTCTACCACAGCCGATTTCGGGACGAGGCGAGCAAGATCAAGGATCGGGTCCGCTCATTAAAACATTTGATCTGTCTCGATGCGGACGACGGAGACAATCCTTCGCTCGCAAGTTTCCTGGCACACGGCGCCGACGCACAAGAACCGGACTGGGCCGATGCTCACGGCAACCTGGATCGCATGATGGGATTGGTGCCCACCGGCGGCACGACCGGTCCCGCCCGCGGGGTCCGCGTTACGAACCTCGCCTGGGGCACGATGACAGAGATGGCCACGCATTACTGGAGAGGCAGCGACTGCGCTCCGATATGCTTGTGCACCGCGCCTTTGTCTCACGCAGCCGGGGTCGTGGCGTTCACGATGTTTGCGCTCGCGGGAACGAACGTTATCCTGCCCGGCTTTGATGCGCTGGCTGTTTTGCGCGCGATCGAGCAGTTCCGTGTGACGCACCTTTTCCTTCCCCCGACTGCGTTCTATGCTCTACTGGCGCACCCAGAAGTGGGCAAATTCGACTACTCCAGTCTGCGGATCTTTCTTCTGGCGGGTTCACCAGTATCTCCTGACAAGTTCAACAAGGGCGTGGAAATCTTCGGACCTTGCATGTGCCAGTCTTATGGGCAGACCGAAGCGCCAATGCTTCTGACCTTTCTGGACCCAGCCACGACAGCAGCGGCAGCGGCCGGCGATCACCCGGAGCGTCTTCGCAGCTGTGGCAAGCCAACCTCGGCGGTGCGGGTTGCCATCATGAACGACGCCGGCAAGATTCTTCCGCCGCGCCAATGCGGAGAGATCGTGGCGCGCGGGACGCTGGTTGCTGGCGGCTATCACAATCTGCCCGAAGCCACGGCGGAAATCCGAGCCTACGGCTGGCATCACACCGGCGACGTTGGCTACATCGATGAGGACGGATACGTGTACATCGTCGACCGCAAGAAAGACATGATCATCAGCGGCGGTTTCAATGTATATTGCGCGGAAGTCGAATCGGCCATCATGGCATTGCCGGAGGTTCAAGAGTGCGCTGTGATTGGAGTGCCCGACGAGAAGTGGGGTGAGGCGGTCAAGGCCATTGTTGTCCTGAAGGATGGTGAGTCGCTGAACGAGGACGCTGTCCTCACCCACTGCAAGGCGACGCTGGGCAGCGTGAAGTCTCCCAAGTCGGTGGAGTTCTGGCGAGAGATCCCCAAGACTCCGGCCGGGAAGTTAGACCGCAAGACGATGCGCAAGCCCTATTGGGCCGCCGCGGATCGCGAAGTTCATTGAGAGCTGCTGTAAGAGGCTGGGGAGGTCTGTCATTATCACCACGTTGAAAGTCCCGAAGGCTGGCGGGATTCCTACGACCAAGGCTAGCGTCCTGCGCTGGCTCAAGCACGAGGGAGATTCCATTCGCCCAGGCGATCCAGTCGTCGAGCTTGAGACCGACAAGGTGAGTTACGAACTGGAATCTCCGACGGAAGGGACTCTGCTGAAGATCATCGCGGAAGAGAATACGCAGGTTCCGGTGGGCGGGCCATTGTGCCAGATCGGCCAGCCGGGTGATTCTGTGTCGTCAAAGGAGTGATGTATGCCAATACCAATGAGAGAAGACCTGGGAAACGATCGGCTGATCTGGATGTACAGGCAGATGGCCCGTATTCGCGAGTTTGAGGAGCACGTGAAGCGCACTTTCCTGGAACATCCGGGAGCGATGCGCGGGCACACGCACTTGGCCGATGGAGCGGAGGCTTCCATCGTTGGAGCACTGGCCACGCGTCACGCGAACGATCTGGCCATGCCCAGCTACCGTTGCCACGCGCAGCCGATCGTGCTGGGAACGCCGCCACGAAAAATGATGGCCGAACTCTATGGCCGGAAAGACGGGTTGTGCAAGGGGTTTGGCGGGTCTATGCACCTTTCGGATCCGGCAAATCATTTTCCGGGTACGTCGGGCATTGTGGGCCAGAGCATCGCGCATGCCGCCGGGGCCGCACTGACCGCTCAGGTCAAAAAGACCGGCCAAGTCGTCTATTGCTTTTTCGGAGATGGCGCCGCCAAACAAGGAGCATTTTTCGAAACGTTGAACCTGGCGGCCGTGTGGAAGTTACCGGTCGTTTTCATCCTCGAAAACAACGAATACCAGGCCTACACGCATATCAGCCTGGAAGATGCTAACTACATGGCGGGGGATCCGCTTTCGAAGAAGGCTGCGGCGTTCAGTATTCCGGGCGTGACCGTGGATGGCACCGATCCGCTGAAGGTCTATGACGAAGTGAGGAAAGCCGCGGCTCGTGCCCGTGCCGGAGACGGCCCGAGTCTCATCGAGTCCAAGTTCTATCGCTTCAGCGCGCACGGCAATGCCATCACGGTGCCGCCCGCGCCCACGCAGTTCCCTGAGCATGAGGCGGTGGGCGTCTATGGCAACAAGGACGAGTACAAGGCAGCCCGGGAGCGGGATCCAAACAAGCTCTTCCGAGCCTTGCTGCTCGGTCAGGGTGTGCTCACAGAAGCCGATGCGAAAAAAATCGAAGACGCAGCGCGCGCAGAAATGGATGACGCGGTGGCCTTTGCCCTAGCCAGCCCGTTGCCGTCGCCGGAGGAAGCGACCAACTACGTGTACGCATAGGAGATCGTATGGCGCAAGAAATGATGTATGGCGAAGCGATGGCGACGGCCATCATCGAAGAAATGCAGCGCGATCCGAATGTCATCTTCTACGGCCAGAATATGGCCATGACCGACCGCGATCCGATGCGGAAGATGTTCGGGAAGGATCGTGTGCGGATCACGCCGATTTCGGAGACAGCGGAGATCGGAATCGCCGTGGGTGCTGCGCTCACCGGCTTGAGGCCGATCGTCGAGTTGTGGATGAGCGAGTTCATGCTGGTGGCCATGGATCAGGTCATCAATGAGGCGCCGCGTCTTCGTTATATGTCGGGCGGGCAGGTGAAGGTGCCCATCGTGCTGAAGGCCGGCTTTGGATTTGCTGCGGGCTGGGCGGGCCAGCATTCCAATTGTCTGTACCACACCATGATGGGAATTCCCGGGCTGAAGATAGCGCTTCCCTCAACGCCAGCGGATGCGAAGGGCTTGATGACGGCTGCTATTCGCGACGACAACCCGGTCGTGTACTTGCACCACTACATGCTCACACTCGACACCGGTGACGTACCGGAGGGGCCATACGTGATTCCGTTTGGAGTGGCGGACGTCAAACATGCTGGAACCGACGTGACGATTGTGGCGACGGCGTGGATGGTGAAGAAGGCGCTGGCAGCAGCGGAACAGCTTGCCCAGGAAGGAATCAGCGCAGAGGTCGTGGACCCGCGTACCCTGGCGCCCCTCGATTCCGACACGATCGTTAAGTCGGTCAAGAAGACGGGACGGCTGGTGCTGGTGGATCAGGCTCCGCGTCATTCGTCGGCCGCCGCTGTCATTGCTGCTGAGGTGGCGGAGAAGGGGTTCGAGTATCTGCGCGCGCCGATCATCATGGTGACCGCGCTGGATACTTCGGTGCCCTACAGCGAGCCGCTGGAGAGCTATGTGCTGCCCAATGAGGAAAAGATCATGCACGCGGTGCGCTCAGTGGTGGCCGAGCGCGCTGCGCGAGTGTAGCAGCTAGAACGGGTCTTCAAATAGGTTTTGGGAAGGGCGCGGCTTCAGCCGTGCCGCCAAGGGACGGCAAAAGTGCGGGCTTCAGCCCCTGAGGGTCGCTTTCTTCAGCCCTCAAAATGTTCTGAACCAGTTCTAGAACGGGTAGTGCCTCGGTGTTGTCTGAATCGTGATCCAGCGCAACTCGGTAAACTCGTTGACCGCCGCCTTCCCGCCGAAACGGCCGTAGCCGCTGGCCTTCACTCCGCCGAATGGCATTTGCGCCTCGTCATGCACCGTTGGGCCGTTCACGTGGCACATGCCGGAGTCGATGCGCTTGGCAACCTCCACCGCGCGGGCGATGTCGCGGCCAAATACGGCGGCCGAGAGGCCGTACTCGGTATCGTTGGCCAGCTGGATCGCCTCCTCTACATTTTTGAAACGGGTGATTGACACCGATGGCCCGAAGGACTCCTCGCGGAAAATCTGCATCTCGGGAGTGACATGATCCACGATCACGGCCGGCATGATCGTGCCCTGGGCGTCGCCGCTTAGAAGAACTTTTGCACCACGAGAGACCGCATCTTTCACGAGTGCATGCACTCGATCTACCGTGGGAATACCGGCTACGGCGCCGAAGACTACGTCGCCCTTTCGCGGGTCGCCGCAAGGCAGAGCCTTCACTTTGGTGACGAATTTCTGCGAGAAAGCGTCCGCCACTTTTTCATCAATGATGATGCGTTCGGTGGACATACAGATCTGGCCTTGGTTCATGAATGCGCCAAAGGCCGCGGCATCTACAGCCGCATCGAGGTCGGCGTCGTCGAGGATGATCAGTGGGGCTTTGCCTCCCAGCTCCAGGAGAATCGGCTTCAGATGCCTGGCCGCCGCCACGGCAAGAATCTTTCCAACCCGCGTGGAACCGGTGAAGTTGATGCGACGTACGGCGCGGTGGGCGATGAGAGTCTCGACAATGGTCGAGGCGCTGGCAGCGTCGTGCGTGAGAACATTCACTACTCCATGATCCAATCCAGCTTCGCGGAGCACGGTTCCAATCAGGCGATGCGTAGCCGGGCATATTTCGGATGCCTTCAGCACCACCGTGTTCCCGCAAGCGAGGGGTACCGCGATCGCCCGCACGCCGAGAATGACGGGAGCATTCCAAGGCGCGATCCCCAGCACAACCCCCACGGGTTGGCGCAAGGAAAATGCCAGGCTTCCAGGGATCTCGGACGGAATCACTTCGCCGGAAACCTGCGTCGTCATAGAAGCGGCTTCGCGCAGCATTTGCGCTGCGAGGTAGACATTGAAGCCGGCCCATCCGGCCGTGGCGCCGATTTCGTCCATCATGACGGAAATGAAGTCCGGCGTGCGGGCTTCGAGCAAGTCAGCCGCACGCAGAAGCTTCTTACGCCGCTCGTGCGGACCGAGCGCAGACCAGGCAGGAAAAGCTTCCGCCGCCGCTTCTGCGGCGGCAATCGCGTCATCGGCACTGGCAGCGGCCGCCCGTGTGGCTACCTCGCCCGAGATCGGGTTTTGTCTGACAAATGTTGCCGAACTGATTGCGTCAGCGTCACGATCACCGATGAGAAGCTGTACTTCGGTCATTTGCCGGTTCCTCTCTTTGAAGACCCAGGGCTGCGATTGCCGGTGGAATTGCCGTCCGCCGCGTCATGATCCTGGTCTTGGAAACCAACAGAATGTATGCAAGGTGCCGCGGCATGTCAAGCCGTCATAGCGTCTTTGCCGAGCATCATTGCGACAGAGGCGGAGTCGACCGCGGTAGCTGCACTGCAGCATGAGCAGCCCGCCTTTTTCCTCCACGATCTTGTAGTCACTGGGCGCGGTAAAGAGGGACGTGAACGGACACTACCCACCGCGCACTCCAGGCGGGAGGCTGCTTCCACATAAGAGAGGCTCACACAAATCGCAGAGGACGACCACCTGGCGATGGTGCTCCGGGAGCGATGCAATCGCCGACCGCACGCTCTCGACAATCCCGTCGATGATCTGCTCTCGACGTACAAGTTCTCCGCGCGCTCGACATAGCCGGAGGCGCAGTTCGAAACGGCAGAGCCTTAGGCGCAGGAGATCAAGGTCGAAATCCTCACCAAATTGGATGGGGCCCGATGTCTGGGGTAGAGGCCTTGGTGCACCCATCAAAACAGCGGTGCTTCCGACTGAACAAATCCAACCGATGGTGGAGGTTACGGGTCCATCCAAAATTCAGACAATCTTCAGGCGCTCTCCATGGCCAGTAAACCAGACCTGCGGCAGGATGTCTGCCGACCGGGCGCGACCATCCGCCACCGAGCTTTGCAACACTGAACGGGTGAGTAATTACCATTATTTCTGAGTGCGAGGGAGGGTTGTCATGAGACTTTGCGGAAGAGCTATTGGCTTCGCAGGCAGCGCCCTACTCCTGCTAGGGGCTAGCGCGCAGGCCCAGATGATCGACAACACGCAGGCGCCGAACACAGCGAAAGCAGGGATCAACAAGTCGCTGCTGGATGAGATCGGGGCTGGGCGCGGCGACGTGATGACGGCAAGCTCGTCGGTTTGCATGATCAACCGTGATCCATTCCGTGCCGTTCGCCGCGGGCGCGAGCTCTTTCAGCGAAAGTTCACGCGTCTGCAGGGACAGGGCGCCAACGAGAAAGACGGCATCGGAGACATCAATACTGATATCGCCATCGGCGCCGGATTGGCGGACAGTTGTGCGGCTTGCCACAGCCGCCCGCGCGGCTCGGCGGGAGTGGGTGGCAACGTGGTAACGCGGCCGGATAGCCGGGACTCTCCGCACCTGTTCGGCCTCGGTCTGAAAGAAATGCTGGCCGATGAGATCACGGCCGACCTGCGCTCGACCCGCGATCTGGCCATTATGCTGGCGAAACAAATGAAGCGTCCGATGACCTTGAAGCTGGTCAGCAAGGGCGTGCGGAACGGTAGTTATCACGGGGAATCCGGACGGCTCGGTGGACACATCGAAAGTCCAGGGTGTGGACGCCGACCTGCGGGTCAAGCCGTTCTTTGCCGAGGGCAGCACGATCTCGTTGCGTGAATTCATTGTGGGCGCGCTGCATAACGAAATGGGTCTCGAGGCGTCGGCCGATCCGGACTTGCTGGCCGCCAGTGCGGGCGGGCGCGTGGTGACTCCATCGGGAATGGTGCTGGACGGATCGAAAGACAAGATCAGCGCTCCTCCAGCGCCCGATCCAACCAACGGAAATGAAATTGATCCGGCGATTGTGGATCATCTCGAGTTCTACCTGCTCAACTACTTCAAGCCCGCTCACGGCCAGCCCAGCGATTTCGCCGACCGTGGGCGCCGAGTGTTCCAGAAGGCCGGATGCTCTTCCTGCCACATTGCGGATCTGACCATCAACCACGACCGCCGCGTGGCCGACGTGGAAACTGTCTACGATCCGGTCCATGGAATCTTCAACAGCCTGTTTGCGACCGCCACGCCGCTTTATCGGGAAGTGGACGATGGCACCGGCCTAGCTCACCTCAAGCTTCCCTTGGGCAATCCGTTTGTCGTCAAAGACATCTTCACCGACTTCAAGCGGCACGACCTAGGCGCGAATTTCTACGAGCGAAACTGGGATGGAACCCTGCAGACTCAGTTCCTGACCCGTCCCCTGTGGGGCGTCGGCTCGACTGGGCCTTACGGCCATGACGGTCGCAGCATCACGTTGAACGACGTGATCCTGCGTCATGGTGGAGAAGCGCAAGCCGCACGGGACAAGTACGCCAGATTGGAAAGCAGCGACTAGGTTGCGCTGCAGACCTTCCTCAACTCGCTCGTGCTGTTTCCGCCGGATGACACCGCGTCGAACCTGGACCCGGGCGATCCGACGAGAAGTAACTTCCCGCAATACGGCCACGGCAGCATCAAGCTGACGGTGCTATTCAACAATCCGACCGACCCGGAGTGAGGGTTGCCTTCACCAGCCCCACTCGTTCGGTTGCGCTCTGCTTGGTCGTCAGGATACTCGCAAGGTGCAAACAGATCGCAGCCATAATTGCTTCCCCTTCCGATTACCCAACTCAAAATCAATCCACCACGGAGGTGACTCAATGAACGAATCGCGCGATCTCAGCCCATTCAAGATCCTGGCATTGATTGCAATACCTTTTGGCGCAATGGTCACAACCGTGTCGCTCCCGGCTTACAGTCAGCAGGAAGTTGATCCAACCTGGTATGACCCGTGGGCTGCACGGAACACGGTGGTCCTGCACTCGTCTCAGCCGCAAGTGGCGATTCACCGACATCAACGGATGGTCAAGTCTGTGTCCTCCGCTCGGAGCGCCAGGAAGGTTCGGGGAAAGCGACCGACGTCCCAGCCAAGGCCGTCGTGACAATGCATCGAGTCCAACTCCTTCACCTGGCCAGGTGCACTTCAGCCACCGGTTCTCCGGAGTGGGATTTCTTCACGCCTATCAGCTCAACTGCCTTGGCGGCGATGTGTTCGGCGGAGACTTCGAACTCCTTGATCAACTCCCAGGGAGCTCCCGAGTCTCCGAAGCGGTCTTTGACGCCGATAGCACCAGTGATGATCGGAATGCCATACAGCTCAGGCGACTGCGTGATGGCGCTTGCGACTGGCCACGCAAGAGCGCCGATCTGGTGCTCTTCGGCGGTCAGGACGACGCTGGTATCGCGGGCGGCGCGGACGATGGCTTTGGTATCGAGTGGTTTGAGGGTGTGCAGGTTGAGGATGCGGGTCTCGTAGCCGAAGTCTTGCTTCAGGATCCAGGCGGCGCGCATGGCTTCAGGCACCATGGGGCCACAGGCGATGATGGTGAGGTCTTCGCACTCGTCGCGGTAATCCGATTCGAGTCTGGTTTCGAACGCTTCGATGAAGTTGGCAGCCTCGTGACGCAAGCGAATCACGTTGGCCTTGCCAAAGACGAACGGGGTCGCTTCGTCGGTGACGATGGGTGTCGCTTCGCGTGCGAAGCGGATGTACTTCGGTCCAACGTGCTGGAGAAGCAGGTAGTCGGTGGCTTTGCGAGTTTCGACCATGTCGCAGGGGACGACCACGTTCATGTTGGGCAGTCCGCACATGGCGAACAAGTCTTCGAGCGCCTGGTGGGTGGCGCCGTCGGGGCCAACGCTGACGCCGCCGTGGGCTCCAGCAATCAAGACGTTGAAATTGCCGTAGCAGATCGAGGTGCGGATCTGGTCGAGATTGCGGGCAGCAGCAAAGGTTGCGTAGGTGCCAAAGACGGGGAGCTTCCCTTCTTTCGCTAGTCCGGCGGCGGCTGACGTGGCGGACTGCTCGGCGATGCCCATGCTGATCCAGCGCGATTTGCGCCCGGGCTTGTTGGCGTAGAACTCGCTGATGGTGATGGAGCCGGAGATGTCTAGGCCGATGCAGACGACCCGCGGATCGTCGCCATTGGCCGCCAGCGACTGGCCGAACCCGAGGCGCGTGGGCTTCATTTGCACTTTCATGTTCTCGGTGGCGTTCCACCAATAATTGCGGTGAAACTTGGGCATCTTGGCTTCGAGTTTGCGCTCGACTTCGGCTTGATATTGCTTCGCGCGGGCGAAGAGCTGCTCGACGGGGACCTGGCCGTCGAGTCCGAGTTCCTTCAAGGCTTTGTTTAACTCTTCGAGGTTGGGCACTTTGCCGTGCCATCCGGCCTGATCTTCCATAAAGCTGACACCTTTGCCCTTGACGGTGTCGGCGATGATGACGGTGGGCTTGCCGCAACCGGCTTTCGCTCTTTCGAGCGCCTCGACTACCTGTTTCATGTCGTGTCCGTTGATGGTGAGGACTTCCCATCCGAAGCTGCGGTATTTTTCTTCGAGGGGCTCGACGTTCATTACGTCTTTCACCCAGCCGTCGATTTGGAGGCGGTTGCGGTCGATGACGCCGACCAGGTTATCGAGCTTGAAGTGACCCGCTTCCATCACGGCTTCCCAGATCTGGCCTTCCTGCTGCTCGCCGTCGCCCATGATGCAGAAGACGCGGTGATTTTTCTGGTTCAGCTTGCCAGCGAGCGCAATGCCTACGGCGATGCTTAGGCCCTGGCCTAGCGATCCGGTGGAGACTTCTACGCCGGGAAGTTTGAGCCAGTGCGGATGTCCCTGATAGGGCGAGTAGAGCTTGCGCAGAAGTGCGACGTCTTCCTTCGGGCAGAACCCGGCGAAGGCGAGGCCGAGGTAGAGGCTAGGGGCTTTATGGCCGGTGGACCAGATGATGCGATCGCGGTCAGGCCAGTTGGGATTCTTGGGATCGTGGTCGGCGACACGAAGGTAGAGCGCAGCAGTGATGTCCATGATGGAGAGTGTGCCGCCGGCATGCCCGGACGTGGCTGCGCACAGGGCGGCCAGGTTGTAGCCGCGCATCAAGTTGGCCTGCTGTTTCAGCTCATCGATGCTGTAGGAACGCAGTACTTCGCCAGTGGTCGAATCCTGAATAGACATGGGGTTGCTCCTTCGCTTACGCCGAGCAATGGGCAGGGCGGGAAACGGCGCATAGGCTTGCAGAACTGAGCGTAGCTGGGCATGTCGCAGCGGGCAGTGAGGGGGATCACAGCTGGGGGTGACGCAGTAACGCCGACAATACCGGGGGCCGAAGTTGGGCAAAGCTCACAGCGGAAGAGCGCTCGGGAAGCGGGTTTGGAAGTCGAGGAGACCGACCCATTCCGGCGTGATGGTGATTCGCACCATCTCTTTAGTCAGGGACGCGAGGTGCTTTACCCAGGCTTCTCCTTGTTCGCTTCCGAAATAGCGCTCGGCGGCCAGGGCATATTCGGGAACGATGCCTTGCACAGTTTCAAGTCGAGCGGTACCGCGCACCAGCAGTACCTTGTGGGGGAAGGTGTTCTCGTCAATCGTGAGAGCAACCTTGGGATTCTTCGCGAGCGCTTTCAGCTTAGGGGCTTTCGGTGGAGTGCCAAGGACAAACTCCCGCTCATTCCAATGGAACCAGATGGGCACGACCCGGGGAGTGCCGTCGGTCGAGATGTAGGCCAGACGCGCGGGAATTGTTGACTGCAACAGTTCCCGCGAGACTGGGTGCTGCAAGAGTTCGAGGCCTCCCTGTTTGACAGGCACGATTCACGCTCCCTGGCATGGTTTTGAAAAAATAGAAATCCGCGACGTCAGCCCCTAAAGGGGAACTAAAGGTCAAACCAACGGCATCGCTAAAGCGATGCCCTGATACAAACCGCAGGCTTCCGCAGCCTACTAGGAGTGGCGCGCGGACTTGAAGATCGCGAACACCGCACCCTGTGGGTCGGCGATCACCGACATTCTACCGACGCCTTCCATGCTCATGGGCGGGCAGTAGAGACTAGCGCCCATCTGCTTCGCTTGGTTTGCGGTGGCGTCAACGTCGTCCACCTGGAAGTAGGCTAGCCAGTGCGGAGGCACTCCCGGCTGGCGACTAGCGGCGGGGGGAATCCCTCCGATGAAGTGCTCGCCGTTCTTGATGTGCAGATATCCGGAGGGATCTTTTTCGTCGCGAGTGAGTTGCCATCCGAACAAGCCGGAGTAAAAGTCAGAGGCGCGCTTGGGGTCGGGCGTGCTCAGGTCGGCCCAGCAAAGTGTGCCGTGGACGTGCGCAATTCCGATTCCGGTATTTTTGTTTGCCTGCCAGAGGCAGAAGGTCGCGCCGGTGGGATCCTGGACGACCGCCATGCGACCAGCATCGAAGACATCGAAGGCTGGGGCTAGAATCGTGCCGCCTAATTGCTGTGCTTTGGCGGCGGCTGCATCCGTGTTCTCGACGGTGATGTAAATCATCCAGTGCGGAGGGACGCCCTGCGAGAGCTGGTCGGGGCGCAAGGTGCATCCAGCGGCGGCATCGCGGCCCTGGAGCTTGAATATGGTGTAAAAGTCATTCGGACCCATCGGCATGTCTTCGGGGGCCCAGCCGAAAAGAGCATCGTAGAAACTCTTGGCGGCGTTCTGGTCGGTAGTGTGGAGTTCAAGCCAGCAGAAAGAGCCGGAAGGGTGACGATCGATGTTGGTCATAGCCGGACGAGTTTACACCAGTCGGGCGGGCAGATTGTCAACGGATGGTGAAGCTTCACCGGGGAATTCCGTCCGCGTGTTCTAACGCCTGATTTGTGGCGATGCTGGCGGCGCGGGCAGGAGTGTCCGCGCCACACTTACAAGTTCTTCCGCGCCCAGGCTTCGATCCACGCCAGGGCTGTGTTCAGGTTCTCCAGCGAGTTGGCTACGCTGAAGCGGAGGTAGCCTTCGCCGTAGGAGCCGAATGCAGTACCCGAGAGGCACGCTACGCCCGCTTGTTCGAGCAGGGCGTCCGCCAGCTTCTTTGACGGCCAGCCGGTCTTGGTGATATTTGGAAAGGTGTAGAACGCACCCTTCGGCATGCGGCAGGAGAAACCCTTAATCTTGTTCAGGCCCGCGACGAAGGCGTCGCGACGGCGTTTGAATTCGTCGGACATCTTTTCGACCGGGGACTGGTCGCCGCGCAATGCGGCTATGCCGGCGACTTGCGTGAAGCTGGCGGTGCAGGAATTCGAGTTGGTCATGAGACGGGTGATGTGGGCAGCCAGGTCCGGGCGCATCACGCCGTAGCCCATGCGCCATCCGGTCATGGCGTAGGTTTTCGAAAAGCCGTCGAGCAGGATGGTGCGCTCTTTGAAGCCGGGCACGCTCATGATGGAGAAGTGCTCGCCCTCGTAGATGAGGCGGCTGTAGATCTCGTCGGAGAGGACGATGATGTTGCGGTTGCCGATGGCGTCGGCGACGTCGAGGATATCTTTTTTCGCGAGCGTGCCGCCCGTAGGGTTGTGCGGCGAATTCAGGATGATCAGCTTGGTGCGGTCGTTGATCAGCGACGCCAACTCTTTGACATCGAGCGCGAAGTCGCGCTCTTCGCGCAGTGGAATGGGGACCGCGCGTCCACCTACATAGTTGATCATGGACTCGTAGATGGGGAAACCAGGATTGGGGTAGATAACCTCATCCCCCTCATCTACTAATGACAGGATCGTGAAGAAAATAATCGGCTTGCCGCCAGGAACTACGACCACTTCGTCGCTGGAAACGGGCACCTTGCGGGTACGGCTGATGTAATCGGCAATTTCCTTGCGCAAGTCGGGCAGACCGGCGGACGGACCATAGTGGGTCCACCCCATGTGGAGGGCATCGACGGCAGCATCGACGATGTTGGCAGGAGTGGCGAAGTCGGGCTCCCCGATCTCCAGGTGAATGATCTCCCGGCCTTGCTTTTCGAGCGCGCGAGCACGGTTCAGGACTTCAAAGGCCGTTTCGGTGCCGAGCCGCGACATGCGGCTGGCAAGCCGGAGATCAAACTGCGTGGTTGGTTCCATAACAGCGGATGGCATTATAGACCCTCGGCGGCTGGCTTGGCCGGTAGGCCCATTGTCGCTCAGAGGGAAGCGGCGGGTCGGTTGCAGGCATCACAGGACCTTGTGATGAGGTTAGAGGTAAGAGGTCAGATTACAGAGGTAAGAATCGCAGTACTTTGAGTGTCCTCAAAGGCTTGGCCGTTTGCCTCTGCAATCTGACCTCTAACCTCTGACCTCTGCATTATTCCGAGATGGTGCTTTCCTCGCTCTGGGCGCGCAGAAGGCGCTCCACCGAATACGGGGCGCGCTGAGCGGGTTCGTGGTAGTGGCGCACCTGCATTTCGCCCAGCAGTCCGACGGCCAGCATGTTCAGTCCAGCCAGTAGCAGCACCGCCGCAAAAAGCATCAGCGGACCGTGCTGGACCATGACATCGGCCTGGTGCAGGATCTTCTGCAGAATCAGCCACCCGGCAACCGCGAAACCTCCCATGATGCTGAACATCCCGACGGTGCCGAAGAAGTGCAGCGGCCGCGAAAGATATTTGAGCAGGAAGCGGATCGTGATCAGGTCGAAGAACACGCGGAAGGTGCGCGAGATACCGTAGTGCGAAGCGCCGCGCTCGCGGTTCACGTTCTTGATAGGAACTTCAATGATGGTGGCGCCGTGCCAGGAAGCGAGCGCCGGAATAAAGCGGTGCAGTTCTCCGTACAGAGGCACCTGCTCCAGAATTTCGCGGCGGTAAGCTTTGAAGGTGGTTCCAAAGTCGTGAATGTCGACGCCGCTCAGCTTGGCCATGAGCCAGTTGGCACAGCGCGATGGGAAGCGGCGCAACCAGAAATTGTCGACGCGATTCTTGCGCCAGCCGCTGACGATGTCGTATCCCTCGGCGATTTTTTCGAGGAACATGGGGATGTCGGCGGGGTCGTGCTGCAGATCGCCGTCCATGGCGATGATGTACTCGCCGCGGGCATGATCGAATCCGGCAGCCAAGCCGGCGGTTTGACCGAAGTTGCGGCGCAGTTTGACGACCGTCACGCGGCTGTCAATGGCGGCCACTTCGCTCAGCAACTGAAACGTGCCGTCGGTGGAACCGTCATCGACCAGCACCATTTCAAAGGGTTCGCCGCTGGCCTCCATGACGGCCTTCAGCCGCGCGTACAGGTCGGTGACGTTCTCCTGTTCGTTGTGGAGAGGAACTACGATTGAGTACTTGAGCACAGGACATTATACGGTAGCGGCGGGTCTTGCCGAGGTGACTTCTGGGTTGCGCGCCACCGGGTCAGCGTGAGGCGGCTATGGAAAGACTGTGGACATCATTGCCGGCTTCTATGCCGACCGTGAGCCAGTTGGCCCAGCGCTCTATTTTATGGTGGCCGGTTTTGTGGAGGGTGTAGGCCATGCCGAGTGCTGCGCCATATCCCAAGGCCGATGCGGCCATCTCTCCCTGCCAGCCTTGCTTCACCAGCGGGCGCCACAGCGGATTCACTTCGTGGGCAACGCCGGAATTGGTCAGGCGCTGCGTAACGACGGCATCGACCGCGATGAGTCCGCCCAGGGTGGCGAACGCGGCGGTGTTCTGACGGTCGAAGAACTTGTGCGAGGGCGCGTCCGGCAGGGTCAACTGCTGAGCCGATGCAGAGTAACCAAGCAGGAGAACAAGTGCCGCCACAATATATCGGATGCGGGCCATGACGCCCATACATAGCGCACGCGACGAACCGCCCCGGATGCCTGTAATCGACGGATTTCAAAGACTGCTCTGCATGAAATGTGAATCAGATTGCACTGCCAGGAGAGAGGGTCTTCCCCTACAAGATCTGCGACCTCCACGTTAGTAACCGCAGCACGAGCCATCGGCCGCGCGGGAAGAACACTTGACCGGAACAACAATGGCAACTATGAACCGGGAAACTGTCGATGGGCTACGCCGTCAGTGCAGGTGCAAAATCGTCGTTGCTCGAAGAAGTACAACGCCGGGCAGGTCGCGCTAGAGCAAGATGCGGCTGCTGCGATTACGGGCGTGGTCACAGGAAAATACAGGCCAGTGTGCTAGAATTCGCGTTCCTTTCCCCGTGAGTTGTTAAGCGGTTCCGGTTCCAAGGAGAATCCGATGCGGGAGGCTTCGCTACTTTTTTTCGTACTTATTTTTCTGTCGGCTGCTGCCCTTGCACAAAGCACACCTTGGTGGGAGCTGTACGGTGGATATCAATACACTCGGGCCGATACAAGCGCAGCGCAAGACGAGGTCAATCTAATCACCGACAGCAATGGTTTGCCACATGTGGACATTGGCCGCCATCAGAATATGAATGGCTGGAATGTGTCGTTACAAGAAAACAAAGCCAGTTGGTGGGGCGGTGTGGTTGACTTTAGCGGCAGTTACAAAAGCAAGGATGTGGACTTGACGCAGATTGCGCTGGCCGCCGGGCTTATCCAGCCGGGCCAAACTGCTACCGCACGTCTCAAACCTTCCGTTTACACTTTTGCCGGTGGCCCCCAATTCGCGTATCGCAGAAAACGCATTCAGCCGTTTGCCAGAATGATGTTTGGTGTCGCACATGCGCGCGCCCGTGCTGACCTGCTAGTCAACAAGGCTATCGTTTTAACTTCACCGGAACAAACCGATACGGCATTCGCATTGATTGGCGGTGGCGGCGCGGACTATGTCTGGAAGGACTCCTTGGCGTTCCGTGTGGTTGGCGACTACGTGCGCACCTACCTATTCAGCGAGACGCAGAGCAACTTCCGCATATCGGTAGGCGTGAATTTCCGCATCGGGCGAAAGTAGCGCTAGGCCGGTTATCACCGTGAACAACCAGTAGGGCTTGGAGACCCCGTCCGGAATCGAACCGGAATAGTCGGTTTAGGAAACCGAGGCTCTATCCTTTTGAGCTACGGGGTCGGCCTGTACACAAGCTGTACACATTTGGGTGGTTTGAATGGCCCAACTATCAAAACTTAACACAAACCAGCCCAGCGTAAACTGCTGACAACAATTCCTAAACCGTTGGTCGGCAGTTCGACTCTGCCCGGGGCCTCCAGCTTCCGCACGACATTGATTGGCGCAGAGCAGCCAATTGACCGATCCGAGGGCCAGACGCCCCTTCGGCAAGCTCAGGGCAGGCCCTCGGGACAGTCGGCGGGACGCCGGCGCTACAATCCACTTCCCCTCTCTGCCGTGGAGGGCCTTACCGCTGCCTCCCGGATTCGTGGCAGCATCGCACGAACACGGCATCCGCCTTTCTCGCTTCGATTGGAGAGTTCGATCGAACCACCATGCGCTTCGGCAATCTGGCGCGACAGCGCCAGGCCGATTCCACTTCCCGATGGCTTGGTGGTGTAGAAAGGCACAAAGGTGTTGGCGGGGTTGAGAAGGCCGGGGCCATTGTCCTCGATTACGAAGACAACGGCCTTCTCCTCGATCGTCCACTGCATGGTCACAGCAGGGTTTGGCACTTTCTGACAAGCATGTTGATCGCCATTGGACCCCATCTGTTCCGGAGGAAGCACCGCCTCCACGGCGTTGCGCACGAGATTGATCAGCATCTGCTCAATTTGATCCGGGTCCAGCATCAGAGCAACGTCTGGACCGGGAATCACGGTGACGGGAAGGCGAGTCTCGAGAAATGCAACCCGTTCCACCAGGGGACGCAATGCGATTCTGCGCAATACGGGGGGAGGCATCTGCGCCAACTGCCGATATGCCTGCAGAAACCGATTCAGTGATGCCGATCGAGTTTCGATGATCTCTAGGCCTCGTTCGAAGTCTTGACGCTGCGCCGGATCGCGAATCGTGTCAGAGAGCCGAACACTCAGGCTTCCAGCGATCGACTTGATGGGCGTCAGCGAATTATTGAGTTCGTGGCCGAGCACCCGGATCAAACGCTGCCAGGCCTTCCGCTCCTCCTCGCGAAGAGCACGGCTTACGTCCGACAAAACGATGAGCGTGTGCGGGACACCTTTTTCACGAAACAGGCTGCGCCGCACCAACCAGCGTGCGTTCGGGGCACTTAACGGGAGTGACACGAGCGACTCGTTCTCTACCGAGAGGCAATCGGCCAGTCCCAAGTCTTCTGCCGCGCGCCCCATGAGCCGGACCGAGGGCTGCTGCAGCAGGCGCTCACCAGCGGGGTTGACGAGTTTCAAGCGACGATCCGGATCAAACGCAAACAGCGGAACGTCGATTTCGTCAACTACGCGGCGCAGCAGAGCGGTCGCCTCGATGGCCCGCACACGCCGGTCGGCAAGCAGGTCGGCGAGGGCATTGACCTCCAGGGAGAGTTCTCCGAGTGCATCCTCGGGAACCGCGCCTCGAGCCCGGAAGGAGTAATCTTCTTCACGCAAAGCCCCGACCACGTTCGCCAAGGTCTGCAGCGGGCGAATGGATTGTTCGTGCAAAGCCATGGCCAGTAGCCACCACAGAAACAGTCCTATAAAAGAAACCGAAAGTTTCGAACTGGCGGACCAAGACTGCAGCCAGATCAGGACGGTACTGACCACGATTCCAGGCAAGGCAACCAGCAGGGAGAAGAGGCTAATACGGCGTTCATAGAGAAGGCGAACCCGTTTGCCAGGCCTTTTGCGCATCTCGGCACCGCCACCCCCATGCGGGCTAGAGACCATATTTTTCCATGCGGCGATAGAGTGCGCCGCGACTCAATCCCAAGGCCTCCGCCGCCTGGCTCACATTTCCCTGAAAGCGCTGCAGAGCTTTGCGGATGAGGAGCGCTTCCACCGATTCCAGGCTGAGATCGTCCGGGTTCTGGGCTTGCGGTCGAAGCACATTCAGACCCAGATCGGCGGGCTGAATCTCTTGCCCCCGGCACATCAGAACGGCGCGTTCCAGGGTGTGCTCCAGTTCCCGGACATTGCCCGGCCACGCGTACTGCAGCAACACCTGCAGGGCGGAGTCTTCAAACCCTCCAATCTCGCGCCGATAGCGGGAAGCGTAGCGCCTGAGAAAGTGCACGGCCAGTGCGGGAATATCGTCCCGGCGTTCTCGCAGTGGCGGCACGTGGATCTCGACGGTGTTCAACCGAAAAAGCAAGTCTTCCCGGAAAAGGCCCGCTGCACACGCGGCTTGCAGGTCGGTATTGGTGGCCGAGATGACACGCAGGTCGACTCGCCGAGACTTCGAGGATCCCAGGCGTTCCATCTCGCCCGACTCCAGCACGCGCAGCAGTTTTGCCTGTTGGCGAACCGGCACGTTTCCAATTTCATCCAGGAAGATGGTGCCGCCGTCGGCCAATTCAAAGCGTCCGATGCGGTCGCTCCGGGCATCGGTGAATGCGCCTTTGACGTGTCCGAAGAGTTCACTTTCGAAGACTCCTTCGGCGAGCGCACCGGTGTTGACGGCCACGAGCGGACGGCTGGCACGCGGGGAGAGAGCATGCAGGGTCTGCGCCACGACCTCCTTGCCGCTGCCATGCTCGCCGGTGATCAGGACATTCGCGTCGGAGGGTCCGACGCGGGCGATCGCTTCGAGAACGGGTTGCATCGAGGGCGCGGACGCGATGAATTCAGCGCGGCCCTGGGCCTGGAGCAACCGGTTTTCGGCCGCCAGCCGTTCCGCACGCTGCAGCGCACGATACAGCTCAACTTGGGTGCGCAGGATATTGAGGAGGCGCTCGTTCTCCCACGGCTTTTGGATAAAGTCTCGCGCACCGCGCCGCATGGCTTCGACGGCCAACTCCACATTGCCCCATGCGGTCATGACGATGACAGGAAGACTGCTGTCGAGAGCGACAATCTCCGAGAGCAGATCAAGGCCCTCGCGTCCCGATGTCGTGTCGCGGGTGTAGTTGAGATCGATCAACACCGCGTCGTAGTACTCGGTCGCCAAGGCTTCCCGCGCCAGCACCGGAGACGAGACTGTGTCGACGGCGTAACCCTGGGGGCGGAGTAACAACTCCAGCGCTTCGAGAATCGGCCGCTGATCGTCCGCAGCCAAAATGCGCGGAGGACGGAGTTGGCTATCGCGGGGAGGTGCGGGAGACTGTGAAAACAGCGATTTGGCCGCGTTTGGCATGCATTACGGAGAGGAAGCAGACACTTTGCCACTGACTGCATCCTGAATCAGCACTCCATTATGTTCTAAAGTCGCACCCGTTGCGCGATCAAGTTCGACGCGGGCCTTCTGGTAGGTGGTGGTGGCGGTGACCAGGTCCAATTCGGCCAATGAGAGATCGCGCTGGGCGGTCAAGGTTTGGAAACTCGAGCCGGCGCCAAGGTCCTGCTCTTTCTTTGTGATCTCGAAAGTGCGCTGGGCCAGGTCCCGCGCCTTGCGGGCCGATTCTACCCGGGCCCGCGATTGCTCCAGCGAATACTGCGCATTCCGCACTTCGATCCGGATCTGCTTCTTCAACTGTTCCTTGCGCAGACCCGCTTGACGGTACTCCAACTCGGAACGGTACTGGTCGGCCTTAGCCACGCGGTTGCGAAATGGGATGTTCAGGTTCAGTCCTACGAAATAATCGGGGGAAGAATTATTGAAGGCGTTTTGCCAGGCGCCGGACAGGTCGGTGGGGACAGTGGCAGTGTTTCCCGAAGTCACCAACCCTGCAAGCCCGCTGCCCGCGTAGAAACCCACCAGAGACAGTGTAGGCAGAAGTGCATTGCGAGCGGCCTTGCGGCTGATTTGACGGTTGACGAGATCGACGTCGGTTTCGAGCAATTCCGGACGATTTTGCAGGCCTTGTGCGATCAGATCCGGCAGCGCGGTATCGGTTTCGGTGCTTAGGGTCTGCATGCGATCGGTCGGAACAACCGGCATTTCTCCGAGCGCGGGATCATCGAGGCTCTTGGTCAGCGCATTCTTCATCAGCGATTCCTGGAGCTGGAGAGTGGTGCGGGCAACGGTCAAGTCTTGATCGCGTTTAGAGACCTCTGCCTCGGCCTTCATTACATCCATCTCGGGCACGGCCTCCAGTTGTAACTGCTTCTTCGCGTTGTCCAGAGTCTGGTTGGCAAACGCCAGGGACTGTTCGTCGACGCGCGCCTGCTCGTAAGCACTCACCAGGTCCCAGTAGATGTTTTCAATCTGTGTAATCGTCGCGATGACCTGATCTTTGAAAGCGATGTCGGAGATTTTCTTGTTATTGCGGGCGATGCGTAAGAAGCGCAGGTTCGGGCCAAAGCCAAATCCGGCGAGTAATTGCTGCTGAAATCCAACGCGGTAGTAAGCATTCAGGGCGGGACTCAGATTATTGTTCGGGCTGTTGGTCGTCTGGCGGTTGTTGTCGAACGTGAACGAGAAGGTCGTGCCAGTGGGAAACGCCTGCGTGTAAGCGACATTGACCTGGGTTACATTCAGTTGCAGCGAAGGGACATTGAAGACTACGGTATTCGACAGTGGCGTCGTCTGGTGCTCAATCCCCATGTTGGCATTGAGTTCGGGATCGTAGGATGCTACGGGAGTTCCTGCTCCCAACGTGGATTGCACCAGTCCTGAAGCGCCTGCACCCGCGCCGCCAGCGCCGCTCGACGTTCCGCCCGCACCTGCTCCCGGTGCTCCCGCGCCGAAGCCACCGACTCCGCCGCCGGGAGTTCCCTGGACTACACCGGTATTGACGCCACGAAAACTCCCGCCCGCCTTGGTGCGGAGTAGATCCGTGTCGGCAATCGGCAAGTTGTAGCGGGCAATGGCCAAATCCAGATTGTTTTCCAGCGCAAGGTCGATCGCATCTTTCAAGGACAGGTACAGCTTTCCATCCCGAATCATTCGGTCGAGACGCGGCGAATTTGTCAGTACCGGCTCCGGCACTTGATCGGCATTGTACGGACTGAGGGGGTTATGAGAGCGGGGCATTTGCAGCTCCGCCGGAGTGCGCACCTGAGCCTGAGCCATGGCTGCCATGAGCGCGAGCAACGCTGCCATCAGCGGAACGTTACAGCAATTCCTGCGGAAACTGACCTTCATCGATTCACCGCCGCGTCGCTGGGTTCCATCGTCGGATTCGCCGTATCGCCAACCAGCCAACCATCGCGCAACTGAAGGGTGCGAGTCCCATACGCAGCGTTCGTTTCGGAGTGAGTGACCTGCACGATCGTTGTGCCCTGCTGATTCAATTCCCGAAAGAGTTCCATGATCTCCTTGGCCTGGCTGGAATGAAGATTCCCGGTCGGCTCGTCGGCGAGCAAGAGTGCCGGTTTGTGGATGACGGCGCGCGCGACTCCGACGAGTTGTTGTTGTCCACCCGAGAGCTGGCTGGGATAGAGATCCTTCTTGGCGACGATCTGGAAGCGATCGAGAGCGTCCGCGACCAGGCTTTGCCGTTGTCTGGCGGGAATGTCTTTGTAAGAGAGGGGCAGATCGAGGTTCTCCTGGACCGTCAGATCGTCGAGCAGGTGGTAACTCTGAAACACCATGCCCGTGTTTTTCTTGGCCAGTTCTGCGCGCTCCTTCCGCTTCATGGCGTGCGCCGCCTGCTCGCGGAGCCAGTACTCGCCCTCCCACTGGTCATCGAGAAGCGCGAGTACATTGAGCAGCGACGACTTCCCCGCCCCCGACGGTCCCATTACGGTGATGAATTCGCCTTCGTGGATCTCGATGCTAATACGGCGCAGAACCCAGGTTTGGCCCGCCTTCGTTTTGTAACTGCGTTCGACGTTCTTCAGTTGGATCATTTTTCCCTCGGTTGAATGAGTGCGTTCATCTCGGGGCCGTTCTCTTACTCGTAACGAAGGGCGTTCATTGGTTCCACGCGCGCCGCTCGTCGAGCCGGCACCATCGCGGACGCTAGTGCCACCAGGGTCACCAGGAGAGTCACCAGGCACAACGTGAGCGGGTCACTGCTGGAGATACCGAACAACTGGCTGCGCGCGGCCCTCATCAGCAGCAACGACAATGGCAGGGTCACCGCGACGCTGACTCCTGCCAGCCACAGCACCTCAATCAGCACCATCCAGACCACCGACGCGCGGGTCGCTCCGAGCGCCAGGCGAATGCCGATCTCACCGGTTCTCTGGCTGGTCGAATACGCCAGAACTCCATACAAACCGACGGCAGCCATGAGAGCAGCAAGCAGCCCAAAACTGGAGGCAAGCAACGCGATTACGCGTTCGGCGGTCAGGTTGTTGTCGATCTGCTCGTCCATGGTCCGGAAAGTGTCGAGCACCAGGTTGGAGTCCAGCGCTTGCATCGCGCGGCGGATCGTACTCTCGGCGCTTTCGGGCTGCCGCCAGGTCCGGACATAGAATGTCATCGCGTGAGGCTCCGCCGACTGGAGGTAGGGCAGGAACTCCGTGCGCGTGACCGCCTCTCGCAGGCTGGTATGCTTCGCGTCTTTCACCACCCCGACGATGGCAGCGTCAGTCTTCACTCCCTTGC
Organism: Terriglobia bacterium; assembly: GCA_020073565.1. Lineage (GTDB taxonomy): Bacteria > Acidobacteriota > Terriglobia > Terriglobales > Acidobacteriaceae > Acidiflorens. The sequence goes on from JAIQEY010000010.1 coordinate 83,057, forward strand.
CGCCCCCTTGGCCCAGATCATGCCCAAGCGCCTGCTGGGGGTCTCCGAAGAAGTGGCGTGCGAAACTTTCATTCACGACGGCCACCTTCTGCGATGCCGCCGAGTCTTGGTCAGTGAACGCACGGCCCGCGAGCAATGGCATCTGAAGGGTCGCGAAGTAGTCCGCGCTCACGTTCGGTTGCTCGACGTCCATGTTCTCGTCCGGTTTTTCGGCATACCCGGCGATGGTGATGTTCAAGCTTTCGTTGTCATTCGCCAACTCGGGATCGTTGGTCGCGGCAACAGAACGAACTCCAGGCAGGCTCTTCAATGTCTCGAAGACTCTTTGGTAGAGCGCGAAAGTTCGAGCGGGTTCATAGCCCGCCATCCTGGGGTCAATACCAAAGGTCAGGAGATGATCAGTCGCGAAGCCAGCATTGAGCGACTTGAGATTGTGCAACGTGCGCACGAACAGGCCGGCGCCAACTAGCAGCACCAGACTCAGCCCGATCTGCAGGGCGACCGAAATTCGACGGAAGCGGAGCGGACTACCTTTTGCGGCTATCCCTTGTTGTTTCAGGGATGGTGCCAGATCGGGGCGCCAGAACTGCACCGCTGGAGCCAGACTGAAAAGGAGACTTACCGACAACGCTAGCGCACAGTTGAAGAGCACGATTCGCAGATCGGGCTTGGGGGAAAAAGGAAGATCGCCCGTCCCTCCGCTCCAGATCATATTGATCAGCAGGCCCGAGACTTGCTGTGCCAGCAGCATGCCCAACGATCCCCCGGCAAGGCCGAGGAGGAGCCCTTCTACGAGTAATTGCTGCACGACCCGCTTGCGCTTGGCGCCCAGCGCGTAGCGCACTGACATTTCACGGATTCGCCCGGCCGCCCGGACGAGCAAAAGACTTCCCACATTGGCGCATGCCATCAGCGCCACCAGTCCAACCATGCCCATTACGATTAGCAAGGGCGTCTGAACGTCGCTGCGCAGCGGAGAAAATCCCCTGGCGCCGTCGAGCAGGAACAAATGCGACTGGGCTAGAAAGTGCTCGCGGAAACTTTCCGACCCGCCTTTAATTTCTTTCAGTTCGTCGGACCGGATCGAATACCACAACGGGCTGATGCCGGCTTCCGCCTGCTCACGGGTTGCCCCCGGTTTGAGATTGCCGATGATGTTCAGCCAGCTTGAGCGCCGGTCATTGAGATCTTTGCTTCCCGGCATGACTGCGGACTTCATCATCATGGGTACGAACACATCTGGCGTGTCGCCCATCACGACGCTGTGAAAGCCGGGCGGCGCAACTCCGACCACGGTGAAGGGATGGCCGTTCACCAGGATGCTCTGGTTCAACACTGCCGGGTCGGTGCCAAAGCGGCGCTGCCAGTAGCTGAAACTCACCACCACGACCGGGTTCGCGTCTGGCACCAGATCATCTGCGGCAACGAACAACCGTCCCAGGGCTGGCTGCAAGCCGAGAACATCGAAGTAATTGCCGGAGACCAGCTCCGCCGTGACCAAGTCGGGCTGGCTGTGCCACTGCACTCCGACTTGTGTCCAATCCGTGGCAATCAGACCACTGAAAACCGAGTTGCGGTCACGCAGATCGCGGTACATCGGGTAGGAGAAGTAGAAAGCTCCATCCGTCCGCGAGCTGAGGTGCCCGGAATTGCTGCCGACATATTTCAGGATCACCAGACGATCCACGTCTTTCACGGGAAGGCTGCGCAGAAGGGCCTGATCGAGCAAGCTGAAGATCGCCGTGTTCGCACCGATGCCGAGGGCGAGCGTAAGGATCGCAACTGCCGCAAACCCTGGAGCCTTCTTGAGCTGGCGCAGCGCGTAGCGAAGATCCTGAAAGAGTCCCGTCATCGTCGTCTTGTCCTCTTACTCATAGCGTAGTGCGACGACCGGATTGACCGTCGCCGCGCGCCAGGCCGGTACCACGCAGGCGATCGTCGCCACCAGGACCAGAATCAGTGACGACAGAAGCAAGGTCTGCGGATCGCGTGGACTGCCGCCAGCCCATGTGCGGACGATATGGTCCAGCGCCAGACTGAGCCCGAGTCCAACGACAACACCCGCGGCGAGCATTAAGGCCGTAGACCTGATCACCAATCTCAGAATGTTGGCACGCGGAGCACCGAGAGCCATCCGTATGCCGACTTCCTGGGTGCGCTGCGTGACGGAGAAGGAAACAACGCTATAGAGTCCGGTTCCGGCTAACGCGAGGGCCAGAATTGCGAAGAGCGAAAACAGGGTTGCAATGAAGCGTCCTTGTCCCCATCCCCGAGTTTCCAGCCACCAGACCAAAGTGTGATCCTGGCTGACCACCAATTCGGGATTGAGTTCGCGCAGCTTCTGCTTCACGAACTGCATCAGCGCCTCGGGATTGCCCCGGGCACGCACATGCAGGGACAAATCTGGGGTCAGGATGAAGCTGTATGGAAGAAAGACCGCCGGCTTGACCGGATGATCAAGTCCGTCGTTACGCGCATCCCCCACTACCCCAATAATTTCCAGCCAGTCATCCGGATTCTGCGTGAGTAGTAGATCCGGAAACTCGGCTTTGAGCATCGCACTCCGCACGTTCTGGCCGATGGGGTTGCCTTCGGGAAGATACTGTTTCACAAAGGTCTGGTTAACCAGCGCCAGATGGGCAGCACGACTCGACTCCGCGTCGTCGAAAATTCGCCCCGCCAGCAGGGGGATGTGGAGAGTGGCGAATTCTTCTCGACTCACCAAAGCCAGCACTGCTTGTGCACCGGTGAGTGTGGGCTTGCTCCGAATCTCAATCGTGCCGTTGAATCCTCCTAGCGGCGGAAACCAGCTGGTCGCCACCGCTGCCCCGTCCACGCCCGGCACTTCCTCGATCGTCCGGCGGATCGCATCCTGCGCATTCAGGCGGGCTTGCCACGTCGTGTTCGTTCCCCGTGGAACCGCGGCATTTAGGGTAATCACGTGGTCAGGATCGAAGCCCATCGGGGCGTGTGTCAGCGCCTGGAAGGCTTTCAAGGCCGCACCGGCGCCCGCCATCAGCAGCAAAGTTAGCGAAACCTGTCCGGCAATCAAAAGACGATGGGTGTTGCGACTGCGAGCACTGCCCAAAACCCGTGTGCTGTTCGCTTGAATCAACTCACTGATCGGAGGATGGGAAAGCTGCCAGGCGGGCGATATCCCGAACAGAATTCCTGTAACGACGGCGACCACGGCGCTAAAGACCAGAACCGGGGCATTCACCCGAATCGCGGCTTCGTGCGGAAACGAATACAGCGGAAGCATCGACGACAGAGTCCCAACTGCGCGATAAGCGACCAATACCCCGAGCGCCGCGCCCGCGACCGAAAGCAGTACCGACTCTGTCAGGAGTTGCTGGATCAGACGCGTGCGGCTGGCGCCGATCGAAGCCCGCACCGCCAACTCGTGCTGTCGCGCCGTTCCCCGCGCCAACAGCAATATGGAAACGTTGGAGCAGCCGATGACCAGGAGCGCGATCACTGCCACGAAAAGCAAGACCAGCGTCCCGGAAAAGCGCCCCAGCACCTCTTCGTTCAGGGTGACGATCGCGACTCGGCGGTCGCGCCGAAAATCCTTTGGGTCCTCTTTGGTAAAGCGGTCGACCAAGAGCTGCAGTTCAGCCCCAGCCGCTGGGTGCTTGACCCCCGGCTTCAGCTTGATGAACGACATCCAGTAATCGTGCGGATCTCCACTCGGCAATCCTGGCAGGTACACGTCCGAGTCCCCCCAGGTAAAACGCGGCGGCACGACTCCAATGATCGTGTAGGGCTTATGGCTGAGTTCGACCGTCTGCCCGACGACGTTGCGATTTCCGGCAAACTGGCGCTGCCAGAACGTGTAGCTCAGCACTGCGACGGGAGCTCCCTTGTTCCCTGTCATGTCCGACGGCGTGAAGCCACGACCCAGCAGCAGTGGCACTCCCATGTAGGAGAATAGGTTCGGGGAGTATTCCCCGACGTTCACGGAGATCGGAAATTGTCCACCCGTCAGGGTCTCGCTCTGGCCGTTTTGCAGAAATACGTCGTCGATCGACGATGCGTGACGGAGTTCCTCATACTCGGAACCCTTGACGGCCAACAAGGGACCCCGGTCCGTCTTGTCGCGCAGTTCCACATGAACCATACGGTCAGCGTCCCGGTAGGGATAAGGATCGAGGAGGATGCTGTACACGACGCTGAAGATTGCAGTCGTAGCGCCAATCCCCAGCGTGAGTGAGAGCACGGCGGTGACCGCAAACCCGGGTGACTTGCGCAACTGTCGCACTGCGTAGCGCAGATCCTGGAGTAGTCCGTTCATGGTTCCCCCTTACTCGTATCGCAACGCCTGGATCGGGTCGACTCTCGTCGCCCAGCGTGCGGGTATGTAGGCTGCCAGAGCGGCGACACTGGCCAGCACAAGCGTCAACAAAGCGAAGACGATCGCGTCCATCCGAATCACGCCGAAAAGCATACTCGAGAGCACATACGTCAGGATCAGCGCGACGGCAATGCCGATGGTCAAACCGACCGCTGCCATCTTGACGGCGGACGTGACCACCAGGCGGAGAACATCCACGCGCTGTGCTCCCAGCGCCATGCGCACGCCGATCTCGTGGGTGCGCTGGGATACGGAGTAAGCCATGACGGCGAAGATTCCGGCTGCCGCCAAGATCAAGGCGATGAACCCGAACACCAGCATCATGCGCGCGGAGAACTGCACGCCGCTGATGTTGTCGGAAATGACCTGTTCCAGGCTGCGCACGTCGTAGGCGGGTTCGTCGGCATCGATTCCTCGCACCTGCGCAATCACGGACGCTGCCAGGGTTAACGGGTCGCCGGAGGTCCGCACGACAAACGCCGAAGACGACTGCGGCACCTGCGCGAACGGCACGTAGGTGGTTGGGTCGGGTTTGAAATTGAATGGAGAGGAGCGAATATCCCCAACCACACCGACGATTTCACGCTGCGGTTCCGATTGTTCCGAGCCGCCGAGCCTCACATGCTTCCCGATGGGGTCCTGCCCCGGCCAGTTGTCGCGCGCCATGCTCTCGCTGATGACCGCAACCGGCGGAGCATCGGGGCCGTCCTGAGTGGAAAGGAACCGCCCTTTCAGTAGCGGCACGTGCAAGGCAGTGAAAAAGTCTGGCGTCGCAATCTGCGACAAGGTGGATGGCATCTCGCTCGGCGATGTCGGAGGCCTGCCTTCCGCGCTGTATTCTGTCCAGTTGTAGCTCCAGCTGGAAGGCAGGCTCGTAACACAGGCAACCGACTCAACCCCGGGCAGAGCCCGCAGCTCGCGGACGACCCGATCGTAGTAAGTGAGTATCTGGTCTTTCCTCTGATACTTCTCTTCCGGCAAGGCCACGTGGAAGGTCAACATGTGCGTGCGGTCGAATCCCATTTCGACAGTCAGAAGGTTGCGGAAGCCCTTGACCATGAGCCCTGCTCCGATCAGCAAAACCAAAGCCAGAGCAATCTCAGAAACCACCAGGAGGGTACGCAGACGTCCTGCGCCGGTGCTTGCACTGGCACCGCGCGAGTTCTCTTTCAGTGCTTCACTGAGTTCGGAGCGCGAAAAACGCAGGGCCGGCGCCAGACCGGCGAGTATGCCGGAAAGGAGGGCGACTGCAAGGGTGAAGAACAAGACCCGCAAATCAAGTTCCAGGTGCTTAAGACCGGGCACATGCGCAACGATGAAGGGCGGGAGGCTGCGTAGTGAAACGCTCATCCCCCAGTTGGAGAGCAGAAGGCCCACGGCACCTCCCGCGACGGAAAGCACGACACTCTCGATCAACAACTGCCGGACTAGTTGCCAACGGCTGGCGCCCAGCCCGAGACGCACCGCCATTTCTTTCTGCCGGCTTGAAATCCGTGCCAATTGCAAGTTCGCCACGTTGACGCACGCGAGCAATAGAACGAAAACCGCCGCCCCCATCAGCACCAGCACGAAGTCGCGCGTTCCGTGAACAGCATCTTCGACAAGGCGCACGACCCTGACCTCGTGTCCGCCGTTCGTGCTTGGATACTGGTGCCCCAGCAAGCCTGCAATGGCCTGAAGGTCCGCCTGGGCCTGGGCGACTGACGTAGTTTTCTTCAGCCGTCCGAGCACGAGCAGGTAGTGGTTCGCGCGGTCCACCGTTGCCCCTGAACTCAAATCGAGAGGAGTCCAAATCTCTGCCCCGGCAGGAAAATCAAGGTCAGCGGCCGAGACTCCGATGACGGTGAATTTCTGACCATTCAAGAGCAAGCTCTTGCCGACAATGTTTGGGTCGCTCCCTAAGTGCCGTTGCCAGAATCCATGACTCAGGACGACGACCGGTGCAGTTCCGTGCTCATAATCAACCCTTGCGATCTGCCGGCCGAGTTGCGGTGGAATACCCGAGAGCGCGAAGAAGTCCGCCGTAACCTGATAACCTTCCACACGCTCGGCAAGCCCACCGCCAGTCAGATTGGCATCCCACCCGTGAGTGGCGGCCAGGTACTCGAAGGACTTACTCTGCTCGGTCCAGTCCAGGAAATTGGCGGGCGCAGCTTTGACACTGGTCGCGTCCTGTTTGGGCACGGTTTCCCACACTGCCACGATGCGGTCGAGATCCAGAAACGCAAACGGCCGCAGGACCAGAGCATTGACATTGCTGAAGATCGACGTGTTGGCGCCGATGCCAAGCGCGAGCGTAATCACTGCCAGGGCAGTGAACCCCGGGCTCTTGCGCAACATGCGGAGTCCGTATCGGAAGTCCTGCAGTAGGCCATTCATTTCGATGTCGACCTCTCTACTCGCACCGCAACGCCCCTACGGGTTGGCATCGTCATTAGTCCTCTCGTAAGGTGCGCATCGGGTCGAGCGTGGCGGCCCGCCGCGCGGGCAGATAGCTCGCCAGCAAAACCGTCGAAATCAGCAACAACGACGTCAGCAGCAAAGTAACCGGATTGAACAGGCTCACCTGATAGAGAAGACTGGACAAGGTTCTTCCGAGGATGAAGGTGACCGTGAGTCCGAGGACCAGCCCCAGTGCGGCCAGTTGCATTCCCTTCCCCAGGATCAGCCGAAGAACGTCGCCACGCGCCGCGCCCAGCGCCATGCGGATGCCAAGCTCGCGCGTGCGCAGCTTCACGGCATAGCTGATTACTCCGTACAGGCCCAAGGCTGCCAGAAGAAGCGCGAGCCCGGCAAAAATCGATAGGAGGACTACGAGGAAGCGGCGGCTAATCAGCGATTCATCCACTCGCTGCTCCATGGTTTTCATGTCATAGAGCGGCTGGCTGCTGTCAACCGTGCGAATCGCGGACCGGATGGCGGCCGCGAGTCCAGCCGGATTGGAAATGCGGGCCCGTACCACGAGGAAGGCTGTAGTCGGAGGCGACTGCGCGATCGGCAGGTAGTAGAAGCCCTCGGTCGTGTCCGATTCCAGAGAAGAACTCTTGGCGTGCTTCACGATTCCGACCACGGTAATCGGAGGAGCATTGCTGCCGAAGCTGATGTGTTGTCCGATAGGATCTTCATTGGGCCAGTATTGCCGTGCCAGAGTTTCGTCGATGACGGTAACCCGCTCAGTCTTCAGCCGGTCTTCGAGAGTGAACACATGGCCACGCGCAACCGGAATGCGCAGAGTGGAAAAGTACTCGGGCGAAATGCTGCGGATGTTGCCGTGCGGCCCAGGATCATTGGGTGCCAGCGGGTGTCCGATGATCCGGAACGAGGCCGAACCGCCCGCATTCGTAAATGGGAGCGCGTCCGCGAAAGCCGCGCTCGTAACGCCGGGCATGTTTCTCAATTGTTCTTCGGCCGCAGTGAAAAATGTTGCCTGCTGCTCGTCAGTCTTGTATATGGTGGTCGGCAACGACAGCGCGCCCGATATCAGACCGCCAGGATCAAACCCCGTCTGTACCTGCTCCAATTTCTCCAGGCTGCGGACCAGCAGGCCGGCACCTACCAGAAGCAACATGGCCAGGGCGATTTCGCTGATCACCAGCACGGACCGCACGTGCTGCCGGGCGCGACTGGAGGTCTCCGAGCGCCCACTCTCCTGCAAGCTTTGGAACCAGCGAGAATGGGTCATCTGCCACGCTGGCGCCGTGCCGCACAACAACGCGCATATCGCTCCGATCACGGCGACAAATAACAGCACTTCCCGACCGATCGGGACCGGCACATTCTGCACCAGGCTCTCAGGAGCGAGCAGCAGCAGCAGCGGAATGCTGGTCTTGGCCAGCACCAGACCAAGTACCACCCCAGCGAGGGCAAGCAACAAACTCTCCACCAGCGCCTGCTGCACCATGCGGGCGCGCCCCGCGCCCAGCGCAATCTGAATGGAAACTTCGCGCTGCCTGCCCGAGGCCCGAGCCAGTTGCAGGCCAGCAATGTTCGCGCACGCGATCAGCAGGATGGTCCCCACAGCCGCCAGCAGGATTAGCAGTGGCTTGCGCAGATTGCCGGCGACGAACTCGATCAACGGCACACAAAACATTCCCCAGCCGGACGCCTTGCCGTAGCTGTTTGCGCCCTCCGAAGCGATGTTTTCGGCAGCCTTCCTCTGCAAATAGGAGTTCGCCTGCTGCAGCGAGACACCCGGCCGCAGGCGCGCCGCTGCAAAAAGGTATTCGTTGTAACGATAGTTGCGGTCGAAGTAGCGCCCCGATGGCAGGGCCAGAGGTGCCCACAACTCGGCCTGGTTCGGCCAGGCGAATTCCGGGCCCATTACGCCGATGACTTGAAATGATTCCTGGTTGAACAGAAGCATGCGGCCGATGATCAACGGATCGCCCCCGAAGCGCCGCCGCCACGTTGAGTAGGAGAGCACGACTTCGTGATTCGCGTTCGGCTGGTCCTCTTCGGGGCGGAACACTCGCCCAAGATAAGGACGAGCCCAGAAAACATCGAACCACTGCCAGGTGACTAAGGCGCCAATCAGCCGCTCGGGAGTCGTCCCGTTGCCACTGTAGTTGAAGTCACTGCCCATCATGACCGCGGCCGAGGTGAATGTGTCTTTGCCCGTGGCCGCGTCGCCGAAATCGGGCGGGGACAAGTTGATGTTTTGCAGATCGCCGACGGAATACTTGGTGCGCACAGCGACGACGTCCTCAGGATGAGGAATACCGCTGGGATTGAGGAGGATGGCATTCATTACGCTGAAAACGGCGACGTTGGCGCCGATGCCGAGCGCGAGAGTAATCACCGCCAGCGCGGCGAAGCCCGGGCTCTTGCGCAGCATGCGCAGTCCATAGCGCAGATCTTGCAGAAGTCCATTCATGGGCATGCCTCGATTTCCGCGGTGCCGCACAGCCTGGCGACGATGCTTGTTAAAGAGGTCATTCGTCCCTCAAGGTGGCCATCGGGTCGACCGTGGTGGCTCGATGGGCCGGAAAGAAGCAGGCAGACAGGCCCGCAAGCGTCACGGTCGCAATAACCAGGGCAAACGTCAGCGGGTCAGTGGTAGAGACGCCCTGCAGCAGGCTCGACAGGAAACGCGTGAGCCCGAAGCTGGCCACCATGCCGATCACGATCCCCGACGCAATCAGCAGCAGTCCGCGTTGCACCATCATCTGGAGAATGACAGCGCGCGGAGCCCCGAGCGCAAGGCGAATTCCGATGTCGTGTGTTTTGAGCGAGACGATGTAGGTCATCACGCTGAACAGTCCGACGATGGCGAGCGCAAAGCCGAGCCCGGCGCAGGCCGTGAATGCGATGGCAGCAAACCTTGGCTTGTTGTATACAAGCCCCTGCATCACAGAGCCCAAAGAGAAACCGGTTCCTCCACCAACATTGGGCGCCACCAGGACGACTTCGTGATCCAACGACCAGAGAATCTGCCTTACGTTGTTGACCAGCGAAGCCGGCGGTACCCGCGTCAGCATTGCGATCGCTCGATCTCCGAAGCCGGAGACGGAGTACGGCACGAACCCCTGGGGCTCTGCCATGCTCGCCGGCAGGAGTACGGGCGTCCCACTCTGGAAGTCGAAATTGCGGGCATCACTGACCACGCCGACGATTTCGAAATAGGCATCGTGCGGGGTATCGGGGACTTCGTCCATCACGTTGAATTTGATCTGCCTCCCAATGGGATCCTCGCCTGCGAAATATTTCCGTGCCAGTTTTTCATTCACGACGGCGACTTTGCGGGCCGCAAAAACATCCTCGGAGGTCAGCAGTCTGCCATGGAGCAAATGCAGTCCGAGAGTCTCGAAGTAACCCTCGCTGCACCACTCGACGCTTGTCTCCCATGCTTCACGGTGTAGCTTGCCGGGGATGGTTACATCTCCGCGGGGTGCAAAAAACAGCGGCAGCCCAATGAGTTCTGTCGAGCTGACTACCCCGGGAACAGACTTGAGTTGGGGAAGTAACCGGTCGAAGAAGACTCTTTTCTCTTCCGCCTTCGTGTACCGGCCCTTTGGAAAATGGACTTGGGCGTTGAAGATGTTGTCGGGCTTGATGCCGAGGTCCTGGTGGGCGAGGGCGAGGAAACTCCGCGCTACCAGCCCGGCGCACGTCAACAGAAGCAGAGAAAGCGCCACTTGCCCAATCACCAGACCTGAACGAAAGCGGCTGTGTTGAAATCCTGCATTCACATTCACGCCCGTGCTGGCCAGACTCTTCTGCAAATCGCACCGGACGGCATGAAAGGCAGGCGCCAGCCCACACAGCAGCGTCGCCACCAAGGAGATCCCGACTGCGAAAATCAGAACCGGACGGTTCACGGTAACTTCTGCTTCCCATGGCAGAGGCGCCAACTGCGAAAGCATCAGGGCTTTCAAACCGACGTAAGCCAGCACGCAACCCAATGCGCAACCAGCGCCAGCCAGCACCAGGCTTTCCGACAGCAACTGGCGGACGAGTCGCGGACGGCTGGCTCCCAGAGCCGCGCGAAGGGCGATTTCCTTGGTACGCGCGCTGGCATGCGCCAGCAGAAGACCAGCCACGTTGCTGCACGAAATAAACAGCAGCAAACCAACCGCGGCAAACAACAGGAGTAGCGTACGCTTGAAATCTGCCAGGACCACGTCGTTGAGCCATTTCATGGTGACGCGGAATTTTTTGGGATACTCGTCGGCGTGAACGCGCGACGTTTGACGGGCAATCACGTCGATTTCGGCGGCCGCGGTGTCAAAGGTCACCTCGCGCTTCAGGATTCCCGTGGCCCAGAAGTACAAGGGATCGTCAACATTCTCGAATCTGCCATGTTCGGGCTCGGCCCGAGTCCACGACACTGGCATGTACACGTCGGATCCGACTGCTTGAAAACGTGGCGGCATGACTCCGATGATGGTTCGCGCCTTCCCGTTCAGGATCATCGTTGAGCCGAGGATGCCCTTGTCGCCGTGAAATTCACGGTTCCAGAACCGGTAGTTCAGCAGGACAACCGGAGGCGCCCCTGACTGCACGTCCTGATCGCCAAACCCGCGGCCAATCAGTGGCGGCACGCCCCAGAATTCCATGGCATTGGGGGTTGCCCCGACACCGGACAGCATTTCCGTCCCGTTTCGCCGTTCATAAACCTGGCTCCACATCCCGTAGGCAAGAATGTCCTCGAAGGTGTGGTTGCCGTTGCGGAAGGCCGCCACATCGTCCAGGTGGAACCAGCCATTGCTGCCGTGTTCCGGATGCTCGGCGTCCTGAATACCGATGGCCGTAAGCCGCTCAGCGCTGCGATAGGGGAAGGGGTGGAGCACGCCGTTGTACACCACGCTGAAAATAACCGTGGAGGCGCCGATGCCAAGCGCAAGGGTCAGGATCGCAACCGCAGCGAAGCCCGGGCTCTTTCGCAGTTGCCGCAGGGCGAAACGCATGTCATGAAGTAATCCGTTCATCGCAATCAATCCTCCTCACTCGTAGCGTAGGGCGACCATGGGATCGATGTTTGCAGCGCACCGCGCGGGAATGTAACTTGCGACGCATGCCGCGCCGGCCAGCACAACCGAGACGGCCAGAAATGTGGGCGCGTCATTCGGCCGCACGCCAAATAGCATGCTCGACAAGAAACGACTCAGTGCCAGCGCAAGCACCAAGCCGATACTCACACCCGCCAGCGCCAGCCCGGTTCCCCGGCTCAATACCAACCGAAGGACGTCGCTCTGTTCTGCGCCGAGCGCCATGCGAATGCCAATCTCATGCGTGCGCTCCACAACGTAGAAGGAAACGACTCCGTAGATACCAATGACCCCAAGCGTCAGGGCGACCATTCCAAACGTTGTCAGCAGCCACATGTTGAATCGTTGCGCGGCAATCGAATTTGCCAGACGCTGTTCCATCGTGGCGACGTCGAAGATGGGCAACTCCTGGTCAAGCGACAACACTGCTTGGCGCACAGCGGAAGTCACAGTGAGCGGATCAACGGAAACGCGCACGACCACGGACATCCGAGGATTAGGATCCTGTGCAAAATTCCCGAACACCTCAGCCGCTGGCGCCGTTGGCAGGCCCAGGTGCCGGACGTCGCCGACCACGCCCACAATCGTCCGCCATGCTTTGCCGTGTCCTGTCTGGATGCGTTTGCCGATCGCGGACTCGCCCGGCATAAAGCGTTGCACGAACGCCTGGGTCACCAGAACAACGCGCGGATTATCTGGGCCATCGCGTGCGTCAAAATCGCGTCCCTGAATCAGCGGAATCCCCATGGCGCGAAAATAGCCAGAAGACGCACTAGTAAATGGAACCCAGGGTCGCATTCCGGGAGGCGGGGTAGGCCGGCCCTCAAACACTACTGACGCCGAGTTACTGTAGGAAGTAAGAGGCAACTCGCTGACCGTTCCAGCATGACGAATCTCCGGCACTGCGCTCAATCGCTGGATCAGGCCCTCAAAGAATTCCCGCTGTCGGGCATCATTTGGATATTTTGCTCCCGGCAACGAGATCCGTAGCGTCAGGATCTGGTGAGGATCAAACCCCGGATCCATTTGCTGCAATCCGACGAAGGTGCGGATGAACAGGCCCGACCCCACCAACAAAATCGTCGCCAACGACACTTCGGACACGACCAGTAACTTGCGAACGCGCCGGACAGCCTGCGCATCAGTCAGCGTGCGGGAACTCTCTTTCAGCGTGTCGTTCAGGTTGCTGCGCCGCGTAACCAGCGCGGGCGCGACCCCCGATAGAATTCCGCTCAGAACTGCGACCACAAACCCAAACGCGAGGACCGAAGCATCCAGAACGATCTCGTTGAACTGAGGGAGCCCCTGAGGATGCAGCCGGTGCAAAATCCCAATCGAACAGTACGCGAGAAGAATCCCGGTCGCCGCACCCAGGAGCGAGACGAGCATGCTTTCCGTCAGAAACTGGCGCGCGAGCCTGAAACGGCTTGCTCCCAGCGCTGCTCGGACACCAAGTTCTTTGCTCTGTCCAATTGCCTTCGCTAATTGCAGGTTCGCCGTGTTGGCGCAAGCGATAAGCAGCAGAAACAAAACCGCAGCCAACAGCACCAGCAAAGTGTGGCGCACGTCGCCGACAAGATGTTCGTGCAGCGAGAGCACCTGCACTTCGATCCCAGCAACCAAGTTCTTGAAGGCTGGCGGATACGTGTTCACAAACTGAGCCTGAATCGTTGCTATATCTGCCTTGGCCTGATCGATCGTTATCCCCGGGCGCAATCGACCAATGACCTGAATGATCTCGATCGGCTGCGTCGCCATGTCCAGGTGTTCGGGAAGCGAGAGTGGAATTAAGACATCGGGAGCGGACTCGTTGTCGGGAAAGACGAACGACGGCGGCATGACCCCGATGACCTCGAACGCAGTGCCGTCGAGTGCAACCTTCTTCCCCAGAATGAAACGGTCCGCGCCAAAACTCCTCTGCCATAGCCCATGGGACAAGATCGCCACGGGAGCGGCTCCAGGAATGTTCTCCTCATTTCGAAATGCGCGTCCGGCTTGCGGCTGGATGCCGAGCACGGTGAAGAGGGACGCGGTAACACCCACATAGTGAATCCGCTCTGGACCCGTTCCTCCGGTGAGGTTGAAGTCGCCCTGATCGTAGGCAGCCAGTGAGCTAAAGGAGTGGTTTTGGTCGCGCCAAGCCAAAAAATCCGGAGTTCCGACAGTCTGGTCCTTGAATCTGGGCAGATAGTTTGTGAGCCAAACCAGGCGCGACGAATTCTCATAGGGCAGCGGACGCAGCACAACCGCGTTCAGCGCGCTGAAGATGGCCGTGTTCGCTCCAATGCCGAGAGCGAGAGTGATCACGGCGGTAGCGATCAGACCCGGGGCCTTGCGAATTTGCCGCAACGCATAGCGAAGGTCCTGGATTAGTCCGGTCATCGTTCAACCTCACTCGTAACGCAGCGCCACCATAGGATCGACTCTGGCCGCGCGGCGCGCGGGCAACACGGCAGCCAGGAACATCACCGTCAGTAGCAATGCAGTAACCGCTGAGAACAGCCAAATGGGGGTGTCGGCCAGATTTGCGTCGCGGGTGGCCAGCACATGAACGCCAGCCCACGCCAATAGCCCGCCTAAAAGTATTCCTGCTGAAACAAGCCGAGCCAATCGTTTCGCTACCACCCGCGCGATCTGTTCGCGGTTTGCGCCCAAGGCCATCCGAATTCCGATCTCCCGTGTGCGTTGGGTAACAATAAATGCCAGGAGTCCGTAGAGACCAATCGCGGCCAGAAGCAGCGCCAATCCACCCATTGCGACCGAGAGCCCGCTAGCCATGCGGGTCTCGACGATGACACCGTTCAGATGTTCCTCCATGGTCTCGAGACGCGTGACGGGAAGATTGCGGTCGCGGGCGTGAATCAGAGATCGCACCGATGCAGCCAGCGCGCCGGCGTCGCCCGCGGTGCTGATGTAAAAGCTCGCCGGATGATTGCTCGGGTCCGGTTCGGTCGCGCTGTAAGTCTGGTCATAGGAGAGATAGACGAACGGTATGGGCGGCGCTGCTTGCAGACTAGTGGCACGAATGGTTGGAATGACACCGACGATCTGGATATCGAGGGGAACGTGGTTTCCACTACCAAAGCCGAACCTCCCGCGCAGAGCTTTTTCGACGTCGCCGGCAAAGTAGCACTTTACAAATGCTTCGTCCACGATGGCCACCTTTGGCGAAGCGCCTGAGTCTTGCGCGGTAAAAATCCGTCCAGCAAGGAGCGGGATATTCATCGTCGAAAGAAAGCTCGGGGTCATCCAGTTCACCGATACATGCGGTTCATCGCCTTTCTCACTGTAACCAGCCACAGTGACGTTGTTTCCCATTCCGCTGTTGTCGATCAGCCCCTCAGCCAGGTAGGCTACGTTCCGAACTCCTGGCTGCTGGCGGATCGCTTGTGTCATCTCCGCATATTCGTTCCTGACCTGCGGGCCAGACTTCCCCAGTACAGAGGCGTCCACACGAAATGTGAGCATGTGGCGGCTTGTGTCGAAGCCGGGATCCATATTTCGGAGCTCATGAAGGCTCCAGCCGAAGACCGCCGCGCCGCTCAGGGAAACCAGGCTGAGGGCAATCTCGCCCGCTACGAGAAAGTTTCGAAGCTTTGCATCTCTTCCTGGCGCAGAGTCGCTCTGTGGGTGCAGTGCGCTCAGCAGATTGATGCGAGAACTCAGAATCGCAGGCGCGATGCTGAAGGTGAGGCTGGTCACGATGCCGCCGATCGCACAAATCGCGATCGTGCTCCAGCTCAATTGCGCCGTCAGCGTTTCACGAAGAGTGTTGGTCGAAGGCAGAATCCCCAGCAAGAACTTGAGAGCCAGCGACCCCAGCAGGAGTCCGAACCCGACTCCGATCAGGCCGAGCAGCACGCCTTCCGACACCAACTTCTGCATGATGCGGCGCCGGCTTCCCCCCAGTGCTGCGTGCACAGCAAGCTCCCGGCTTCTGCTCACGGATTTCGCCAGAAGCAGACTCGCAACGTTGGCGCAGGCGATGATTAGAACCAGGAATGCCATCGTCTCCAGGACGGTCAAAGGCTCGCCCAGCGTGCCTTGGAGCAGTGGGATGCCGCGCGCTCCATCTGAAACCGAGAGATGAGTCTCCAGCCAAGCCTCTTCTTTGGGAATGTTGTCTTTCCTGGCTTTGAGAACATCACGCCGCCAGTTCCACCAGAACACATTCAGCTGGGCTTCTGCCTGCTCTCGAGTCACACCCGGCGCGAGGCGTCCTACGATGTTCAGCCAACGATGTAGTGGATCAATTAGAAAATCCTCCTTGCCCGGTACGAGTCTCTGTACGGTGTTGATGGGCAGGAACAGCGCGGGACGGACCGAGTCCATGAGGCCATCATGCCGCGCAACGCCAACGATCGTGAAAGGGGATGCATTGATCTCGATTTGCTGGTTGAGGATCGAGAGATCTCCACCGAAGTGGCTGCGCCAGTAGCTCTCGCTCACGACAGTGACCGCTCGGCCAGCGTGGTAGATGTCATCGTCGGGAATCAGCACCCGTCCCAGCAGCGGCTGCACTCCGAGAAGGGTGAAGTAGTTGCCGCTGACCAACTGCATTAAGGATCTGTCCGTAGTTTGGTCCGAAACAATCGTAGCTGGAGCTACGGTCGATGCAGCCAAGCCTTTCAGCGAATGATTGTCGCCTTCGCGGAGCGCCTGATATGCGGGATAGGCAAAGAACATCTCCGGGTCGCCACCCCATATGTCCAGCCTTCCGGTTTCATATCCCGAGGATTCCTTCAGAATGACGAGTTCACTCGGCTTGTACACCGGCAGCGTTCTGAGCAACACCTGGTAGAACACCGCAAAGATGGCCGTATTGACCCCAATCCCGAGCGCCAGCATCAATGTTGCAGCGAACGTCAATCCGGGCGTTTTCCGGAGTTGCCGCAATGCGTAGCGCAGATCCTTGATTAGTCCGGTCATCGTTCCAACCTCACTCGTACCGCAAGGCCACCATGGGATCGACCTGGGTGGCGCGACGGGCGGGTAGGTAACAAGCCATCAGGGCTGTCGCCAGCAAGATGGCTGCAACCGCGCCAAAAGCGGCGAAATCAATGGTGCCCACCCCATATAACAGGCCTCGCAAGATGCGGGCGACAAAGAAGGCACCCACCAATCCAACCCCCAGGCCGAACAAGGCCAGCACTACACCCTCTTTCAGGATCAGACGCAGCACCTGCTCGCGGCCCGCACCCAGCGCCATGCGCAGACCAATTTCGTGGGTTCGCTGCGCCACCGCAAAGGCCATCACGCCGTAGATGCCAACCGCCGCCAGCACCAGCGCGACCGCGGCAAAAGCCGCGTAGAGGGCAGTCACGAAGCGTTCGCCCACCAGCGATTCGTCGACCAATTGGTCCATGGTTTTCACATCCGCCAACGCGAGATCCGGCTCCATCGAATTCACAGCGGCGGCAACGCTCTTGATCATCGCCGTAGGATCGCCGGACGTGCGGACGGCCAAGCTCGCCTGCGACCATGGGCTCTGCCAGAAAGGCACATTGACTTCCGGAAAGCCCTCATTGCGCGCCCCTCCGGAATGCACACGAAATACGCCCACGATTTCCCATTCCACGGGCGGGCCTAACCTGGGGACACCCGGGATCAATTCCTCAATGCGAAGGCGTTGTCCGATCGGATCGGTATTCCCGAGGTAGCTGCGCGCGAAGTTCTCGTTCACCATCGCGACACGCGGGGCGCCGGCTCTGTCCTGCTCGTTGAAGCTTCGTCCTTTGACCACGCGAATGCCAAAGGTTTGGAAGTACTCGGGGGTCACCATTCCAAAGCCCGTTCCGGGTCTTGAGCCCGCGTCCACCGCGGGCGGTTTCCCCACAATCTCAAACTGCATGCCGAATCCCGGCCCTTGCACCGGCATTCCAGTGGCGGCTTCGGCATGCGAGACACCGGGGATCGCCTTGATCTTTTCCAGCAGCTGGCGGTAGAACGTGACCATCTGCTCCGATTGTGAGAAACGTTGAGGCGGAATGGGCAGAGAGAATGTGAGGATGTGATCGGTGCGAATTCCCAGGTCAACCCGCGTGAGATTCCAGAAGCTGTGAATGGCCAGTCCGGCGCCAGCGAGCATCGTCAGGGCCAACCCCGACTCCAGCACCACCAAAACCCGGCGCACTCGACTACGACCTGCACTGGCTCCCGTTCGACCACCTTCTTTCAAAGTTTCATTTGGGCTTACGCCGGAGGCTTGCCACGCCGGCATGCACCCAAACATGACGCCGGCGACCAGAGTAGCTGCGAAGGTAAACAGCAAAACCGGCAGGCTCATGCGGACATCCGCCTCGGCCGGCAAGCTGTACGGAGGAACTGTAGTAACGAGCACCTTAATCAGAACCTGACCCAAGGCGAGGCCGGCGACCCCTCCCAGCAGCGCCAATGCCAAGCTCTCCATCAAGAACTGAGCGAACAATTGAGCCCGGCTGGCTCCCAGGGCGGATCGCACAGCAACCTCTCTTAGTCGGGTAGTGCCCTTCGCGAGCATGAGGTTGGCGACGTTGGCGCAAGCAATCAGGAGCACAAAACCCACCGCACCCATGAGCAGCCAGAGAATCTGGATGGTTCCTCGATCGAGATAGTCATTCTTGAGCGGCTCGACGCTCGCGCTCCAACCTTTGTTGGTATCCGGATGTTGCTCGGCTATGCGCTGCGCGATGACACCCATTTCCGCCTGCGCCTGAGCGATGGACACGCCCGGCTTCAGCCTGCCCATGACTTGAAGCCAATGGGCGTCGTATCCGGTCTGTTCGGGATGGATGACCAGTGGCACAGAGATCTGCCCGCCCAGACGATCGGCGGTTCCGGGTTTGAACACTCCGACAACGGTGTAGGGCTCGCCGTCGAGACGGAGGGGCTTGCCGAGAATCCCCCGATCCGCGCCCATCCGCTCCCACAAGCGGTGCGTAATAATGACGACGTGGTCTTTTCCCGGCGTCGCTTCGTCCTGGGTAAAGTCGCGTCCCAGGAACAAATCATGTTGCGTCATGTGGATGAGCCCGGGAGTGACCAGACCGCCCCCGATCCGCTCGGGCCGGTCTGCGGTTGCCAGATTGAAATCCTGACCGGCCCAGGCATTCAGGTCCTCAAAGACGGTGTTCTGGCGCCTCCAGTCCAGAAAATCACCGGCGGAAACGGTATTGCGGTTCCCCTGCACCTTCTGCCACACCATCACGAGTTGATCGGGCTGCGGATAAGGAAGGGGCTCGAACAGAACGGCATACATCACACTGAAGATGGCGGTATTCGCCCCAATGCCGATGGCCAGAGTGATCACTGCGACCGCCGTAAAACCAGTACTTCTGCGCAGCAGGCGCAGACCAAAAAGGAGAGACTGCAACCTTCGAGTCATGTTGTTGCCTCCTATTCGTACCGCCGCGCCACCCTGAGATCGACTTTCAGCGCCAACCCACTCATGCATTCGTCTCCTGCATCAGCTTCTTCAGTTCTTCTTCAGCCACAACCTTCCCGTCAAACAGGTGCACCTCGCGCTGTGCGTGCCGGGCGAAGCGCGGATCGTGCGTGACCATGCAGATGGTTGCGCCCTCTCGATGCAGATTCTGGAGCAGTTCCATGACGGCTTCACCATTGCGCGAATCGAGGTTTCCGGTCGGTTCGTCGGCCAGCAGAATCGATGGCTTCCCTCCGAGTGCGCGCGCCACTGCCACACGCTGTTGCTGACCGCCAGACAGTTGCGACGGGTAATGCCGGATGCGATGGGCCATGCCAACGCGCTCCAGAGCCTCCATCACCCGCGCCTTGCGATCCGCCGTCGGCATTTTTTGCCGATACGTCAGTGGCAGTTCAACGTTCTCGTACACCGTTAAATCGCCGATCAGGTTAAAGCTCTGGAAGATGAACCCGATTTCCTGGTTGCGAATGCGTGAACGCTCCGCAAAGTCGAGGTTCTCCACCGTCTTGCCATTCAGGAAGTAACGCCCATTCGTGGGTGTATCCAGCAGGCCAATAATCGACAAGAGCGTGGACTTGCCGCAGCCCGATGGCCCCGACATCGCCAGGTATTCACCTTTGTTGATGGAAAGGTGGACGCCGGAAAGGGCATGCGTTTCGATCTCGTCGGTGTAGAAGACCTTCGTCAAATCCTGGATCTGGATCAGTGGCTGGCCTGTTTCGGTCATCGCTCTCTGCCTCGCTTTCGTGTGTCGGTTTTAGTTAGTCGAGCCGGATGCGGTCGGTGTTGTCCCAGCGTGACATGTCCGAGAGGATGACCGCATCCCCTTCGTGAAGTCCCTCGATAACCTGGATCGAATTGACCGATGCCCGCCCTACCTTGACGGGCACGCGCACCGCCTCTTGCCCGTCTGTGCGCAGTTTGAAAAGGCTGATGGTGCTGTTCTCTTGCCCGAGCGCTGGACGCCCCACATACAGCACGTTGTCGAGTCGCTCGAGGTCGATCGTTCCATCCACGCTCAGGTCGGGCCGCGCACCTTTGGGAAGATCGCCGGTGAGGCTTACGTCAACGGTCACCGTTCCGTTCTGGACAGCAGGATCCACGCGCATCACGGTACCCGGAATGATGCCGTTATGTGTATCGATCGATGCGGGCTCGCCAATCTGCACGTCGCGCGCTTGCGTCTCAGCGACTTTCAGCGTGGCCATCAGATGGTTCGGCTGCACAATTTTCGCGAGCATGGCCCCCGG
Source organism: Terriglobia bacterium (assembly GCA_020073565.1). Classification (GTDB taxonomy): domain Bacteria; phylum Acidobacteriota; class Terriglobia; order Terriglobales; family Acidobacteriaceae; genus Acidiflorens. Next base: position 103,571 of record JAIQEY010000010.1, read on the forward strand.
CAAAACGTGCTGGCCCACCTGCAGGGGCAGGTCGACAAGAACTCCATCGATTCCAGCCCGAACTCGTAGCGCATCAAGTTGCTTCTGTTTAAGTTGCGCCAGCGTTCTCATCTGATCAACTTTGGCCTGCGCTTGCGCCATTTGTGACTCAATGGCGTTCTGATTGGCCTTAAGTCGTTCTGATTCCAAATCATTTCTGGTGGTCAATTCGTCGGCCTTGCCCTTGGAGGCTTTGTAGGTGAGCCCTGAAATAACGCCGAGATCGTAGAGCGCCTTGTCGGTGTCGGCCTGGCGTTGCGCCTGAGCGTGGTCGGCGCCCACCGTCGCGGCGCCCGCTTTCTGGTTCATCAGATCACTCTCGAGCTTGACACGCTGGCTTCGGTACTCAGCTTCCGCAGCCTTGAGCTGAAGGCCTGCGTCGATGGCGGCCTGTTCAACCTGCGGATTACTCATCTCGACTAAGACGGTGTCGGCCTTTACCAGTGAGCCGGGCAACATGCGGATCCGAACCACGGTTGCCTCGGTTTCAGCGGGAATCTGCCGCACGGCTTCCTGTGTCGGAACCAGAGAACCCAGCCCGCGCACCTGGCGCAGCATCGGTCCGCGCTTCACCGTGTCGGTCCACACCGTTCCACGCTCAACCAGGGGAGCGGCCGGTTTCAGCCGCGATACTCCAATAGTGAGCAGCACCACCACCACAACCGCAACGGCGCCAAAGATGATCGTGCGGCGGCGTTTTTGAAGCTTGAACTCGGGGCGGGCGATGTCCATCGTGCCTTGAGCACGCAATCCAAGCACCACCGGTCACATCGCGGTAAACATTCAGGAGGAAGGGGATAGTTCTTGCAACTGAACAGTTTGAGGCTGTCTAACCTGTCCCGTACCGGAATTCACTGTCCACGAGTGGACAGTAGGTCGAGACAGGGCTCACCTTCGTTATTGCTGTGACTGCTGGGTCGGCTGCTGAGTCGCCTTGGGCGCCGGTTCGTGAATCTTGGCAACGACTCCTTTCATGCGTTTGAAATCGCCGCTCTGGTAGTCATATGCGCGCTGGGGCAGCAGCCGCGCTTCCTGTTCAATCGCGCGCTCGCGATTGCCCGGATTGGGGTGATCGGACATGAACTGCGCCACGTTGCCGACCATTCCTTTGCCGGGGCTGCCAAGCTTGTTGAAGAAGTGAGCCATCTCCATGGGATCGTAGCCACCCTCGGCCATGAGGTGCGAGCCCATCAGGTCAGCTTGGCTTTCGGCATTGCGGGAAAATTTCAAAAGCACGCTGTTGGATCCTAGGCCGATACCGAGTTGCGCCAGTCGGCCCATCATCGAATCCTTGCCCGCCATCTGCTCGGCCAGCGCCGCCGGGAGTTGGATCAGGTTGGCCTTCGAGGCCTGGTTCGTACCGTGCCGCAAAATGACGTGCGACATTTCGTGTCCCATTACGCCGGCCAGTTGCGCTTCGTTGTCGACCGCCTTGAGCAAGCCGCTGTTGATGAACATGTGCCCACCGGGCAGAGCGAACGCGTTGATGCTCGGGTCAGCAACCACTTCGAAACTGAACGGAAAGCCGCTCTCCGTTGCTTCCTGCGATGTGACAAGTCTCTTGCCCACGCGATTCACGTACGCGGTCAGCACCGGATCGTTGATGACGGTCATCTGTTTGCGAACCTGGGCCGCCGACTCCTCGCCCAGCTGAACGTCCTGCTGCTTGGTGAAAAGATTGAAGCCGGGCTGGAAGCGATGCGGCCCCTGCGCAAACGATGGCATTCCGAAACTAAGAACGACCAGGATTGCGCTTGCCAGAAGAATAGTTTTCCTCATATCAGCAGCCTCCTAGGAATGACACCGGGATCTGGATCCGCCGCCGACGAAGTGAACAATCTCCAGCCGATCGCCATCCGTTAAACGAGTCTGGAGCCACTGATCGCGCGGCACAATTTCCCGGTTCAGCTCGATGGCGACGCGGTCCGACTTCATGCCGAGCTGGTCGACCAGCGCACTCAGGGTGTCGGCCGGCAAGACTCGGCTCTCCCCGTTAATGATGAGGTTCATCCCGTCAATTTTCGCAGCAGTGGAAGAGCGGAGCAAGCCAAGCGCTACTGGGCCGACCGTATCTCGAACTTGCGAGTAGCCGTCCGGCCGGAAACATTGGCTTGCACCAGCACGGAAGAATCGCGCAACGAAGCTTCCTCCACCTGAACGCTCATCTGCGCGTTGCCCTCTGTATCGGTGAGGACTTGCGCGTAGAACGGCGGTGCGTCCGGGCGCACGAAACGAAACGTGAGCCGGGCGCCCTCGACCGCGGCTCCGCCTTCGGTCACCCGCATATGCATCAGGAGAGTTCCGGCGGCGTGCACGGAGTTGGCATTGAGCCATTGGAGGTCAAGCTCTTTCACCGCGGCCAGTGTCTCGGGCGTTTCGCGCTTGTCAAAGATGGAATCAACATTCCCATCGCGAATCGCATCCAGAACCTGGCGATGCTGATCCCGCAGGTTCTTTTCTTTCTCCTGATCGCTGACCTGGCCCTCCGAGGCCCTCGGGGCGTAGGAGACAGCCCGCTTGCCGATGCAACGGCCCCGAACAAAGACTTGCGTCTGCAGGAGCTGCTCGCTCTCGCGCGCCTCGCTTTGCACGTGGTACACGGTGTCTTTGTGTTTAATGTCGGTGTTGAAACCGAAAATCATGCGCTTCGAACCTTCTCCGGTCCTGAGAAGACAGCTTCCACGAATGCGGGAACATTTAATGTTCTGCTTAACTTGACACTTTTACCAGCCAAAAACTAATCTAGAACGTTTACTGGATTGCTTGGCGCGCATTATATCTAGCTCCCCCTATGCCCGACAATTATTTCGCTCGCTACCTGCCCCTCTTGCTCCACTTCGGCATTGCCACGGTCATTGCAGGCGCGATTGTGACCCTGTCGTGGCTGATCGGGCAGCATAAACCCAATCGAGCGAAGCTATCTCCCTATGAGTGCGGGGTTCCTCCGATCGGCGACGCCCGGGAGCGTTTCTCGGTCAAGTTCTACATGGTCGCCATGCTCTTCATCCTGTTCGACGTGGAAGCCGTTTTCCTCTATCCATGGGCTGTCATCCTGCGTGATCTGAAGATGTTCGGATTTTGGGAGATGCTAGTTTATATTGCCATCTTCATGGTCGGTCTCTTCTATGTATGGAAGAAGGGCGTGCTCGACTGGGGTTTGAGCAGCGCTAAACGAAGGAATGTCTAAATGGCGCTGGCTCCCGCGATTACCGATGTCGAACAACTGAAGGCGCATCCCGCACTCGCACGCCTGCTGACCTGGAACCCGCCGGTTGTTCAGGCTGTCAAGTTCGACCGCGAGGAACTGACGATCTGGGTGGAGAAAGGCTCGATCCGCGAAGCGTGCGCCATCCTGCGCGACAACGACGAATGTCCTTTTAATTATCTCGCTGATCTCACGGCCGTCGACTGGTATCCGTCCGAACCGCGCTTCGAAGTCGTGTACCACCTGCTTTCGATTCCGAAGAAGGAGCGGGTGCGGCTCAAGGCAAAGCTCGACGGCTCGAGTCCGGCGATCGAGTCGGTGACCTCGGTCTGGCCCTCGGCCAATCACTACGAGCGTGAGGTTTTCGACCTATTCGGCGTCCGCTTCACCGGCCACCCCAACCTGAAACGCATCATGATGCCCGACAACTGGGAAGGTCATCCCCTGCGGAAAGACTACCCGGTAGAAGGTTACCGGTAAGTCATGACGCAATTCCCCGCCGCGACTGTCACCGAACCAAGCCAGGACCGTACCCTCGTCCTGAACATGGGTCCGCAACATCCGTCCACGCACGGCGTGCTGCGCCTGGTCTTGGAGATCGACGGCGAGACCGTGGTGCGCCTGATGCCGGAGATCGGCTACCTGCACACCGGAATCGAGAAAACCTGCGAGGCCAAGTTCTACCAGCAGGTGGTGCCCCTGACCGACCGCATCGACTATCTGTGTCCACTGACCAACAACCTGACCTACTGCCTAGCGGTGGAGAAGTTGCTTGGGCTGGAAATTCCACCCAAAGCACAGTGGATGCGAGTCCTGATGAACGAGTTGACCCGCATCAATTCTCACCTGGTCTGGCTCGGAACGCACGCCATGGATCTGGGTGCGATGACGGTTTTCTTGTATTGCTTCCGCGAGCGCGAAGATATCCTGCGCTTCTTTGAGATGGTCAGCGGGCAGCGGATGATGACGTCGTACTTCCGTATTGGCGGGCTGGCGCTGGAACCGCCGCTTGGATTCTTCGAGAAAGTGAAGAAGTTTGCGGATCGCTTTCCCGGTAACGTCGATGAGTACGAAGGGCTGCTGACGGGGAACCCGATCTTCATGATGCGAACCAAGGGCGTGGGCCGCCTGAGCGCGGAAGACGCGATCGCTCTGGGCGCGGGCGGTCCGACCCTGCGCGGCAGTGGCGTAGATATTGATCTGCGGCGCGACGCTCCATATACCGGCTACGAGAATTTCAACTTCAAGGTGCCGCTGGCTACTGAAGGCGATGTGTTCGCGCGATATGTATGCCGGGTGCAGGAATTGCGCGAGTCGATCGGCATCGTGCAGCAGGCGCTGGCGGGAATGCCGGAAGGTCCGATCAAAGCCGATTCGCCCAAGGTCGTTCTTCCCGACCGCGAGAAGATGAAGACCCAGATGGAAGCCCTCATCTATCACTTTAAGATCATCACCGAGGGGTTCTCGGTTCCGGCGGGCGAGGTTTACCAGGCGGTTGAATCGCCGCGCGGCGAGATGGGCTACTACATCGTGAGCGACGGAACGGCTAAGCCTTATCGCGTTCACATGCGCGGACCGTCCTTTGCCAACCTGCAGGCGCTGTCCAAGATGTGCGAAGGACAGCTGATTGCGGACGTGATCGCCGCCATTGGAAGCATTGATGTGGTGTTGGGGGACATAGACCGGTAAGGATTTTGCAGCCCCGAAGGGGCACCATACCTTAGCCCAGGGCGTAAGCCTTCGGTAAGCGTGAAAAAGAGGGGGAGCCCCGTAGGGGCGGCACGATGAAGTTTTCGCCAGAATTCGAACAGCGCTTCGCCGATATGCTCACGCATTATCCAACGAAGCGATCGGCGCTCGTTCCGACGCTTTTGTATGCGCAAGATGAGGCCGGTGCCCTTACTGACGAAGTCATTGCGGAACTGGCGCAGCGCCTGGACCTGACGGAACTCGAGGTGCGCAACGTGATCAGTTACTACTCCATGCTGACCACGAAGCCGCGGGGCAAGTACAACGTGCAGGTCTGCACGAACATCGCCTGCATGCTTCGCGGCGGCGAAGAACTGCTCGACCACTGCAAGAAGAAACTCGGCGTCGGCCACAAAGGCACCACACAAGACGGCCTGTTTTCGCTGGAAGAAGTCGAGTGCATCGGGGCGTGCAGCTGGGCGCCGGCCATCCAGGTGAACTACGATTTTCACGAGAACCTCACTATCGGGAAGATGGATCAAGTTCTCGATGAGTACAAGAAGAAGGGAACGCAATAGGAATTCTGTACTTTCATGGCTGACCTAGTTTCCCATCCCGACGAAGTGCGCGTGATCTCGAAGCGCTTTGGCCAGGGAGCGACGGATATCGATCGCTACCTCCAACTGGACGGCTACAAGGCCGTACAGAAAGCGCTCGGCATGCAGCCGGACGCACTCATCAACGAGGTCAAGAACTCCGGGCTGCGCGGGCGGGGCGGCGCCGGATTCTCAACGGGCATGAAGTGGTCGTTTGTGCCCAAGCAGTCGGCCAAGCCGAAGTACGTTTTGTGCAACGGCGACGAGAGTGAGCCCGGAACCTGCAAAGACCGCTTGATCTTTGAACATGATCCGCACTCGGTGATTGAAGGCGTGATGATTGCCGCCCTCGCCGTGCAATCGCATACCGGCTACATCTACATCCGGGGCGAGTATCGCTACCTGTCGGTGATCATGCAGAAGGCGATCAAGGACGCTTACGCGAAGGGCTTCCTGGGCAAGAACATTTTCGGCAGCGGATACGATCTCGACATTTACTGGCACGGTGGGGCGGGTGCATACGAGGTCGGCGAAGAATCGGCGCTGATGGAATCGCTCGAAGGCAAGCGCGGAATTCCGCGCATCCGGCCGCCCTTCCCAGCTGTGGTTGGGCTGTGGGGTGGGCCGACGGTCATTAATAATGCGGAGACGCTGGCCGCCGTGCCGCCCATCATCCTGAGCGGTGCCGAATGGTATGCGGGACTGGGCACGCCGAAAAACGGCGGCACACGGCTGTTCTGCCTGAGCGGCAACTTGAACAAGCCCGGAGTATACGAATTGCCGATGGGCTACAACCTTAAGAAGATGATCTACGAGGTTGGCGGTGGGATTCCGAACGGCCGCGGACTTAAGGCGGTGGTGCCCGGTGGATCGTCGACACCTGTGTTGCTCCCCGAAGAAATCGATATTCCGATGGACTTCGACTCGGTGGGGAAGGCGGGATCGATGCTGGGGTCAGGTGGCGTGGTAGTGCTGGACGACACGACTTGCATCGTCAAATTCGCGCTCCGCACCATGAAGTTCTACCAGCATGAAAGCTGCGGCTGGTGCATCCCCTGTCGGGAGGGCACCGATTGGCTCAAGAAGACGCTTACGCGCTTCCATGCGGGCGCTGGTGTGAAGAAGGATATCGACAATATTTATTACCTCTCCGAGAACATGCTCGGGAAGACGTTCTGCCCGCTCGGAGACGCGGCGGCGATGCCCACCATGGCTTTCGTGAAGAAGTTCAGAAAGGAATTCGAAGATCACCTGGATGGGAGACCGTGCCCGTTTGAGAAGGTGGCGGATCGTGTCCCGGTGATAGCGTAGAAAGATGCCTGACGTCAACCTCACAGTCGATGGAAAGAAGGTCACGGCTCTCGCGGGGACGCTGCTGATTGAGGCGTGCAAGAGTGTCGGCATCGAAGTGCCCTCCTTCTGCTACTACCCGGGCCTGTCGCTGCAGGGTGCCTGCCGCATGTGCGTGGTGAAGATCGAGAAGATGCCCAAGTTGCAGACCGCCTGCACTACCGTGGTCACCGAGGGCATGGTCGTCTCCACCGACAGCGACGAAGTGCGCCAGGCTCGAAAAGCAATGGTCGAGCTGCTGCTCGGCAATCATCCGTTGGATTGTCCGGTGTGCGATGCCGGCGGCGAGTGCGAGTTGCAGGACATGGCGTTCTCCTACGGCGCCGCCGAGTCGAAATACACAGAGGCCAAGAACCACCGCGAGGAACAGCAGTGGTCTCCGGTGGTGTACTTCGACCGCCCACGCTGCATCCTTTGTTATCGCTGCGTGCGCGTGTGTGGCGAGGGCATGGACGTCTGGGCGCTGGGCGTGCAGAACCGCGGCGTCAGTTCCATCATTGCGCCTAATCAGGACGATCATCTGGAGTGCGAAGAGTGCGGCATGTGCATCGACATTTGCCCGGTCGGCGCACTCACTTCCGGAGCCTATCGCTACAAGACCCGCCCCTGGGAAATGAATCACGTGGGCACCGTCTGCACGCATTGTGGCGATGGCTGCAAGACCACGCTGGGTGTGCGCCGCTGCGACACAGGCGCGGAGATTGTGCGCGGCGACAACCGCGACAAGAGCGGGATTAACAATGACTTCCTTTGTATCAAGGGCCGCTATGCCTTCGACTTCGCTCACAACGAGGAACGGATTACGCAACCCCTAATCCGGAAGAGCGGCAAGCTGACGCCTTCGACGTGGGAAGAGGCGTTTGAGTTGATCGGGAGACGTTTTGCCGAAGTACGCGACAAAGATGGCGGATCAGCCATCGGCGTGGTCGGGTCAACCCGCACGACGAACGAAGAAAACTATTTGCTCTCGAAGTTCGCCCGCGTGGTGCTGAAGACGAATAACGTCGATCACCACCGCACCGCCGACTTCCCTGCCCTGGCGGCCGCGCTTCATGGCAAGCCCGGTCGGACGGCCTCTATGCGCGATGTATTGACCGCTCCCGCGATCCTGCTGATTGGCAATGATCCGACGAACCAGCATCCGCTGCTGGCCTGGCAGATCCGCACCAATGTCCGGCTGCGCCGGGCGAGGCTGTACGTCATCAATTCCGTGCCTATCAAGCTGCGGAAACAGGCGGCTGGATTTGGCCTGCTTCCGGCAGGTGCGGAGGCGAAAGCAGTTGCGTTCCTGGCCGGCGACGATTCCCAACTCGATTCGCTGCTGAGCGACGGTACGACCCGCGAAGCATGGACTGCGCTGCGAGACAAAATCCGCGCGGAGCAGAACCTGGTGATCGCCTTCGGCTCAGAGCTTCGTGGGCAAGATATCCAGCGGCTGGTGACTTTTTCCTCTTCTCTCACCGGAGCGAAGCTGATCTGCCTGGGCGACTACTCAAACTCTCGTGGCGCCGCTGACATGGGCCTGTATCCGGATCTGCTGCCCGGCTACCAGCCGGTGACTGAAGACGGGCCGTTTCAGCAGGAGTGGGGTGCGCTTCCTGCAGAGAAGGGTCTGAGTCTGCCGGAGATGGTGGAAGCGGCCAAAGCCGGCAAACTGAAAGCTTTCTACGTCGTCGGCTCGAATCCGGCTGGCCGGCTTGAGATCGACCCGTTCACCTTCTCGAAGAGTTTCGTGGTAGTTCAGGACATGTTCCTGACCGAAACCGCGACGATCGCAGATGTGGTTCTACCGGCGGCGAATGCGTACGAGAAATCCGGCACGTCAACGAACACATGCGGCGATCTGCAGCTAGTCAAGAAGGCGGGCGAAGTCACCGGCACGAAGCCAGACTTCGAGATGATTGTCCGCATTGCCGACGCCATGGGCTTCGACGTGCGCACTCTGGTGCCCTTCGGCGGCGGGACGCACGCTGACATGGGACAAACGCGCGGCGCGCAGTCGGGCGAAGCGGATCGTCACGCGGTTTGGCTCGAGGCGAATAATCTTGAGCCGAAGATGACTCCCTTTGATCCGATGGCCATTCTCGACGAGATCCAGCGCGTGGTAACGGGCTACGATGTTTCCCGCATCAACTTGCTGGCGGGCAACGATCAGCATTTGGAAATCGCGCACAGCGGCGCGGGCGCGATCCAAGCGCCGGAACTCATTGTTCCGGCGAACGACAACTTATTCACTTCTGGCACATTGGGACGGTACTCGCACACGCTGAACTCGGTATACGAAAACAAGTCCGCGGAATCTGAAGTTGCGGCGGACTAAGCACGAACCAAAACCACGCGGACAGGAATGTCCGCGCCACACGAGAAAGATATTTCGTTGAGCATAACGACGTTCGTCATCATTTCGATCATCAAATCGGTAGCCGTGATCTTCGTCTTGCTCACGGCGGTGGCGTATAGCGTCTGGCTCGAGCGCAAGGTGTCGGCTCACATCCAGAACCGCTGGGGGCCCACGCGCGTTGGGCCGTTTGGTTTGTTGCAGCCCCTCGCGGACGGCATCAAGTTCATTTTTAAGGAAGACCTGACCCAACCCTATGTCTACAAGACGCTCTACATCGCAGCCCCGATGCTTGCGGTGGTCTTTGCCATAACCTCAATCTCGGTAGTTCCGTTCGGCAACTGGATGGAAATCCCGGAGATCAACGTTGGGCATTGGCTCACGATCGGACCGATCAACACGCCATTTCAGATCACCGACCTGAATATCGGCCTGCTGGTGATCCTCGGCATCACGTCGATGGGTGTGTATGGCGTCGCGCTCGCTGGTTGGTCCTCGAACAGCAAGTATTCCCTGCTGGGCGGACTACGCGCCAGCGCTCAGATGATCAGCTACGAAGTTTCACTCGGCCTGTCGCTGGTTGGCGTGCTGATCCTGGCAGGCAGCTTCAGTTTGCGCGACATCGTCGAAGCGCAACGGCATTTGCACTGGAACATTTTTCTTCAGCCGGTAGCGTTCTTCACCTATTTGATTTCGGCCTACGCGGAAACGAACCGCACGCCGTTTGACCTGCCGGAAGCTGAATCGGAACTGGTCGCCGGATATCACACCGAATACAGCGCCATGAAGTTTGCCATGTTCTTCATGGCGGAATACGCAAATATGGTGACGGTAGCGTGCCTCGCGACGCTGCTGTTTTTCGGTGGCTGGCTGGGCCCGGTGTTTGGACCGCCGCTCCTGCAAATGGTTCTGCCGGTCATCTGGTTTTGTTTGAAAGTCTTCTTTTTCATGTTTCTGTATGTCTGGGTGCGCTGGACGCTTCCCCGCTTCCGCTATGACCAACTGATGGCGTTCGGGTGGAAGGTCCTGCTGCCGGTGGCGATGGCGAATGTCATAGTGACCGCGCTGATTGTGGCGTGGAGAGCGTAGAAGTAGCGAGTGGCGAGAAACGAGTAGCGAGTTTCTGGTAGCTGGTTTCTGATTGCTCGTGGCTCGAAGCTCGCAGCTCGGAGCTCGGAGCTTGCTTCAAGACTTTGAGATGCTTCATCTAACTCTATTTCTGTTTTTCGGAGCCATCTGCGTGGCGGGAGCAATCAACCTGCTGGTGCAGCGCCATCCCATTGATAGCGCGCTGTCGCTGGTGGTAGTGATGGCCTCACTAGCTGCCGAATACCTTTTGTTGGGCGCGGAGTTCGTGGCCGCCATCCAGGTCATCGTCTATGCCGGCGCGATCATGGTGCTGTTTATCTTCACCATCATGCTGCTCAACGCGGGCGCGGAAGAGCGCACCAAAGGCAGCCGGGTCGCGATTGTGCTGGGAATTCCCGGCCTGGTGATCGGAGCGGTGCTGGTTGCCTGGACACTTTTGCATCGCGCTAACGCTGAGACGGTCTCGATCGGCGCATTGCCGGGTACCCCGCACGATATTGCCTGGCTGCTGTTTCATGATTTCCTGTTGCCGTTTGAAGTGACGTCGGTTCTGATCCTGATCGCGATCCTCGGCGCGGTCGTGCTCGCCAGCCGTCCGGACGCCGTTGCCCGTCGCCATCACGATACTGAGACTGCCAAGGCCGCCCCCGAACTGGTGGGCGCAGGCAAGGAGCGCTGATGCAAATACCGCTCAATTACTATCTGCTGCTCAGCGGAATTCTTTTCGCCTGTGGCGTGCTTGGATTCCTGATCAAGCGCAACATCATTGCAATCTTCATGTCGATTGAGCTGATGCTGAACGGCGTCAACCTGTCGTTCGTTGCCTTCGCCGCGCACTGGCATGCGCTCAGCGGACAGATTTTCGTGTTCTTCGTGATGGTGGTTGCGGCCGCGGAAGCCGCGGTCGGACTGGCAATCATCATCGCCGTCTACCGCACGCGTGAAACTCTGAATGTGGACCAGGTGAACCTGCTCAAGCTATGACGTGGAATCCATATCTCTGGCTCATTCCCGTTCTCCCGCTCGCGGGAGCGGCGATCAACGGATTCTTCGGCCGCCGCGCCTCGAAGCGAGCTATCTCCGCGGTTGCGCTGATCTTCTGCGGCGCTGCGTTTGCCTTGGCACTCTGGATCGCCGCCACCTTCTCTTCTGCAGCCGCGCCTTACTCCTTCACCCTCGCGCACTGGATCCGCTCCGGAACCTTCAGCGCAGATTTCAACTTCTATCTCGATCAACTCTCGCTGGTAATGCTGCTGGTGGTGACCGGTGTCGGCTTCCTGATCCACATCTACTCGGTCGGCTACATGTGGGACGACGACGGCTACTACCGCTTCATGGCGTACCTGAACCTGTTCATGTTCTTCATGCTGACGCTGGTGCTGGCGAAGAACTACCTGCTGATGTTCATCGGGTGGGAGGGCGTCGGCCTCGCATCCTATCTGCTGATCGGGTTCTGGTTCGTGAAAGATTCGGCGGCATCGGCTGGGAAGAAAGCGTTCATCGTCAACCGGATCGGCGACTTCGGATTCCTGATCGCGCTGTTCCTGATCATCAAGCATTTCGGCTCGCTCGACTTCACGACTGTCTTTCAGGCCGTCACGCCGATGGCGAAAGAAACCAGTGGCGCTGGACTGCTGACCGCGATCGGCATTCTGCTGATGGTGGGCGCGGCGGGCAAGTCGGCGCAGATTCCTCTTTATGTGTGGCTACCGGACGCGATGGAAGGCCCGACTCCGGTCTCGGCGCTGATCCATGCAGCCACCATGGTGACGGCGGGCGTCTACATGGTCGCGCGCTCGCACGTGATCTTCGAGCATGCGCCGATGGCGCTGATGGTCGTGGCCATCATCGGCACGCTTACGGCCCTGTTTGCGGCTACCATCGGCATCGCGCAGACCGACATCAAGAAGGTTCTCGCCTACTCCACCGTTTCGCAACTGGGATACATGTTTATGGCCTGCGGCGTGGCGGCCTTTTCGGCCGGCATCTTCCACCTGATGACACACGCCTTCTTCAAAGGCCTGTTGTTCCTGGCGGCGGGCTCGGTGATTCATGGTGTCGGCGGAGAGCAGGACATGCGCAAGATGGGCGGCCTGCGCGTCTACATGCCATGGACGTTCCTGACCATGTCGATCGCTACCTTCGCGATCGCTGGATTTCCGCCGCTCGCGGGATTCTTCTCGAAGGACGAAATCCTCTGGAGGGCTTATTCCAGCGAGTACGGAAGCTGGGTGTATTGGCTGCTCGGCGTCACCACTGCGTTTATTACTTCGTTCTACATGTTCCGGCTTTGGTTCATGACTTTCTTCGGGGACTATCGCGGGGCCGAGGCTCACGGGCAGGGCGACCTTCGTCATGGCGCACACAGTGCGCGGACAGGGGTGTCCGCGCCACACAACCACGGACACGAGCCACATGAGAGTCCTTGGGTGATGTTGGGTCCATTAGCCATTCTAGCCGTGCTTTCCTTTGTCGGCGGCTGGATTGGGATCCATCACCACTTCGAGAATTTCTTGTCACCCGTGTTTCAGCCGCAAGCAGTAGTCGGGACCAAGTTGATTGCGCCCAATGCTGAAGAATTTGCCCAGATCGTCCGGATGGAGCGATTGGAATTGCTCTTCACAGCGATCTCCGTTGCGGCCGGATTGCTGGGTCTGTACTTAGCATATCTGCTCTACTACCGCCTCCCTCAGCTTCCAGCGCGCATCGCCCAGGGTCTGGGCGGCCTCTATCGGGCGGTCGCGAACAAGTATTACGTCGACGAACTCTATGCGCTATTGTTCGTGAAGCCGGTGGTCGATGGTTCGACCGAAATCCTCTGGCACGGAGTAGACCAGGGAGTCATTGACGCCACCGTGAACAATTCCGCCGATTCCGCGCGCCACGTCTCCGACAACTTGCGGCACATGCAGTCGGGCAATTTGCGATCGTATGCCGGATGGATAGCCGCCGGAGGAGCGCTCGTCATCGCCTACATGGTCTGGATGGGGGTGCGATGACATGGGTTCGGTGAACATGGAAAGCCTCAGTCCCATCATTCTCTCTCTGGTCACCTTCATCCCTGCTGCCGGCGGCCTGTTGATCCTGCTGATCCCGCGCCGCGATCGCGACATCAGGATTTTTGCGTTGGTCATTTCGCTGCTGGCGTTCGTGGCATCACTACACTTGCCGGTCCACCTCCATCGCAACCTGGCGGGTTTTCAGTTCGAAATTGATAAACCGTGGATCGCGCACCCCAACATTCACTACCACATGGGCATCGACGGAATTTCCGTCTGGCTCATAGTGTTGACCACGTTCCTCACCCCGCTGTGCGTGCTGATTTCCTGGACATCGGTTCACGAACGCGTCAAAGAATTCTTTATCCTGCTCCTGCTGCTGGAGACGGCGCTGATCGGCGTCTTCACCGCGCTCGATTTGTTCCTGTTCTACTTCTTCTGGGAAGCGACGCTGATCCCGATGGCGCTGCTGATCGGCATGTACGGGCACGGCCGCCGCGTCTACGCCGCCGTGAAGTACTTCCTGTTCACAATGGTCGCTTCGGTGTTCATGCTGGCCGCGATTCTTTGGCTCTACGCCAAGACCGGCAGCTTCCAATTCGTCGACATCCAGAACGCGATTCGCAACGGCAACGTGCCCGGGTTCGGGACGGCGGCCCTGTGGCTTTTCCTCGGCTTCTTCATCGCGTTTGCGGTTAAGGTTCCACTCTTCCCGCTTCACACCTGGCTGCCGGACGCTCACGTCGAAGCCCCCACGGCCGGATCCGTGCTACTGGCGGGCGTGCTGCTCAAGATGGGCACCTACGGCTTGGTGCGCTTCAGCCTTGGACTCTTCCCTGATCAGGCGCGTCGCAACGCGCCCTGGATCATGGTGCTGGCGTTGATCGGCATCATTTACGGCGCGCTGGTTTCGCTGGTGCAACCGAACATGAAGAAGCTGATCGCCTATTCCTCAGTCAGCCACCTGGGATTCGTCGTGCTGGGGATCTTCAGCTTCACCACGGCCGGCCTGAATGGCGCCATGTTCGTGATGCTGGCACACGGGGTCGCGACCGGCGCACTGTTTATGCTGGCGGGCATTCTCTATGAACGCCGCCACACCTACGAGATTTCCGACTTCGGCGGGTTGGCCACGCCCATGCCCAAGTACGCGGCCTTTTTCCTGTTCATTGTGCTGGCCTCGGTAGGACTGCCTTTGCTCAACGGCTTCATCGGCGAGTTCCTGGTGTTAAGCGGAGCCTTCCAGGCCAATCCGTGGTACGGAATCCTGGGCGCCACTGGCGTGATCTGGAGCGCCGGGTACCTGCTCTGGATGTATCAACGCGTCTTTTTCGGCAAGGTGAAATACGAAGTGAACAACGCGCTACCCGATCTTAACTTGCGTGAACGAGCCGCACTCTGGCCCGCCGCCGTGGCTGCACTTGTCATGGGTGTGGCGCCGCTCGTGTGGCTGAGCGCGATTGATCCGGCCGTGCAAACGGCGCTGGCTCCGCTTACGCAGATGGCCAGCCGGATGGTGGGCCAATGACGCCCGTCGCCTTCGCTCACGCCCTCCCTGCCCTGCTGGCGCAGGCGATCCCAACCACCCTTCCGCAGTTCGCGGATTACATGCGCATCCTGCCGGAACTGCTGCTGTCGATCTTCGGCATGATCGTGATGATTGTCGATCCCCTGCTCGACGAAGAACGCAGCCACAAGTCGCTGGGAACGATCGCGTTGATCGGCGCGCTGGCCGCGTTATTGTCGACCGCCCTGATGGCACGTTATCCGGGAACCGCGTTCTGGAGTATGGTTCGGGTGGAGGGCTTCAGCATCTTCTTTCATTTCCTGGTCATCGTGATCGCGGCCGTCGTCATCCTAACCTCCTACGAATACATGACGGTGCAGCGTATCCGTGCCGGAGAATATTATGCCCTGATCCTGTTCGGCACAGTCGGAATGTGCCTGATGTCCTCGGCCATCGAACTGGTCCTGATCTTCATTGCCCTCGAAATCTCCTCCATCTCCAGCTACGTTTTGGCGGGTTTCCGGAGACGCGAGGCTTCGAGCAGCGAATCTTCGCTCAAGTATTTCCTTCTGGGATCGTTCGCAACCGCGTTTTTCCTGTACGGCGTAGCGCTGATGTTTGGCGCTACCGGCTCGACCAACATTGATGCCATCAGCCTGGCGTTGCGCTCCAACCCGCCCGTTCTCGCCTACGTCGCCGTGGCGCTGATGTTCGTCGGATTGGGATTCAAGGTTGCATCCGCCCCTTTCCACATTTGGACGCCGGATGTATACGAAGGCGCCCCGGCGCCCATCGTCGGCCTGATGTCGACCGGTCCAAAAGCAGCCGCTTTTGCGGTCTTGCTGCGCGTGTTGTTCGAAGTGAACGCACCCGGACGGTTCTGGCTGATCTGGGTTTCAGCCGCGCTTTCGATGACCCTGGGAAACATCGGAGCGCTGGTGCAGGACAACGTGAAACGTCTGCTCGCGTATTCGTCGATCGCGCATGCCGGCTACCTGCTGATCGCGTTCGCGGTCCAGCCGGAAATGGGTACGTCGGCCGCCATGTTCTACACCGCCGCCTACGCCGCTATGAACGTGGGCGCGTTTGCGGTGGTTAGCCATTTTGCGAACGTGGGCGAGAAGTACGTCTCACTCGAGGACTATGCGGGCCTCGGCAGACAGTCACCCGCGCTGGCTGCGACCCTGACGTTCTTCCTGATGTCTTTGATGGGGATCCCGATCACGGGCGGTTTCTTTGCCAAGTTCTACGTCTTCAGCGCCGCGCTGCAGGACAATCTGGTCGGCCTCACCGTCATCGGCGTGCTCAACAGCGCCGTGGCTGCCTACTACTATCTGCGGATTATCGTGATGATGTACATGCGCGAACCGCGGGGAGAAGTTCCTGTCACCCCTGTGCCCGCCGCGGCTGGGGTTGCCATTACGGTGTGCGTGCTGATGACCCTTTATCTGGGCGTGCTGCCCGGAGGCGTGCTGGACTACGCCGACCGCTCCGCCCGACAGTTGGTAAGCGGCAGGGCAGTTCGGGCAGTCCTGCCGAATTCACTCCCTTCCGGGCAGTAGTCCGGCTCGCTCAGCCGGTTTTGCCATGCCATTCGGTCCCGAGAATCCGAAGATTTCACCTTGCGTTGACGGAAAGTGAAAAGTCTTGCAGAGCCTGCAGAGTCCGCCTGCCAGACCACGACCGGTATTCCTGCCGGTCCCTTCGTTCTCCAATGCATATGGCATAAACACTTGATTCCAGGATGGGTGACCCTGCGCAGAAACTATCGCAACCGGATTGACAACCCCTTCCAAACTGGGCATTATGTTTACACAATTTTGGGCAGCAATTTACATTTGGGGCCCCGGAGGTTCTATGGTTCATCGTTTGCGCCACCTGTGGTCAGATGAAAAAGGTCAGGACATCGCCGAGTACGCCGTGATGCTTGCGGTCATCCTCGTGCTGGTCATCGGTACCGTGCGTCTGATTGGGGGTAACGCCAATAACGTATTCTCGTCTGTTGCCAGCAATGTCCAGTAGACCTCTTCAATCTGTGATTCGGATGGACGATTTTGTGACACGATTTAGCACCTCCAACCGGTTTGGCCGCTATTGGTTTCCATGCGCGGCGGAGGTGGAGTATGGGGACCAGTCACTAGTGCAATAGAGACAACCTCAAAGATTCCATTCGAAGCCGCGATCCAGCATCGCGGCTTTTGTTTTTGATATCGAAGCGAAAGGGTGATCACCATGATTGTGAATATGTCCGACAGCGCGACCGAAGAACAGATTGAGCACGTTATTCAACGCATCCGGGAAGCTGGCTTCCAGCCGCATATTACGCGCGGCACCGAACGCACGATCGTCGCCGCGGTCGGCAGCGGGGGACGCCGGCATGAAATCGAGGCCCTTTCCGTCGCCCCGGGTGTTGACAATGTCGTGGCGATTGCCCAACCCTTCAAACTGGTCAGCCGCCAGACCCGGCCCCAGCCCTCCGTGGTGGACGTTGCGGGCGTCAAGATCGGCGGCGAAGAGGTGGTGGTGATTGCCGGCCCCTGTTCGGTGGAATCCCGCGAGCAACTGCTTGAAACCGCCCAGGCCGTCAAGCGCGCGGGCGCCAGCATGTTGCGCGGTGGAGCCTACAAACCTCGAACTTCTCCCTACGAGTTCCAGGGCCTGGGAGTCGAGGCGCTGAAGATCCTGCGCGAGGCACGCGAACTCACCGGTCTCCCGGTCGTCACCGAGGTCATGAGTACCGAAGACGTGGACTTGATTTGCGAATACGCGGACATTCTCCAGGTGGGCGCGCGCAACATGCAGAACTTTGCGTTGCTTCGCAGGCTGGCCACCGCTAATAAACCCATCCTGCTCAAGCGCGGGCCTTCGGCACTAGTGAAGGAATGGTTGCTGGCAGCGGAATACCTGCTCTCCGGCGGAAACAGCCAGGTGGTGCTTTGTGAACGCGGAATCAAGACCTTCGAGACTGCCACCCGCAACACCATCGATCTCGCGGCCATCGCGCTGGCCAAAGAACTCTCGCACCTGCCCGTCATCGCCGATCCCTCGCACGGGACGGGTAAGCAAAGCTTGATCGGCGCCATTTCCCGGGCCGCTATTGCAGTGGGTGCCGACGGCATTATCGTGGAAGTGCATCCGTGCCCGGAACGCGCACTTTCCGACGGACCCCAATCCCTCGATATCCCTCAGTTTGAGCGTGTGATGCGCGGCCTGAGCGCCCCACTGCGCCCGGTGCTTGCACCCACCCTGCATCTGGCGAGGGCATAGTCCGAAAGGCCGCCGGGGCCCCAGTCCGAGTACTTTATCGTGCTGGGCCTCGGAGGTTCAGTGGCCTGTCCAGTTTCTTGGGAGTCATAGAACGAGGATTTCCGATTCACTTCAGCTTCCCCACAGGGACACTTTGTCCCGAACCGTCGTGTTTTGACCGCCCAGCCTTTGTTTTCAGTTGGTTAGCAGAATTTCTATCGCTCGCAAGCCGCTCTCTGCGCCAACTTGTCCCCTCCAGCAATTGTCTATTGTGGACGTAAGTATCTGTAAACACGACCCTTACCTACCTCAAGATTGGTTCGTCGATTGCCAAGTAAGGGGTGAGGTGTGACGGGCCGGGTGTACGCCTTGCCCACTCACGATACCCGTGAGCACAAACGCGATGAACAGGAAAATTAGTCCACAGATTCCAGAAGGACGCGAAGGCCGTCCGAACAAGTCTGGCGGCTTCAGCGCTGCTTGGGGCCGGATTCTCGGCATGGTTTTGCTGTGCTGGTCCTTGCCGGCCGTCGCTGGCTCTCGGCCAATCCTGGCTGGCTATGCGCAAGGACCGGCTAGCAAAATGTCGGCCGATTTGCGCCAGCATGCATCTTCCGGGACGATGGTCACGGTCATCGTGCAGTTCAAACAGATGCCGAACAGCGCCACCTTGGCAGGGATGCAAGGGCGCGGCGCGGCCCTGCGGAATCGGCTGCACACGATTCGCGCGGTCACGATGCGCGTTCCCGTCAGCATGCTGCCAGAACTTGAGAACAATCCCAATGTAGCTTACGTCACGCCCGATCGTCCGGTCTCGATGACCTGGGCGAACGAGGACTACACGGCCGCAGTTGAGGCGGACGTGGCCGCCGCCCAGTTTGCCCAGGATGGCACGGGCGTCGGCGTCGCGATCATCGACAGCGGCGTCTCGGACCATCTCGACCTGCACAATGCAGCGGGTGCGAGCCGCGTCGTCTACAACCAGAGCTTTGTTGCCGGTGATGCCTCGGGGGCCGACAAATTTGGCCACGGCACCCACGTGGCGGGGTTGATCGGCGGCACGGGCAGAGCGTCCGGAGCGAGCAACGGTTATTCTGCGATCTACGACGGCATGGCTCCGAACGTCAACATCATCAACCTGCGCGTGCTGGATCAGAACGGTTCGGGCACCGACAGCCAGGTGATCGCTGCGATCCAGCAGGCGATCGCGCTCAAGAACACTTACAACATCCGGGTGATCAACATGTCGCTCGGACGTCCGGTGTTCGAGAGCTACACGCTCGATCCAGTCTGTCAGGCCGTGGAATCCGCCTGGCAGGCCGGCATTGTCGTGGTGGTGGCTGCGGGCAACAATGGACGCGACAACTCGATGGGTACGCACGGCTTCGCCACCATCGGCGTCCCGGGGAACGATCCCGCCGTCATTACCGTGGGAGCGACCAGGACTATGGGTTCGGCGACGCGGGTGGACGACTCGATTGCCAGCTACAGTTCCAAAGGTCCGACCTTGGTCGATCACCTGGTGAAACCTGACCTGGTTGCACCCGGAAACCGCCTAGTCTCCTTGCGCTCTGCCGGCAGCACGCTGGACACGAAGTATCCGGTGTACGAAGTCAACCCCGTCAGCGGTGTCGGTAAGTACTACCGCATGAGCGGAACCAGCATGGCTACACCCCTGGTGAGTGGTGCGGTGGCGCTCATGTTACAGAAGGACCCCTCGCTGACTCCCGATCAAGTGAAGGCGCGCTTGATGAAGACAGCGTGGAAAGGTTTCAATCCTTACACACAGTCCAGCGACAACTACGGCAACGTTTACTCCAACCAGTACGACATCTTCACCTACGGAGCCGGGTATCTGGACGTGGACGCCGCTCTTAACAACACCGACCTCGCCGCGGGAGTAGCATTGTCCCCGACCGCGGTCTACAACGCGACCAACGGCACTGTGTCTTTGGTCAATACGACCTCAGTGGTTTGGGGCGGCTCCAGCGTGGTTTGGGGAGCCAATTCGGTGGTCTGGGGCAATTCCGTGGTTTGGGGCTCTAACACGATCACAAGTAACTCGGTAGTCTGGGGCAGCACCAGCGTGGTCTGGGGTGCAAGCTCCGTTTCTGGCTTCAGCGTAGTCTGGGGCGCCACTTCGACAACCGCCAGTCCGATGAGTGCGTTCAGCGACGGCGACGACGGAGAAAACTAGGCAGCCGACTGAGGCCATATTCGGAGACAACCATGACAAATCCTCTACCAATCAAAACCAAAGTCATGATCGGAATGGTGGCCGTTGCCAGCCTGTTCGCTCTCTCGTTGAGTGCGATCAACTGGCAAACGCAAGCCTGGCCACAGTTGGTGCTACTGCTGGCGGCAGCGGCCGTGAGTTCGCGTTTCAAGGTGAAGATCCCTGGCATGACGAGCTCAATGTCGGGAAACCTGCCCATCATCTTGTTAGCGGTCACGCAACTGGGATTGTTCGGCAGCCTGCTGGTCGCAGCAGTAGCTGCATTCGCGCAGTCCTACACATCCGGCGGGAATCAATCGAAACCGATCCAGTTTGTGTTTAACGCATGTACCTTGCTTAACGCGTCCGGAATCGCTTACCTGGCCTACCATAGCCGGGCGGCGTGGGCTCACAATGCTATGCACACTCTGTCTTTGGTGCTGGCGGCGAGCGCGTATTTCCTGGCGAATACGGCTCCGGTCGCGGGCATCATCGGCCTGACTGAAGGTGGCAATCCTTTTGCCCTCTGGCATAAGGTCTTCTTGTGGTCGTTCCCGAACTACGTAATCGGGGCGGGACTGACCGCAATTGCCTCCACGTTCGGTACAGTGACCGGCCTGGTAACGGTGGCAGCGCTGATGCTGGTGCTGTTCGGCGTGTACCGTTCGTACAAGATGTATGTGGGCCGAGCGGAACAGGTGCAGCCGAAAACGATGGCCATGGCTGCCAGCCGTTAATTCACCAACCGGCTTCCAACCCGAGTCTGCCAGTCGTCAAGTTCAGGAGCGATTGGCAGACTCGCTGCATTTTTGCCTGTGATCCCCGCCGATCTGTGCGCACGCAATTCCGCCTGAGACGTGCACGGTGGTGTACCTTGGAAGCACGCCTTTTGAAGTTCACTCTGGAACAAGCGTGGGGTTAGCCTGGTGAACACAAGCGTCTTTGAGATCTTCAAGATCGGCATTGGCCCGTCCAGCTCTCACACGGTCGGCCCAATGCGCGCCGCCCGGGAGTTCGGAGCTTCCCTTCAAAACGAAAAGCTCCTGGACCAGGT
Organism: Terriglobia bacterium; assembly: GCA_020073565.1. Lineage (GTDB taxonomy): Bacteria > Acidobacteriota > Terriglobia > Terriglobales > Acidobacteriaceae > Acidiflorens. Next base: position 124,898 of record JAIQEY010000010.1, read on the forward strand.
GTCCCGGGTGCGCGTTGAGTTGTACGGCTCCCTCGCCCTCACGGGTCACGGACATGGCACGGATCGAGCCGTCTTGCTCGGACTGCTGGGAGAGGTTCCGGATGAAATCGATCCCGCATGCATCGAAGACAAAATTCGGAACATTCGTAAGCACGAACGCATTCACCTGCTGGGCATGCGCGAGATTCCGTTTGTCGAGCAGCGCGATCTGCTCTTTCACAAGGACCAGATCCTGCCGGGTCATCCCAATGCCATGCGCTTTTCGGCCATCGACGGCTCAGACAGGCAACTGCAAACTGACATTTACTATTCGGTTGGAGGTGGCTTCATCTCTCGGGAAGGCGAACCACCGTCCGCAAGGGACGCGCTGAACCCTCCTCCGCACCCGTTTTCGAGCGCCGCAGATCTGCTCCGCATCGGGGATGAGCTGTCGCTCTCCATCTGGCAAATTGTTCTCCAAAACGAAAAAGCGTGGCGCACAGAAGAAGCAGTTCGCAACTACATAGAACGTATCTGGCACGTCATGCAAGAATGCGTGACGCGTGGACTCAAGACCGAAGGCATTCTCCCTGGCGGCCTGAATGTTCGCCGCCGGGCTCCTCAACTCGCGCGCAAGCTCGGCGCAATCGGCAGTTCGGATCCACTGGCGCCCATGGACTGGGTCAATGTCTTCGCCATGGCTGTCAACGAGGAGAACGCGGCGGGCGGAAGGATCGTCACCGCCCCGACCAACGGCGCTGCCGGCATCATTCCGGCGGTCGCGCACTACTACATGCGTTTCGTTCCCGATGCGACCCATGATGGACTCGAGCGTTATTTCCTGACAGCCGGAGCCATCGGGGTTCTCTACAAGGAGAACGCATCCATCTCCGGCGTCGAAGTCGGCTGCCAGGGAGAAGTCGGCGTAGCATGTTCGATGGCCGCGGGTGGCCTGGCGGCAGCGTTGGGCGGAACCAATCGGCAGGTCGAGTATGCCGCTGAGATCGGCATGGAGCACAACCTGGGAATGACCTGTGACCCGATCGGTGGCCTGGTGCAGATTCCCTGCATCGAACGCAACGCCATGGGATCGGTGAAGGCGATCAACGCCTGCCGCATCGCCATGCGCGACACAGATGAGCACAAAGTCTCACTCGACCAAGTGATCGCGACCATGTACCAGACCGGCATGGACATGCAGTCGCGCTACAAAGAGACCTCGCTGGCCGGGCTCGCCGTGAATGTCATCGAGTGCTGATTCCCTGAACTTGGCCCCTACGACTGAGAATCTATCGCCATGTCATTTGCGTTGCGGCGTAAGTTCCAGTTCGCACTGACCATAGGGCGCGTCTTCACCGTCGGCTTGAGCGGTGTAGCTGCCGCCATTCACCACGTCGACGTTGTGGAAAGTGCAGGAGAATCCTCCGATACCGGCTTGGTACCAGTCGTGGGTGGGCCGGCCGTGATCGGTCCCTCTGCAGTCACCATCCATGCCACCACCTTGAATCTGGAACGAGCTGTTGGTGCCGCCTCCGGAGAGACCATCGTGGCCCTTGCACGTACCCTGGGTGACGAAGCGCGACGAACGTATCCTGGTTTTAAACTCAGCCGCGCCCTTTAGACCAACGATTCCCTGCTGGAAGGATTGGAGATCAAACTCGCCCGTGACAATGCGATCGTCCTCATCGAAGTCGAGATAGTTTTCACGGTGGAAGTGATACTTGATCGTACCGTCGTGCTGCTGCTTGGGATCGGGCGGCGGGCCGTCCTCGCAGTTCACGGATTTTCCGATATCCTGCACCTGCTGGTTGGACAGATCCTTCAGCACATTTTCATTCCAATCCGAGACTTGCCCAGTTAGCTGGCCGATGGGGGCATCGACGAGGTTGGTCGCAACTGAGGCCTCCTGATTCAGGTAGCGCACGGCCGTCATCTGCTGCACTTCTGAGCGCGCGTCCTGGATGTTGGACAAGACCTTGTCCCCATACCCGGGATCTTCCTGGTACGCCTTCTGGGTCAGGGGATTGGTGGGATTCTTCGCACAGTTCTCCATGGCATCGAGCTGTTGCATCCAGTTGCTATGTTCCTCGCTCTTGCTGAACGCGTTCCCAATATCTGAGAGGGCGTCATACAGCGTTTGGGCCATCTCGAAACTTGAGGAGACGCCTGCTCCCCCTCCGCCCGACTGAGCCCATGCCGAAGGCACGAGGGTGAACCACTGGGCTGCGGAGGCGCGTCCGCGAATCGTTTGCTGCAGGCCCGGTGGAACGGAGTTAAGGGGAACAACATATTGCAGCAAGATCTGGGCTTTGTCCGGGCCTATGGCCTTCGCCGCGAATTTCCGCCCGTAGATTGGCAGGCTCGTACCCCCACTCCCAGACAATTCCACAGCGCTGGGCGTGTATTGCGCGTCAGGCGTGATGGTGATGGTCTCATCGGCAGTGAGGTTATCTGGGAAGGTGAACCGCAGATGCACCGAGATGTTGTCCTGGCTGACAACCGAAGTCTTCACTTGCGCGAGGTAGACGGCAGACTTCCGGTCGAGACCATACTCGTTAAGAAACTTTCTGAAGGTTGCCGGATTCACGCCGGCAGGCAAATCAGCATCGGACCCCGCGCCAGAGCTGGCGGAAGCTTTCGGAGTGTCCCCGGTGTGCGAATAGAACATTTTTCCGAGGCGGGAGCCACCCGCAAGGATCAGTACGATCGAAGCGAGAACGACGAACACTTTCAAGCTCGAACTCATTCTTGACAGGCGCATGGATGCCTCGCGTGGATGATCCGGGAAGTCTCCGGAACCATTTTCTGGCCAGCTGACGAGCACAGGAATGGTCGGGTCGGACTGCCTCCCTACTCTCACATGCGAGATTTGCGTCCGGATTGGATCATGACTATGTGTCTTTTTCCGGAACGTAGACGGCGTAGCCGCGCCCGGCTGCCCACAGCTCTGCGGCGCCGTTCAGGTCGGTCCACTGGTCGGCAGGCTTCGACGAATCGTCTCGGCCCCACCATGCGATCGGCTTCAGTCGCTTGGCACGCCATTCCGTGGTCACGGAACTCCCATTCCATCCGTCTCCACGATTGTTCAGGACCAGGATCAATCCCGGCTGCGTGGCAAATCCATCTCTCTGCATGATGTAGAGATCGTGGTCGGCGTAGAGAACCGACGTCGGCCCTCCGGCATATCCTTCGTGGGCCTTGATTAGCGCCGCGATGCCATTGGCCGTGCCTCGCCCAGCAAGGTCGAAGTTGAAATAATCCTGCCAGAAGACAGAAGGATAACCCTCGCACGTGAGAATGAAAGCGTAGGCCAGAAGTTTGTCAGTCACGATGGCATTACCGGAATCCCGGATGGTGTCGTGATTGTCGACGAAAGTGACCGCTTGCCGCGGGAACTTCTGTACCACCGTGCCATCGCTCAGGCTGCGCAGATCGAAGCCATACTGGTCGCACAGTCCTTTAAGTTTGTAATGGAGCGGAAAGTCGAACGCACTCACCGGGTTGTCCATCGTGGCGGTGTTGATCGAGGCCAGCCACTCGTCCACCACCCGATCGGACTGCCAGCATTCGCCGACATCAAAGGGGCGGAATAGGTTGCCGCCGCGATTGTAGCGGTACTCAGCGATCCCCCTGACCATCCAGGGACCGTAGCCGCTGACAAAGTCGAACCGGAAACCATCGAAGCCGATGTCTTCAATCAACCAGCGCGTATACTCCATCAACGCCTTGTAGACATCCGGATTGCGATGGCAGAGGTCGGGCATGTCGCCAAAGGTCCCGAAGCCGTCCATCGTCTCGTACACACTCGGATGGAAGCTGGTCCAATCGCGAGGGAACCTGCCGCTCTTGGGAGCGAACTTTGTCCACCGCACTTGCTTGTCAATCGGATTCGTTTCCTGCGCGTCCCCGCCCGAATTGTGATTCAGGACAACATCGGCATAAACCTGAAGCGAGTTGGCGTGCGCCGACGTGATGCAGTCAATCAGATCCTGCTTTGTCCCGAACCAAGTTTCGGTCCGGCCCTTCTGGTCGTACTCGCCCAGATCGAAGTAGTCATAGGGATCGTAGCCCATCGAATTCCATTCGGCGGCTTTCGAAGGGGGCGGCATCCACAGCGCGGTAAACCCGTCCGCCGCGAGGCCTGGGAGTTGAGCTTTGACCGTTTGGAACCAGCGGCCCTCACACCCTTCCAGCGACGGGCAGTTCCAATAGAAAGCCTGCAGATCACGGTAGGGACAACCATTTCTGGTTGCCCCCCGTACAGACCCGGACGAGCGCTTGTTAGCGCATCCGGTTCTTATCTCGGATGACTGGCGGCAAAGCGAGCGTCAGGAAAGGGATGGAGCGCTCGCGGCTGAGGAAGCCATCGCTGAGCCAACACAAGAAGGCGCGTCCAGGAGACTCGACGTTGCTGGCTCCGACGGCGAATGGTACGCCACCAGAGCGCAAGGACCCGATCCCGAAACACACC
>JAIQEY010000064.1 GCA_020073565.1 Terriglobia bacterium
TCGACTACGCCGGACTGAACACAGACTCGCGCTATCGTCCCTGCTCATGTTGCCTTCCGCGCATATTAACCGCGTCGGCGTCCGGGTTGTAAGTTTTCGCAGCTCAATAGCCCACCCCGCCTATACCCCTGTCTACGCTTCACTGTGTCCCTCGCGGTAGCAGCGCAAGACTCGGGGCCGAGCGGATCGCTAGTCCTTTCTCGTGAGAATTTTCCGTTCTCTGCTTCAAGCCGGTTTATCCCGGCGCACCAACATCGCCATCTCAAGCAACCGCTGGACAGAGCATTTTATGCGATCTTTCTATTCAAACTGCCTCCGGAACCGCTCCAGCTGATCCTTTACCTCGCCCACGTCGCGCCGCAACGCCGCCACTTCTTCCTCAAGACGCGCGATTCGAGCCGCATCCACGGGATCGCGCCCAACGGCGGCACTTGCGGGAGCAGGTAAATCGGGAACCACCACATCCCCCGCCAGCAAATGCACCCAGCGCGACTCCTTCGTCCCCGGCTGGCGCGGCAGCACTTTCACCAGCGGCGGATCGCGCTGCATCAGTTTCTGCAACGCAGACTGCACGTCATCGAGCGTCTCGAACCGAAACATGCGATCGGTGCGTCCGCGCAGTTCGCCCGGCGTTTGCGGACCGCGCAGCAGCAGCACGCACAGCACCGCCGTCTCCGGACGCGTGAAGTTAAATCTCTCCTGCGTCCGATGCTCATACTTGGTCACGCGGCTGTCGGCGCCGCCCGCCGGTCCTGCCAGGTGCCGCTCCTGCAGCGCGGCCAGAGCGTCGCGCACGGCGTTTTCGTCAAGCTGCATGAACGGGTCGCGGTTCGACTTCTGGTTGCACGCATTCACCAGCGCGTTCAGCGACATCGGATAGTAATCGGGTGTCGTGATGTCCTTTTCGATCAGCGACCCCAGTACGCGGACTTCATTTTCCGTGAGTGTTAGTTCCATAGCGGTCCGTAGCGATAGGGCGAACACGTTCTTCAGATTTTGTCATCCCGAGCGAAGCGAGGGATCTGCAGTCCGCCGCGAAATGCAGATCCCTCGCTTCGCTCGGGATGACAATTCTTGAAAAGGTGTGTCGTTGGAATTGTACCGGGAGTTGCCGGATCGGTCTTCTCAGGATAAGGCATGTAAACTGATTCAAGCGCTCATGAACTGCCCTCGTACTACGCTGGTGCTTGTTCTCGGCCTCTCCCTGATAGGCGAATCGCAGACCCAGCACAAGCCTGCAACTGCCCCCGCAGCCAAACCCGCCGAAGACGCGCAGCTTTACCGCAACGCCACGTTCGCCTTCCGCTACCAGATCCCGTACGGCTGGGTCGATCGCACCCGGAACATGCGAGAAGAAAAGGCAACCGACAAACCGGACGCGAAGGAGAAGGTCAGAAACATCAGCCAAGGCGAAGTTCTGCTCGCCGTCTTCGAGCGTCCTCCGGAAGCCGCCGGAGAAACCGTCAACTCCGCCGTCGTGATCGCTGCTGAAAACACCACCGCGTATCCCGGACTCAAGAAAGCCGAAGACTACCTCGTCCCGCTTACGGAGCTGACGACGTCGAAAGGCTTCAGAACGGAAGGCGATCCCTCGGTCATCGAGATCGACGCGCGGCAACTGGTTCGCGCCGACTTCACCAAGCCGCTCAACGACAAACTCACCATGCGCCAGGCGACGCTCGTGCTGCTTACGCATAGTCAGATTGTCTCCTTCACCTTCATCGCGGGCAGCGAAGACGAACTCGACAACCTCGTCGACGGTTTGCATTTTGGTGCCGTCAAGCCGTCGGCCCACTAGCCCGATCGCCCCCCAGCAGCAAATTGGCATCGGCCCGGACAAATTCCCAAAATCACCTGTCTAAGCGCAACAAAACCCACGGTTTACGCTCCCGGTTCCGGCCTCAGAACGGGCCCATTTTGTGCTAAAATAACAACAACTCAGGTGACAGCTAACTAGCAGAAAATTCAATAAGTTGAGGTCACCCGAGAGTCCCGGGAATCGCCCGTCCAGCCAAGCGCGGAACCGGGGCCCCCAACGGGCCCGGGTTTGGCCCGCTGGGGTGGGGGGTCCGGCTTTCTCCACGGAGCAGAATGGCCACCAAAGAATTGCACCCTGAACTCGCCGACGAGAAGAACAAAAACGGCAAAACCACCAACGGCGACTACACCGCCGACTCCATCAAAGTGCTCGGCGGCATGGAAGCGGTGCGCAAACGCCCCGCCATGTACATCGGCTCGACGGGCGAACTCGGCCTGCATCACCTGGTGTACGAAGTCGTCGACAACTCGGTCGACGAGGCGCTCGCCGGCTATGCCGACAAGATCGATGTCACCATTCATCTCGACAACTCGATCACTGTCGTCGATAACGGCCGTGGCATTCCCGTCGATAACATGGACATCGACGGCGAGAAAATTCCGGCGGCGCAGGTCGTGATGACCACGCTGCACGCGGGCGGCAAGTTCGACAGCAACTCCTACAAAGTTTCCGGCGGATTGCACGGCGTCGGCGTGAGCTGCGTCAACGCGCTCAGTGAAGAATTGGAGTTGGAAATCTGGCGCGACGGTTTCACCTGGGAGCAGACGTACTCCAAGGGCGAGCCGACCAGCAAGCTGCGAAAAACCGGCGCCGCCAAGGTGAAGACTGGCACCAAGGTTCACTTCGTGCCCGACAAAACAATTTTCACCACCACGCTCGAATACAACTTCGATACGCTCTCGCAGCGCCTGCGCGAACTCGCATTTCTCAACAAGGGCCTGGTGATCACGCTCACCGACGAGCGGCAGACCGACTCGAAAACCGGCGAGGCCAAGCGCACTGAGTTCAAGTACAACGGCGGCATTGCCGAGTTCATCAAGCATCTGAATCGCGGCAAGCAAACGCTCCACGACAAGCCCATCTATATGGAAGCTGACAAAGACCAGGTGCACATCGAGATCGGGCTGCAATACAACGATGCCTATTCGGAATCCGTTTTCAGTTTCGCCAACAACATCAACACCGTCGATGGCGGCACACATCTCTCCGGCTTCCGCACGTCTCTGACCCGTACCATCAATTACGCCGGCCAGCAGATGGGCCTGTTCAAGGACGTGAAAGAGAACCTCACCGGCGACGATGTGCGCGAAGGTCTGGTTGCCGTCATCAGCGTGAAGCTGCCGCAGCCGCAGTTCGAAGGCCAGACCAAGGGCAAGCTGAATTCCGATATCGCGGGAATCGTGCAGGCCGTGGTCAACGAAAAACTGGGCGCATTTTTCGAGCAGAACACCACTGTCGCCCGCAAGATCATCAACAAGGCAATCGACGCTGCCCGAGCCCGCGAGGCTGCCCGCAAAGCTCGCGATTTGACGCGCCGCAAAGGTGCGCTCGATGGCGGCGGACTGCCCGGCAAACTTGCCGACTGTTCCGAACGCGATCCCAACCGCTGCGAACTGTTCCTGGTCGAGGGCGAATCCGCCGGCGGAACCGCCAAGCAAGGCCGTGATCGCCGCTTTCAGGCAATCCTTCCGCTCAAAGGAAAAATTCTCAACGTCGAAAAAGCGCGTTACGACAAGATGCTGGCGCACGAAGAAATTCGCGCCATGATCACCGCGCTCGGCACCGGCATTTCCAAAGAGGACTTCGATCCGACCAAGGTACGCTACGGCAAGATCATCCTCATGACCGACGCCGACGTGGACGGCTCACACATCCGCACCCTGCTGCTGACGTTCTTCTTCCGCCACATGCAGGAACTGATCAAGCGTAACAACGTCTACATCGCGCAGCCGCCGCTGTTCGGCATCAAGAAGGGCAAGACGCACCAGTACATCAAGAATGAGCACGAGTTCGTCAAAGTCATGGTGAAGCGCGCCTCCGAAGGCCTCACCATCCGCTACGGCGAAGGCGCTGCTAAGCTGGAAGGCGCGGCCCTGACCAAGTTCATCACGGTGCTGAACGAGTATCTGGGGTTCCTGGGCTCGCTCAACAAGCGCCTGCGCGAGGAAAAGATTACCGCGCTGCTGCCCAAGCTCGATCTCGCCAAGCGTGCCGACTTCGAAGGCGACAAGAAAGAAGCGCCGAAAAAAGTCGAGAAGCTGGAGAAAGAACTCAGGCGCCTGCAGAAAGACCTGAAGCTGAAGAGCGTCGACACGCGCTTCGACGAAGAGCACAACCTCTGGGAAGCGCGCTTCGTGAATTCACAGGGCGCCGAGCACGTCATCAACTGGGAGCTGGCGTCGACGCCGGAATGCCGCCAGCTGATCGCGAAGTTCAAGCAGATCGAGCAGTATCTCGAGCCGCCATTCGTGGTCGAAAGCGTGCCGAAAGCCGCGTCCAAGGCCGGCAACGGCGAGGCGGACGAAGCAGGCGAGGGAGACAGCGAAGAAACCGAAAAGGCCGAGACGAAACCCGCCAAAACTCCCGCGCGCCGGGCAAAAGAGCCAGAGGTTGTCGAGAAGTCGACCGCCCGCGAACTTTTCGACTACGTTCTCAACGAAGGCCGCAAAGAGTACACCGTCCAGCGCTACAAAGGCTTGGGCGAAATGACCGCCGAGCAACTCTGGGAGACCACGATGGACCCCGAGCGCCGCACCCTGCTGTCCGTAAAGCTCGAAGACATTGCCGAGTGCGAAACCATCTTCACCACCCTCATGGGCGAAGACGTAGAAGCCCGCAGAAAATTCATCGAAGACAACGCACTCGATGTAAAGAACCTGGACATCTAGCGGAGTCCGTGTGGGGCGGGCGCCCTCGACCGCCAAGCCGAAACTCGGCACCGAGTCGCACATGATCTACATTAAGAGCCTGCTGGCCGGATTCCTCGCAGTCGTGGTCGCTTGCATCTCCCTATCCGTTCTCGCGGTAGTCGGGTTGATCGTTTACAACATGATCCATCGATCACAGGAAGAAGGTTCGATCGGCTGGGATCCTATTAGCTTGGTTCGAGTGAGCCCTTGGATCTGGTTCATTGTTGTGCTCATCTTCTGTGTGGGCTTCTTTTGGGAATATCGTAGACTTGCCAAGTAGCGCCTGAAGGATCGAATCAGCATCGCTCCCTAATACGCAAGTTACTCCGTGTTACCTCTGTGCCCTCTATGGTTAGGCCTTTCGCTGCAAGTTCTGCCCGCGCCGCCGTTCCCTGATCAGGACACAGCAAGTAGCGTCTGCAAGAAAAAACAGACAGCCCCCCGCACAACAGGGGAAAGGGACCATGCACAAACTTCTGATCGCGCTCTTCAGCCTTACGCTTTTCGCCATCGCGCAGGACCAGGCGTCGCAATCGCAACGAGACGCCGCACCCGCGCTCACCATCTACAACCAGAATTTCTTCGTCGCCCGCGAATATCTGCCGCTCGATCTGACTGCCGGCGTCAACCACGTGAACTTCGCCGGCATCACCTCGCATCTCGAGCCCGACTCGGTGATCCTGCGCGACCTCACCGGACGCCCCCTGCAGATCCTCGAGCAGAGTTACCGCAACGATCCTATCTCGCAAGAACTGCTGCTCTCGTTCTACGAAGGCAAGACAATCAACTTCCTCGTGCAGCGCGGCGAAAAGGCCGAGACCATTCCCGGCAAGATCATTCGCAGCGGCTACATTCCCAGCTCCAGTTACACGCAAACCTACGGCTACCCGCAGCCCGGTATGGGCCAGCCCATCATCGAAGTCGACGGCGTGCTTCGTTTCGGCGTGCCCGGCCAGCCACTCTTCCCCGCTCTCTCCAGCGATTCGATTCTGAAGCCGACGCTCAGCTGGCAACTTGCGACCACTGCAGCCGGCCATTCCAACGCCGAAATTTCGTATGTCTCCGGAGGCATGACCTGGCAGTCCGACTACAACCTCGTCGTCTCTGACGGCCCGAAAAATTCCAGCCTGAACTCCCTCGACCTGGTTGGCTGGATCACCATGCAGAACCGCAGCGGCAAGACCTTCGAAAACGCGCGCATCAAGCTAATGGCCGGAGATGTGAGCAAGCTGCAAGGGCCGGTCAGTCAGATCGCCTATCGCTCCGAGGCGAAGGCGATGGCGATGGACGCTGCCGCTCCCGTTGTTCGCGAGAAGTCCTTCGACGAATTCCACCTCTACACGCTCGAGCGCCCCGCAACGCTGCGCGACAACGAAACCAAGCAGGTCGAGTTCGTGCGCTCGACCGGCATCCAGTCGCAGCGCCTCTACGTTTACGACGGCGCCCAGACCGACCAATACGCTTACTACTCGCCCGAGCAGGTTCGCAACGATCCGGGCTATGGCACAGCATCGAATCCGAAAGTGTGGGTCATGCAGGAGTTGAAGAACTCGGAAACGAACCATCTCGGAATCGCGCTCCCCAAGGGGCGCTTGCGTTTCTACCGCCGGGACTCTGATGGCAGCCTGCAGTTCATCGGCGAAAACTCCATCGACCACACGCCCAAAGACGAGATGATCCGCGTCTACACCGGCAACTCGTTCGACATCGTCGGCGAACGCAAACGCACCAACTACCATGTGGATTCCAATGCGCACTGGATGGACGAGACGTTCGAGATCCGTGTCCGCAACCATAAGAAAGAATCCGCCAACGTGCGCGTGGTCGAGCACCTCTATCGCTGGACGAACTGGAAACTCCCTGAACAATCGCATCCGTCGAAAAAACGCGATGCGCAGACCGTCGAATTCCCAGTCACAATCGCACCTGACGGCGAGCAGGTGGTGACCTACACCGTGCATTACTCCTGGTGATGGATGCACCTTAATCCCACTCATCGCAACTTGTGCGATGAGTGGGGCACCCGCCTTAGTCCCGGTACTTCACTTGCGGATACATCCGGTCAAACAAGACCCACAAAGCTGCGATCAAGACAAACACGAGATAGCTGCCCTCCGGGCCCACCGAGCCTCCGGTCAGCCACGCGGGCCCTTGAAACGAAGAATTCAGCAGATGTCCCGGGAGCATCGTCCCGCTGTCGGGCACCGAATACAAGTAGCTCTCGCCCCAGTCCCACGACATGTGGAACCCGACCGCCCACCACAGGTCTCCGGTGCGCCGCAGCGTCAGGCAGAAGAAGAAGCCGATCGCGACCACGGCCACCAGTCCGATCTTGGCTTCTCCTGGGTTGGCGCCGTGCATGGCGCCGAACGAAACCGAAAGCAGCGCTGCCGCCGGCCAGAAGTTCATTCCCTTGCTCAGCACCCATAGCGAATATCCGCGGAATAGAAACTCTTCAAAAAGTCCGGTCAGCAGGAAAAACACCGCGTAATACACCGCGAACTTGAGGATGCGTCCCCCCTGCAGATCAAGCGATCCGAAGGTGAAGGCTCCGGCCGCTCGCAGCACGAGCATCAGAACCGTGAGCGACGCGATTCCCCACAGCGCCCCCACCCAGAAGTTCCGTCTAAACGCGCGGCGTGGCGGAAGGCCAAAGTCTCCAAACGGCCGCCCTTCGATTTGGGCCATGACAAAGCCGGGCAAGATTGCGGCCAGCATGATGCTGACTTCCGACACCATGCCCCACCACACCGGCCCACCCGCATGCGGGTGGATAAAGTGCATGAGCGCGCCTTCCATTAAGAGCACTATGCCGCCCAGTGCCAGATAAATCAGCCAACGCGTTCCCGGATACAATCCCTCGGGCCCGATGAAAACGTCGCGAAAGGGCGACTCTCGCCGAACCTGTGCGACCGGCGATGGCGCAGTTGCAGCCAGCGGCGCGGATTGCGCCGTCGCCGGCGAGGTTGGCTCTGGAACCGTGGGCGGAACCGGATTGGTATCCATCGGTGTCTGGGACATGGTAAAACACTCGGTCTGACCTTCCTACGCCGATTTCTCGATCCCGGTTCGGTGGGAGCGCCGCAATTCATCGCGGCCGCGCTTCTGTTCGTCTATCTTCTTGAATGCGCGTGGCTCGTCCGAATCGAAACCCGGCAGGGATTGTTGCCTGACTCCAATCATGCGCTGTGCATTTACCAGGGTCTCGAACAATGGAAAGGCGGCACCCTTGCCGGAACTCCCGCGTCCCTGCGCTCCGAAGCTGCCACGGGCGTGCCTTCGACCGGACGCGCGGGCCACCTCCGCGTGCGCGACGGATACAACCAGGACCGCTCGCCCCTCTACTACCTCATCGCAGCTGCGCCACTTCTGGTGCAGCCCGCTGCCTTGCCGGTGGACTCCCAAATCGGACAGCTCTGGATCGCGACGCCCTACTTATTTGTCGGCGTCATGCTCGGAGGCTCGCTCTGGTACGTTGCGCGCCGCCTCTATGGCAACGCCGGTGGATACATTGCGCTCGCGCTCTATTGTTTTTCGCCCGCCATGATCGTGAGTGCTGCCGGCGCGCAGAGTCTCGGTGAGATAGGCGCTGTCTGGGGCGCCTTCGGCACGGTCTTCACCTCGATCGCCGTGGCGCACACGCTCTACGCTCCCCGCGAAGTCGTGCTCTGGAACTGGCGCCGCATTCTTTTGCTTGGCTTGTCGCTGATTCTCGCCGTCGGGAACCAGTTTTCGCTGGTTGTTCTGGCACTGGTGGCATTGCTCCTCATGCTCTGGGTCGCGCCCATCCGCAAGCGGGCCGTGCTCGCTATCTGGGCCACCGGTTGTGCGACCGCGACCGCACTGCTATTTGCCGCGTACTTCTTCCGGCCGGCCATTTTCGGCCAGGGGATGGCCCATGCGCGTTGGATCGACTTCGACCCTCACGCACTTACGACCTCTTGGTCGTATGGGCACCTCGTTCAACAAGTGTTCCGCGGCAGCCCTCCGCTGATGATTGCCCTTCCAGCGGCGCTGATCTCCTACCTTGCCTGGAAGCGTGCGCGCTATTTCGGCAACACCGCACCGCTTATCATGGCCGTGTTGTTCCTGATTCTCGCACTGGCCGCACCGACGTTCCCTGGCCAGGGATGTCAGTTGTCCGCGCTAGTCTTTCTCTTCGTCTTCGTCGCCGGCGTCTTCGCCGACTTGCTCGAGACCAGGCAAGGCGTGATCGTAACTGCCAGTCTAAGCGGCCTGCTCGTCGCGTCCGCGATCTGGAACCTGCTCCAACTGGCCCGCCTGGCGCACAGCTGAACGCTGAACATGGAGTCCCGTCCCCACAAGTCTCACGCTAAAATAGTTTTCCGGAACGCGATCAACACTGACATGAGCACTCCAACTTCCTCGCCCAAAACCATCTACGTGACCCGCACCGGCCTGCCGCTCAGTTTCAAATTCGACTGGCCGTTCCGCCGCGCCACCTCCGGCGCCGACTTCGACGTGCTGCACGCCGAAATTACGCTTGAAGCTTCCGAGAATCTTCGTGCCCTGGTCGCCGTGAATCTGTCCGCCACTCTGCGCGAAGTTCTCCCTTCGCTTGACCCCAAAGACACCGAGGCTCCCATCATCAACGCGCTGCGCAAGGACGTGGACCACAAGCAGATCGAGTTTCCGAAGTCGCCGAAGCTGGTGCCGCTGCCCTTCTCCAGCCGCCATCACAACTTCAAAACGAAACAGTGGATTTTCGGCCACGCGACTGACGAAGAAATTACCAGCCTGATCGAGCGCAAAGTCTATTGGCAGACTCGCCTGGTCGGCGGAGACGTCTGGCTGGGCGACGCAACCGAAGCACTCTACGTGCAGACCACCACCGACCACATCGCCGAGATCGGAGCCCGTCTTGCCCAGCAAGGCCTGTTCACCATGGCCCGCCGCTACGCCACCGCACTGCCCGCACTCATGAACCAGAAAGACCGCTTCGAGAAAGAGAGAGCCGAAGCCATTCGCCAACTGGAAGAAAAACACGCCTTCGAACGCGGCTAGGGTTGTGTAGGGCGGACACTCCCGTCCCCCCAAGTTTGCAGCATCGAACCATCAACTGGATCACCCAACGATCTGCTGCGAAACTCCGACCCTCAGGCGCAACGTCCCCGGCCCGCTCCATACTCTCTAAAGAGTGAAATAGCGCGGACAGGAATGTCCGCCGCTACACAACCTGGACCACATCACCACACCCGGCACACCTGCTCCCGCACCATCGGCTGCCCAGCCTTGCAGTGGAACGCGTCGCGAAACTCCGGCATGTTCGACACCACTCCATTTGCCCGGTATTTTGCTGGCGAATGCGGATCGACCGTCGCCCGCAGCCGCTTGTCTTCGTCACGATCGCTCTCGCACCAGCTTTGCCCGTACCCGATAAAGAACCGCTGCTCCGGCGTGAAGCCTTCCAACGATTCGAGTTTCTGATTCTTCGTGTCTTCCTTCCACGCCAGGTACGCCAGCAGAGTTCCACCCAAATCGGCAATGTCTTCGCCGTTCGTGAGCTTGCCGTTGATCTTGATGTCGTCCACGATCGTGTACCCCGAGTACTGATCGACTACGCATTTTGCGCGCTGCTCAAATTCTTTGCGATCGGCCTCGGTCCACCAGTTGCGCAGATTGCCTTGCGCATCGAACTGGCTGCCCTCGTCGTCAAAGGCGTGCGTAAGTTCGTGGCCCACGGTGGCGCCTGTATTTCCGTAGTTCGGCGCCGCGTCGGACTTGGCACTGAATAGCGGCGGCTGCAGAATGCCTGCAGGGAAATTGATGTCGTTTTTCTGCGGGTCGTAATACGCGTTTACGGTGGGCGGCGTCATGCCCCACTCCGTGCGATCCACCGGGTTGCCAATTTTGCTGAGCTGCCGCCGAAACTCGAACCACGAAGCGCGCCGCGAATTTCCGATCTGATCCCCACGCACAATCTCAAGCGCGCTGTAGTCGCGCCACTTGTCTGGGTAGCCGATCTTGTTCGCGATCGCATGTAGTTTCGCCAGCGCCTGCTCTTTGGTCGCCGCTCCCATCCACGGCAGCGCCTGGATGTCACCTTGCATGGCTGCTTCAATCTCCTGCACAACTTTGAGCGCCGCCTGCTTTGCCTCCGGACTGAAATGCTTCGCGACGTACGCCTGACCGAGCGCTTCTCCCACGTCGTTGTCCACATCGTTCGAGCACCGCTTCCAGCGCGGCGGCAGCTGCTCTTGCCCGCGCAGCGTCTTGCCATAAAAATTGAAGGTTTCCTGGACGAAGGCGGCCGAAAGATCGTTCGACGCCTGGTGCACCGCATGCCACCGCAGATACGTCTTCCAGTCCGCCATGCTTTCGCTCGCAACCTCGGCGCTCATCGTCCGGAAATACTCCGGCGCCACCACATTGAGCGATGCCAGAGGTCCTACCCCGATCTTTGCGAAATAGGTGCGCCATTGAAAATCCGGCGACAGTTTCTCCAGTTCCTCGACCGTCAATCTGTGATAGAGCTTCTGAGGATCGCGTCGTTCGACCCGCGTCATCTGCCCCTTGGCCAGCGCAGTCTCGATGCGCATCACCGTCGCAGCCTCCGCCGCCGCGTCGGCCGGCTGGTCGCCCAGCAGTGCGAACATTTTCGCCACGTGCGCCACGTACGCCTTCCTCAACTCGACGGACTTGGCATCGTCCTTGAAATAGTAGTCACGATCAGGCAGACCCAGCCCGCCCTGGTCCGCTTCTGCAATGACCTGGGTCGAGTCCTTGTAGTCCTGATCCGACCGGAACGCAAACAGCATCCCCCCGCCGTAGATCGGAGGCGGATACTGTGTGGTCGACATGAACTCAGCCAGGTCCTTCTTCGATTTCAGCTGCGCGATCCGCTCCAGCTCCGGCGCGAGCGGCTTCGATCCCAGCTTCTCGATCGCTGCCTCGTCCATGCACGAAGCGTAATAGTCCCCGATCTTCTGGTCGACCGATCCGCGGGCCGCGTTTGCCTTGGCGGCCTCTTCCAGGATCGAGCGCAACTGTGCCCGGTCTTCATCTTCCAGTTTGCCGTAGGTGCTCCAGCTGGACTGGTCGGGAGGAATCGGATTTTTCTTCATCCATCCACCGCACGAATACGTGTAGAAATCCACGCACGGATCCACCGTCGGATCCATTGCCGAGACATCCAGCACCGGCTGTGAAGAGGAGGAAGAGTTTTGAGAAAACGCAGCAGCCGCAGTTAAAATGACCGCGGCAAGGAGCAAGAAGGAAGATTTTGAGTTCATAAAGTTTTGATTCTGTCACCCTGAGCGAAGCCTGTCGATCCGCGTAGCGGATCAACAGGCGGAGTCGAAGGGCCCCTACTCAACACCGAGACTACCCCCTCGATCAAAACTTATCCAGCGTGACCGACCCATCACTGGTGTGAACGGTCAGACGGTTCCCGCCGCCGTTCATCTTTCCGCGCACGTCGTGGCTATTGAGACTTCCCTCCACCACGATCGGAATGTTGGTGGTGATGTGCCCGTCGCTGGTGTGCAGTTCGACATCGGCGGCCAGATCTCCTGGGACCCTCAGCGCCACACTGCCATCCGACGTACGAACGTTCCAGGCCTCCCGCAGTTGCGATCCCGGCCGCGCTTCCACTTCCATGCGCCCGTCGCTGGTCTGTAACTCGAGCGCATCGAAGCGCCCGGTAACCCGCACCGACCCGTCGCTGGTCTTGGCTCGCAGGCTGCCATCCAGATCTTCCAGATCGACCCTGCCATCCCCGCTGGCAAATTCCAACTCGCCTTCGAGTCCCCTGGCAAGGATGCTTCCATCCCCGGTGCGAACGTTCAACTTGGCGCTGCGCGGCATGCGAATCTCCAGGTCCGTCCGGCGATTGTCGATCCCGAACGACACATGTGCCCGGGAGTGTTGCCGCAATTCCAGGTCCACCGCATTCCCTTGTTGATGTTCCACAATTTCGAGGTCTCCGCCCCCGATATGCCATCCTCGGGTCGTTACATGCGCTTCAATCTTGTTCTGGTCCCAGGTCTCGATGCGAACGTGGGCGTCCGAAGCCTGCACGCGCAGTTCCGGCTTCCCGGTTAAATCGTAGGTTTTGGACCAGTCATCGGCGTTTGCGAAGGTAGCAAAGCTGAGAACAGCAAAGAAAACGGCGAAGGTCAGTTTGCGCATGACCAGGGGCCCTCCTCGGCCTCAGACACACGTGTCTCCACATGGTCAGACGTAGATACGACGTTTTCGTGAGGTTAGTTCCAGGCAAATCGTGTGCCGAGTCCAGGCGGGCCGTCAAGAAACGCGGGTCTAGGTATGATTTACACCGCTGAGAAAGCCGCCAAGATGGCCTGTCAGGCCTACTGCCAGGACGGCGAGGAGTTCCAGAGGCCAGCGAAGGTCGGGGAGGCTCTTCTCGGGGTGGCGGCGGGCTGTACGGTGGATCCACCAGATTGCCAGCATCAGCAGCCCTGAAGCGCAACCCGAGAGCAGGTGGAGCAGGACGATCCCTTTCAGACGCCGTCCCTCAAGCTCCCACTGCCAAGCCAACAGGCCGGTGGCGACCGTTGGCAGGCTGGAGACGGCGGCGAGGCTCAGATTGCAGTATGCCGCCATCGCAAGGTCTCGGCGGCGAGTCCAACTCGCCGCGAGGTCCAGCACAACACCGGCTAGGAAGAGCGCGATCGGAAAATGAATGAGCACGACGTGTTGCGCGTGTTTCGCGAGCAGCGCCGCGCGGATGTCCCAGGGATTCATGGCGCGCCTACTGTACGACGACCTTGGCCGTCATCTTGGGGTGGATGGAGCAGAAGTAGGTGTAAGTGCCCGGCTTATCGAATGTGAAACTGAACTTCTCGTCCGTATCGAGCGCGCGCGACTTGAACGTAGTCTTGTCCTCGCTCACGACCGTGTGCGGGATGTCATCCTGATTGATCCAGGTAACCTGAGTCCCCGCTGGAACAGTTATGCTTTGTGGGCCAAAACTGAAGTTGTCAATCTTGATCACCACGCCAGCAGCCGCCTCGCTGGCGGCTACCTGCTTCGAAACTCCAGCTACTAGAAGTCCGAATAGCGCCAGAAAAGCGACCCTCCAGACATAGGTATTGCGTTTCATCGTTGTTGCTCCTTTAGGAAATTTTGTGTTCTTGCCGATCGGGCCCACCACTTCCCGCTAGCCCAAGGTCGAATCCGTCACCGCCAAGGCGTGCTGGCCTTTCTTGTACTGGACATCGGTTACTCCCAGCAGCCCGCGCAACTGCTCGGCCGGCACCTTCATCGGGCCCGGCGACGGCGCCGCTCCTGGCTTCGGTTGCGGGAACGCAGTCGAGCACGCCGTGTGGAACGTTACATTGCCTTCCACCTTCTGCATGGTCTGATGGATGTGCCCGTTCAGGACCGTCACCGAGCCGAACTTCTTCAGATACCCGAGGGCCTGCGCGCTGTCTTCGGTCCCCCATCCCCACTCCGGATACACCGTCCAGAGCGGGATGTGCGCGAACACGACCACCGGCGTGCTTTTCGAAAGATGCTTGACGTCTTTCTCAAGCCACTCCAGTTGCTCCGAGCCCAGCGACCCAAGTCCGCCTGCCTTGAGGTTCGCGACGTTCACCAAGCCAACGAAGTGCACGCCCTTTTTGTCGAAGCTGTACCAGCCTGACCCCTGCGCGCCTTTGCCGAAGCGTTCCAAGAACTGCTTGCCCTCATCGCCCACGAAATCGTGCTCTCCGGGTACATAGAAGACCTCCGATGCCTTCGCCGACTTGAGAATCTGTTCAACGTTGTCGAACTCAGCCGGCTTCGACAGATGGCTGACGTCGCCCGTGTGCAGGATGAACTCGGGCTCGATGGGCAGCGCGTTGATTTTGTCGATCGCGGCCTTGAACGTGCCGATCACGTCAGGGTTAGCGGGTTTGTCGAATCCCATGTGACTGTCGCTGATCTGCACAAACGCCAGCTCGCCCTTCGCCACCTTGCCTATTTCGCCCGCGCGCCCCAGGGCATAACTCTTCAAAACGCCGCCCTGCAGCACGCAAAGCGCTCCGGTCCCTGCCCAAGCCATACATTTCAGAAACCCGCGCCGGTCAATGCCATCGTGATTGTGGTCGTAGAGAATCTCGTCCTTCGCTGCCATAGAGCCTCCGGGAAATGTTTCTAGTTGCTAGTTGCTGGTTTCTTGTGTAGGGCGGACACTCTTGTCCGCCCTCGCCGCGTACTGCCGGACCCCTCAGGAACTAAAGCCCGCGTCTCTATTGGCTCCGTTGACACGGCTGAAGCCGTGCCCTTCCCAAAACCCACTGATGAAACGCGGACGTTTCTAGAAACTAGAAACTAGAAACTAGAAACCAGCCACTGCTGGTAAGAACCGTTGCGCGGGCGTTCTATTCCCGAATAAATTTCTGGCGCGTGCGGGAATAAAAGTCCGGCCAACTGGTTTACTCTTATATGCGTGCCGGAGGAGCGACCGTCTGCGATGTCGTTTGAGCAGTTGGCCATGCCCCTGTTCGACCGGCTCTACAACTTCGCGCACTGGCTGACGCAAAACCGCGACGAGGCTGAAGACCTTGTGCAGGAAACTTATGCCAAGGCGCTCAAAGGATTTTCCTCGTTTGAGCCGGGTACGAATTTCAAAGCTTGGATGTTTCGGATCCTGCGCAACACGTTCCTCAATTCCCGCACCGGGCTGAAGGCGGCGACCGTCCCGCTCGATCCCGCCGAGGAGGATCCGGCTCTCCCCGTGGAGATTCAGACGCCCGAGACGATCCTGATCGATCGCACCAGCCGCGAAATCATGCAAGGTGCCATTGAAGAACTGCCGATTGCATATCGCGAGGTTCTATTGCTGTGTGAGGTGGAAGAGATGTCGTACCAGCAGATTGCCGCCACTGTGGCCATTCCGATCGGAACGGTCATGTCGCGGCTGTCCCGTGCCAGGCAGTTACTGCGTAAGGTAGTCGAACGCAAATTGCAGTTGAGGAGTGCCTCGTGAGCCACGAAATGTGGACTGCTCAGCTGGATGCCTACCTGGACGGAGAACTCGATTCCGCCGAGACGGTGAAGCTCGACAGCCACTTGCGCGAGTGTCCAGCTTGTGCTGCGGAAGGCTTGCGCCGGTTGCAGTGGAAAAAAACCATTCAGTCGGCGGGCCAACGTTATGTGGCGGATCCAAAACTGCGCGAACGCCTTCAGAAGAACATCGCGCCGGAGAAACCCGTCCGACGCTGGTGGCCGGCCTACGCCATCACGATGGCCGTTGTGCTTCTGCTGGCCGGCATTGCAGTTCTCAGGGAAGGCTCGCGCCAGGAGCGAAACAGCCGGATCGTCAGCGAGTTGGTAGACCTGCATGTCTCCACCCTCGCAAGTTCGACTCCAGTGGACGTGGTCTCCACCGACCGGCACACGGTGAAACCCTGGTTTGCCGGGAAAATCCCCTTCACGTTCGACCTGCCCGAACTGCAGGGCTCGCCGTTTGAGCTGGTGGGCGGGCGAATAAGCTATCTCGAACAATCTCCCGGCGCAGAGCTGATTTTCCGAGTGCGCAAGCACCAGATCTCGGTCTTCATTTTCCAAGAGAGAGCGATCCCTGGGAGACTGCCGAACATGGGTCCCACCGACGTAAGATCCTTCCACCTCGAAACCTGGACCCACAACGATCTGCGCTATTGCGTAATCGGCGACGCGGCGAAGGACGACATTCAGGCTTTAAGCAATCTCCTGAAAGGCCGAGGGTAGGGCGGACACTCCTGCCCGCCCTACATTTCTAGGTTTCCATGCCTACGTAGCAAATTCGGCCGACTATGTAATCCCCCGGCTTCTTGCCGTCTTCCATGGTTAGCACTTCGACCGGGTAAGCCTGGTTTTGTGGGCGCAGAACCAGATGGTTATTGGCCATCTCTACGTACTTAATAGTGCAGCTACCATCTTCTTTGCGGATAGCGTACATGTTACTCTCGCCCTTGCGGTACGGAGTAAGTGAGTTATAGTGCCGGTCGATCAGCAGGGTGGCACCGGGCAGCATGCGCGGATACATGCTCATGCCTTCGCGGGCATCCACCTTGATCACGGCGAAGCGCTCCCAGCCGTCGCGGTCGCCCTCCACCGATTCCTTCAGCCGCTTCAAGAAGGTCTTCTTGAATTTGAGGATCTCCTTGACGTGCATGCTCATGATCAGCGGTTCGGAGGCGACGATCGCCGGTTCAGCGACAATGACGCTTTCGAACTCGTCCTCGCTGGGCGGGAGGATCGAAGCGCGTTTGTTGACTTCAGCGGGATCGAGCAGGTCGAGCACGGAAAGGTGCTGCACATTCAGCACTTTATCCATGCCCTCCAGGCTGAGCCCGCGCTTGCGGTTGAGAAAGTTTGAGATGTGGGCCTGTTTGAATCCGGTCTGCTCGGCGAGACGCAGGCCGGTCAGGTCCCCTTCGTCAATACGTTCCCACAGCGTTTTACGTAGGTTTTCCTGCAGAGTCCGGAATCTCATAGCCGGGAGTATAGCACTATTGCTTTATATCAAATTGCTATTGACAGCATAAGTGCAACATCCATAAGACAATACAGTTCTTGACGAGATTGCAATTGAGCTATACGATCACGAGATTATATAACTCATACTTCGGAAAGGTTGTCGTCATGATCGAAGTTCAATCCTACGAAAACGAAGAGCAAAACTTTGTGGAATTCCGCCGTAAAGTGCGTTCCGCCGAGATGCTCTCGGCGTCCATGGAACGGCTGTTGCGAACCCTGCAGTTCACAGGACGCTTAAGCGTGGTGGTGCAGAATGGGCAAGTACTGAAGTCCGGATACGAAGAAGGCTACTTCCGGCAGCACGAGCCTAGCCTGCCGGTCAGGCCGCAATAGCTTGAGGGGTCCAGGTTTCGAAAACCGCGAAACCTGGGGCACCCCTTCAGCATTTTAACTACATAAACCAACAGGTCATCGTAAGAGAAACGAGCCCTGAACCGAGCAATCGGGATCAGGGTTTTTTTATTTTTGTCATCATCAGCAGGCTTCATTTCATGCCCAGGAGAGAGGCAATCATGGATTTCATCTACGGGTTGGAAGCACAGGGAGTAGCGGTGGAGTTGAAGTATTGCGAGCGCTGCGGGGGATTATGGCTGCGTCCGCAAGGACATATCGAGGTTTACTGCATGAATTGCCGCGTGCGCATGGCGGATATGCCTCGGCGTCGCGGAGAGCATTCTGGGAAGCCGCGGCTGCCGTGCCCGACGCCGGAAGATCTGCAGGGGCAGGTCCAGATTGATTATCTGCATGCGGTTAGTGAGTTGGAGGTGCAGGCATGATCGCAGCGCAAGCATGGGCGCTATTGGCGGACGCGGAGTCGCCTGACGCCGCTCTCGCCGCGGTAACGGAAATTGACCCGTGGCCGTATCGCGATCGCACGGTGGGGCTGCTGAAACGCTACGGCCGGGCCTCGGTGGAGCTGGGGCGGCTGCCGTCGTTGCTTGGACGAGAGTGCTTCCGGGCACGCTTGTCGTCCTACCCGATGGCGAGCTTTGAGGACATCGTGATCTTCGTGCACGACATGGAGATGGCGGTGAACAAGCTCGGCCCTCTGGAAAAACGGCTGCTTGCAATGAACGTGCTCGAGGAATATACGCACGGGGAAATTGCACGCCTGATGGGGTGCACGAGACGTTGGATCGAGTTCCGGATTCCGGAAGCCATCGACGAACTAACATGCATCTTGCTGAAGTGTGGACTCATGCGGCGCATGGCTTGGGCCGACAGCCGTCGAGGAGGTTGTCAAAGGGATAAGAATGGTGTTTTCTCCGCAGGGAATTCAATCAATGGCTAGAGAATGCACGTCTGCTTCTATTGTGTCTCCTCGGGGCCATTATTACAGCTTTGTTCCGAGATGGTCGGAAGACATGTCGGCATAGCGTCGGGGTTCCAGTTCTAGAGGCGTCCGAAAGGCTGTCAAGAGGGTAAAAATGGTGTTTTCTCTGTAAGTGATTCTAACGATGGCGAAAATATTTATTGAAATCACTTCGGATTACCCCCCTGCGATTTGATATCCTAAACTTAAGAGTAGAGAAAACGGAAAACTCTGAAGGGCGCGACGCGAATCGCGCCCTTTTTCTTTTTGAGGCGGGTTGATGGTGAAGGCAAAGAAACGGGTGGGAGATCCGGAAGGTGACGTAGAATCAGATGAATCGCAGCCGGCAGATTGAAGGCTTGGCCGGTGAGGATTCTCAGGCGCCAACGGAGGCGCAGGTGCCCGAAGAAAATTGAACGAGCAGGAAGGCGAACGGCACGAGGCATGGACGTAACCTGGGTGACCGAGCGGATCGCGCTGGGAGGCGGGATCTGGAATTCGCAAAACATGGAAGAACTCGCGCGGTCCGGCGTAACTCATGTGCTGGACATGCAAATCGAGTTCGATGACACTCCGCTTGGAGAAGAGCATGGAGTTCGGGTACTGTGGAACCCGACGGACGACGATTTTCTGCCGAAGCCACCAGTTCTGCTGGAGCGGGGCGTTGAGTTTGCTCTCGCGGCGTTGGCCGAGGCGGACGCGAAGGTGTACATCCACTGCGCCGCCGGAGTGCATCGCGCGCCGATGATGACGCTGGCGGTGCTGTGCGCCATGGGATGGGAATTGGAGCCAGCGATGGCGCTGATCGAAACGCGACGGCCGATGGCGGATTTCGCAGACGTGTATGTCGAGAGCGTGCGGCGGTTTCTGGAGGCGCGGGTCGAGAGCGAATCGTAGGGGCTGCGGGATTTCACGACAGTCTGAAGAGTGTGCGGGAATGCGTCAGTCGTCCCTCCGGGACTTGCTGATTTCTCCAACGCTCTCCCCGCGCTGAAGCGTCGGGCTATTGGCAGTCGCCCCTGCGGGGCTGGGTTGCGCATCAGCATTGCTTACGCGATGCAGTGAGACAGCTAGTGTCGGCATTGGGCGGACAGGAGTGTCCGCCCTACACGAGTTGGGAGGATCTATGCGAAAGAGACGCCGCTCTGGAGAGCGGCTTTTTTGTTGGAGCAAAGGGCGCAGCTGGGGTAGGGGTCCTTCGACTCCGAAAAGCGATCGCTTCGCGGATCGCTCTGCTCCGCTCAGGATGACAGGGCTTGCGGCGCTGCTTGGGACGACAGGGCTTCGATTGGCTGTGGTTCTCGCAGTGGTGGTGGCGTCGTCTAGCGTATGGGGGGCGGGGCCGGCATTGACGACAATCAGCGAAGTGAGTTATCGCGGCCGCAATCACGCTCGAGCACGGGTGATGAACTCGGCGGCGATTGCGGCTCTGGAGGGGGGCGGCGACGACGGAGTGCGCGGAGCTGTGAGGCAGATCGCACTGCCCCTTCCGCGCACTTCGGCAGATTGCGAGACAGCAGCCCTGGCGCTGCTGGATGATGCCGGGCCGGGATGGGTAGGGCAATACCGGGCGTGGAGCCCATTCCTGCCCGGCGGGGCCGCAGACATTTTTCCGGGGGACGGGTTGGCGGTTGAGGTTCCGTCACGGGCATCGTCGTTTGAGGCGATCGTGCGGGACGTGGACGTGGAGATCACAGACGTCGCAGGGGAGAACTGTCGCTACACGCTGCAGTTTGTGGACGCCGCGGATCCGTCGTTGGATTTCGCATTCCGGACTGCGACTGTGACGCAGGCAACCGCAATGGCCGCGGCGGAGGTCAGTGCGGTTGGCATGTTTCTAGCGGATCTGACCTCTGCCGCCGTTATGAATGTGAGTTCGACCACGGTGACAGTGGAGGCGGGGTTTACTCCGGGGGTGGGCGAAGGCATAGAAGTGCGGAGCACGGATGCGGGCTGGGGACCGGACAACGATCGCAACCTGGCCGGTCGGTTCACGAGCAGCAGTTTTACTCTGCCGCGTTTTGGCAGGGCGCAAGACTATTTCTTACGGAGATATGACAGCAGTACGCCGCGAAAGTACTCGCGCTATTCGACGGGATTGCATGTTGACTATCCATTATGAAGCGCAACGATGAAGAAACTGGATTTGGGGAAGGGGCTCTGTCACCGGTGGTATTCGAGATAAGCGGCGACTTTCAGCTTGAAGTGCTGGAAAAGCTGGGGATGGTGGAAGCGAAAGTCGACATGATTGTCGGCAATGGCCAGCCAGGGCGATTGAGGTTGGTGGAAGAGAGAGTGGCCGCCTTGGAAAAAAATGATATAAGACGCAATGTTTACGACCGGATCGTGACGGCGGCAATTGCATTCGCAGTCAGCGCGGTCATCGCGCTCCATGACCACTTGGGGTTGAGGTAAGTCAAGCGGTATTTCTTTCCACGCAGTAACTCTTACACAACTAAGAAGGAGAGTAGTGATGGATTTCTTGCAGAAATTGCTGCAGGGGATTTCGTTTGTCCCTGCAATTGTGAACAGCATTGAGGGCTTGTTCGGAAGTCAGTCCGGCCAGCAGAAAAAAGACTCTGCAGTTTCCTTTGTCGGCGCTGCGCTCCAGTTAACGGAGGCCGTGGTCAACCGGGAAATTGTTGACGAGGCGAAATTCAAGGAAGGCTTGTCCAAAGTGATCGACGGCACGGTGGAATGCTTAAACGCTTCCAGCTGGGCGCGGAAGCAACCGTAACGCGTCTGGTACGGCAGACTAGGTAGCGGGGAAGTTGCAATAAGCCATGAACACTCTCATTTGAGAGTTACATAGTTGCTAGAAAAGGATGGTAAATGAAGAAACTCTACTACATCACTTCCTTTCTCATGGTTTCCCTGCTGCTCACGGGATTCTCATGCGACAAGTACGCCAAGGCTGGCCAACTGGCCAAGGACTTCGCCGCTACGGTCCTGGTAGCCCAGCAGCTTGAAATCCAAGCCTATAACAGCGGCTACGTGCAGCCCGCCAGTCACGTGGTCGTCCAGACCAAGTTTTCACAACTGGCCGACGCTGGGGTGAAGCTGGACCAAGCCATCAACCAAGCTCATAACGCTCAGGGAGCCAAGGCGCAGATTAACATCGCGGCCTCTCTGCTCAGTGACCTGTCTAACAATCAGATTACCGGAATCAAGGATGAGAAGACTCGGCTGGCGGTTCAGGCAGCGATTGTGTCGTGCCAGGCGATCCTTGACAACATTGCAGCCTTTGCTCAGTAGGAGGGTCTATGAACGCAAGCGAAATCTTGAAGCTTCTGTCTTTGATTGCGGTTGCCGAGCCGGCAATCCTGGGATACATCAGGTCCCTGCTGGAACACACACAGGGGATGACGGGAGACCAGTTTCTATCGCAGGCTGATGGGATATGGGCGCAAGTGAAGGTCAATGCCCAACAGCAACTGCAACGAACCCCTGACCCGGGTACGCAGCACTCATAGACGAGGGCCTGGGCGGACAGGAGTGTCCGCCCTACACTTCTTCGCTCCAGTTCTCTAGTGTCTTCTTCACGACGACCATGAACTGGTCGGCGAGGGCGCCGTCGATGATGCGGTGGTCATAGCCGAGAGTGAGATGGACGACGGAGCGGATGGCGATCGAGTCGGTGCCGTCTTTGTCGGTGATGACCATGGGCTGTTTGGTGATGCCGCCCACTCCCATGATGGCGACGTTGGGCTGGTTGATGATGGGCAGTCCGAACACGGCGCCGAACTGGCCGGGGTTCGTGATGGTGAAAGTCGCGCCTTCCACGTCGGTGGGCATGAGCTTCTTCGTGCGGGCGCGCTCGCCGAGGTCGGTGATGCCGCGCTGCAGTCCGAGGAAGTTGAGTTCGTCGGCGTTCTTGAGGACCGGGACGATGAGTCCCCAGTCGAGCGCGACGGCGATGCCAGCATTTACGTGTTTGTGGTAGCGAACGTTGTCGCCTTCGAGCGAGGCGTTGACAACTGGATATTGCTGCAACGCGATGATGGCCGCGCGCACGAAGAACGGCATGAAGGTCAGGCGCACGCCGTGGCGCTGCTCAAAGCTGTTCTTGTGCTTGTTGCGCAAATTGACGATGCGGGTCATGTCCACTGCGAACATGCAGTGGACGTGCGCGCTGGTGCGGCGTGACTCGATCATGCGCTGGGCAATGATTTTTCGCATCTGGGACATGGGAACCAGATCGCCGGGGATGGTGGCTGGCGCTGGACGGGGCGCGGCCGCCGGAGCCGACGCTTGGTGCTCGACGTAGTCGAGAACATCCTGCTTCGTGACTCGTCCGCCGGTGCCAGTGCCGCTGACTTTCGCGAGATCGACACTGTACTCGCGCGCCAACTTGCGGACGAGAGGTGAGGAACGGACATCGGAGTCTTCTCCCTCTTCGTGTGCGGGAGGTGCAGCGGGGGGAGCGGGAGCCTCCTTCTTGGCGGATGCGGGGGGAGCGGGTGCGGCAACCGGAGGAGACGCAGCCTTGGCTGGGGCCGGAGCAGAAGCGCCCGCGCCGTCGCCAATCACCCCGACGACCGTGTTGACCTGGACGGTGTTGCCCTCGGAAACTTTGATTTCCTGAAGGACACCGCTGGCGGGCGCAGGGATCTCAGCGTCCACTTTGTCCGTAGAGATTTCGAACAGAGGCTCGTCACGCTGGACTTTGTCCCCGGGCTTTTTCAGCCACTTGGTAATGGTTCCTTCGAAAATCGATTCCCCCATTTGGGGCATGACTACGTCAGTCGGCATAGTTCCCTTTCGATGAAGCCCTGCACGAACGGCGGGGCAAGACCAAACACAACATTATAGCGAAGCGAGATGTTCGGAAGGCGGGTTGCGGGAGCCGGGCAGCGCGGAGAACGCAGAGAGAGAGAGAGAGAGAGAGAGTGTGTGTGTGTGTGTGTGCATCGTGGTCGCGAGAGGACGGCGTCTCAACGGCAGTGGAGAAGACATGAGTGAAGCATGGAAGCATAGGTGTATAGAACGTTCTAGCTTGCCTTGTCCTGAGTGTGAGGCGGAGCGTGCAATCGAGATCCTGGCCGAGATCTCAGCTCGCGAACACGAAGAGGATGGTGACAAGTGCTGTCCGATACACAAGGACGTTTGGCTTAACGACCGCTCATGTCCGCAGTGTAGACAGGAAGAGGCAGAAGAGATTCGGGGCGGCAGTTGGTTTGGGATTACCTGCGCAATCTTGCTGTCGTGTGTTTCGGCGGCTGGGCAAGCGGTGTTCTCGGGGGCGGGGCAGTATTCGGGGGGGATGGTGCGGGGCGGTGCAGCCGGTTCTAGTATGCTCTATGCGCAGCCTCCGCAGCAGTGGGTCCACAACTACATCACGCCGGACACGCAGCCGAACCCGATCTGCGATTTCTCGGGGGGATATCCGGGCGGGGATGTCACACTTTCAACCATCACCGTCGCGGGCTTGCAGGCGGCGATTAACGCATGGGACGGGCGTAACCGGAGAATCAAGATTCCCGCCGCATCGCTGATAAACGGCTCGACCTACACGACGTTCACCGGGACTAGCCCACTCGGTATCGCGTACTCGCAGGCGGCGCTGATCGCTATGAAGGTAATTATTGGTCCAACCGGATGCCTGCTGATCGAATCCGATAGCCCACCCACTCGCTCCCAGCCGCTCTGCGCCAACTTCCCGCCTGACAACGTGCGCCCTCGCAATCCCAATTGCACTGGCGATGTTGATCACCTCTGGACGATCCGGCAAGACGACACCACTTCGCAGACTTCGCGGGCGGCAATCTACTTCCCCCCTGGCGCGAACCACATCATCGTGCGGGACGGTGAATTCACCATCCTACCCGGAAGTTCACAGAGTACAACCGGCTCGCATGGTCGCAATCCCATCGTCGCAGATGCGGAATCGCACGACTTGGGGCTGGAATACGTGTGGGTCCACGGCTGGAATCCGGGCGACACTGCGACGGCTCGCGGCTGGGACGGACAACCAACTGTCAACGCGGCCCTGAACGCGGATGGCTCCTGCAAGAACTTCAATCACACTGGGACCGTGAACACTTCTGGTCCGTCGGTAACGTGGGTGTCCGGCACTCGCTTTGGGATGGATTTCTCCGACGGTGTGCATCTCTATGGTCAGGCCTACGTGCATCCCCAAGCGACCATCAATATCAACGGAGTTGACTACACCATCGCGTCCGGCGGCCATGACCCGGCGGATGTTACGGCGACGTGCGGAACCGGAGGCACTCAGGTCTGTGGCGACAAGCAGCTGACCTTGAGTACGTCTGCGGGAACGCAGACAGGTGTAGCCTACACGCTCACCAACCCCTTCGCGAGCATGGTTCCCGGCTGCGGCGACGACCTCCAGAACGGCATCGTGTGGTACGCCGACAACTCCTGGATCATGTGGTCGCAGGTCAACAAAATGCATTACTGGCAGACCGAGGGGCATGACATCCTCGTCGGATTCCAGAACGGCCCACTGAAGGTTGCCCACAATTGGATGGAGGCTGGCAGCGGCGGATTCTTCGTCGGTGGAGGAGCGGTGGATGCTGGCAGGTTGGGTCCGATCAACAATCTGGAACTACGCAACAACTACCTGGGCAACGACCTGATGGAGAAATACCTTAGCGCTGCGCAGGCTACGAGTCCCGGTCCTCCCTTCGGATGCGGGCCGCTCGATCAGCATGAATCGGGGGCCGCCAGCCATGATACCTGCACCTTCCAGCACGCCAAGAAGAACCCGTTTGAGTTCAAATTCTGCTTCTACTGCCTGGTAGATGAAAATATCGTGGAAGGCAGTTGGACGGACGGGCAAAACGGACTTGTGTCAAATCTCGGGCCGCGCAACTGTTCTGGTGGCTCGGTATGTGGCCAATTTGATTCTGCCGGTTTGCCTCGTGTGGGATTCAAGAACATCCGGATCTCGAACAACTGGTTTCGCTCTGGTGGGCAAGGGTCCGGTATGGGAGCCCGCTCAGACGGCCCTGGCAACGGCGGCGGCCTATCCGTAGCCACTTCCAATGTGGATTGGATCAACAATGTCTTCTCCAACATCGACCCCAACGAATTCGGCAACTCGGCCGGGAACCTGTCCAACATGCTGTTCGCACTAGGAGACAACGGGCAAACCTATCTCGGCACGTTCACAATGACCAACGGAGTCGCGCACGCTCATCTGGCGGTTGGATCAATCACGGGGCCGAACTCGAATACCAATATCCAGAGAATCGTCCGCACCGGGACGCCTGGAGTTACGGGTGGTACGGTCACTGTCGAGTTCAACAACCGTCACGACCCGCTCATCGGTGGCACGGTGACCATGCACGTCACCGAAACGGGAGCGTCGAATTTCAACGGAACGTTTACGATCAGCAGCGTTCAGAACGACATCGACGGCACGCATTCGACGGTAGTTTGCGATGACAACGCTACGCCATGGATTCCGGCCACGAATCAACCCTGCATCGGGAACACTGGGCGCTACGCGGACACGCTTATCTACACCGACAACACGAATATCCAAGTCGCCTCAACCGATACGCTCTGCGCCAGTGGAGGAACCGCTTGTAGTACGGCAGTCCTTGGAGCCGACACTTTTGCTTACCAGACGCTCGGTTACTCTGAGACTGACATCACGCCGAATGTAGACCCAGTACTGGTTTTCACGGGTGCGTTCAACGCGGCAGGGAATAATAATCACGGTGGAGGAGTTGGTTGCAAGAACGGAGACGGCAGCACGGGCAGCGGGGCAGCGCTTCTCTATCCAACCTCAGGATTGAGCGCCCTTCCACTCGCGATCGCGCCAACCGACCCAACCGGGCTGGACGTGTACTACAAGCCTGTCGCCGACGATACCACCACCAACGATAACTCTGGAGTGCAGTGCTTTCTCGACAATGGCAGCGGCCACCCAAACCACCTCACGATTCAGAACAACACGATTGTTGGTGGCTCGGCCCTGGCCATCCAAAACAACTCGCTTACCTCTCAGCAACGCTACAACCTGATCTACAACAACGTGTACGTGGCTCCGGATAACAGCACGGGAACCTGCGCGGGGAAGAAGTCTTTCATCACCGTGGACACGGCTTGCGAGGGCACAGCGTCTCTCGCTTCCTTCGACCAGGGAACGCTCGGCTTCTACGGCAACGTGCTGCAAGGCCGTACCGCTTCTAACTGGTGCGCGTCTCCCAGTGGCCCTCCGGGCAGCCAGACATGCACGTCTATCCAAAGTGGCGGTAAGGTCACCACGTTCCCGTCAACAGCAAGTTGCTCAGGCAGCAGTCCGGACCCGACGTGCATTGGCTTTGTGGGATTCCTGAGCGGCGCGACGTTCCAGACCGCTCCATGCGACAACTCCAACGCGCCATTCAATTGCCCGCAGATGAGCTTGCCATGGGCGAACAATCTGACGTTGAGCCAGCTCGCGTTGTCGCCATCCAGTTCTTACGCTGGCAGTGGCGCGGATACGTCGGCCATATCGGCGGCTTTTGCATCAACCCGGTACGTCTGCCCATCCGGATTGAACTGCGGTACCAGCGGCGGGCCGTATAAGGATGCACCATAGTTCGCGGCGTGAACTATCGACGTGGCCGGTGCACTGAACGCTCTACACCTTCCAGTAGACATGGCCACGTTGATTTCTCAGCGTGGCCTTTGTTTCAGGCATGGGTGCTCGGTCCTACGCTGCCGCCACTTTTTCTTCTGCCGCAACGGTATAGACCACAACCGCCTTCCTGCCGCCTTTTGCGGCGGTGGCGCAGATCGAATTCAAGTTGACGCCTTTGGCGGCGAGTTTGTCCAAACAGTCGGCCAGCGCGCCAGGCTTGTTCGGCAACTCGCACCCCTCGGCTGCGGTCTCCTTATATGTGAGCTTGGATGCATCGAGCGCTTTCTTGGCTCGCCGTGTATCCTCGACGACGAGTTCCACTGTGCCAGTCGTCCCTTGCGCGGTTCCCAGGAGAGCGAGAATGTTTACCTTGGCGTTCCCCAGTGTGCGAGCGATCTCGGCAACCGTACCCGGACGATTTTCAATCGTGATAGTGAACTGCTTGGTCTTGGCCATGTTGAGTCCTCCTGTGGCTTGCTGGGTGGGGATTATACGCCTGGGAGGGCGGCTCTTGTTTACGCCGACGCAATGTTGCCGCGGCCTTCCCCAACCTTTGCTAGAATGCCGGGATGCCGACGGTCCTCCGATCCGGCCCGTATCGATTCTACTTTTACAGCCACGAGCCCAACGAACCGCCGCACGTTGATCGTGACGATCTGTCGGCTAAATTCTGGCTCAGTCCCGTCCAACTGGCGGGCAATTTTGGATTCCGCGCCCACGAACTGCGCGAGATACAATCGATGGTGAGGGATTCGGGCCAACGGTTTCTGGAGGCATGGAATGAGTTTTTCGGCATCGTCGGCGCATAGCAATTCGGATGAGCGCGTGCTGGACGTCCAATTCACCGACGACGCAATCAGCGTGAGCCTGCGCGACGGCCGCGTCATCACCGTGCCGCTCGTCTGGTATCCACGACTGCTCGCCGGCACAGCCTCGCAGCGCGAGAACTGGAAGATTGCCGGCGGCGGCTACGGAATTCATTGGCCCGAAATCGACGAGGATCTGAGCACCGAAGGATTACTGCGAGGTGCGCCCGCGCCTAAGGCGTCGGTTCCTGCGAAGTAGAACCTTGCAGCTCAGCACGAGCGGAGTCCCAAACCGCCGGCGATTGGGCGATCGGGTAGGCCACTTCTCAAAAAGCGTGAGAAGTGGCGCACCCGGCTCGAGATCAAGTTTCGGCCCCATGAGACCGACGATCTTGAGGAGCATCTCTGTAATTTCGGCGCATCGGTTCTTCTGGTCCCCTCGGCGGCACTAACTGCTCGGAGTAAGAAGCTTCCGATCTGTCTCGACTCTCTTGAGCAACTAGCACAAGAATACGCTGTCAGTCTTCCTACCATGCTCCTCAGACTGAGGTCGCTTCGCCTGTGGAAGTGCCAGCTCTCTTTATGGCACCGCAGTGTCAACGGGGAATTTGTTTTGGACCGTTTATACGGTGGACGAAGGGTCGAGTGGAAATGGCAGGATGCGTCCGTCTTGGAGCGTGTTTGGAAATCAAACGAGTCGGCCTTTGAGACCGGATTTGTTTATGCCGAAGGTCGCGGTGTCAAGGCATACAAACCGGTTGCTTATCACGTACAGCGTTCCAACCTCGGTGTAACCGTCCTTTGGGGAAGCGGCATAAGGCCAGCGGTATCGACCTATCCGCTACTTGAAGTCGCTCGCGCTGCGTAGAGTGCTCCTCTACATCAGGCCCAACGGAAAAGGCCACACTCATTTCTGAACGTGGCCTTTATTTATGCCGGCAACGACCTACTCTCCCACACACTTTCGCGTGCAGTACCATCGGCCCAGCGGGGCTTAACTTCCGTGTTCGGGATGGGAACGGGTGGAACCCCCGCGGTAAGATCACCGACAACTTAGAGCAGCTTC
>JAIQEY010000011.1 GCA_020073565.1 Terriglobia bacterium
CTGCTCGTCGCTGAGCGCATGGAGATCGGCGCGCGGCATGATCTGGCTGGCGCGCTCCCCGGAGAGGCCGGGGCCCGGCGCCTGGGCGAGAAGCGCGATGAAGAGGAGCGCGTGCATGGGGGCGCGACCCTAGCATGGAAGGCGCGGCGCGAGCCGCAGGCGTCAGGGCGGCGGCGGGACGCCTTCCGGAGGCATCCGGCGCATCCCCAGGAGCGCCCGGACGTCGGGCCTTCCGCGGATGGAACGGAGATCCTCGTCGTTGCGGCCGGCGACCTGGACGCGCGCGGGATCGATCGCCGCCGCCCGCCGCAAGAGGGCAACCGCCTCGTCCGCATGGTCGGCGAGGGCTGCTGCCGCCGCGGCGTTGTATAGCGCGTCGAAATACCCCGGGTCCGCGGCGATCGCCCGGCCGAATTCGCGGCGGGCGGCGTCGACGTCGCCCGCGCCGGAGTCGGCGAGGCCGTGCAGGTTGTGCAGCTCGGCCTCGCCGCGCCGGAGCGACGCGCGCCTGAGCCCGATCGCGCGCCGCAGCGGCCGCCCGGGCAGGACCGACCCGCAGAGGAGCCAGGCCACTCCTCCGCGAATCCAGAGCCGCGGCTCCACGGGTTTGCCGGCGAGGGGCATCCGCGCCAGCTCGACCTCTGCGCCGCCCGGCGCGCCGCCGGAGAGCAGCAGCACGGAGGCGGGCTGCGAGGCCGGCGCCACGCGGAGCGAGAGCGGCAGCGCCCCCGCCTCTTCCGCGCCGGCGATGCGAAACGTCCCGCCGCCCGGGTCCGGGTCGGCGGGAGGGGCGGGGAGAAAGCCCTGCGCGGCCATGGCGGCGGCCGCCTCCGGCCACTCCTCCGCCGCGATCGCCGCGAGCAGCGGCAGGGGACGCCCGCCGGATTCGCGGATCCGGCGCGCCACCGCCCGGGCGCGATCGGGCGGCGCTTCCAGCAGCGCGCGCGAGGATTCGCCGGCCGCCGGCCAGGCGAGGAGCGAGAGCCGGGGAGCCTCGCCTTCGGCGTCCACCAGATCGGCGGCTGCCGCGTCACCCGCCTCGGAGAGGCCGAGCAGCGCCTGCTCGTGGACGACCGGCTGCTCCGCCGCCTGCCGGGGAAAGGTGGGGGCCATCCGCCACTCCGCGCAGGAAATGCAGCAGGCGAGCAGCGCGAGACGGCGCATGGTGCCCTTCTACCTTAGAATCGTCGCTCCGATGCGCTGGCCACTGCTCGAGCCGATCCGCACCCACCTCGCCGCCGAGGAGGGCACCCTGCGCAAGCAGGCAGCCACGCGCATCGCACTCTGCTATCCGAGCCCGTACCGGGTGGGGATGAGCTCGCTCGGGTTCCAGACCATCTACCGGGAGATCCACGCCCACCGGGACGCCGCCGCGGAGCGCGCCTTCCTCCCCGACGACGTCGCCGCGTGGCGCGAGGCGCGGACGCCGCTCTGCACCTACGAGTCGCAGCAGCCGCTCGGGCAGTTCCCCTGCCTCGCGTTCTCCGTCAGCTACGAGCTGGAGATCGCGGGCCTCTTCGAGATGCTGGAGCTCGGTGGCGTTCCCGTCCTTCGCGAGGAGCGCGACGAGCGGCACCCGCTCGTGGTCTGCGGAGGGCCGCTGACGTTCTCGAACCCGGTCCCGCTCGCTCCCTTCGCCGACGTGATCGTGCTGGGCGAATCCGAGGAGCTGATCCACCTGCTCTGCGATGCCCTGACGCTTCCCCGGCACGAGCTCCTCTCCCGCCTCGCCGCGCACCCGGGGTTCTTCGTCCCCGGGTCGTCCTCGCGCTGGCCCGGACCCACCAGGGCGGACGACGCGCTGCTGCCGGCGCGATCCCAGATCGTCACCCCGCACACCGAGCTGCGCTCGATGTTCCTCATCGAGCCCGAGCGGGGGTGCTCCCGCGGCTGCACCTACTGCGTGATGCGGCGCACGACGAACGGCGGGATGCGCACCGTGGATCCGGAGCGCGTGCTGGAGCTCATCCCCGCGGCCGCCCGGCGCGTCGGGCTGGTGGGGGCGGCGGTCACGGATCATCCGCGCATCGCCGAGCTGGTGCGGAAGCTGGTGGAGTCCGGCCGCGAGGTCGGCATCTCGTCGCTGCGCGCCGATCGCCTCTGCGCCCGGCCCGAGCTCGTGTCGCTGCTCGCGCGCTCGGGTGCGAAGACGCTGACCACGGCGGCGGACGGCGCCTCGGAGCGGCTGCGCACCGCGCTCGACCGGCGCACCACCGCCGCGCAGCTCCTGCGCGTCGCCGCCCTGGCGCGGGAAGCGGGCTTCCAGCGCCTCAAGCTGTACCTGATGGTGGGCTTGCCGGGCGAGGAGGACCGGGATCTCGACGAGCTCGCGGCCCTGGCAGGCGAGATCTCGCGGATCCTGCCGCTGAGCTTCGGTTGCGCGCCGTTCGTGGCCAAGCGCAACACGCCGATGGACGGAGCGCCCTTCGTCCCGGTGGACGAGATCGAGCGGCGCCTCGCGCGCCTGCGCGCGAACCTGCGCGGCCGGGCGGAGATCCGCCCCACCAGCCCGCGCTGGGCCTGGGCTATGCTCGGAGAGATGTGGAACTGGATTGTGGAAACGCATCGGATCGGCAATAACCATATCAGTTACCGCGCCGACCGATTGTTTTTTGCCAAGCACCGGCTTGAGCTATTTGTTGCAGCGTTGGTGATCTTCTGGTTGGCAGCAATCAATGCAGCACGCCGCGTTCGCCTAGAACATTTCAGTGGACGTTAACAGGCGTTAGCGCTCAGAACCTTGCAGCAGTCGTATTCCCAACTGACGAGCCTACTTCGCCGCCAGCCCCGACGGCCCCATCGCCTTCTCGATCGCCACCAGTTCCACGGCGCAACCGCCAGCCCCGCAAGTCACCACTCCACGCCGAACGATCTTCACCGAAGAGACGTCCGGAAACTTCACTGGAAAATCCTTCTCCCGCAACTGCTCCCCAGCCAAGCGAAGGCTCTCGTCCCCATCCACGAACTCCGCCCGCTCCGGACGCGGCGAACTGTCAAACACCAGGTTGAACCGCGCCGACGCTGTCATCCTGGTGATCGCTCCCAGCTTCACCGTGCGTGCTTGCACCAACTCGTCCGCTGCCTGGGCAATCTCTTTCTCTGCCGTCCCCGCGTCCGCCGCCAGCTTTCCCAGCCGTTCCCGCGAATCCGAAACGTCCTTCCCGCCTGCAGCTACAGCCAGCGCGTACGTGTGGCGCGCCTTGTCCCGCTGTCCTTGCTTCTCGAACACCTGACCCAAACGATTCGCCACCGTGCCCGACTGGCTGAGCAGCCACGCCGAGTTCAGAAACTGCATCGCCGCCAGATTCTCTCCCTTCAGATATTTCGCCCAACCCATGCGCGCCCAGGCCAGCGCCACCAGCCGCATTGACGAGAACGCCGATGGCCCCAGCCGGTCAAACTCTCCCGAATCAAACTGCCCGCCAATGTCGTACAGCACCTGCTGCGCATCGTTCTCCGTCTGCGCCGGATCGATGTCACTCTTCAGCGCCGCCGCAAACATGTCCTCGCCAGAATCCGCCCCCGCCGAGCCCGTCAGACCCTTCATCAACTCCTGTGCCTTCGCATTCTCCCCCAGCTTTGTGTACACCTGCGCCAGTGCCAGCTTGGTATCTGGATCGTCAGGAGGAACGGATACCGCCGCCTCCAGTTCCGCGCGCGCATCCGCATCACGCCCCAGTTGCGCTAGCAACACGCCGAGATTCTTGTGTGCCGCCTTCTCGAAGGGCGCGATCCCCAGTTGCTTGCGGTAAGCGGCAATCGCCTCGTCCGTCTGCCCAGCCTGCTGCAACTCCATCGCCAGGTCGCCGTTTGCGTGCTTATGATTCGGATCAAGCTCAATCTGCTTGCGGAACGCGCGAATCGCCTCCGCATGATTGTTGGCCCCCGCGTACGCTAGTCCCAGGTCGTACCAGCCGTCCTTCAGGCTCGCGTCCACATCCACCGCCCGCTTCAGCAAATCGATCGCGCCCCGGTAGTCGTTGCTCTCGAACGCTTTCACGCCCGCTTTGTGCAACTCCGACGGCGTTCCCTCCATCTTCGACGCCGTCTGCGTCCCCTGCCCGGAGGGCGTGAGGATCGTGCACGACAGCACCTGGTCTTCATCGCTGCGCGTCACATGACGAAACGACTCGTAGTCCACGCGCTTCGCCGCCGGCAACTCATTCACCTTCACGGTCAGCTTGCGCTCGCCCTCCAGCACTCCCTTGTTCAGCGAGTAAGCCGACGAATAGTCGCCGTAGTCCCGAGACATTTTCACCGCCAGCGGCGTGCGCACCGTAAAGTTCGACGGGAACTGCAGGCGCACTCGATAATTCACCTCGCCCGCGGGCCCGATGCTGATCGGCTCCGTGCTCTTTTCAGAAGCGTGGACCGCCGGCACTCCCAGCGGCGGGATCGGGCGAAAACTCGCATTTGCCGAAGGCACCTGGAAATATCCGTCCTGCTGCAGGTGATACTTCAGATGAAACGGCTTGCTCGTTTCCTCGATCGGATCGACCTGCACACTGTCCACATCTCCCGGCAACCCCCAACTCGCCGAGAGTGCCTTCACAAAGTCCTGCCACTTTGCCTGCGGGACGCGCCGAAACCCCGATCGCATCGGCCAATCACGATCTCCCTGGGTGGTGAATTCCAGCGTCGCGTCCAGCGCGCCAAACTCGCTGAACCTCCCATCCAGCACAAAGTGCACAAATGATTTGATGGGCGAATCCGCCGGCGTCCGCTGCAGCCCGCCCTCGGCGTCTTCCGACGCCACCACCGCCTGCTTGTTGCGTAACTGGTACAGGATCATCCCGTATGGCGTGACTTCCGGGGTCGTGTCTAGCCAGGTCAGGTTCTGCCCGACTCGCGCCAGCGTGATCACGTGATCGAACTGCGCCGGCGAAGGAACGTCGGCATCCAGCTTCCGCGAACTGTGAATCAGCACTGGATAGCTCTGAATGCCTTCCGCCTTCAGCAGCGCCGAAAACAGCGTGTGCTTGTCCTTGCAGTCGCCATATCCGTTTTCGAGAACATCCGACGCCGAGTGCGGCTGATACCTCCCCACTCCCAGCGAGATACTCACGTAACGCACATTGCGAGCGACGAAGTCGTACAGGCGCCGGGCCTTCTCCGCTGGCGTGTCTGCGCCTTTCGTCAGCTCCGCTGCTTTCTTGCGCACGTTGTCGTCCACGGTCATGCGTTCGCCTTGCAGCTTCGCGTACCACTGCGCAACCTGCTTCCAGTCCGTGAACGTCGTCAACTGCACATCCGGACCCGTCTCCTCCTCATCCCGGTCCTCATCTTTGTCGCGTTCCGGTTCGGTGTCTTTCACTGCCCATATGTAGACGCGCCGATCCGTCTTCTCCTGAATCTCCGGCGCACGCTTGGGCGTCTTCAGTTTCACCTCACGCGACTTCGGGACGTCGATCTCCAGCCGGTCTTCATGTACAAACACGCCCTTGGGGAAAGTGTGCTCGTACCAGAAATTTCCCGCCGCCAGCGGAGTCACCGTGTGAGTGACGGTGCGGTATTCCAGCGTGTCGCCTGGCTGAAGCGAAGCTACCGAAATATGACGCTGCCGATAGTCGCTGTACATCGGCGCTTCCTTCAGCACATCGGGAGCGAAGTCCTGCGCCGTCGACTCAGGCGTCACCACCACTCGGCCGTCCGCCTTCCGCACCCGCACATATTCCACATCCAACTTTTCGGTTGCCGACGAGTAGCCGAATACCAACTGCCCAAATTCTTCCACCCCAGCCTGGCTCTGAATGCGGATCACGGCCTCGGTCTCTTCCACGCCGGTGCCATCGTTTTCAAAGCGCGCGCGATTCAAGATGCGTTCATAGATCGCCGCTTCTTGCGCCGGATCTGATTTTTTGCTGGAAGAAACCTGCGCTTGGGCGTTCGTATGACAAACGCAGGCAAGAAAGAGGATGAAGGCAATGTGGAACCAGCGACGAGTCATCTTGCAGTTCTTTTACGCTGTGTCCGGCGTAAAATCAATCCAACTGGGTGCGGATGAAGTGCGGATCGTGGTGACCCAATCGGTGCGGTTCCTTGCTGTAACTGTGCTCTGCCTGAGCGGCTTCCTTGCCGCACAGACCGCGCCGCCGCTCGCCATCGTGGAGAACGACTTGCCCGCGCTCGCCGCCGGAGTCGAGATCCACATCCCTCTTCATGCCACCGGAGGTGCCCCGCCCTATCACTGGAGCGCCCCCGCCAGCGATCTTCCTGAAGGGATGGTTCTCAGTGCGGAAGGTTTCCTGGCTGGCCGTCCCACCAAGCACGGCACTATTGCCCTCACCATTACGGTCGAAGACTCCGGCCATCCCGCGCACACCATTAGCAAGACGTTCCGCGCGCTGGTCACCGCCGCACTCCTGCTCGATTGGCTCCGTCCCCCACTGACCCACGGCAACCGAATCGATGGCGCAGTCCAGGTCTCGAATGGATCCAAAGACGACTTCGATCTCACCGTCATCATCGTCGCAGTCAACGCCGTCGGCCGCGCGACTGCACTCGGCTACCAACACTTCGATCTCAAGGCGGGCGTCACCAGTATTCAGATTCCTTTCGGAGAAACTCTTCCCCCTGGGGCCTACGTCGTCCACGCCGATGCCGTCGCCGAAATCCCCGCGAAGAACTCCGTCCTGCGCCAGCGCCTCCAGACACCCGTCGCTCTGCCCGTCACTCTGGGACCGTGAAGCGGAGAGTCTGCGGCCGAACGGGAATTGGGAGATTGAGAGAAGAGACAGCAGGAAGGAACAAGAGCAGAGGGGCCACAGGTGAGAGTCTGAGAACTGGGAACTGAGAACTCAATAAATAGAGAGTCCCGAAGTGATGTTGAACTCATTCCTCTCGGCCAGTAGCTCGCGTTTAGACCCTTGCTGACCTCACTCAGAAAGCGCCCTTGCGGGTTTGCTTTCTGGCGATCTTGCTCGGGCTCCGGGCTCACCGCCAACCGGATAAATCAGTCCAACGCCTCGGGACTCTATCCTGCCTTCGACATTAGTTCCTGTTCGCCTCAACCAGCGCTTAGCTATAGACCCTTGCTGGCCCTCTCAAACTCACCTCGCGGTTTGTCTGAGTGACCTCGCTTGAGCCCCGGACGCCGCACCAACCGGGAAAACTTCAGAACGTGTCAAAGAACGATTATGTTTGTACTCCTCCTATTCTCAACGTCAATCAAATTCATGAATCTCTAACTTCTTATTCATCAATCGCCTGCAGCCCGTCCACAG
Organism: Terriglobia bacterium; assembly: GCA_020073565.1. Lineage (GTDB taxonomy): Bacteria > Acidobacteriota > Terriglobia > Terriglobales > Acidobacteriaceae > Acidiflorens. Next base: position 7,224 of record JAIQEY010000011.1, read on the forward strand.
CCGGGTGACGCGAAAATTGTGCAACCACCCCTCGCATGATCGCGAATCCCCCAATATTCATGCGGTGTTTTGGCGGGTGGAGTCCGTCATTCTCCGCTCTTCAACGGGCACGAACACAACTGTCGATCTGTGAAAATCCGGTGAGATAGCAATCCAAGCGCGGATTTTGAGGACTGTTCAAAACAGGACATTGCCGGATGTTGTCATTCGCTCCACACGGTTGCCGTTCGTCCGCTACAATTCTCACTTCCCGGTCGGAGGGTCTTCTTCGTGATACGCGCCCCACGTTTGGCGATGACAGTCTGCATCCTGGCGACACTTTGTTCCGCGCAAACCCCGGAAGAAAAGACGGCGAAATACTTTGACTCCGTGCGCCACCAGCCCGGGCTGCTGCTCGCCTTCCTCCAGCAGATGCCCAAGGGCGGCGACCTGCACGTCCACCTGAGCGGTGCAATCTACGCCGAAAGCCTGATCGACTGGGCGTCAGAGAACGCGCTCTGTGTGGATCGCAGCACCTCCAAGCTGATCCACGCCGCCTGCGACTCCTGCGAGACCTACCGACCCAAACCGTCCATCCGCTGCGCCTACCAGGATCACGTTCTGTACAACCAGCTGGTGGACGCCTGGTCCATGCGCAACTGGCATCGAGAAGAAGAATCCGGACACGACCACTTCTTTGCCACCTTCGAGAAGTTTGGACCTGCCATGGAGAAGCACATCGGCGATGCTCTGGCCGAAGTCGCCTCGCGCGCCGCCGCCGATCACCTGCAATACGTCGAAGTGATGAACACCGCCGACGGCGGGCAAGCCGCCATCGTCGGCACGAGGACGGGCTGGGACGATGATTCCAGCAAGTTCCGCGACAGACTCCTCGCCGGAGGCATCAGCGACATCGTCGCGTCGGTTCGCACGCAGGCCGATGCCGACGAGGCGCGCAAGAAAGACCTGTTGCGCTGTGGCACGGCGCAGGCCGCACCCGGGTGCGACGTAACAGTTCACTACCTGTATCAGGTCCTGCGCGGGCTGCCGAAGGAACAGGTTTTTACTCAGATCCTGCTCGGCTTCGAGCTGACCAAGGCCGATCCACGCTTCGTCGGCTTCAACCTCGTTATGCCTGAAGACTATTACGTTCCCATGCACGACTTCGATCTGCATATGCGGATCATCGAGGCCCTCCATAAGTCTTATCCGTCAACCCACGTGTCTCTGCACGCTGACGAACTTGCCATGGGCCTGGTTCCTCCCGAAGGCCTGCGCTTCCACATCCGCGAATCGATTGAGCGGGCGGGCGCGGAACGGATCGGCCACGGCGTCGCCGTGATGAGCGAAAACGATCCCATCGGCCTGCTCAAGGAGATGGCGAAGAAGAACGTGCTGGTCGAGATTTGCCTGACCTCGAACGACACGATCCTTGGCGTCAGCGGGGATCGACATCCGCTACACATTTATATGAAGTACGGAGTACCCGTAGCGCTGGCGACCGATGACCTAGGCGTTTCCCGCAGCGATATGACGCACGAATACCTGCGCGCGGTCGAGGACCAGGGCCTGTCTTATCCTGAGCTGAAGCGCATGGCCCGCCAGAGCCTGGAACACAGCTTCCTTCCCGGGCAGAGCCTGCGCGAGGACACGTTAATCGGAGGGAATGTCGCTCCGTGTGAGGTCTCTCTCCGCGGTTCCGGCAGCCCTAACTCTTCGTGCAAAGCAGTGCTGGAGACAAGCGAGCGAGCCCGCGTGCAGTGGCAACTGGAAAAAGCTTTCGCTGATTTCGAAAAGAAGTTCTGATGCAAAATTCCTTCGTGTACCTTCGTGTCCGGTGGTTTCGCGAAAGGCGTGTAACCACCAAGGATACGAAGGTGCACGAAGGGAACCTTTGAAACATGACACCAGACCTCTACACGCGCGCCGACTCCGCCGCTGCTTTCATCCTTTCCCAAACTAAACTTCGCCCCCGGATCGGCCTTGTCCTGGGCTCGGGCCTGGGGTCGTTTGCCGACGACTTGGCGGAAGCCGTCCGCATTCCCTTTACGCAAATCCCATCCTTTCCGCGCTCTACCGCCATCGGACACGCCGGACAACTAGTAGTCGGCAAGTCCGGCGAAGTTCCCGTGGCCGTCATGCAAGGCCGCGTGCATTTGTATGAAGGGTACTCCGCCGCCGAAGTCGCCTTCCCAACGCGCGTGCTCGGGCGCATGGGCATCGGCGCGCTGATTCTCACCAACGCCGCCGGCGGCATCAACGTCGAGTACGGACAAGGAGCGCTCGTCATCTTGCGCGATCACATCAATCTGCAAGGCCAGAATCCGCTCACCGGCGCGAACGACGACCGCTTCGGCCCGCGCTTCCCCGACATGACTTACACCTACGCGAAACGCTATCGCGTGATCGCGCTCGAAGAAGCGAAGAACCTGAAGATCCCCCCGCGCGAAGGTGTGTATGCTGCCCTGCTCGGTCCGAGCTACGAAACTCCCGCTGAGATTCGTTACCTGCGCACCATTGGCGCCGACCTGGTCGGCATGTCCACCACCCCCGAAGCCATCGCCGCCCGCCACATGGGCATCAACGTTCTGGCTATTTCCTGCGTAACCAACATGGCCGCCGGAATCCTCGACCAGCCTCTGAATCATGAGGAAGTGCTGGATGTAGGCCGCCGGGTGATGGGACAGTTCATTGCGTTGCTGCGGGCAGTGTTGCCGAGAATTGCGGGTGAACTACAAATGAGTCGGAAGTAGAGAGCGGCGCACCGCGTTGCCGCCACAAACGCTGCCACGTTTGGAATCAGTGTCCCTTGCGGGGTATGAAGATCGATTGCGGCGGATGGATGTTATATGCCTCCGCAAAGCTAGCCTGGTTGAGCGCGAAGCTGGCGCGCCCGCGCGAGTCAATGAACAGCAGCGGACGCTTCAGCGCGACGTCGCTGAACGTCTTCACGAATGGAAGCTCGACCTCGTGGCCTGCGATCTCCACCTTCAATGTGTCGCCGTGCTGGTAGCCGAGTTTCAGGAAATCCTCGGCGCTGACGTTGGTGATCAAATTCCCGAACGGACCATCAATCGCGATCACCTCTCCGCTCAAACCTTTTTCGCCGACCGTGGCCGGCCTTAGATCCAGGCGGACCAGCGCCTTCACTTCCGGGCCGACCTGCGCCCAATCGTCGCCGCGAGCGATGTGTGCGCCCACCGGGGAAAAAATATCGCGGCCGTGAAACGTAGAGGAGATCTTTGCGCCAATCATCCAGTCGGGATTCGTGATCTCGCGAACGTTCTCGATGCCGTCCCGATCCTCAACCATCGTCATCAGGCCGTTATCCGGCAGCACGAAGAACTGCCCACGCTTGGACTTCACCACCACCGCTTTGCGCGAGCTGCCCACGCCGGGATCGACCACGGCCACAAAAACCGTTCCAGCTGGGAAGTAGGGGGTCGCGCCAAACAGGAAGCGCGCGCCCTCCGCAACCGAAAAAGCATTGACCTGATGAGTGAGATCAACAATGCGCAGGTTTGGCGCGATTCCATACATCACGCCCTTGCAGAGAGCGACCGAGTCGTCGATCACGCCAAAATCAGTCATGAAGACGACGGTTGGTGGTGCCTGTGGAGCGGCCGTCTGTGCGGGAAGAAGGCTCGCCGTCAAGAGCACCAGGACGAACCAGAGGCCGAGGGCTCGCGGTGATTTCCGTACGTGGGTTGCCGACAAATCCATCGCTGAAACTTCGTATTGTATCCGCCCGCCCCATGCAACCCAAAGCTTGGCCCGATGGTTCGGTGAGCAAGCGCAAAACAGATGGCGCCGTTTGCGTGTTCAAGGCATCTATAATTCTGGCGTCAACTCCATTCAGGAGGTCCTTCAATGTCGAATGTGATCCCGGAGAAGTACCGCGACCTTTTTCAAAAGCCCGCGTTTGCCAGTCTTGGCACCCTGATGCCCGATGGACGTCCGCAGGTGACTCCGGTCTGGTGCGATTTCGATGGCGCGCATGTCATCTTCAACTCCGCCCGCGGACGCCAGAAGGACCGCAATGTGCGCCGTGATCCGCGTGTTGCCTTAGCGATTATCGATCCGGAGAATCCGTATCGCTATCTCGAAATTCGCGGCACGATAGTGGAAATCACCGAGGAAGGCGCCGCCGAGCATATCAACAAGTTGGCCAAGAAATATTTGGGTGTAGACAAATACCCTTATGCGAAGCCGGGCGAGGTGCGCGTGCTCTACAAAATCCGGCCCGAGCACACGAACGTGATGGGCTAGAGCGCCTCGAGCGTAATTCCGCCGGAGAATGCAAGCAGGCCTCGAACTTCGCGGCCACTGGGGGGATGCCTGCCCTTCTGGTTCACGTGTTTTGCTGAGTACTTTTCAGATAACCTTTTTCCGCCAATTGAGTCTAACAACCTAATGGGCGTGAGCTTCGCGGGAGCGTCTGGCCCGAGGGAACTTCGACGGCTGCTCTCGCGTATCAGAAGGGGACTGGGGAACAGCAGTATTGTTGTCTGGAGGCAGTGATGGAAGTGCAGAAGAATGTCTACGGGATGCTCCATGCGGGTGGTGCGCCGGTCGAGCAGGTGATCAAGGCTGCACACGACGAACTGCGGCAGTTGATGCAGCAACGCTCCGAGATCATGAAGCGGATTGGCACGGTGAAGCAAACCATCGTAGGGCTGGCCAATCTCTTTGGCGATCAAGTCCTGGACGACGATTTGCTCGAACTGATCGATCGCAAGCCCAACGGCCGCCAGCCCGGATTTACCAAAGCCTGCCGCACCGCCCTGATGGAAGCGGGACGACCGCTCGGTGCCCGCGAAGTTTGCCAGGAGTTGGAGAAGCGCTCCCCGGCGATTCTCTCGCGTCACAAAGATCCCATGGCTTCCGTCACCACCGTTCTGAACCGCCTGGTGGACTACGGCGAGGCGCGCAGCCTCAGCAACGACCGCGGGCGCCGGGTGTGGGCGTGGGTCAGCGATACCGGCAACGCGATGGACGTGGCGCCTGCCAGGATCTCGGCCTGAGGGGAACGCAAATTCGGTAATAGCCCGGAGCGATAGGGGACTCGCCAGGAGCCGATTCTAGCGAGTTCAGGCGCCGGATGACCTCCAGGGTTCCACTTGGGTGCCGATCGTGCGCCCCCACGGGCCTCCTAGCCCGATTTACCTGCCATTCCAGAAGTCGTCTCGACCGCCAAACAGAGGTGTCCAGACGCGATCTTGTCGTCAGACGACTATAGCTTATTGATATAAAATTGTAAGTTGTTGATTGTACGCGCAACACAGTCTTACGCCGGCAGCAACTGGCCCTTTTCCAGGTGCCGGGTGACGTGCGCATAACTCGCGGCGTGCGGGTCGTGGGTCACCATCACGATCGTTTTGCGGAAATCCTCGTTCAGGCGCTTCAGAATTTCCAGGATTTCCGTTGCCGAGTGGCTGTCCAGGTCGCCGGTCGGCTCGTCCGCAAGAATCAGCGTGGGATCGCTGACGATCGCCCGGGCAATCGCCACGCGTTGTTCCTGCCCCCCCGACAGCTGTTTGGGAAGATGATTAACGCGATCCTCCAGTCCCACCAGTTTCAGCGCCGTCATGACGTGCTCGCGCCGCTGCTGCGCTGTCATTTTCGTCAGCAGCAGGGGCAACTCAACGTTCTCAAACGCGGTCAGCACTGGGATGAGATTGAACGTCTGAAACACGTAGCCGACATGCGTGTTGCGCCAACTGGCTGACTGCCCATCATTCAAGCGGAAGATGTTTTCTCCCATGACCAGCAACTCGCCCGAGGTCGGACGGTCAATGGCGGCGATCATGTTCAGCAACGTCGTTTTCCCCGACCCCGACGGTCCCATCAGGGCCAGAAACTCGCCCTGCGCAATGTCGATGGACACCTTATCGAGCGCGGTTACCGCAAACGCATCGCGCTTGAAGATTTTGCTCACCCCGCGAGCCTGCACTACCTTGCTGCCCGCCGCCGTTTGCGGCGCTGTCATGGCGTTCATGATTGCCCCTTGATGCGAATTTTCTGTCCATCCTGCAGGTTCGCAGGCGCTGCGGTGATCACGTTTTCGCCGCCCACCAGCGAGTCCACCAGATACCCGCCCGAACGCTGGCTCTGCACGCGAACATCGCGGCGGAGGGCCTTGCCGTTGAAGGCAATCAGCACGAACTTGGCTCCGTCTTTGTCCCGCAGGGCCGCGGTCGGCACAAAGACCGAAGCCTGTTTCGGCGCCGAACTCTTCTCCTCGCTTGCCTTGAACTGTACGGTGGCATTCATTTCCGGGCGAAGGTACGAATCCGGGTTAAGTATCTGCACTTTTACCTGCACCGTCGCTTTTTGCCGGTTCGCTTCCGGCGACATCTCTGCGATCACGCCTTTGTAGGAGCGATCTTTGAAAGCATCGAGCGTGACAATGCCTTCCTGCTTCGGAGACAGCTTGGCAAAGTCGTCCTGCGCGATATCGAGTTCCACCTGGATATCACTCAGGTCGGCAAGCGCGACCACAGAGCCGCGCGGACCACCTTCGGCGCCGCTGGCAAACTGGGCGGTGACGAGTTCGCCCTTCTCGGCGGTACGCTCCAGAATGGTGCCCGTCACCGGGGCGCGGATGACGGTGGCGTCGAGCTGAGACTTGGCGTAATCCATCTGCCCCTGCGCCTGCAAGACGTCGGCGCGGGCGCGATCAATGTCTTCGACTCGCGGGCCGATTTTCGAGAGGCGGAAGGATTGTTCGAGCGAGTTGGCGCGCTGCTGAGACGCGTCGTAGCGGGCCTGGGCATCGTCGAGCGCCTGCTTCGAAACCACGCCTTGGGCAAACAGTTCCTTATTGCGGTCAAGGGTGATCTTGTCGTTGGCGGCGGTGGCGCGGGCCTCGGAAAGATTGTGGTCGGCCTGCTGAATCTCTTCGGGGCGCGACCCGTGCTCGAGTGCAGCGAGGCGAGCCTTCGCGCTTTCCCACGCGCCGCGCGCCTGCTCATACATGGCGCGAAATTCCTGGTCTTCCAGTCGCACCAGAACTTGCCCTTCTTTCACCTTGTCGCCCTTTTCCACGCCGATCCACGCGACGCGCCCAGTCACTTTGGAGTTCACGCTGATCTTGTGGTGCGCCACGACGTATCCGCTCGCCGAGAGCACGGTACTGCCTGCAACGTCGCTGCCCTGGGCCGCAGCCCGCACAACTTCTACTTCCGCGGTTTCCGAGGCGAGCACACGGTATGCGAGCGCAACCATTCCTAACAACGCAACCAGCGCGATCCCGCCCAGGATGAAGCGGCGCGACCACGCAGGCGGCTCGCCTCCCCCGCCACGCAGGGAATGATCGATGCGCAAGCTCTGCAGGTCGTCGTGTTTAGTGTCCGTGGGCATTAGTGAACTGATTCTCCTGATTGTTGCCCGATGCGAACTCGGAAATCATGCGCGCAGCGAGGTCAGAATATTCTGCCGCGCCGCATGCCAGGCAGGGAAGAACCCGCCCGCCAAACCCATGATCAACGCGAAACCCACCGCCGCGACGACCACCTGCGGCGTCATATGCAGGCTGAATACCGTCTCACTGAAAGTGACCTGGTTGCCGATCCCTGTACTCATGCCATTGAACGGCAGCATCAAAACGATTCCGACCACTGCTCCCAACATGGATAGCAGCAACGCTTCAATCACAAACGAGAACAGAATACTGGGCCGGGAGAACCCGATGATGCGCAGGGTTGCGATTTCGCGGCTACGATAAGCCACGGCCGCGTACATCGTGTTCATCGCGGCAAAACTAGAGCCAATCGCCATGATCACGGCGACGAACATCCCGATAAATTTGATCGCGCCGCCGGAACTGGTTTGCTTCTCGTAGTACTCGGTTTCGAGCGAACCCTCCAGTTTCAGACGTTGGTCGTCGCTGACGCGATTTTTCAGCGCGTCGGCAGCGACGGCATCGGTCGCGCGCAGGTACGCCGACGCAAATCCGCCCTGGCGGTCGAAATCCGCCGCGACCTGGTTTACGTCGCCCCAGATTTCCGAATCATAAGCCGTGCCGCCCGAGTCGAAGACTCCGACTACTTTCCACTGGCCTTTGGCGAAGTCCATGGTGTCGCCCACGTTGGCGCCGGAAAAACGGTTGTGAATCGATCGTCCCACCACCACTTCCCGTTGCCCCGGCGTGAACCAGGTTCCCTCCACCAGTTTGGTGTTGGGACGAAGCTTGAGCCCGGCCGGCATCATGCCGCGCACGGTGACGTTCACATCCCCAGTCTTGTCCTTGCGCGGCAGCACGACCACCACTACCCATTCTCCGGACGCGATGGGCTCTCCCTGGCTGTCCTTCTCGATGCCCGGCAGAGTCTTTAGGGTTGGGAACAGGGCGGCGTCGAATCCGCCCGAGAGCTCCGCGACCGAGCCTTTGCGCATGACCAGCACGTTCTTAGGGTCGCCGCTCGAGACGAATGCCTTTTGCAGGCCGGCGAGCAGCGCCATCAGGAAGACAGCTGTGGTTACCGTGAGCGCGATTCCGAGGGCCGTCATGACCGTCAGCCCTTTGCGCAGCTTCAGATTGCGGATGTTGTAGCTGATGGGAAGTGCCATGCTATTTGCGCGCTACCCGATGTAGCGCAAGCCCTCCACGATATCGACCTTGGCGGCGTGATAAGCGGGGAAGAGCGCGCTGAGCAGGCCCACCATTCCCGCGACGACGACGGCCAGTAGGAATGTCCCAGAGGTTACCCTCATCCCGATGAAGAAAAATCCCATACCCGGGGCGTGCGACATCGCGAACACCAGTCCCGCCGCCAGCACGCATCCCAACAAGCCTCCCAGCAGGGCAACGGTCACAGCTTCGCTGACATAGAGGGTCAGGATTCGCTGCCGGGTAAAACCCAGCGTCTTCAGAACGGCCACTTCGCGGGTGCGCTCGCGGATCGACATTGCCATGGTGTTCGCAGACACCAGCAGCGTCGCAAACACCACGGCGAAGCAGATGCTCAGAATGAAGGCCTTCACATTGCCGAGGCTGTTGATGAAACTCAGCTGAAACGCCTTTTCACTTTCCGTTTTCGTGGGTTCCGGAGAGTTGCGGAACATGCCGTCCACGGCCAATGCAATCTTCGGAACGTCCTCAGCGGAATTGGCCAGAATGCCGAAGGTCCCCGTCTTTCCTTTGGCACCCGGGACCGCTTCTTCGACGTACTTCTGGTTGAAGTAGACGGTCATGCTGGGCTGAGGCGCAGTGAAAATTCCCCGGATCGTCAGTTCCAGATTCATGGGGAAGATCGTTCCCTTGACTACGATCCGGTCGCCGACCTTCCACCCATATTTCTTGGCTAATTCGCTGTCGGCTACCGCCCCGGCCTGATCGCGCTGCCACGCGGCCAGTTGGTCGTCCGGGATTTTGAAATCCGTCTGCACTTTGAAAAGTTCTTCCGGGTCCGTACCGAATTGCATAAAGAAATTTTCCGGCTTCTCGTCCTTGTACAAGCCCCCGAACCACTGGGTGGGAGCCACCGCTACCACCCCGGGGACGGTGCGAATCTTCTCCCGGTAATAGACCGGCATGGAGCTCGTCAGCGAGACGCGGTGCCGGGTTACCAGCCTTTGCGCAGATTGCGCACTCCCTTTGTCAATGTAGAAGCCGCGCCAGATCGTCATCATCAGCGTGAGCAACACTAGCGAGAACATGATGCTCAACACGGTCAGAACACTACGGCGTCGATTGCGAAAGGCGCTCTTGGTTACGAAGCGGGTCAATGTCATGCCACACGGCTCCGGAAGGCCCTACCGCTGAGGACGAGTATCCTTGAGAGAGACAGCAAACGCCAAACCCGTAGCCCTGAGGATAAAACAGCGCTGGCCCCAACGACAACTGGACTTTGCCCTCGATTTTCGCGAACATCAACAATTCTCGGTGGTTTCTGTTTAAGAACCGTGAATCGCGGAGCCGATGTTCCAAGCGAAGAAGATCCGCAGCCTGAAGCCAAACGTCAGCCGCGAGCAGGCGATTCAACACTTTAGCGCCGGCGTCCTGAATCTGGTTGCGAATCTGACCCGGGGCGGAGTCCGTTCCATCGCAGAACTCTATATCCCGTACCGTACGTTCCGGGTGACGATCACGAGCGGTGGCCGGGTGCAGAGCCGAATCTTTGCCTTGGATGCGGTCGAAGGCATCCTGGATCTGTTTGAATTTCCGGCGCATCCCGCAGAGTCTGACTTGCTCACGATCGAAACTCGCAATGTTCTTCCACCTTCTCTCGATGGCTCCGACCTTAGAGACCGAATCATCGCCAAGGTTCGCCGCATCGTCTTCGCGCAGGGTTTTTTCAAACTGCGCGACTTACAGATTGAAGCCGAAGTCATTCCGGGCGACTATTGCGTCCCCTACTGGGTGTGCTTTCGAGGGGTAAGTGGAGTGGCGCATCTCGCGGTTCTAGATGCCGTGCGAAGAAAGCGGGAGGGCGCCAAGGTACGGCACATGATCGAAGAATGGCTAAGGTCGGACCGCGATAGTCCAGGAGGATCGAGAGGACTCTAAACGCTGGTTCTGCGCCGCCAGTGAACTGGAGGGCTATCTTCAGCAGTTCCTCCGGGACCATGCGCGGATGCAGAGCCCTCCCCCGGACAGCCGGAATCCGAGTACTTTCGTAACTCTCGGCTCTGCACTCGATGGCGATATTCTAGGTCGTGACTCTCCCCTGGTCTCAGCCAATTTCATAAAGGTGAACTGCGGCTGTCACCGCGAGGCGACTGCAATGGCAACGATGTTTGGGCGATTCGAGATTCAGAGCGAGCTCTCCCGCTCGGAAACCGCCTTGGTCTACAAGGCCTTGGACACGGAGACTAACCAGGTTGTGGCTCTCAAGACGCAGAGTCTGGAGCCGCTCGGCGAGCGCGCGCAAGCGTTTGTCGATACCTTAATCGCCGAGGGCGAGAGCACACGCGACCTCGCCAGCCAGAATATCGCCCTGCTCTACGGGGCCGGCGAGATTGACGGCCAGTTCTGCGCCGCCATGGAGTACATCCAGGGCAACAGTATCGCCACCATGTTGTCCCGCAAAGAAGGCTTCTCGATCTGGGACCTGGTCGACATCACCCGCCAGGTTTGCGCGGGCCTCGACTACGCGGCCGCGAAGGGCGTCGTCCACTCCTCACTGGAACCCGCGAAAATCATGGTGCAGTGGGACGGGTTGGTCAAGATGTTGGGATATGGCATCTCCAACATGAGCCTCATCGAGGCGGAAGCGGGACACGGATTGGGCCGCTTGTTACCCTACTGTTCACCCGAGCAAGTTCGCGGCGAAGCCATCGATGTTCGTTCAAACCTGTTTACCTGGGGCGCTATCCTCTACGAAATGGTCACTGGCCGCAAGGCATTCGATTCGACGGACCCCGCTGTCCTCGTGAACCAGATTCAAAACGAAATGCCTCCTGCCCCCTCGTACTTGAATTCAAAAGTGCAGGCGGGTGTCAGCGCCTTAATCATGAAAGCGCTCGCGAAAGATCCCGAGGCCCGACATCAGACCGCGCGGGAACTGGTTGAGGATCTGGAAAAGTGCAAGGACAATGGCAGGAAATCCGCGGATGTGAACAAAGCTGCGCCTGCCCCCAAAGCCGCCGTTGATCCGGTGGCTCGCACCGCGGCCGCTAACAAGTTTGTCTCGGCTTCTCCGAAGCCGGCTCAATCAGAGCCCCCCGCATCGGAGGCTACGCCTGAACCCGAAATACAGACGTTCTCGCAGACCCACACACCGGCCAGCGAGAAAAAATCCTGGGCGGCAGCCGCAGGCATGACAGCAGCGAACCTCGGCCATGGTTACGATTCTGGAGCACGATACATCGAAGCATCTACTCACAACCCCGGCGCGCAACTGTCGGCCACCGCGTTCGAAACCGAAACCGAAGCAGCAGCGCCGCACATCGCCGTGGATCCAGTCATGGCAGGTACAGTGGAGACTTCGTCCGGTCAAAGCTTCTCGGACATTGCAGAATTGCCTCCGCTGAAGGAAGTTTCCTACGCACCGCCGCCACCTCCGGTCGAAGAAGCGCCCCAGCCGGCCGTGGTTCAGATCTACCCGAAAAAAGAGGAGAAGCCAAAGATCCAGCCGCGCGAAGTCGCGGAGAAAGCAATCAAGGAAATCAAGACTGTTCCTCCCCGGCTGATGCTCTACTCCATCGCAGCTGCGGTCGGCCTGATCCTGATCATCGTCATGGCGCTCTTTTTTCACGTTCGTTCTGAAGACGATGGTTCGACCGCTGCTCCGCGCCCGACCAAGGGGGCGAGCCGTCAGGCACAACCAGTTTCGACTGCTCCCGTCGCTGCACCGCAGCCAGTCGCGGTCGTTCCCGCCCCGGCGCCCGACCCCGAGCCTGAAGTGACCGTGCGCCAAATCGGGAAACGCCCGGTCCGACGCGTTCCGGCTCCAGCGCCGGTTCCAGTCGTGACCCCTGGGCAAGCTCAAATCGACTCCAGCCCGCAAGGCGCCCAGATCCAGCTCGATGGCAAAACCGATCCTTCGTGGATCACGCCCTTTAACCTGACCGGCCTCAGCGCCGGCAAGCACGTCGTCTCGGCCAGCAAAACCGGGTACTCCGCGGAAATCCGCTCCGTCGACGTCGCCTCCGGCAGCAAGTCTTTCGTTGTCATCCATCTTTCTCCGAACAACGCCCTGGTGGTGGTGAACAGCACGCCGACCGGAGCCGAAATCGTCCTTGATGGCAAGAATACGGGACGCGTGACCCCTGCGCAGTTCGCCGTCGAGAAGGGCCCCCACACCGTGCTTCTGCGCAAGACGGGATACCTTGAAGAGACCACTACATCGGATCTCGGTCCCGGCCAGAATTTCCAGTTTGCTCCCGCCCTGCGGGCGCTCGGCAATGTTGATGACATTCACACCGTCGGCAAATTCAAGAAATTGTTTGGCAAGGGTGGCGACAGCACCGCCGGTATGAGTTCCGTCATTATTCGGACCCAACCAAAAGGAGCACAGATCGCCATCAACCAGCGCCTACTCGACAAACAGTCCCCGGTCGAAGTCATGCTGGGGCCCGGCAATTACGTGTTGGATATCACCCTGACGGGCTATAAGCCTCTCCACAAGATCATCAATCTAGACAAAAGCGGCAAGTTTGCAGTCGACGAGATCCTCGAGCGGGAGTAAGCGGGTTTCGCGCGTCCTACTTCTCCCCACGCTCCCCGAAACTGGCCAATGCCCCGGTGTTCGTTGAGAACTTCCTTCAGGTGTTGGCTGTCCCCTGTTTCGCAATAGCTAAGCGATTCTGGCAGAATGAGTTAACGAATTGCCGGAGCAATCGTGTGGCCCCCGAAATGCAGTCTCCTCTCGTCGGGTGTCACTCAGACCGGTGACCAGCGTCACAGCCGCTCAGCCCAAGCTTTAGCAGGATGCTTGCAGGCGAGAAGGAGTGAGGATCGTGTCGTCACAGCCTACAGCGGGCAAGTTAGGCACCGACCTGTGGCAGGCTCTCCACGGGATCAAGACAGTTCGTGTTTATTCCAAGGGCTCCCGGTTGTTTCAGCAGGGCACTGCGGCCAGCGGCGTGTACGTGGTCGAATCGGGTGAGGTGCGTGTCCTGTTACCAAGCAGTCAGAACCGCTCGCAACTGCTGGAAGTTGCCGGTCCCGGCACCATCCTCGGTCTCAGCGAAAGCATGACCGGAGACGACTACCGAGTCACCGCCGAAGCGGGAGACCACACCACGGTTGGCTTTATTCCGCGCGAAAGTTTTCTGGGTTTCCTGCGAGATCACTGCGATTTCTGCATGCTGATGGTCAGGCTGCTGAGTGAAGACTTACATGGTCTCTACCACAAGTTCCGCAGCATCAGCGCGCATCCCGGCCGTCCGCGCCATCGCGAACTGGATGAACAGCTCAACTAGTTGGGCAGTTTGAAGTTGACTGTAATCTGCGTTTGAATCTCGACCGGCACGCCGTCAAGATAGTAAGGTTTGTATCTCCACTGCTTAACCGCATCCATGGCGGCCCGCGCCAGGACGGCATCCCCCTTTACCACCGCCACCTTAGTGATATTTCCTTCTTTGTCGATCGTGGCCTCCAACTGCACGGCCCCCTGAAGATGCATAGCCAGGGCATTCTGGGGATATTTCGGCTGGACACGTTTGATCAGGAGTCCCTGCGACACGCCTTGAGAGATGTCGAGCTTTGCCAGTGATGGCCGGCTTTGCGTTGAAGGTACGGTCAGGCTGCTCAAACCGCCTTCGCTGGACTCTCCAACCGCAAGCGGACTTGGCAGGGCTGCGGCCGTTTCCTCCGTGCGTGCCGCACTCGGTCGCGCGGGTGTGGATCTCACCACGATGGGCGCAACATCCGGTTTCTTCCCCGCCCCCTCCGGGTCTAGGTCAATCCGAGGGACCGGAGAACTGCTCGTCGCAACTGGGGCCGACATCGGCGCCGCAGAGGGGGGGGTGCTGTGCTGCGGGGGCGGTTGGGGTGCGCTCACGGGCGGAGACGTGACTCTCGTTTTTGGTGTGCTCAGTTTCGACCAGCCCACATAACCCAGCGTCGCGAGCGCCAGGACGATTGCTACCGTTACCAGGGTCTTCTTACTGACGCGGGAGCCGCCCGCGTTCTCGATGTCGAGCGCAGCAAACGAGGGCCCGTCCCCGACGCTCGCCGAGCCGATGTTGGAGGTGCTGTCGTCCTCGTGATACGCAGCTTCAAACTCAACCGTTTTCTTTTCTGGCGGCGCTGCCTTGGCAGGTGCCGGCGCTGCCGCCGCGCCCTGGCTCTTGGCCGCTTGGGCCTTGACTGGCTCCGGGGCGGTCCGGGGCTGGCTTTCTGCTCCCGGCCGAACTGCTACCGGGAGGTTCTCTTCACGAGAAGGTGCGGCAGCCGGACGGTTCTCAAACATTGCCGATGCCCCCAGGGCGGGCAGCGGGCTCTCGAATTCCGGCAGAGCATTCGGGTTGGCGGGCACGCCTGCCTTAACTCTGGAGGTCTCCGCTTTCACCGGGGTACTCGCCGGAGCGGCCGCTGCCGCTACCGGTGGATTAACCTGGTCTTCACGAGCCGCCGCAGCAACCGGACCGTTCTCAACCATTGCCGCTGCTTCCATCGCCGGCGGTGGAGTCTCGGATTCCGGCAGGGCACTCTGGTTGACAGGCGCGGCCGCTGCCTCAACTCTGCTGCTCACGGTTGTCGCCGGGATACTCGCCGGAGCGGCAACTGCATTTACCTGCGCAACAGGCGACGCGGGTGGATGAACATTTGTGACCGGGGCAGCATCCGAGTTCTTCCGCAAGAGCCCGCGCGCCACCCGCAGCGTTCCCTTGGCCTGCTCAACATTGATTGGCTTGGTCAGAACCAGGTTGGCCCCGATCCGGTAGGCCTTGGCGACTCCTGCCTGTCCTTCGACTACCGCGATTGCGAGCGAACTTTGATTGAAAGTGGAGTTTCGCGCACTCTTGAGCAGAAGGGCGGCATTGGTTTCGTTTTCGCAGTCTACAGCGACGGCATCGTAACGCTGCGCCATCAGGCGCTTGACTGCGCCGAACGGATCTTTCACGTGCTCAATGCTGAAGTCCAGCTCACTGAACGCCTGACTAACAACGCGAGCCAATTTTTCGTCGGGACAGAAGAGTAACGCTTGGTAACCCATAATGAACCCATCGTAGGTAACATTCATAGGTACCAGCAAGTTACGGGCGTAATGGGATTTATTTCGAACGGTCGTGCAGGGCGACTCAGGGCTGCTGAAAATCCACCAATACGACGGTTTGGAAGGGCAGAGTCTTTCCGTCCCGAACATAGGGCCGGTAGCGCCACTGTTTCACGGCGAGGATGGCTGCCGCTGCCAGCGTGGGATTGCCCTCAACCAGGCTAACGCTTTCCACATTCCCGTTCTCATCGACTGCTGTCTTGAGGGTGACCGTGCCCTTTAGTCCCTGTGCGGTTGCTTCTGCGGGCAAGGTCGGCGGGACATGATGAACCAAGCGGTTTTCCGCGCCTTTCGAAGAGAGGACGACGGTACCCTGATCGCCGGGCAATTCGGTGTCCGGGGAAGAGGCCGCTTCAGTTTTCCTTGAGTCAGCTGGCGATTCAGGCGTTGCCGTCACGCGCGTCGAAGCCGGAGCCGCATCTGGAGAGTCTGTTGCCGCACTCGCGCCCGGTTTTGCCACGTCCGTGGTGGAAGCGGTTGGATGTGTTATGGGCGTGGCGGGCGTCGGCTTGGCTGGTGTCTGCGCCGGAATCTTAGCTGGCGCTAGGGGTGCGGGGACTGCTTTTTGCTGCGAAGCTATCCCTGCCAACGCGAGCACGCGATCAATCTGAGGCTGAACTAGCGCACGAAATCCCGGCTGATACATCCACGCGGCATAGACTCCCCCTCCCGCCAGCACGAGGATCAGCAACGCAACCAGATGGCCGCGGCTCTTCGGCGGAGCGCCTTGGTGGGACGAAACCACAGGAGCCGGAGGAGGCGCGACGTCCCCTCTCTCCAGATCAGCCATTACTGGATCGTCAGACAGTTTTTCGGGCGGCGTCGGCTTCGACGTCTCGAACAGATCATCCGTCGTCGTCGGCTTCGCCGAAGATGCAGTCTGGGGCAATGGAGCCGCCACGGCCGCTTCCGCTGCAGTACTCATAGCAGGTGCAGGAGTCGTTTCAGCTGCAGTCGCCGGAGTGATATCGGGACGCTTCACTGGCTGCGAAGACACAGCAGCGGCCGCCGCTTGTGCTCGTTCTTGTGGTTGCACTGCTGTCTCTGTCGCAAGCGGCGCAGCTTCTGGAGCTTGCGGTGCTCGGGCCGGTTCCTCTCTCCGCAGACGGCTGATCGCAGTTCGGATTGTGCTTCTCGCCTGATCTTTCGCAACCGGCTTGGTAAGAATCAGCTCCGCTCCCAGGCGAAAGGCGGTCGGGAGGCCGGCCCGGCCATCCACGATCGCGATGGGCACAGGATTGATGCCGTTCTTCCCGCGCCGGCAAACATCGAAAATCAGCTTGGCCGCGGGCAGGTTTTCACAATCCACCAGCACGAAATCGAAGCTTCGCGAGTTTAGTTTTTGGGCAGCGGACACGCCATCCAGGGGGCGTTCGCAACTCACCGACATTTCTTCCAGAACGCCAGTGATCGCACTGACAGCTTGGTCGTCGGGCGAGAGCAGTAGTGCGTGGGGCATATCACTTTCATGCTAGAAACGTATGTGCTACACCGCAAGTTACCCCAGTAAGCCCGGAATGCTCTCCGTAGTGCGGTCCGAGTGCCCGACAGTCGGGGAGTTGCGGGACTTCCCTGTGTTCGGCCAGGCATCGTTGCCCGTACCCAAAACTCCGGTAAGCCCTTCGAATATACGGTGTGGTTCAGTGACACCTATGTGCGCACTCCGGCAGGATGGCGATATGCGGCAGACCCTAACTCGAAAACCGCGAGCTCTTGCCTACCGGCACGATCTCCGCGGGTGGACCGTAGCCACGATGGTGAGCTTGGTTCGAGACGGAGCACAACTTCAACTCGTTCCAACTCCATCGACTGGGCACGGGTGGCCGGTCGCAGGAACAGTACAGGGTCCATTCTTCGGCGATTCCGGCAGCCAGAGGTATCAGGTACGACCCGTTGCGATACGGACTGAAACCGACCAGATATCGAGTAAGGCACATCGGACACTCGACGCAATGGCGGAAACGGGAGGGCGTTATGGCACCTCTCAATCAAGATAATTTCGCAGGCCAACCAAACGTTGGACGTTTGCGGACCTTGTTCCTGAGCGGTTGGACGTTTTCGGACCTCGCTCCCCCACGATCCAATGTCGCAGTCCTCAGTGTGGCCATGAGATGGAGCGTGGTCCGAAAACGTCCAGTTGGTTCTCGAGGATCGGCTATCATGAGTTCGCAAAACATGAATCTCGATTGGCAAGTGTGTTCGCGAGCGAGGCTGTCGCGCGATGCGCGCTTTGACGGCAAGTTCTTTATTGGTGTGCTCGGAAGCAGGGTCTACTGCCGGCCGATTTGTCCTGCCCCTACCGCGAAAGAAAAAAATGTCCGTTACTTTCCGAGCGCCGCCGCGGCGGCGGAAGCGGGTTTTCGGCCGTGTCTGCGTTGCCGGCCGGAATGCTCGCCCGGAACGCCAGCCTGGGTGGGAACTCCTAACACAGTTCTACGGGCTCTGCGGCTGATCGGCGAGAGTGGCTTGGAGGACGGTGGGGTGGAAGTTCTAGCAGAGCGCCTGGGAGTTGGCTCACGTCATCTTCGTCGCCTCTTCCTTCAACACCTGGGGGCGACGCCGAGTGCGGTCGCTCAGACGCGCCGCTTGCACTTTGCGAAGAAGCTCATTGATGAAACGCGTCTTCCGATGAGCGAAGTGGCGCTGGCCGCCGGCTTCGGAAGCGTGCGACGGTTCAACGCTGGTATCCGCACGGTTTATCATCGAACGCCGACTCAGATCCGCCGGCTCGCGCGGCAGACTGCGATTCAGCAGGAACATCAGTACTACTTCCGTCTTGGTTTCCGTCCTCCGTATCATTGGAAGAGTATGTTGGCGTTTCTGGGGGCTCGCGCCACGCCGGGCGTCGAAGCAGTGGAATCAGCCACGTATCGTCGCACCATTTCTTTGAACGGCAGCCACGGCTGTTTTGAGGTCTCGCTGGACGAGGACCATGACGCACTCGCCGTGCGCGTCCAATTTTCCGATCCACGGTCCCTCTTCTTCATTATCGAGCGCATACGCGCCATGTTTGATTTGAGCGCGGATTGGGCCGCCATCGTCGGAGGTCTGGAAGGCGACCCGCTATTGGGCGAGCGGGTTCAGGCTGATCCGGGGCTGCGGGTGCCGGGCTGCTGGAATGGTTTCGAACTTGCCACGCGAGCGATTCTCGGCCAACAGATCACCGTCAAAGGAGCGACCGCGCTGGCGGGCCGGCTGGTCAGAACTTTTGGCCAGGCGTTTTGCGGCGGCGGCAACCTCACTCATCTTTTTCCTCCACCCGAGGTTCTCGCCGACGCCAAACTCGCAAAGGTTGGTATGCCCAAGGGGCGAGCCGAGACCATTAGAGCTCTTGCCCGTGCAGTCTGCGATGGGCACATCAGCTTTGAGGGGATTGTGGATGTGGATGCTTTCCTGACGCGCTTGTGTGAAATACCCGGCATTGGGAAATGGACCGCACAATACGTGGCGATGCGAGCGCTCGGAGAGCCCGACGCGTTTCCATCCGGAGATGTCGCGCTTCTGCGCAACTCGGGACTGGGGAGTTTTCACGAGCTTGAGCGGCACGCTGAAGCTTGGCGGCCTTGGCGGGCATACGCGGCTCTGTACCTGTGGAGCGTCGGCGCCAGCAAACCGCTTCATTCGAAGTCGAAGAATCTATCTAAAGAGGCAGGGTTTGAGTCCCCACGGCCCTCTGTGACCCCTGTGTCCTCTGTGGCCTAGGTTGTCTCGGACATTGAATCACGGGTTAGTGGGAACCGCCCCCCGCTGCCTCCGGCGGAGGGTAGGCAATCGAGCCGCGGAAAGCCGACTTGTCCGCTGGCGCAAAATCGGGGAACGGCAACTGCCGCTCGTCTCGCCATTGCTGGACTTGGTGTTCCGCCGCCTCCGTCTTCTCCTTGTGCAGGCCGGTATCTCGGGCCATATAAATCGTGCTGGTGGAAGACGCAAAATCGCTCCCTGATTCTTCCACGATCTGCATGATGCGCAGCAGCACGTCTTCGCGAATCGCCGTGAACTCCGCGTAGTCGCGAGTCAACACATAGCTGAAGACCTCGAGGTTCAACGCGCTGCTGTCGATGCCAGCGAAGCGGATGCGCGCGCTTTCGTGTTCGATTTTGGCATGTTCGTATAACATGCGCCGCAGCTCCGCCAGCAGATAGCGCAACTGGTCGGGCGAGGTTTCAGAGCGAATCCCCAACGTCGGATTGAACAGGATCTTGTCGCGGCGCGTCAGATTTTCGACATTCATCGCAGCCAGCGCGCCGTTGGGGATCGATAACTCTGTTCTCTCCGGCGTGCGGATTCGCGTCGAGCGCAGGCTGATGTCCTCCACAGTCCCCACACGGTCCCCGAACCGGCAGGTGTCGCCCACGCGAATGACCTCGTCGGCCAGCACCGAGATGCCGCCAAAAAGGTTTTCGAGTGTCTTCTGCGCCGCGAAGGCAATCGCGATGCCGCCGATGCCCAGGCCCGCCAGCACGGTGGTCAGATTGAATCCCAGCGCGCCCAGAATCGACAGCGCCGCCGCGATCATTACCAGCGCTTTGACCAATCGTTCCCCGAGCACCATCAAAGTCCCGGTGCCCGTGCGGCCGGCGCTGACGGCATGCGTTCGCCAACGCTGCATCAGCAGGTGGGTGGCGCGGAACAAAAACCAGAAGAAGCCGACCGTGACCAGCACCCCGATGGTCCGGTAATAGTAAAGGCGGGGCAGAAGCGGCAGGCCCAGATAAACCGCCATCGCCCGGTGGGCAATCGCGCCGAAGAAAACCAGCATCGGAAGCGACAGTTGGGTGTAAGAGTGCAGGTTCGGCCGGTTCCGGAACCGGAGCCACAATCGACGGGGAATTGCCAGCAGAAGAACGACGACCCATCCGATACCGATCGCGACCGGAATGGCCGCGAGCAACGCGAGCCACTGCCATAGCGGCATCCCGAGAAACTGATTTTCTACCAGGCTTTGCGGAAGTTTTTTCTCAATCCGATGCGCCTGCAGGTTGTCGTACAACTCCGGAACCTTCCTCAGGGTGTCGGCGGAAAACAGCCAGATCTTCCTGGCATTGGCATCCGCTACTCGAATCAGGACCACCGGAACATCCGCATCCCCACTCGAAAATGCTCCAATCGTTTGCTGGTCGATGATGTCGTTGTCCGGGGCTCCCTCCGGCCGCGTGCTCAGACGTCGCAGGTTGCCCACGAAGGCGCGGTCCATCAGCACCTTCAATTGGCTCGCCAGCTCGGGGCCCTGCGATTGCCGGCGCGCCGCGCTCATCTGCAGATAGTCGGCCGCAAGCTTGTAGTTGCCCGCCTGGGCAACCTGCAAAAAACCAAGGACGGTCCCTGAAGGTGTGTCGCGTCCGAGTGGGTCGGTGGAAGCGACAGGAACTGGGTTTGGCGCGGCGGGGTTCGTCAAGCTTGGCACTAACTGAGCCGGCGCGTGCAAAGAAAAAGCAATAGAGAGAATGACAACTAAGAGCGGCAGTTTCTTCATGAGGTCAGCTCCGGGTAAGGCGGGCGTCCGTTCCCGCTCATCGCAGAGAACGCGATGAGTGGCACCCTCTGCGGGAGAAAAAGCCGGCGAGTCGCCGGCGCTACGCTTTCCTGGGCCGGTAAATGTCCGTGGCTTGCCCGTAGAAAATCTCCGCCGACTCCATCATCGTTTCCGAAAGCGTTGGATGCGGATGGATCGTCATGCCGACATCGGCCGCCAGCGCGCACATCTCAATGGCCAGCACGCCCTCGGCAATCAACTCGCCCGCTCCGGGGCCTACGATCCCAACTCCGAGCACGCGCTCCGTCTTGGGATCGATCAGCAGCTTGGTCATCCCCTCCATGCGGTCGAGTGTCACCGCGCGTCCGGAAGCCGCCCACGGAAATTTCGCCACGCTGATCTCGCGCCCTTGTTCCTTAGCTTGGGTTTCGGTCAGCCCAGCCCACGCAATCTCAGGATCGGTGAACACGACTGCGGGAATCGCATTTGGTTCAAACGCAACCTTGTGTCCGGCAATAGCTTCCACCGCCGTGCGCCCTTCGTGCATCGCCTTGTGGGCCAGCATCGGCTCGCCCGCAACGTCGCCGATCGCGTACACCGTCGGTTCACCCGTCTGCCGCTGCTCGTTGATCTCGATGAAGCCCTTCTGGTTGACCTTGACCTTGGTCTTGTCGAGCCCGGCGATTTCCGAATTCGGACGCCGTCCCACCGACATCAGCACGCGCTCAAATACCTGCTCTTTTTCCTTCACATCCGTGCCTTCGAGCGTGACCCGAATACCGTTCTTCTCATCTTTGAGTGACTTGACCGTAGTGTTCAGCAGGATCGCCGAGAACAATTTCTCCAGCCGCTTATGCAGGGGCAGTACCAGATCGCGATCCGCGCCCGGCAGCAGCCCAGGCATCATTTCCACGCAAGTCACCTTGGTCCCGAGCGTCGCGTATACCGAGCCCAGTTCCAGCCCGATGTAGCCGCCGCCAATCACCAGCAGCGTATTCGGGATATCCTGCAGATCCAGGGCTCCGGTCGAGTCGATCAGCCGCGGACTATCAACCTTCAAACTGGGAATCACGGTCGGCCGCGATCCGGTGGCAATGATGATGCGATCGAAGGTCAGATTCTCTTCACCGCCCGCCGCCGTCTTCGTAACCTTTAGGGTCGTCCCATTCACGAACGCAGCCTTGCCTTGCACAAACTGTACCGACCGCTGCTTGCACAGCTGTCCAAGGCCGCCCGTGAGCCTCTTTACAACACTCTCTTTCCACCCGCGCAGCTTGTTCAAATCCACCTTGGGCGTGGCGAACTCGATGCCCCAGTTCTTGGCCTGCTCGGCTTCTTCGAGTAACTTCGCGACGTGCAGCAACGCCTTCGATGGAATGCAACCGTGATACAGACACACGCCGCCCGGATTCGCTTCGGGATCAATCATCGTGACTTTCATGCCGAGATCAGCCGCCAGGAATGCGGCGGCATATCCGCCCGGACCACCGCCGATAACAGCCAAACGGAGACTCGAAGCATTCGTCATTATCTTTGCCTATGTCCTAGAGAATTTTGGCTCTGTTGACATCCTGAGATGCGCTCGTCACTTCGTCCCGAAGGGACGTTCGATAATAGCCCGGCCTTTCAAGGCCGGGTTACATCGCAACCCCGGACTCGCGAGTCCCGGAGGGACGGCTGAAAACGGAGGGACGTCCGCGTTTTCAGTCGTGCCTCCGGCACTTCGCGCTCCTTTTTGTGGCTCCATCCCGCCAGTAAACTGGCGGGCTACGTTCGGTGGTGCCTCCGGCACCTATCCCTGCACCGACAGCAGGAACGGCTGCTCAAAAGCTTCCGCGATCCAGCGCAGAAAGCGCGCCGCGTCGGCGCCATCGATCAACCGGTGATCGTACGAGAGCGAGAGCGGCAGAATCAAGCGCGGCTCGAATTTGTTGTTCACCCACTCCGGCTCCATCCGCGACCGCGACAGGCCGAGAATTGCAACCTCAGGATGGTTCACAATTGGCGAGAATCCCGTCCCGCCGATGCCACCCAGATTCGTGATCGTGAACGTTCCGCCTTCCATCTCTTCCGGAGTCAGCTTGCGATCCTTCGCTTTCTTCGAAAGCTGCGTCAGCTCGGCGGCCAGCTCCACGATATTTTTCTTGTCTACATCGCGAATCACCGGCACCAGCAGGCCGCGGTCTGTATCCACCGCCACGCCGATATTGATGTACTGCTTGTAAATGATTTCTTCCTTCCCCATGTCAATCGACGCATTGAACTGGGGAAACACTTTCAGGGCCGACGCGCACACCTTCAGCGAAATCGCAGTTACCGTCATCTTGCCGCCCGCTTCTTCCGCGCGCGGTGCGAAACGCGCACGTAGCTGCTCGAGTTCGGTGATGTCCGCGCGATCCTGCTGCGTAACATGCGGAACCGTGTTCCACGCCTGCCGCAGATGCTCGGCCGTCTTTCGCCGCACGCCGCGCATCGAAACGCGTTCTGTCTTCCCCCACTTGCTGAAATCGGGAAGCTCGGGCTCAACGAAACTCGCGCGCGGAAGCTGTGCCGCCGCCGCCGCCATCAGGGTATTCTTCGCGTGCTGCTTCACGTCGTCTTCGCTGATGCGCCCGCCCGGCCCGCTGCCCTGCACGCCGTTTATGTCCACCCCAATTTCGCGCGCCAGCCGCCGCACGTGGGGCGCGGCAGGAACTGGATCGCGATGAGTGCCCGCAACTTTTCCCAGTTGCAGCGGCATGCTGAACGCCTGCAGGGGGGCGTGCGGCTGATCCGGCGGCAGGGCCTGCTCTTCGGTCTTGCCTTCCGCCTTCATCGCCAGTTGAAACGCGAGCCGTGCCGCTTGTTGTCCGGAAATATGCTCCACCGGTTCATGCTTGCGCGGAGCCTCGGTTTGCGCCGGCGCGCCACCTTCCAGCGTGAAGATCACCTGGCCCACCTTGACCTTGGATCCCTCTTTTACCTTGATCTCGCGCACCACGCCGCTCACATTCGACGGTACTTCGACCACCGCCTTGTCCGTCTCCAGTTCCATCACCGGCTGGCCTTCCGATACGCGATCCCCGGCCGCGATCATCAGTCGGACAAGATCGCCGGAATCGATGTTCTCGCCGAGTTCCGGGAGTGTGAACTCCGAAGCACCACCGACTGGAGTCGATGTCGATGGAGCGACGGGCGCCCCCGCCCGTCCACTGCTAACGACATCCCGAACCGCAGTCTTAGGCACAGGATCTGCTTTCGGCGCGACTGCCGGAGCGCTGACTTCTGCCGTGGGCTTCGCAACCTTCGGCGCAGTCGCGCCATTTTCCACCGTGAAGATGACTTGCCCCACCCGCAGCTTGTCGCCTTCCTTGACGCGGATCTCGCCCACCGTGCCACTCACCGACGAGGGCACTTCGACCACCGCCTTGTCCGTCTCGAGTTCCATCACCGGTTCGCCCTCGGTAATGTTCGCGCCCGGCTTGATCATGAGACGAACTAGGTCTCCGCTCTCAATGTTCTCGCCCAGTTCGGGCAGCTTGAATTCCGTTGCCATTCCCTTCCTTTTCCAGCTCCAGAAACCTGACTGTGTGGCGCGGGCATTCTTGCCCGCGCAGTCTTCTTCTCCGCCGCACGCGGCGCGGACAGGAATGTCCCGCGCTACACATGCCCCTAGCTTACCGCCGGGTTCGCCTTGTCCGGATGAATGCCCAGATCGCGAATCGCTTTTTCCAGAACGTCCGCACCCACCTGCTTTTCGCGTGCCAGCGCGTGCAGCGTCGCCAGCACAATGTGCTTCGCATCCACCTCAAAGAAATCCCGCAGCGAGGCGCGATTCTCGCTGCGGCCGAAGCCGTCCGTGCCGAGCGACACCAGCTTTCCCGGAACCCACTGCGCAATACTCTCGGGCAGCACCTTCATGTAATCCGAGGCAGCGATGAACGGGCCCGGAGCGCCCTTGAGAGTTTGCGTGACGTACGGCACCTTCGCCGTCTTTGTCGGATGCAGCATGTTCCACCGCTCGCAGTCGTTGGCCTCGCGATACAGCTCTTTGTAGCTGGTAACGCTCCACACATCCGCCGCCACGCCGTAGTTCTTTTCCAGAATCTCCTGGGCCTTTAGCACCTCAAACATGATGGTGCCGCTGCCCAGCAGTTGCGCGTGTAGCTTCGCCTTCTTGTACCCGGAAGTCTGGTAGCGATACAGTCCTTTCAGTATGCCCTCGCGGACGCCCTCGGGCATCTCCGGCATCGGCAGAGGCTCATTCGTGACCGTCAGGTAGTAGAAGATGGATTCGCCGTCCACGTACATCCGCTTGATCCCGTCCTGAATAATGATCGCAATCTCATACGCGAACGCCGGGTCGTACGCCATCAGGTTGGGCACGGGGAGCGCCAGCACATGACTGTGTCCGTCCTGATGCTGCAGGCCTTCGCCGGCCAGCGTCGTCCGCCCGGCGGTCCCGCCGATCAGAAACCCGCGGCACCGCATGTCGGCTGCCGCCCATACGAGGTCGCCAATGCGCTGGAATCCGAACATCGAGTAATAAATAAAGAAGGGAATCGTGTTGATGCCGTGGTTCGCGTATGCCGTGCCCGCCGAAATGAACGAGCACATCGAGCCCGCCTCGGTGATGCCCTCTTCCAGGATCTGCCCGTTCTTTGCTTCCTTGTAATAAAGGAGCGTGTCCATATCGACCGGCTCGTACAGTTGCCCTACGCTTGAATAAATTCCCACCTGCCGGAACAGCGCTTCCATGCCGAACGTGCGGGCCTCGTCTGGAACGACCGGCACGATCAGCTTCCCGACCTCCGGATCGCGCAGCAGTTTCGCCAGCATGCGCACGAACACCATCGTGGTCGAAACTTCGCGCCCCTCGGTGCCTTTGTAGAATTCCTCAAAGTGCGCTTCAGAAACCGGCTTCAGCGGAGTCGCACGCACTTTGCGGGCCGGCATGTAGCCGCCCAACTGCTTGCGCCTCTCCTGCATGTATTTGATCTCGGGGCTGTCGTCCGCCGGACGGTAAAACGGGGCATTGTGCAGTTCATCGTCGGGAACCGGAATGCCGAAGCGCGACCGGAAAATCTGCAACTCGTCGTCGTTCAGCTTTTTCTGCTGGTGCGTGATGTTCTTGCCTTCCCCCGCTTCGCCGAGGCCGTAGCCTTTGATCGTCTTCGCGAGAACGATGGTCGGCGATCCCGTGTGCTCCACCGCCGCCTTGTACGCGGCGTGCACCTTGATCGGATCGTGTCCGCCCAGCCGCATGCGCGCCAGTTGCTCGTCGGAAAGATGCTCCACCATCTTCAGCAGCCGGGGATCAGTGCCGAAGAAGTTCTGCCGGAAATACGCGCCGCTCTCGACAAAATATTTCTGATACTGCCCGTCGGCGATCTCGCCCATGCGCTTGACAAGCAGACCATCACGATCATTCTGGATGAGCGGATCCCAATCGCCGCCCCAGATGCACTTGATTACGTTCCAGCCTGCGCCCCGGAAGATCGCTTCGAGTTCCTGAATGATCTTGCCGTTCCCGCGCACCGGTCCGTCCAGCCGCTGCAGGTTGCAGTTCACCACGAAGATCAGGTTGTCGAGCCGTTCGCGCGAGGCCAGCGTGATTGATCCCAGTGACTCGGGTTCGTCCATCTCGCCATCGCCCAGGAACGCCCAGACTTTTCCGCCGGTCGAAGTCTTAAGTCCGCGATTCTCGAGATATCGAATGAACCGCGCGTGATAAATCGCCTGGATTGGTCCCAGTCCCATCGAGACCGTCGGAAACTCCCAGAAGTCCGGCATCAGCCAGGGATGCGGGTACGAGGAGAGCCCACCGCCCGGCTTCAATTCGCGCCGGAAGTTCTCCAGTTTTTGCTTCGGAATACGTCCTTCCAGATACGCACGCGCGTACATTCCCGGTGCTGCGTGTCCCTGGAAATAGACTATGTCGCGGTCTCCATCCTCGGTCGAAGCGCGCAGGAAATGATTGAACGCCACTTCGTACAACGTGGCTGCGGAAGCAAACGTGGAAATATGTCCGCCGATGCCTTCCTGAATCTTGTTGGCGCGCACCACCATGGCCAACGCGTTCCAGCGCACCAGGCTCTTGATGCGACGCTCCATCTCCTGGCTGCCGGGAAACGGCGGTTGCTGCCGGGATGGGATCGTGTTCTGGTAGGGAGTCGTCGCCGTAAACGGCAGATTGATCCCGGCCTCGCGCCGGGCATGCAATGCCAACTGCTGCAGAAGCCGCCCCGCCCGCTCCGCTCCGCCCCGCGACAGCACATAATCCAGCGAGTCCAGCCACTCGCGCGTTTCCAGAACTTCAATGCCATTGGTATGTTGCGTCTCAGCCACTCTGGTGTCACCCCACGTAGAAATGCAATCTTCCATCATAAAGAATCACGGGGATTCTTGCTGGCTTCGGTACGGTCGGTAGTGTCCTAATTAACCACAAAGGACACAAAGGAGCACGAAGGCAATCCTCCGTGGGTTCACACCCTTGTCTGACTTCGTGTCCTTTGTGGTTGATGAATTTTGGGGCACTTTCATGCGAAGAATAACGACGCCCAACGACTACCGGCCAACGCCCGCTTCTACTCCACCTACGAACGTCCGCTTAACTTCGCCCGCCGCATTCAGCACAACGAAGTCGGCGTCAGCACCCGCTTTCAATGCACCTTTATCAGACAGTCCGCCAATTCGCGCCGGATTCAGGCTCGCCGCTGCCACCGCCTGTTCCAGAGTCCAGCTGGCGAATTGCGCCAGATTGCGTATCGCGCGATCCATGGTTAAAAGGCTACCGGCAAGTTTTCCATCGGAGGTGCAGCGGCCATCGCGCACCTCGACCTCCAGAGATCCCAATCGATACGTTCCATCCGGCATGCCGGTCGCGGCCGTAGCGTCGGTAATGAGCACGGTTTGTTGCGCGCCTTTGGCATGTGCGAAAAGCCGCACGATCGCCGGATCAAGATGCACGCCGTCGGCAATGATGTCCGCGCTGACGCGCGCGTCGGTAAGCACCGCTCCGAGGATTCCAGGATCGCGATGGTTCAGCGGACGCATGGCGTTGAAGGTGTGAGTGGCATGGCGCGCACCCGCCTCAATTCCGCGCTCGGACGTTCGCAGATCGGCATCCGTGTGTCCGAGGCTGACGCAAACGCCGCGTCGCGAGGCTTCGGCAATCACCTCCATGGCTCCCTCGAGTTCTGGAGCAATAGTCAACATGCGAATCCTGCCGCGCGCCGCGTCCCAAAAGCGCTCGAAGGCCGCCGACGTCGGTTTCAGCAGGTGCTCCGGAGGATGCACACCTCGCCGGGCATGGCTGAGGAAGGGACCCTCCAGATGGATTCCGGCAGGACATGCGCGCGCGGCTTCTGGCGCAGGTTGGTGCTCGCGTTCCTCGATCGCGTCCGCCAGCCGTCCGAGGGCACGCAATGTTGCCTCCATCGGAGCGGTGACCGTAGTCGGGTAATAGCTTGTGACTCCGTGACGCGCGAGCAGTTGCTCCACCGACGGCAATGCTTCGGCCGCGTCGCTCATCACGTCAAACCCCGCGCCGCCGTGAATGTGGAGATCGACGTAGCCAGGAGCAAGAATGCCGTCGCTGAAGTCGAAAGCAACAAGCCCAGCGGGAACGGCGCGGGCCCTGCGTGGGGCGAGGTCAAGAATCCTTCCTTCCTCAACCAGCAGGACCGGATTCTCGATCGTTTCCGTCGGAGTGATCAGTCTTTGCGAGGTGAACGCCAACATAAAGAACGAGGATAATGACGGCGACGAACTGGTAGCAGTGTACCGAGAGATCGTCGGGTAGGGTAGGGTAGGACCGGCACGGAAACCCCAAGCCACCGGATGTTATACTGTCGGTGCCACGCTGTTGGGTGGCCGTGATCCTGCCGTTCGTCGGGGAGTGGCTCAGCCTGGTAGAGCACCTGGTTCGGGACCAGGGGGTCGGAGGTTCAAATCCTCTCTCCCCGACCAATTCATCTAAAATCAAATAATCACAGGCATTCAAACGCCTACTCGAATGGCTTCAGGTCTCCTTTTCTCGACCACTTCCTTCTTATAATCAGTAATTTGGTAACTGAAATGAGCCCCTATCCCAAGACCCGGGGATCAGATTCGGCGCCACTGGCGCCCATCTAGCTAAAGGAGTTAACGAGTTGTCGCGAAACTTGGGAGCCATTTTGCAACAGGAGCTTACAAGAAGGACTTACATTCTTGAATGCGGGACCTTCTAGGATTTCGTAATTACGCCAATTGCCGTAACGCTAAATAGCGTAACGATACGTCCAAGACCGGACGTCGAAGCGCGGGCGTCTGACCTGTACAGCCCGCGGTCTTCGACGTTTTGAGGCCGTCCGACAGAGCGCTACCTCGATACGGTAAAGGCCTCACACTCGTAGTGAGCGCCCGGCATATCAACGGGACGGTTCAGAGCCAAGCTTCATCTCGGGTTTAGCTTGTTGGGTCTGTGAGCCAACGGCCCTGCGGGAAGAACCGTAATTGCTGGGCTCGATTATATTTGCGCCCTTTTGGCGGCACGGTGGCATGCTTCTCAGATTGATTCTTGACATTCCGAAATTCCGAGCATATCTTGTAGGCCAATTCGGCGAACGGAAGGATGAAGCATTTCCGAGCTTCTCATCCGAGGGGGGCTTCTACTCGCCGACTTCCCCGAGAGACAGGGCTGACTGTATTGAAGTGCGAGGCGTCACGCGTCTGCGTGCGGCACTGTATGTCAGGCAGGTGCAGCTTTGCCCGCTTACTGTTTTGGGCAAGAATGGCCTTCCTCTCAACAAAGAATATCCAAGGGTGGGAAGGCTGCAAGTTGCTAGTGCAGCGGACCGAACAGTTGTCTCCCGACAAGCAGCAATCCTTTACAGCGAGCTTGTGGAGAAACTGCGATGGTCAACTAACAAGAATGAATTGGAACGCCATGAGGCTGAGTCAAGAAGTACGGGTGTAGTTGAATGATGCATGGCAAGCCATCACACCCAGTACATTGGCATTAGTCTTCAGCTGACAAAGAGGAGAGCAGCAAACATGCCCAAGCGTATTGCAAAGGTGTTCGCCAGAGGAGCCGAGCAGCAGGAGATCGGCCGCAAGTATGATGTTGTGGAGCCCTATGAAGCGTTTGTTCTTGTTCGCGGATCCAACCGGCAGATCGAGGAATTGTCAAAGAAGTATCCGACCCAGGACATTACCGACGCTTACCATATTGAAACTCCATTCCGCAGGATTGACACCAACCGGCCGCGCCTGAGCGCAGAAGGTACTCTGCAAAAGCATCCCGCGTACAAGAAGGCCCGGCGCCTGTCGGTTGGACTCCACCACTACCTGGTTCAGTTCGTGGGACCCATCAAACAGAAGTGGCTAAAAGGCATCCGGACCGCGGGCGGGGAACTGCGCGCCCCGCAGAATGATTTCACTTGGATCGTTCGTGCGGACAGTCGAAAAGTGACGAGCATCGCTGCTTTGCCGTATGTCCGCTGGGTCGGACACTTGCCCTGGGAGGATCGAGTTTCACCCGCGGTGTTGAAAAATCCGGGTCGCCAGCCGGGCGACACCAGGTCGGTTTTGCCAAGGACGCGTGTCCTCCCAGGCGTTTATAGCGTGGAGTTTTTCGGGCCGGAGGACCTCCGGGCTGCCCTTCCCCAGGTAAGGAAACTCGGCTTCAAGATCCTGGACCAGGATCGACGCGCCAACATGCTCGTGCTCGAATCGCTGAAGAGCGCCGCTACCCGCGCGCGCCAATTCAGAAATCTTTCGGCTGTGCACGGCGTGCGTTTCATTCGAGAGCGTGTGGTGAAGCGTTCCGCGAACAATGTGGCGACCGGGATCATCTGTAACGATGCGGTTCGCGGTCCGGCTGGCCTCGGGCTCAGTGGTGACGGCGAGTACGTCGGTATCTGCGACACCGGACTGGACACCGGCATCCTCGCCACCATCAACCGGGACTTCGCCAACCGGGTGGCGCTTATCAAGAGCTATCCCATCACGCCCGACTTCAGTTCGCAGATTACAAATCCCGGGGCAAATGATGGGCCCGCCGATCTGGACAGCGGACACGGTACGCACGTGAGCGGCTCCGTTCTCGGGAACGGAACCAACTCCACCTCGATCGCGGGCTTATCCGCACCGGTGCGCGGGTTGGCCTACAAAGCCAAATTAGTGTTTCAGGCCGTGGAACAGGAGATGCACTGGAAACCTGAGTATAGAGCGGGCAATGACCGTTACGAACTGGCGGGCATACCGGCCGACCTTACGAACTTGTTTCAATATGCCTATCGGAACAAGGCTCGCGTGCACTCGAATTCGTGGGGTGGGGGAGAGCCGGGAGAATACGACTCACAGTGCTCCCAGCTGGATGACTTCGTGTGGAAGCACAAAGACTTCTGTGTGGTGGTGGCGGCCGGTAACGACGGAACCGACAAGGACGGTGATGGCAAGATCAACCCCATGAGTGTGACGTCTCCGGGCACGGCCAAGAATTGCATCACCATTGGCGCGTGTGAAAACCTGCGGCCGGAATTTGACGCGCAACGCTATGGGGACTGGTGGCCCGACGATTACCCCGTGCCGCCGTTTCGCGACGATTCCATGGCCGACGATCCAAGCAGCATCGTGCCCTTTAGCAGCCGTGGCCCTACGCGCGACGGCCGCGTTAAACCAGAGGTGATCGGGCCCGGCACTTTCATTCTGTCCACGCGCTCCAGCCAGATCGCCAACAGCAACAAAGGCTGGGCGGCGTATCCCAAGAGCAGACTGTATTTCTTCATGGGCGGCACCAGCATGGCCACCCCTTTGATAGCAGGTGCGGCGGCGCTGATCCGCGAGTACTACCGTAAAAATCGCTCCGTGAAAAACCCTACCGCGGCGCTGGTGAAGGCCACGCTGATCGCCGGAGCGGACCGCATCGGCAGTGCCGCGGCGCGCAAGGGGATTTGTGACAGCGACCAGGGGTTCGGCCGCGTCAACTTGGGCAAAGCACTGGCTCCTGCGAGCCCGGCACGTCTGCAGTTCGTAGAGCAAGGGAAAGGACCAAGAACTGGCGAGTCACAGACGATTGACATTGCTGTGAAATCGGGCAAGAGTCCCCTGCGAGTCGTCTTGGCGTATACCGACTACCCAGGTCCTGCGCTGGTCAACGACCTCAACTTGATTGTCCATTCCCCAAGCGGCAAACAATACGTAGGTAATCAGGACGGCAGCAGCTTGAACCTTGATGCAAAAAACAATGTTGAGGTCGTGCACATCCCCAAGCCCTCCCCAGGAACATGGAAGATTGAAATAGTCGGTTCCAACGTCCCTCGGGAGCCACAGGACTATGCGCTTGTCTATTTGGGTCACGTCTGACCGCCATGCGAAGGTGAGAACACGGACGCCGTGCATCGAGCGCGGCAGCCCCTGGGAGAACGGATACTGCGAGTGCTTGAATGGCGAAATCTTTCACTCGCTGAAGGAACCGCAGATTCTGATCGAGCCATGGCGCGTTTGGTACAACACGCAGCGACCGCAGTCCGCTGCTGGGCTACCGGCCGCCGGCGCGGCCTGTATCCCTGAACCAGTTTCGCAGCTGAGAGCTGTGATGAAGAATCTCACTCTACGTGGTACAAGAGATCGGTCAGCTCAGTTCATCACTCTTTCGACCAAGGAGCCGTTATGAGCAACGTTCTTCGGGAAGTACTTGCGGCCAACCAGAGGTACGCCGCCGATTTTGGCGACAAAGCGAAGCTCGGCATGCCGCCCGCGCGACACTTTGCCATTCTCACCTGCATGGATGCGCGGCTTGATCCCGCCAAGTTCGCCGGGCTAGCCGAAGGCGACGCGCACGTCATTCGTAACGCGGGCGGGCGCGCCAGCGACGATGCCATTCGTTCGCTAGTCATCTCATACAAGTTGCTGGGCACGCGGGAGTGGTTTGTCATTCACCACACCAATTGCGGCATGGAATTCTTTACCAACGAGGTGATGCGCGGACTGCTGGCCAACAGCCTGGAAACGGCAGCCCTCACGGACAAAGGCTTTCAGGATGTCGGAAAGGGCCCCGGATCGCGCGCGGGAGAATTCATCGAGTGGCTCACCATCTCCGATCAGGAGCAGAGCGTGCGCGATGATGTACAGCGAATTCGCGAGCATCCTCTGGTTCCGAAGAACATAGCGATTTACGGGTACGTTTACGATGTGAAGGCAGGCAGATTGCTTGAAGTTCCGGAGGCGACGCGGCCCGCGGAGGTCGCCGCCTGAAGGTCGATGCTGCAGGCGGACTACTGGAACTCACGGTAGGCGCCGAACCGGGCCAGGCGATCTTCTCCCAGGACCTGAGGAATCGGATCGCAGGATTCTCTCAGCTTTTCGCAGATTTGCATCCACATTCCAGTACGGGTGTAGGTTTGATGTACTTTCTGGAATTGAATGGACAAGAGTAGCTGTTTGGCTTCTTGAATTTCGCCTTGGTCGATCAAGAGCTGCACCTTGCGCTCGAGGATCCATTCGTCCTTCAATGCCCCCACTTTACTGAGCCACTGCTCACGCTCAGCAAGGGTTTGCGTCCCGAGGGCGCGCAATATTCTGTCTCGTTCCACCACCACCTGCGGGTGCAACAGAAGCCATGGTTCCTGAATCGCTTCCAACGCTGCTGCCGCGTTTTTGGTATCACCTTTCGCCTGGTAAAGCCGTGCCAACAGTGCTGCCGCCACGCCGATCTTAGAGGCAGAGAGTACTCGGATCGCATCTTCTACCTTTCCTCTGCCTGCCAGCCAAGCCCCGTAGTGAAATTTCCACAAGTCGGTCCCTGCGCCACGGGAGTTTTGGATGGCCCATAAGAAGGCAGGGGCGAGGTTTTCCATGCCAGAGGGCGCCCAGCGGTTCTGATCGATCTGCGGAGGATCGGGCAATCCGCCTTTCTTCGCATAAGCATGCAACAGCTCCCTCCACACCCTGATCTCGGCGGGTCTTGCCCATTCAAACAGGGGAATATCGCTCACTGCCCTCAGATGATTCTCCGGCACCGTCAAGGCATGGATGTCCAATCGCTTGTCAGTCGGTATCCAATACTCGACATGCCATCGCGTTTTCTTGGGTGGAAGTTCCAGCTTGATGGACTGATCGCCGATCGGCCCTCCCTGGATCTCAATATAGGGCTGCGCTGACGCGGTGCTGAGCGTGGCCCAGGCGCGGTCGTCGCCGACGCCGTAGCTCCACAATTTCATTCCGGGTGAAATGGCCTCATCCGCGACGTGATAAAGGCCGGTGCCCAGGGAAGGTGTGTAGGCGCCAAAAGCGTTCGCGTCACGACTCTTCCAGAAATAACCTGTCATCTCATTGATGTCGGATTCGTGCCTGGGGCCTTGCGTTTGCCAATCAATGGTGTCAATTCGTGAAGCATGGGATAGGACTTTCCCATTGGGGAAATGGAATTCGGTATCCGGCGTTGATGGCAGTGCCGCATTGGACCATGACATCCACGGGTAAGCCGATGTGCCGGGATTGCGGAACACTACGCGTTCCGTTAAGAACTTGTCCTGCGGCCCAAGTGAGTACTCTACGGACCACTGCATCCCGAAGCGTAGCTCACGCTCACCGCATGTGACATAGACTCGGTCCTTAACGCGGTCAATTTTGTACGAGACTTTTTCGTTCTGGCTGGGAGAATGAGAGATCGGGAAGCTCACTTCAATTCCACCCGCCACAAAATAGAATCTCGGCAAGATGCGCGTCGGACGTATGACCTTGGGAACAAACAAGACCTCTTTGCCCGATCCTTTGTGAACCATGGAGATCACTTTTCCGCCGAGGTCAGGGGAGATCGTAGATTTGATGTAACTGTTTTTCAGCACAAGGAACGTGTATCTCTGAGGGGCCGGTCGGTTGGCGGTTTCGCAGTAGCTGACATAAGGATAAACGCCGTTGGGATCCAAGGCGGTGGGGACGGGCCCGCAGGCTGTCAGTGCGTGCGTCAGGACATAGTCCTCGTATTGAAAGGAGACAACTTTGCCTGGTGGCTCGCTTGCGAGGCACGATACGACGAGAACGCTGGCAAGCAGGGAGATGCGCAGAATGAACCCTGCCATGTGTCCATTCGGTGATGGTCTTAACATTTGGATCGCTCCAGCGAGAGAAGGTTTTCAGCCGAGGCAATGCCGGCCAGACTGGTCGCCAGACCCATCCTCTTTGGCAAACAGTTCACGGCCATCGGGAAAATCGAATTGCTCGATCATGGGACCGCGTGCCCGCTCGGAGACACCATGTTACCGCGAGAGGCCGCCGCCGTCCGGTCAGTCAGCCTATTGACACGAAACCGTTATGTCTTTATAGTACAAAGTACTTTCTGGCTCTGGCTCCTGAATTACTGGCTGCCGAAGGTCTGATGACCGCCTCATTGATCACAGCTATGCTGATTCCCGGCCGCTGTGCCATGCTGGGCAATCCGGAAAGGAAGTGACGCCATGAGTAGGCAGCAAATCAACCGCGCCACCGGAAAAATCGTAATCGTCCTATCTGTTACAGCTTTGCTTGCGGTCCTTAGCGGGTACATTTATCCGCCTCAACCGGACGAAGGAGCCGCGGCACATATCTTTCAGCTGTCTATCGTGGCGCTAGTGCCGATGATCTTGCTTTTCCTCGCCACAGCGGAGTGGAGGCAGCCCTTGCGAAGCGTGCGACCCCTGGCGTTTCCAGCCGCCGCCTTGGTTCTCGCGTTTGGAGCCCTGTATTATCTTGAGCACTACAAGTGATGTTTACGCAGAATTGAGCGATGCCCATCGCGTTTGCAGAGTACGCGACGCGAGTCCAAGAACATTTGGAGCGGTTCTACGGAATCCCTGTGGTGATTCGGGATATTCCCGACCCACTGACCGGGGACCTCGACGGATCGGAAATCTCCGCTGATAAAACCACGGCCGATTCCACACTTCACCCCGACCCGCAGGGCTTTCCGCATGGATGGGATTGTGATTTGAACGGACGAACCAATCTAGACTGGGACTTAGCGAGACGAGGCCAGTAGTTCGCTGGTCCGCCGGATCAGTTCACTGCGGTCGATATCCCGGTACTGTTTCGGCAGCAGGCAGCGGCTGGTGCACTCCAGTACAGCGACCAGATTCTGCAGATCGATCTCGGTTGGGTAGTAGGGCGGGATGAAATCCTCGAGCGCGGCCTTCAGGTCTTCTGTATCGACGGCCGCCTTGTTTTGCAGGCTGCTCCGCATGTGACTGCGCACCAGGACTGCCTCGATGTCGGCTCCCGACAGGGTTCCGGCGCGATCCAGGAAGAACTTTTCTACGTCTTCCGGAAAGGGCTTCATGCCGACCTTCCTTTGCATGGCTCGCAAGAGTGCGAGGCGCTCTTCCTGCGTATCGGGATAAAACAGGGCAATGTGCTCCTCTGCTCGGCCCTGCCGCTTCAGGTCCACGGGTAACAAATCAGGACGGCAAGTGAGGAGAAACCAGATCACCTTGCCGCGCAGTTCGGTGTTCCCCATAAACTGCGCGATCTGGGCAAACACCCGATTACCCACGCCACTATCGCCGGAACTGGAGCGGTCGCCCAGTTGAGCGTCGGCCTCATCTACAATCACCGCAATTGGGCTCATCGCTTTGAGCAGGGTCAAGACTCTCTCCAGATTTCCCTCCGTGACCCCCTGCCACATGCTGCGAAAGTTCTTCAGCGTGACCGCCGGAATCCCAACTTCGCCGGCGAAGCAGGTAGTGATGAAAGTCTTCCCCGTACCCACCGGCCCGCATATTACATAGCCCATGGGTAGGACATCGGTATTGCCGGAGTGGATTGCTTTGGCGGCATCCTGCAATTTTCGTTTTGCCTGATCGTTTCCTGCGACAAACGACAGATCAAACCGGCTCTGCACGAACTCCAGCAGACCACCGGATTCAGCTTCAATCAGATCCCTTTTGCGGTCCGAGAGGAACTTGAGCGTGAGGGGTTGCCGGTTCTGCACTGCATGGGAAATCAGGCTCTGCAACTGAACTCGCTTCAAGCCCGCGCCCAGCGTGGCCAGTGATTCATCATTGACCTCAGAGCCGGTGGGTAGGTCCTGACTTTTCAACTGCGCGCGGATGAATTCCAGGCGATCCGCATAGTCCGGCAACGGAATGCCGATTGAAGAAACACCCGGATGTTGCACGATGCCCTGATTCAGTTCGATCTGATTTTCCGACACGAGACAAATGGTGACGTCGGCGTTCAGAAATGCGGAATTACGCGCCCAACGCTTGAGAATGACCAGGGCATTGCGATCGTCCGCTGACATGCTGGAGATATCGCCGGCCGGGGCGATGGTCTCGGCGAAATCAATGACCAGCCCGATCTTCTTGCCGTCGGCGATGCGCAGCCGCAGATAGTTGTCGAGCAGGTTCAGCGCCGCATCCGGGTTGCGCGGCAGTCCCCCTTGCGAATAGGTGGTGCCATGAAAACTGTCGTACCCTTCGAGGGCGCGGCGGAAGTCGGCTTGAGTGTCTGCGGAGCCGAAGCTCAACCCGCCACGGTCGTAGTGCAAAACCAGGTCGCGTTGGCCAAAGAGCGCTCCGGACAGAAACTCATCGAGCGGTACAAACTCCGTAGTCTCCTGCCTGCGTAGCGGCACCAGGTCCCGCACATTTCCGTAGAGCACGAACAATGCGAATGACCGCGAGTAGTACTTCTCGGAGAGTTCTCGCGCCCAGGCGGGAAGTGCATCCAGGTACTTCCCTAACGTTGTCGTATTCGTCGTTGTATTCGAGGGCATCTAGTTTGACATCCGCACACGGTTCCGGCCCGAGGAGGTTGAAGTATCGTCCAGCGACATCAATCCGTTAAGGTCGGGCGACATGTCGCTGAAGATCGCTTCCACTTGTTGCACAGTCTGTTCGGTCTGTTCCACATCACGCACAAGGCCGTCGAGCCGCTCGGTAACCTGCTGCGGGTCCCGCATGGTGACCGATTGATCGCGCACCAGCATCAGCACATCCTCAACGGCGGAACATTGCGCGTCGACCACTTTGCGATTCTCACAAATCTTGTCGTATTTCTCCAACCGCTTGCTCAGAATCTCGATGCGCTTCTTGTTGATCTCCTGCACCTTCGGTGGATCGCTGTTCAGCGCCTTCTGCAGGATTGCGATTTCGTGCTTGATGCCATCCTGCTCGGTGCTCTTCACGTACTGCTGTTGCTGAGCTGCTGCCAGCAGCAAACGGGCATAGCCGGTCAGCAATCCCTGGAGGCTGGTATCGATCTGCTGCAGAAAGATCTGGGATGCGCTCGACAACTGCGCGAAATTGGCGCGGATCGAAGCGCACACCTGCGCCGCGTGGACATACCGGCTCTGCATTTCGGCGGGCAAGTTCTTCAGCATATCGTTCAGTTTTTCCTGGTGCTTGCGTTGTTCCTCGGCGAATTTCAACGATCGTATCAGCCGCCGAAACCGGGAACTCTGCGGAACGATGGCCAGGTAGATCATCTCCAGTCCTGCCGCAAGAATCACCGGCAGAAAGGTGCCGCTGAGCAGCGCAAAAACGCCGGCCCCGGTCATTGCAATCCAGTTGTATTGCGAATGGAAGGCCTCTCTTACAAAGTTGATGTCGTCTTGCGGAGTTTGAGGACGGGGTTGATCCTGGAAATCGGCGGGAGCCATCTAGACACTCACCCGCACCTGTCCGTTCCCGGGAGCTTTTCGCAGACGCCCGAGAACATAGTTCTGCAACTCGTGAAACTCATTCCGTTGTTTCAGGCTCAGATCGCGCGGGCGGTCGAAGGGGACCTGAACATCTTCGATAATCGTCCCCGGGTGCGCACTCATGATAAAAATCCGGTCCGCCAGGTAAACCGCCTCCTCAACGTCGTGCGTGACAAACAAGATCGTGCTCGCGCTTTCGTCCCACACTTTCAGCAGCAGTTGCTGCATCTCGCCGCGGGTTTGCGCGTCGAGCGCGCCAAAGGGCTCGTCCATCAGGATGACGGCTGGGCGAAGCGCCAACGTACGCGCAATCGCAACTCGCTGCTGCATCCCGCCAGAGAGCGTCTCCGGATAGGCGTTCTCAAAACCGCTCAGCCCTACCTCCTGAATCAACTGCGTCACCGTCTCCTTGCGCTTTGCTTCCGGGACGCCGTTAATCTTCAAACCGTATGCTATGTTACCAGCGACGGTCAGCCAGGGGAATGAAGTGTACTTCTGAAATACCATGCCGCGGTCTTTGCCCGGACCGTGTACCGATTGATCATTGACCAGCACCTCGCCGGCGTCGGCGCGATCCAACCCAGCGATCAAACGCAGCAGGGTTGACTTGCCGCAGCCGGAAGGGCCCAGCAGAACGCGGAACTCGCCGATATCGCGCCCTTCGCGTGAATACGCATCCTCAATTTCGAAATTGATGTTCTCGAGGGCGTCAACTTTCGTACCGTCTGCGCAAGCAAACGACCGGCTTACGTTCCGCACCGTGATTTTCGATTTCTTAGGCTCCATGCTTGGCCGCCTTCAGGTGTGCGGTGGCGCTGGGAACAGCCGCTCCGCCTCCGGCCAGCGCGGCACTCGCTTTGCGCCAGGGGAAAAGGCGTCCCTCCAGGAACGTCAGCAAAAACCGGAACAGGAACGCGGCGATGCCGATCGCGATGATGCCGGCATACACGCGATCGAAATCGAGAACTTTGCGGGCAGCCTCGACCATGTAGCCTACGCCTTTACGAGCATTCAACATCTCGGCCAGGATCACGTACGTCCAACCGATGTCATAGAGTATCCGGAAGGACGAGAAAATCGCCGGGAACGACGCGCGAAACACGAGCCACAAAGCGTGCCGCTGCTTTGCACCGAGCGTGTAGGCCGTTTCCAGCAGGGAGTTGTCGACCCGATTGACCTCTTCGACGACCACAGCCAACAAGTAGAAAAACATTCCGAACCACAGGAATGCAATTTTCTCGGTTTCGTCTATGCCAAACAGAGCGATAAAAGCGGGAAGAAACGCGGTGAGCGGCATGGCCCGCATGGGCGCGGCGACGGGGTTGATGAGTTCGAACAGCCAGCGGAAGCTGGACATCAGAATGCCCAGGGGGATGGCGACCACCGCGCACCAGAAGAATGCCTGGGCGATGCGCCACCAGCTCATGAACACGTTACCGAGCAGGTCGTATTCCGTCCACAGCATTCTAAAAGATCGGATCACTCCGAGCGGCTTCGGGAACAGTGAAAAATGCGGCCCTTCCCAGTAGGGCACTGCGATCCAGAGCAGCACGATGATGCCCCAAGTGATAAACGGGAAGGCCCACCGGATCCGCGGAGAGACTTCTTTCCGAATAGTGAACCAATCGCTCATGGTGACCTGTCGTTAGTTCGAAGGGCTAGCTCGAAGGGTTGGCATAGACCTTGATGTCGGTGCGCCGATTCTTCTCGCGCCCTTCCGGCGTCGCATTGTTGTCAATTGGTTTGTCCGGACCGTTGCCCGCCGTCCGCAGCCGTTTGGCAGGAAAGCCGTATTTTTCCATCAGGTAGTTCTTGACCTCATCCGCTCGGGCGTGGGAGAGCTGAACGTTGTACGCACGCGCGCCGGTCGAGTCGGTGTTGCCATCAATGTCGACAATCGTGTTCTCATAAGCACGCATCGTGCCCGCGAGTTCATCCACGATTGCGCGCGAATCCATGCTCATGTGAGAGGAATTGGGCTCGAAGTAGATGGACCGATGCTGCGTTGCAATCGGAGTCGCGCCTCTCGGCGGCTCTTTGTATTCAATCGGCGCTTCGCTCGACGCCATCGAGAAACTGTCCGCCAACTTTTCAACATAGCGGCGATCCAGGCTCTCTTCCGGATTGAACGTGTGTTTAATGATGCGCAGCTCCCGGTACATGTCCTGGGCCATGCCCAGGATATTGTTATAGTCGGCATTCGACCCGGCGGTGCCCATGAACGAACGGTTATCGGCGTAGTCTGCAAGCTTCACGCCACCGAGCATGGTCTTCGCCAAATCGGATGGGATATTGAAATCCTTAACCGTCCCGATCAGGTTGTACGCGCGGTCCGGCTGAGTCTTGATGAACTCCACGCCTTCGAGCCAGCCCTGGGCGAACTTCAGCAAGGTTTGCGGATGCTTGGCAGAGAAGCTGTCACTCACCACCAGAATGTCGGCGATGAGGCGGTTAGCGATTTTCGTATCGTATATTTTCTTCGACCCGGGTCGCTTAGAGACCGCATCGCTCATATCGGGGTCCCAGGCCACGGCGGCGTCGACTTTTTCCTGGGCGAAAAGAGTGGCCGGTTCGATGCCATCCTTGGTGTGGACGGCCTGGTTGAAGATTTCGTTGCGCTGCTCCGTGCCGAGCCCGGAAGTCTTGAGTCCATTCCACAGCAAGAAGTGCGACGGAGTGTATGGGGCAAACGCCACTTTCTTGCCGGCCAGGTCCTCGATGCTGTTGATGCCCTGCTTGCCAATGACGCCGTCGGCGCCGCGTGACCAGTCCACCATCAGAAACGCGTGCGATCCGAAACCTCTTTCCTTGAACTGGGCGTAATCTTTGGCGTACACGTCGGCGGTCGTCAGCATTACATCGACGTTGTTGGTTGCCAGGGCAGCCGCTCCTTCGGTCCAATCGTCGATGATCTTGAACGAAACCTTGAGCCCTTTCTTGCCGTAGATCGAGTCGGAAACCGTGTCGAGGCCGCCATTCGCCACCAAGCCGCCGACACAGCCGACCCAGACGTTGACGCGAACCCGAACCTCGGCATCGCTGCTCGATGAAGATGCGGGCAGCAACAGAGGCTTGGAGGCATCCACGGTCTCCCCGCTACCGGAGGCGCTCTTGCCACCAGTCCACTTGCTGAAATCTATGACCCCGTATCGATTCAGGCTGTAGCCAACCAGGGCTACACCAATCAGGAAAATAAGAACCCATCCACCTCTCTCAATTTTCATCGCCATATGATTTTCCTCCCCGGTCTGCGCAAAGACTTTCTCCCGAAAACCTTCTCGAATCTGTCATCCCGAGCGAAAGCGAGGGATCTGCAGTCTTCTCGGGCGAAGAGAACTGCAGATTCCTCGTCGCCTTCGGCTCCTCGGAATGACAACATGAAGTGGCTCCTCCAATAACAATAGGCGCACTAAAGCTACGAAGTCCGTTGTGGTTCCTTCGCGGCGATTGTTTTTTCT
Source organism: Terriglobia bacterium (assembly GCA_020073565.1). Lineage (GTDB taxonomy): Bacteria > Acidobacteriota > Terriglobia > Terriglobales > Acidobacteriaceae > Acidiflorens. Next base: position 49,443 of record JAIQEY010000011.1, read on the forward strand.
GCACTAGCTGGCGCTGCGGCTTGTGGTGCGGCCAAGCCCATCTCAATCTTGAATTGTTTCACCAGTTCGGCGGCCTGGAGTTTCTGCGCGTCGTCCTCGATCTTGAACTTCTGCTGGTCTACATTGCTCATTGCCATATCCATGCGAGCCTCGTTGACGGCGGTCATCTCCTCAATCTTGCGCACCATCTCATCATGGGTCTGGCTGATACCCGCCACTTCGAACTGCTCCATGGCATCGGCAACCTTTTTCTGCCACTGCGCGCGACGGTAGTCGGCAATCGCGTTGAGCGCCTCTTGTGTCTTGCGATCCTTCTCCTGCATGAACGCCTGCTTCACGGTCATGGCCTTTTCAAAGGCGGCACGCGCAGTCGTGAGTTGCCCCTGAGTTCTGGCCAGAGCGCCCTTTGTTTGTTCCAGTTGGGCAGCGAAGGCGCCAGCGATATCGTCGCGGTTTGCCTGGATCGCCGCTTTCACCTTGGCAGTCAGCCCGGCCAGATCGTTCTTGTACTTGGCCTCTTCCTTTTCCAGCAGCGTCACGTTGGCCTTCACCATGGCGATGCTCTCATTCATCCGCGGCACCTGGTCATTCATGTCGCGAATATTCTGCTGGAGAATGATCTCTGGGTCCTCCGCCACCGAGATGAAGAAACCAATGAAAGACCGCACCACCCTCGTCAACCGTTGCCACATAACTCCTCCTGTTCAGGAACGCTGCGCTGTCTTCGATGTGGGCGGCGGCGCATTCACATCGCCCGTCGTAATGGGGTTTTCAGTAACAAAGTATCCGACCGCCTCGGCGATCTTCTTTTCTTCCTGCTGCTTCTTCAGCCGCCAGCCGGTGAAACGTTGCTTCTCCCGCGAGACCTCTTCGTTGTTGCTCTGGATTTTCGCTCGCTGCTCGGTTACGTACTTATCGATCTGCGCCTGAATCTCACTGTTCTCCTTATTTTTGCGTGCTTCCAATTCGTCGGCGGCGCGTTGCTGCACGCGCTCGTAGGTGTCAAGGGCGCGGTCGCGGCGAATCGCGTCCTGGATGATCTCCTTGACGTCCACGCCCGCAGCGTCGAGCGCGACCAAAACCGAAGACTTCTTCACGTCCGAAGGCAGATTGCGAATATGCTCGCTCTCCAGCATTTGCGAGATCTTGAGGATCGAATAGCCCTGCGGTGCGGGCGGGATTTCCGCTGCTCTGTAAATCTCCTCAAACGAAGTGGGATCGGACACCGGTGATGTGAATTTCGGCTCTGTGGCGATACTGGACGCGATCTCAGCCACGCTCTGAGCTGCGCTCTTGGCGGCGGTCGGAGCGTTCCTCGCACTGGGCGGACTTTGCTCAGTGCCGGCCGCGTCGTCAACGGAAACGATGTAGTTGTACCACTTCTTGGACATTCTGCCTCCGGGTACGCAACCTTCGCGTGTCAAAGTTCAGCGCATCAACTATAGAAGGAAGAAGGTGACCTTGAAAACTACGACCCGGCACGTTGTTTGTCAATTGTTTTCATAGAGTTCCAAGGGTTCAAACCATCTCCCGGGCGAAAGCTGACATCGCGTCCTGAATGCATTTGCTCACGCACCACCGCGTGAGCCAATGTAATGCGATCTTTGGCTCTGTGCAATTCAGCTAAAATGAACACTTTGTCCGTTCAAATTGACCTTTGTTTTTGAACCAAGAGACCCTTCCTTGAGGACTCCCGTGCCTGCCAACGACATTTCCTCCATATTGAGCCGAGTTGTGGAATCGAAGACCGAGTACGACACACGATTACTCGCCCAACAACTGGGGACTAACTATCGCTCGCTTATGTACTGGCTTCGCGGAGAGCGGCCGCTGCCCGCGCATCTGCTGCCGAAGATATGCAACCTCCTCAACAATTGCGAAGTCCTGGATTTTCTTGAGAGCCAGGCAGGGCGGGTGGCGTTCAAGCTGCCCGATCCCCATGTGACGCTGGAAAAGGAATTGGTTGCGATTTCCAATCTTATAAAGGAGGTCGGGGAGGCACTGGAGAGCGTCGCAGAAACCCTGGCTGACGGCGTGGTTGAAGAAAATGAGTTGAAGGCGACCATCCCTAAACTCGAAGGCGTCATTCAGGAGTGCGCGTCCCTAAAATACGTACTGGAAGACCTCTGCAAGAAGAGAAAGAAGAAAACAAGGAGCTGACGTTCAGAAACGCGTGCCCGGCGGTAGGACATGGTTTCTCTTTACGCTGCTACTTTTTTGGCCCGCACGATTCAGCGACCACAATTTGCATTCCTCATCTAAAAAGAATCACGACCACCAGAGTGTGAAGGTTTTGCTGTTCAACCGGAGGTGACATGATCGCAAGAATCTGGCATGGGTATACGAAGCCTGAGCACGCTGACGCCTATGAGGCCATGCTCAAACCTGAACTTCTGCCCGGCATCAGCAAGGTAAAAGGCTACCGGGGCAGCTACTTGCTCCGGCGACAGGCTGGAGCCGAAGTCGAGTTCATCACAATCATTCTCTGGGACTCGGTTGATGCAATCCGCGCCGTCGCGGGGCCGGACTACGAAACTGCGGTCATCCCAGAAGAACGCCGCAAATATTTGTCCCGGTACGACGCTAAAGCTACACACTACGAGATCGCATCGATGCAGATGCCGAGCGACCTCTCATCGGTGAGAAATTAATCCGCAGAGTCCGCAAGGTGGCGTAGTGTGTGGGTGTTTGGAGGGTGATGCAACACTACGCCACCAGGAAACGAAGAACAGCGGGCAGCATGCCAATTCACAGCAGGTGCGAACTGTGACAGGCCGCACTGGCTGCGCCGCTGTCCGGGTCGATAAGATGGCCAGCAACTTACAACGGTGGTCAGGTCTAAGTCTGTTCAATATTGAACAGGTGTTGAAATGATTAGAAGACTGGGCAGTTGTCCTCAACCGAATCCCAGATGTTCTTTGCATTTTCCACAGTAGCCCGTCCGGGCCATTCCCCCCGTGCCGATCAGGAGGTAGGGTGGTGGTGAGCAGTTTTCGGGGGAGGGCTGTTCCGAGAGCGTCCCATGACTCTTTGAGTCGGGGGCGCTTTCGTTTTTTCAGAGTGCCTTCATGCGCAACATATTGTCTCGGGGGCTAGGTTGACACAGCCTCCTTGATCCTCTGTTCTGCGCGGGGCGCCCGCGTATACCGTAGCTTAAGCCCTAGCTGAGTGAGGCTACCGCCTGCTGTTGGTCTTCAAAGATCTCGAACAGGTTCAGCAGACCGATCATTTTCAACGTCTGGGTGACAAGCAGGTTCAGATCACAACCGAGCGTGATCTAGTCTTCCACGGCTGGAACGCAACAGGTAAACGAGGAAATTCAGTCGTCCAAACTCCACGCCTATACAATATTTCCTCACGCAGACTGAGCAATCGAACAGAACAACGAGGATTTGCGTTGAAGGCAGTAATGACGGCTGCGCTGCTGAGGTGGATATGGGACTGCAAGTGAAGCCAACCGAACAATGCCGCTGGGACCTGGTCAGCCTGGGCGAGGTGATGCTGCGCTTCGATCCCGGCGATAAGAGGATCTGGACCACACGCTCATTTGAGGTGTACGAAGGCGGCGGCGAATATAACGTCGCCCGTGGACTAAAGCGTTGTTTCGGTATGGAGAGTGCGATTGCGACGGCCTTCGCCGACAATCCTGTCGGGCGATTGCTCCAGGACTTGATTTACCAGGGCGGTGTCGATCAATCCCTGATCAAGTGGGTGGAGTATGACGGTGTGGGCCGCTCCGTGCGCAACGGTCTGAATTTTACCGAGCGCGGGTACGGTGTTCGGTCCGCGCTGGGATGCTCCGACCGGGGGCACGCTGCGGCCTCCCAGGTTAAGCGTGGCGATTTCGACTGGGACCACATCTTCGGGGACCTGGGTGCACGCTGGTTCCACACGGGCGGCATCTTCTGCGCGTTATCGGAGAGTACTCCCGAAGTTGCCATGGAAGCCTTACAGGCCGCTCGGAGGCATGGTGTTGTAACTTCCTACGATCTCAACTTTCGGGAGTCATTGTGGAAGTCGATTGGTGGCAAAAATCGGGCCCAGGACGTGAACCGGCGCATAGCTCCGTACGTTGACGTGATGATCGGTAACGAGGAGGACTTCTCCGCTGCTTTGGGTTACGAAGTTGCCGGGCTTGATGAGCACCATCTGAATATCGAAGTAGACGGTTTCAAGCGGATGATAAAGGCCGTGCTGACGGACTTTCCTTTTAAGGTGGTCGCGACCACACTCCGCACTGCCAAGACGGCAACACGAAATGATTGGGGCGCTATTTGTTATTCGGACGGGGATGTCTATCAGGCCAAACAGCGAGTCGACCTTGAAATCTGGGATCGAGTCGGCGGAGGAGATTCCTTCGCTTCTGGACTGATTTATGGATTCCTCACGGGACAGGGCCCGCAATGGGCGGTCGAGTGCGGCGCTGCACATGGAGCCCTCGCCATGAGCACGCCCGGAGATACGACGATGGTCACGCTCAAGGAAGTTTTGCAGGTCATGAAAGGAATTGGCGCGCGCATTTCCCGTTAGCGGACACAGATTATCCAAACCGCTCAGCTGGCCTGGGGGTAGCGGCGCTCTTCGTTCACTGCCGTGGCATAGGGAACATCGCGACCACCGTAGCGGCGGACCCGGATGTTGGCCTGCTCGGCATGGCCCAGGAAACCCTCGAGCACGCACAAACGCGAGCAGTATTCGCCTACCATGGCCGACGCTTCGTCGGTGAGTACCTTCTGATACGTGCAGGTCTTGATAAACTTCCCCACCCAAAGGCCACCCGTGTAGCGCGCGGCCTTGCCGGTGGGCAGCGTGTGGTTGGTTCCGATCACCTTGTCGCCATAGGCGACGTTGGTGCGCGGTCCGAGAAACAACGCGCCATAGTTCTTCATGTTCGCCAGAAAGTAGTCGGGATCGCGGGTCATGACCTGTACGTGCTCGGAGGCAATCCGATCCGCTTCCTGCACCATCTCCTGGTCGGAGTCACACACAATGACCTCACCATAGTCCCGCCAGGAAGCAGCCGCCAACTCGGCCGTGGGCAGCACGCGGAGCAAGCGCTCCACCTCTGCCATCGTGGCGCGTGCGAGCTTCTCGGACGTCGTGAGGAGGATGGCAGGAGTGTTCAAGCCGTGCTCGGCCTGACCCAACAGGTCCGTCGCGCAGATCTCACCGTCCACAGTGTCGTCGGCGATGACGAGCGTTTCGGTTGGGCCCGCAATTAGATCGATCCCCACCCGGCCAAAGAGCTGGCGCTTGGCTTCCGCCACGTACGCATTGCCTGGGCCGACGATCATCGCAACGGACGGGATGTTCTTGGTACCGAGGGCCATGGCGGCGATTGCCTGTACGCCTCCCATGCCGTAGATTTCGTCGGCACCCCCGAGGTGCATGGCAGCCACGACAGCGGGACTGGGCTTGCCATGATACGGAGGAGAGGCTGCGATGACCCGCGGCACACCTGCTACCTTGGCCGTGACCACGCTCATGTGAGCGGAGGCGACCAGCGGATACTTTCCTCCCGGAACGTAGCAGCCGACCGACGCCACCGGCATATTCTTGTGGCCCAGGACGACGCCGGGCAGGGTCTCGACCTCGACGTCTTTCAGCGCGGAGCGCTGCGCCTCGGCGAAGTTGCGGACCTGGGTCTGCGCAAACTTGATGTCGTCGATGTTTTGCTGCGAGAGCTGTGACAGACAACCCTCGATCTCCTGCTCGGAAAGGCGGAATGCCGGTGGGTTCCACTTGTCGAACTTCTCGGAGATCTCGCGCAAGGCGTCTTCCCCGCGGTTCTCGATGTCCTCGAGAATGCCAGTCACGATGTCACGAACTTTTTTGGCATCCGCGCTCGCCTGCTCCGGCGGCCGGCCCGTTTTGAGGTAGCGTGCCATAACTCCTCCATAGATTTCCCACCACTCTCAGCACTAGCCGGTTGCGGAAACCGGCTCCACGAGTTCGGCGTCGCTGGCCGGCCATCGGTGCTGTTCGGCGGCATAGCCCGCCTTATAGTCCGCCTTGACAGTGTCGGACGCAGTGGGAAGCACGGGGAAATCCCACCAGCCCACCACCTCCGCCGCCGCAACCGAAACGTCTCGCGTGATTGGAACCTCGACCAACGCGGGGGCGTTGGAGTCGAGCGCGCGCTTGATCGAAGAACTGAGCTGGTCTTCGGCCTGCACCTTCGTGGCGACATCGAAGCCGAACGATTTGGCGAGCGCAACAAAGTCCACCGAATAAGGCTGGCCATTGTCGGCGTGATTGAATTCGGAGCCGATCTGCCGGCCGATGAGGTAGTTTTGCCCGTCGCGGATCGAAATATAACCGGAGTTGTTGAGAATCAAAAACACAACGGGAATGTTGTGCATGGTGCACACGGCAAGTTCCTGCACGCACATCATGAAATCACCGTCGCCTATGATGCATACCACGGGCGCATCGGGCTTGGCGAGCTTGGCGCCGATGGCTGCGGGCAGCGCGAATCCCATCGACGAGAATGAACCGGAAGTGATGTGAGTGCGCGGCTCGTAGACCGGGAACGCCTGCTTGGTGGTGCTTTGCGGATGTCCCGACCCCACGGTCACGATTCCGTTCCGAGGAAGCACGTTGCGCAACTCGCGCAGCGCGCGCAGCATAGTAGTTGGAATGCCATGGTAGGAACGGCGGCGCTCCAGCCTTTCTTCCCACTGGCGCTTGAGTCCTTCGACTTGGTCGAGATAGGACGAGCGGGCTTCGCGGGCTCTGCGGGCCTGGTCTTCGGAAATGCCGGCAAGAATGTCGGCGAGGACAAGCTTGCAGTCGGCGGCGATACCGACTTCTGCTGGGTAGTTCTTCCCAATCTCCCGGGGATCAATGTCGACCTGAATCAGTTTGGTGTCGGGAATGGAGAACGTAACTCCCTTGCGGTAGGAAGAGGATGACCAATCGGTGAATCGGCAACCCAGAGACATAACAACGTCCGCGTTTGCAGCGGTGTGATTGCCGGGCAGTGATCCCGGCCAGCCTGCCGTCCCCGCGCACATCGGGTTGTCTTCGGCAATCGCGCCTTTGCCGTTCCAGGTGAAGACGCACGGGATGCCAAGCTTTTCCGCCAGCATGGTCAGCTCGGGCGTAGCCTCCGAGGTAATGGCTCCGCCACCCAGGACGATGCACGGGCGTTTCGCACTGAGCAGTAACTGGATCGCAGCATCAATGGCCTGACCGTCGGCGCGGGGCTTGCCGACCGGTAGCCGCTTCGTGAGGTCCGCAACATCAATGTCGGTCGTCTCGACCTGAACGTCCAGCGGCAGTTCCATGTGTACCGGACCGGGACGGCCGGTCAGCATCGCGTTCCAGGCGCGATGCATCACGAAAGGAACCTGATCCGCGCGTATGACGTCAAAGGTGCGCTTGGTGACCGGGGCTGCGATATGCGGGAAATCTGGCGATGCAAACCGGTCGAGTTCCTGCATGACTCCGTGCCCGCGCATGTGCGTCGAGGCGCTCCCCGTGATCAGCAGCAAAGCGGTCGAATCGCAGTGCGCGGTCGCGAGGCCGATGATCGTGTTGGTAGCTCCAGGACCGATGGAAGTACAGGCGGCGATGGGTTGCCCGGTGACCCGGAAATGCGCGTCGGCGATGTGGACCGCGCTCTGCTCGTGCATAACCTGGATGAAGGGGAGTTTGGAAACCGGGTCGTTGAAGGCGTCGATCAGGCTCCAGTTGCCGTGTCCGGGCAAACCCGTGACAAACGGAACTCCGTAGGCCTTCAGAGCCTTGCCAATAATTTGTCCGACGGTGAGGTGCATAGGAGGACCTCCTGTTTCCCGCTGTTCTTGCAGGCCGCAAGTATTGCACTTGTCCTGGAACTTGGGAAGCGGGTCTTGCATAAATAGTCCCACCGGGTCGGAAGGCTGCCGTATAATCCTGCTCACTTCAAGGAAAGGGAGCGGGAATGAACCGGCGTGTGTTTCTCTCAGGCTCCGCGCGGTTGCTGGCCGTTGCCCCCTTTGCACCGAGGATGTTCGCAGAGAATCCTATGGCCGAAAATAATAAGCGCCGGCCGCTCTCGTTTTTCAATTCCAATTCCAATTCCAATGACTGGATCGAAAGCACTCTCGTGACCGGCGTGCACGAAATGCCGGTCGAGGATGCAATCGTAGTGAACCTCTCCACAAAAGCCCTGCACTACCGGGCCGCCGGAAATCACGGGACGATTGCGCCATGGAAATCAACGGTGCTCCGCCAGTGCACGCTGGAGGACGCTGAGCTCGCGGCTTTGCTGCACGTGCGCCAGCGGACGAATCTTGGCGGCGTCGCGCTGGGCTGGGAATGGTATGGCCAGCGAAATCCGCAGTTTTCCCGCACCACGCCGCTGTATATCTCATCGCAGGATGATGTCGGGGTCGTAAACCTGGATCCAACCTTCTTCGGTTCGGAGACATCCGCTTCCGCTTCGCCTCTGCCGTACCGGTTGAAACTGAATCTCTGGTATACGCCCGAGGAGACCGATTGTGGAATCCACACGGGACACCAGTTTCTGGAAGTGCACACGCAAATTCTGGGCACGGGGCATATGCAGAAGTTTCGGGAGAAGGCAGCGGACACACTTTACGAGGATGTGCTCATGGTTCCGGGATACACTCACGACCCATTTTTCGTGTTGGGAAAAGACCGAAGCTTCAGTTATCCCTGGCACCGCTACTATGCAGACAGCGATTGCATCTGGATGGCGGTCGAACTGCACCCGTTGAAATCGTAAGCTCGCCCTTCGCGAGTTTGCGGATCGAACAAACGGTCGAGCCAACTTCCTTCCGGAGCGCTCTTGCTGCAGACGATCTCGAGCAGTTCAAGCGTGCCTTGCAGGCGATGGCGAATTGCCTTCCTGCTGGCTTTCGGGGTTCTAGTCAACTTCTTCGACCGGATTAACCTGTCGGTCTCTCGCGACGCGCTTCATGCGTCGTTCGGCTTGTCGTTCGTTGCTTTTGGCTATCTCTCCAGCGCCTTCAGTTGGACCTATGCCTTGATGCAGATGCCTTCGGGAGTGCTGCTCGACCGGTGGGGAGTGCGTCGCGTGGGCCGCATCAGTGCGTTCCTGTGGAGCGTCGCCTCCTTCGCAGCCGCCCTTGCCCCCGGCCTCAGTTGGTTTTTCGGAGCACGCTTTCTTCTGGGCGTAAGCGAATCCCCCACGTTCCCGGGGAATGCCAAGGGGTTGGGCTACTGGTTCACGCGAGAGGAAAGAGGTCTGGCAACGGCGATCACCGACGCGGCGGCAAAATTCTCCTCCGCGATTGGTGTCCCGCTGATCGGCGTCCTGCTTTTGCATTTTGGCTGGCGCTGGAGTTTTGCCGCCACCGGCTTCATCAGCTTTCTCTATTTTGTCCTGTTTTACCTCATCTACCGCAATCCCAGCGAAGACAAACGACTATCCGCTGAGGAACTCCAGTTCATCCTCCGTGGCGGGGCTCAGCTGGAAGACCAGGTCAGAGCGAAGAGCGGCAGTTCTCTGGGTTATCTGCTTCGGCAGAGGAAGGTTTACGGACTTGCGCTGGGATGGGGTGCATACAACTACACTTTCTTTCTTTTGCTGACGTGGCTGCCCAGCTATCTCTCCGTTTCTCTTCATATGGATTTATTTCACTCTGTCTTCTACACCAGCGTGCCCTGGCTGTTCGCTACTTTCACCGATCTGCTGGTAGGCGGATGGATGGTGGACGCGTTGATCCAGCGTGGCTACGATGCAAACCGTGTTCGCCAGACCGTCATGGTAACGGGAATGGTGTTCGGTCTCGCGATCTTCGGCGCCGCGAACGCTCGCAGTCCCGCAGCCGCACTGGTCTGGATCAGCCTTGCCCTGGGAGGACTGGCTGCGGCCGCACCCGTGGCGTGGACAGTTCCATCTCTGATCTCGCCGCGCGAAAGCGTCGGCACACTCGGAGGCGCAGTGAATTGTTGCGGCCAGATCGCGGCGATTTCTGCGCCCATCGTTACCGGCTATATCGTGTCTGGCACACACTCGTTCGCCGCCGCATTCGTGACCGCGACCGCAATCCTGTTGCTGGGGATTGTGGGCTACATCTTTTTGCTGGGACGCATCGAGCCGATCCCCGAACCGGAGAGAAGCGGTGGTCTCGATTAGGATGAGCGTTTTTTCAGTGGGACCGAGAACGGAATCGTAGCGTCCACTGCTGAGAGCCGTGGTCTCCACCTGGGACGGGCGGGGCGCCCGTTTCTCCACCGACTCATCAGGCGGTCACGCACGAGTAAAATACGAACGATCTCAATGGCCGACGCGGAATTCGTCATGAAGGGGCACATCAAGACATGAAGGAGACTTGGCGGTGGTTTGGGCCGGGTGATCCGGTTCCTCTGGATCACATCAAGCAGGCGGGGGCCACCGGCATCGTCACCGCCCTGCATCATCTCTACCGAGGCGAGGCGTGGCCGTTTGACGAGGTGTTCAAACGACGAGATGAAATTATCGCTGCGGGCTTCGTCTGGTCGGTGGTGGAGAGTATCCCGATCCACAATTCGATCAAACTTCGATCCGGGCCTTACGCACGTTTCATCGGTGCGTGGAAGGACACTCTCGCCGCGGTCGCGAAGGCGGGTGTGGAAGTCATCTGCTATAACTTCATGCCGGTCGTGGACTGGACGAGGACAGACTTGAAATGGCGTTTGCCCACGACCGGCTACGCGCTGCGTTTTGATCGGGTCGATTTCACTGCTTATGACCTCTTCATCCTCGAGCGCAAGGGCGCTGAAGCCGACTATTCCAAAGAGCAAACTCGGGCGGCCCGCACCCGCTTCGACTCCATGCCGGAGGGGCGCAGAAACGACCTGGAACACACAATCATCGCCGGCCTTCCCGGCGCCGAAGCATCATACAACCGCGATACGTTCCGCAAGTTGATCGCCGAATACCAGGGCGTCACTGCTGAAGAATTGCGAGCCAACCTCGTTGCGTTCCTGCGGGAAGTTGTCCCAGTAGCGCAGGAGAACGGCGTTCGCCTCGCCATACACCCGGACGATCCACCCTGGCCGCTGTTTGGCCTGCCGCGCGTCGTCTCGACCGCCGAGGATGTGAGGGCGATTTTCTCCTCGTGCGACACTCTCGCAAACGGGCTCACGTTTTGTGTCGGGTCGTTCGGAGCAAGAGCCGATAACGACCTGCTGGCCATGGCTCGCGAGTTCGGCGCTCGCGTTCACTTCGTGCACCTGCGGCAGGTGACGAGAGAATCAGATGGGTCGTTTCATGAAGCCGAGCACCTGGCGGGCAGTTCCGATATGGTGGGCGTAATCCAGACTATGATGGAAGAAGAAGCGTATCGACGACGCTCGGGTCGGCCCGACCATGAAATTCCCATGCGTCCTGACCACGGACACCTGTTGGCCGACGACATCAACAAGAAAGTAAATCCCGGCTACTCGTTGGTGGGCAGATTGAAAGGGCTTGCCGAACTGCGCGGCGTCATGCATGGCTTGAAGTATGCAAATCCCGAATTGGCCGGTTAAGACGCTTTGTTATCGAGACTGTTTCTGTTGAGCACCAATTACCATGATGTGCGAACTGAGGATCCAACTCCTATGAAAGAGTTTGCTGGAAAAGTAGCTGTGGTTACCGGTACTACGGGAATTGGGCGCGCTATTGCCGTGCGCTTTGCTGCGGGGGGTGCGCAAGTTGTTGCGTGCGGCATTGAAACGGCTGCGAACGAGGAATTGACTCGCGATGCGGCAAAACTCGGTTTAACCCTGCAGGTTGAAACCTGCGATGTGACCAACCCCGACCAAGTGCGAGCGGTCCTTGCGAAGACGGTCAGCCGGGTTGGGGGCCTGGACATCATCGTCAACGCAGCGGCCATTCATCCCTTCGGCACCGTCGTGGACACCGACCCTGCGACCTGGAACCGCTGCATGATGGTGAATGTTGGCAGCATCTATCTGCTGGCGCACTTGGGCATCCCGGAGATGAAAAAACGGGGAGGCGGGTCGATCATCAATCTGGCATCCGTTCAGGGACACGCATGCCAGCGAGGCGTCGCCGCGTATGCCGCATCCAAGGGGGCAATTCACAGCCTCACGCGCGCGCTGGCCCTCGACCATGCCGCGGACCACATCCGCGTCAATTCGATCAGCCCGGGTTCAGTCCGCACTCCGATGCTGGCACGCTCCGCGTCACACTTCTCGCCGGATGTTCCGGTCGAAGAGGTGTTCGAACGTTTTGGCGCGGCTCATCCGCTCGGGCGTATCGGCACACCGGAAGAGGTTGCTGAACTGGCGGCATTTCTGGCGTCCGATAAAGCGGGATTCTGCACCGGAGGCGATTACCTGGTAGACGGCGGGCTGCTGGCTGGCATCGGTGTCCAATGATGATCTCAGAACCGGTCTGCGTTGCGCCCACAGGCGACGTTTGTGGTGAGGGAGTCGTCTGGCACGCGGCTCATACGGCTGCGTACTGGACTGACATCAACCGTTTTCTGATCCATCGCTTCACGCCGGCCGACCAGTGCGTCCGGACATGGTTCTTCGACGAACCGGTGACGTCGCTCACCTTGACGGACCGCGACGACGCGCTGGCCGTCATTCTCGGCTCGCAGGTGATTTTGTGGGAACCCAGTTCGGACAAGCGCAGCAAGCCGGTCTATCAGCTCGACCAGTGGCCCAAGGTTCGCCTCAATGATGCGCGCGCGGATCCGCGTGGTTCACTCTGGATCGGCTCGATGCGGAACAACGTAAATCCCGACGGCTCGTCCGGCGCCGCGGGTGGCCGCGATGGCGTCCTGTATCGTCTGGACCCAGACGCTGCAGTGACCCAATGGTGCAGCGACATCGGCATCTCCAACACTCTGGCCTGGAGCCCCGACGGGCGTCGGTTCTATTTTGGCGACACACTGGATAACGTCGTTTGGGTCCACGACTATGATCCCGCCACAGGTTCGATTCAGAACCGGCGGCCGTTCTTGCAAAACTTTCCGCGGGGCTTGCCCGATGGTTCTTGTGTCGATGCGGACGGCTATCTCTGGAATTGCCGGTTTTTCGGAGGGTGTATCGTCAGGCTTGCGCCCGACGGACAGATTGATCGCGTGGTCGAGATGCCAGTGCAAAACATCACGACGTGCGCTTTTGGCGGCGCCGATCGCAAGACGCTGTACATCACCACCGCAACCGTCGAGGCGCCTCCCTGCGACCGGCTGGCGGGCGGACTGTTCGCGATCCGTACTGAAACGGAAGGACAACCGGAGAATCGCTTCTCCATTTTCACGACCCGCCAGTTCATGTCCACTGCTCAGCCCGTGAATGAACGTGGCCTTGGTGGTTAGGGTTTGTGGGTTGCATCGGAGATTGATCCCTTACCTGATACGCTTGTAGATCGACAAGAATCGCATGAGCAGCCCTGCAGGAAACGGACTCATCATCGGAGTGGATATCGGCGGGACGAAGGTAGCTGCCGGACTCGTTGATTATTCCGGTGAGATCCAGCGGCAAATACGCGAGCCGATGGTGTCGGACGGAGATGCCGCTACCGGACTGGCTGCGGTGCGGCGTGTGATCGACGCTCTGCTCGGCGGCGACCAGAAGAACGCACCTGCAATCCGTGGCATCGGAATCTGCGCTCCGGGGCCGCTGGATCCGATCACCGGCTTGGTCATCAATCCGCCCAATGTGCAGTGCTGGCGTAATTTCCCGCTTTCTCGGGAGGTCGAGAAAATCTACAGCGTCAAAGTAAGAATCGATAATGACGCCAACGCTGCCGCCCTGGCAGAAGCCCGGTGGGGCGCGGGCCGAGGCTATCATCAGATCTTCTACGCCACGGTAGGTACTGGTATTGGCACGGGCATCGTTTTCGATGGCCGCATTTATCACGGTCGCACAGGCGCCGCCGGCGAAGGTGGTCATAACACCATAGATTTTCGCGGTCCGCGCTGCGGGTGCGGCAAACCCGGATGTATCGAAGCCTTTGCCTGCGGCCCGGCGATTGCCAAGCGGGCGCGCACCAAACTCGCGGAACAGTCTGCTCGTGGGACTGCACTGCTGGAACTGGCGGGCGGAGACATCGAGAGAGTAACAACCGAAATGGTCGGGCGAGCCTGTGCCGCCGGCGATCCCATCGCGAAAGAGACCATGGAGGAAACCGTGGAGCTTCTGTCGATCTGGCTGGGTAACATGATCGACCTGCTCGATCCGGACGCGATCATCATTGGCGGAGGAGTGTCTGGAATGCTGAGTCCGTTCTTCGCAGAAATTCGCAACCGGTTGCCGAGATGGTGCATCAATTCTCGGTGTCAGGAAATCCCGCTGGTGAAAGCACGCTACGGTGCAGACGCCGGGATCGCCGGCGGCGCTGCTCTGTGCGCACAGGAATCAGGTTAGGGTTGGGCGCACTCCGCGAGTTCCGATGGCATCCTCGCGATGAGTCGGCAAATGCTTTCGAGAATCGCAACAAGGGACAAAACGAGATGGCGGTGAATGGCAGAGGGAAGCTATCGGACCTGAAAGCAGTCATCTTTGACTACGGCGAAGTGCTGTGCCTCCCACCTACACCGGAGGATATCGAAGGCAGCGCGCAGATCCTGGGCATCCGTTCGGATTTGTTCTGGGTTCTGTGGCACCGGCATCGTGATCCGTACGATCGCGGCGATCTTTCGGCCGAAACCTACTGGCGCAGAGTGGCGGCAGACGCTAGCCGATCCGTTGATGCGGACCAGTCCCGCGAGTTGACCGAGAGAGACCTGGTCATGTGGAGCCGCCTCAATCCTGGTATGCTCGGCTGGCGCGAAAGCCTCTCGGCGGCGGGGATGAAGACTGCGGTTCTGTCGAACATGAACGTCGAGATGGTTCAGCACGCGCGGCGGAACTTTTCATGGTTGGAGCAACTCAACTGGGCGACGTTTTCCGCCGAAGTGAGATTAATCAAGCCGGAGCCCGCGATCTATGAGCACTGTCTGCGGGGTTTAGGGGTTGCGCCCTCGGAGACCCTGTTCATCGACGATCGCGAAGTCAACCTCGCGGCGGCTCGGGCCATGGGGATTCATGGGATTCAATTCAAATCGGTTACCCAGCTGAGGAACGATTTGGAGGCAGCGTCATTTCCGACCTTGCCTCCGGCCACAACAGCGCGGAATCCCCCATCGATCTGAGCGTTCCTGTCCCGGTGCTGTTCAGGGCGTTGCGGGTTGAAAAGCCTCCGTCAGCGACGTAATCTTCAGCACGCTTTTCAGCTGATCCAGCGTGCTGGAAGTCCTGAGCGTGATCGTAACCGGCTCACCCGGAAGCAGGTCAAAGTAATTGTCAGACGTCTGGACATCCAGGTCGCCGAATGAAACGTACACGTTCCTCGCCAATGCCGGAGTCTGCAAAGTGATGCTGTAGCCCCCATCCGCTTTGTTAAGGCTGCTCTCAATTCTTGGTGCAACCGGGAGCTCCAGGTTGTGCGTGACATCGAAGAAGATCAAGTTCCGTGACACAGGTTTTCCATCGACTTCCAGATCAGCAACCAAGAAGGAGCGGTGCAAATCAGCCTTCGCTGCGAGATCGGCCTTCGCAAGCGTGAGATAAATTGCGCTGGAGAGAGCCGGGATCTGGATCTCCTGCGTCCGCTCCAGCAACGTCTGGCCAGCGAAGTCGAGCAGCCGCACCCGGATTTTGCCGGCGAGAGGCTGCTGCTTGTCGAAAACGACGTAGACCTCGACTTGGTCATCGTGCAGGTAAGGCGAGATCAGCACATCGTCAAAGAAGCGGCGCGCATAGTACTGCAGAGCTTTCCAGCGACCGTAGTAATCGATGCTTGCCCAGGAAGCGACCGGCCAGCAGTCATTCAACTGCCAGTACAGCGAGCCCATCGTGCGCGGCCGCTGCCTTCGCATATGCTCGGCGCCGATCTTGATGATCTCCGCCTGCTGCACCTGGCTCAGATAAACGAACGCAGCAAAATCCTTGGGTTCGCGATACTCGCGCAGCATGTAAGTCAAGATGCGTTCGTTTCCGCCCTTGTTCTTTTGGTGTGCCTGCATGACGGTAGAACGAATGTCGAAGTCCTCAGGCTTATTGGCAAACGAACGGATGGTGCGCATCTCGGGAAAAGATTGAAATCCGTATTCCGTCATGAAGCGTGGAAATTGCAAAGTGTAGTCTTGCGCCGGCGCCTGCTGGTGCCACACCGCCCAGTAGTGCATGTCGCCGTTGTGCTGGTTGTCGGGAACTTCCTCAAAGTTGGCGCTGGGCGAACTAGGGGAATAAGGAGTTGGATCTGCGTATTGCGTGACCGCGCTCCTGAGGATGTCACCGAAGAGGATTACATAATCCTGCCAAACCCGCTCGCGCGCCGCCGCTGAGATTGACTCTTTGAATTCCTGGCGATCGCCCCAGTGGTACCATCCCGTTTCGACCTCATTGTTCCCGCACCAGATCACGATGCTGGGATGATCGCGTAGTCGTTTGATCTGGTCGATCGCTTCCTGCCGAACATTTTCCTGGAACGCTACGTCCCCGGGAACCATGTCCCCGCCGAAACTGAATTCCTGCCAAACCATGATGCCCAGTTCGTCGCAGATATCGTAGAAATCATCGGACTCATAGTAACCGCCACCCCATTCGCGGACCATATTCATGTGCGCGTCGCGAGCGGACTGGAGTATGTTGCGATGTATCTCAGGAGTTACTCGGTTAGGAAAGCTGTCAAACGGAATAACATCCGCGCCCTTGGCAAATACAGGAATACCATTTACCACAAACTCGAAGCTCTTCCCCCATTGGTCGAGAACGCGGCGCAGCTCCAGAGAACGCAGTCCAGTCTTCGTCTCAGTTCGAGCTGCAACTTCGCGGCCAATACGGATCGAGGCAGAAAAGCGGTAGCGGCTCTGGGGCCCGTATCCAAGCGGATACCACAACTTCGGCGCTTGGATGCGAATGGGAAATGAAACGTGATTCATGCCGGCGTCAAGCTGCAGCGCCTGGTTTCCATCGGCCGTCTGTGCGCCAGACATTTCATCGTGAGCCAATGTAAGAGTAGCGGTCGTCGGTTTGCTGGCTTCGATGTCAAGCTCGGCGGTGACACTGGCTGTGTCGGCCGTGACTTTCCGTTGGTGGATATGGAAATTGTCGATGCGCAGCACATCCCAAGTCTCCAGACGCACGGGCTGCCAGATGCCTTCCGTCATGAAACGCGGACCCCAATCCCAGCCGTATTGATACGGCGCCTTGCGTGTGTAGGGGGCGGTGGCGATGTTCTCTTCGTTTCCGTAATTGTGGGTTGAGATCGAAGGCAGAACGTAAGGCAGCGACTTAACGTACGGCAGCATCTTCGTGATCGCAGAATAGAACTCCACGCGAAGCGTATTCGGACCGGGCTTCAGCAGCGTCTTTGCGGGAATGCGCCAACGGCGGTGCATGTTGTCCGCGTGCAGCACCACTTGGTCGTTCAGGTAGACGTCGGCCAACGTGTCGAGTCCCTCAAACACCAGGTCGACGTGGTCATGGGCGAGGATCGCCGCGTCGAGCGTTAGCGTGGTGCGGTACTCCCAGTCGGTCAGACCGATCCACTGCAGGCGGAATTCGTTGTCCCGATCGAAGGGTTCCGGGATGAGTTTGTTGCGCAGCAGGTCGGTGTGCACTACGCCCGGAACTTGGGCCGGATGCCATTCCTTAATATCGGCGCGGTCGACATTGCCGGCTGCGCGAAATTCCCATCCCGAGTCGAGCATGCGACTCGATGATTCCGCGGCCTCGAGGAGCGTGCTGGTCAGGGCAGAGATCACGAACAACAGGGCAAGCAGACCAAGGGCCTCCGCCAACATCCGGACTGGTCGAAACAGGTCGTTCCGTTTCATGATGAATTCTCCTTGCGAATTAAGAATTGTTTCCGGTTGCGATGAGTTCCAGCCCGACGTTCGCCAACGCAATGTCTTCGGCTGAAGAAAGGCCGCTCACGCCGATGGCGCCGACCACCTCACCATTCCTCCGGATGGGAATGCCTCCGCCCCATCCGACGAAGCGACTGTCTCCGTAAAAGGCGATGTCAAAGCCTTTTTCGGGATGACGGATCTTGTCGCCGATATCCTTCGTGGGTTTGCGCTCGCGTGCCGCGGTGTACGCCTTATTGGCGGCGACGCGAATCGAAGCGAGAGGAGCCCCGTCCATGCGGGCGAAGGCGATGAGTTCGCCATGTGCGTCGGCCACTGAAATGACCGCTGCCTTCTGAAGCTGCAGCGCCTTCTCGACGATCGCGTCAACGATCCGCTTCGCGTCCTGGTAGTCGATGGCGGGAACGGTTTTCACTGGCGTTCTCTCCTTGGGGAAGGATTATGTAACTCCCCTGGAACTGAGCAGTCAAGGTGGGCCCGGGCTAACTACGACGACTTCATCTTCTGCTGCAGCAGATTCAGCAATGGGCGATCGAGTTGATGATCGTGCCACTTCTCATATTTCGTTCCAGGACGTTCGGTGTCGAGCACTCCGAAAGGACCGCGAAAGTTCCATAACGCCCAGCCTGTATGCAACTCGCCCAGCACGCTTAACGTGTCGCTGAACCAGGCAAGAACGACTTGGGGCGGAGTGTGCTTGTAACAACCCATCTCCCCGAAGTGAATCGGGACGCCCTGGCCGGCGAGTTCTCCCCACGGCTGAAAGGTGCGCGTCAGCATTTCCCGGTCAGAGATTACATTGCCCGTATTGTCCTTCAACGGCCAAGTTGGTTCTGGTTCGGAGCCGGTCAGCGTGCCGCGAGCCCATTCGCACTGGTAGTGCGTCAACTGGGCAGGGCGGTAGGTGTGGCAACTCTGCATCGCATGGGTATCGAAGAGGTCCGGAATAGCAGCGGTCCCGCCAGCGTATCCATCGACGATCACAAGTCGCTGCGGATCGTGCTTGCGAATCCCGTCGATTGCGGCTCGGGCGACCCGAACATAGTCCTTCAAGTGTCGTTGCCCCGGCTTCGTCTCTTCGGCCTTCTCGGTCTCCGCGGCAGTAGGAAGATCGAGCGGCTCATTGACCAGGTTGAAACTCAGTTTGTCACTGGAGATGCCCTTGTAGCGGTCTGCGAAATACGTCCATTGATATACGAAGGCGTCCTGAGTTCTTGAATCTGCGAATACGCTTGTCCTCTCCTTGGTCACATGAATCCCGGTCAAGGCTTCGTCCATGATGTCGAGAATGCAATATCCCGGCGCGCGGTGCAGGCACACGTTCACGTGGATCCCATACTTCTCACCAAGGCGGATGGCCCGATCGATGGGGACGACGTTTTCCTCATGCATATTGAAAGGATTATGGGAATCGGTCCAGAAGCGATAGTCCATCGGCAATCGCACCCAGTTGAAGCCCCAGTCGCGAATCCAGCGGAAGTCGTCCTCGAGGAACATGCCGTCGTTCTTGTACGGGAAGTACTTCATCCAATCCGGATCGGTGGAGAAGTACTCGAGAAGATTAAAACCGTACCACTGCGGATTTTTCGCCGGAGATGAGGCCGATCCTGATTCAGCAGGCGCCAGCGCTGAGGGTGCGCCCAGAGCCGCGACTGCTCGGGGCAGCGCGGTGGCCGCGGCCGACAAGCCAAGATACTTCAGCAAGGCACGTCGGCTAACGCCCGCCGCTTGACTGCTGAGATTCGTCGTTATCATCGAAATCACCACCTGTCCGGCCAATGACAACACCATGGCCCTTTCAGCTGCCGGGTTCTCTCGCGCCCGCCATTTCTGGAGCGCTCACCCGGCGGCCCGAGGTCCAGAACTTCATGATCTCCTCTAGAGAACGTCCCTTGGTTTCCGGAACCAACCACAGGACACACAGGAAATTCGCGAGCGCGGCAAAGCTGAACCACCAGAACGTGCCGTCGCTGCCGAGATGTTTCTGCATCAACGGAAAACTCTGGTTCCCAAAGTATCCAACCAGCCAGAGAGCGGTGGTTGCAATCGACATCGCGCGGCCCCGCACCTTGGTTGGATAAATTTCGGAAATGATCACCCAGCAGGCAACTCCGTTCCCGAATGCGTGCCCCGCAACGAACGTCATCACGAATAGCAAGACAGCAAGGCCGCTTCCGTGAATGTGGTAGAACCAACCGACCGACGCCAAGGATAGGCACTGCGTGACCGTCCCAGCAAGGATCAGCGTCTTGCGTCCTACGCGATCCACGAGCCAGAGTGCGAACAGAGTGAAAGTGAGGTTGACCAGGCTGACCAGCACGGATTGGAAGAAGGCATCGGTAGTCGCCGTGCCCGCCGTTCTGAAAATCTCAGGCAGGAACGAGAAGAGCGGAGTGATTCCGCTGAGCTGCGAAAAGCCCGCCAGCATAATCCCGAGCAAGAGTGGCCGGCGAAAGGTGCTGAAAAGCTCTGAAAGGTGCCCTTCCTCGACGAAGAGCGACGCTTCGATGGCTGCGCCTTCACGGTCGGCAACGTCCGCGGCGTTCACTCGGCTAAGAACGTCAAAAGCAGCTTCGCGCCTGCCCGCTTTCATCAACCACCTCGGGCTCTCCAGCGCCGGAACGATCATGATGGCGAAGAGAATAGCGGGGACGATGCCCGCGAAGAACATCCATCTCCAACCCACTGACGTGTTCCAGGACTCATCCCCCAGCCGCTGGATCAGCATGTTCACAAAGACCGCGCTCAGGATGCCCAGCACAATTCCCAGTTGATACAGGGTGACCAGTCGCCCACGCAGGCGCGTAGGTGCGATCTCGGCGATGTACATCGGAGAAATGATGGAAGCCGCGCCGATACCAAGTCCGCCTAACAGCCTCCAAAATACAAATTGGCTGAGAGTGCCGGCGAATAACATGCCCGCCGAGGAGGCTGCGAAGCACACCGCGCACAGAGACAAGCCTTTCTTCAGGCCGACGCGGTCTACGACTGCACCTGCGCCTGCGGATCCCGCGATGCAGCCAACCAGCGCGCATCCGGCGGCCCACCCGACCCCGACCGCGTCCAGGCGGAAGCATTGGGTCAGATAATGAATGGCGCCGCTGATCACGATATTGTCGTAGCCGAACAGCAGTCCGCCCAGCCCGGCTACGCTGGCAGCAACGATCAGGTGCCATCGATCGGGAACGGTTGACCCAGCCGGAGAGGATTTCAATGCCGCCGACCTCCGCGTTTCTTCATTCAAAAAATGGCTCCCCTCCGCGCGCTTTGCGGCGCGCCACTTCTTGCCCGAGAAGTCTACGGCAATTTTCCTGATGCAACGGAGAGCGTGCCGGTCAAAGGAGTGTCGCGCGAGGATCCGCCTGCATAAACACGGTAGTCGCCCGGTACAAGTTCCCAGTCATTCTTCTCCACGTTGAAGATCGACATCAACCGCGGATCCAGTTTCAGCGTGACCGTCTCCTCCTTATCAGGCGCCAGTTGGACTTTCTTCCAGGCCACAAGACGTTTTGGTGGTTCCCCCGCGCTCGGTGGCAGACCGAGGTAAAGCTGCGCGGTTTCCGCCCCTGCGCGTGAACCGGTGTTCTTCAGGCGAAAGCTTACCTGTGGTTGACTACCCGAAGTGATCTTGAGTTCTGAATACGCGAAGCTGGTGTAGGAGAGTCCAAAGCCAAATGGGAAGAGCGGCTCCTTATTCTCAGCGTCGAACCAGCGATAGCCAACCTTGAGACCCTCGGTGTAGTTGGCGTCGATAAGCGCGGGCGGAGGATTGAGTTCCTCCTCGGTCGGCTCTTTCGGCGGTGTGGAGGGCGCGGGAATGGTCGCATGGGGCAGATCTGCTTCGCTCTTTGGAAAAGAAATCGGAAGCTTGCCAGAAGGGTTCACGTCGCCGAAGAGAATGTTGGCGATGGCGTCGCCACCTCGCGCACCGGGGTACCAGGCTTCCAGAACCGCGCTGACCTGGTCGAGCCAAGGCATGAGCACAGGATCGCCGGTCTCCAACACCACGATGGTATGGGCATTTGCAGCCGCGACTTGTTTGATCAGGGTGTCCTGATTGTCAGGCAACGACAGGTTAGGCAGATCGGCATTCTCATGCGTGTGCTGGTTGGCGAAAACGATGGCAACATCGGATGCACGGGCCAGCTTGGCAGCGGATGCAGGATCAGCACCTTCGTTGTACTCAACCTTGGCGCTCGGCGCCTTGGAACGGATGGCCCGCAACGGCGACGACGGATCCCAGACTACGACGCTCAAGAATCCCAGAGGGCCCGGGGGCGGTGGCGTGGGGAATGCGTTTCCGCCAACGGGATCGACTTGGGCCGAGCCGCCACCCGAGATCACACCGACATCGGCGTGCGAACCAATCACCGCAATGGAATGAATCGACGACTTGCTCAGTGGCAGCTGATTCGAGGCGTTCTTCAGAAGGACGACTCCCTCCTCTTCAACCCGCTGGGCCACCGCCGCGCCTCCCTTGACATCAATGGGCTGCACCACCGGCGAATGATCGATGACGCCGACCGCGAACATGGTCCGCAGAATGCGATGAACCATGTCATCGATTCGACTGCTGGGCACCTCTCCCTTTTCCACGGCGTGTTTGAGCGGAGCGGAGAAAAACTTGCTTTCATAAAATTCCTGGTCGAGTCCCGCCAAGGCAGCGTTTACCGTGCTGTGCGTTGCTCCCCAGTCCGACATCACCCAACCTGGGAAGCCCCAGTCCTTTTTGAGTACCTGGTTCAACAGATAGTCGTTCTCACAGGAGTAGATGCCATTGACGCGGTTGTAAGCACACATTACGGTACCCACACCGGATTCCTGAATGCCGATCTCGAAAGCGAGTAGATCCAGTTCTCGCAGCGCGCGCTTGTCGAGATTGGAGCTCACGCCCATGCGATCGGTCTCCTGGCAATTCACGGCATAGTGCTTGATGTCCGCGATGACGTTCTGATCCTGGATGGCCTTCAGCTCCGGCCCGATTATTTTCCCGGCTAGAACCGGATCTTCGCCGTGATACTCAAAGTTGCGTCCGTTGCGCGCCTCGCGCAGGATGTCATTGCCGCCGCCCAGAGAGACGTTGAAGCCCTGATCGCGAGTTTCTTTCCCGATGACGGTTCCGAATTCATAAGCCAGCCGCGGGTTCCAGGTTGCGGTCTCGGCTAGCGAGGAGGGCAGCGGAGTGCTTTGCCCGTTGGGACGTTTCCCCAGATTTGTAACGCCCACCCCGGCGCCAATGAGATTGAGATCGGGAATCCCTAGGCGTGCGATTCCGGGAACGAATCCGTCTCCGCCCAGTGCGCGCTCCGGACGGGGATACTTCGGGAAATCGAAGGCCATGCTCCCGTGAAGCAGTTGAATTTTCTCGTCAAGAGTCATCTGCTGCAAAAGAAGGTCAGCCCGCTCGTCAGCGGATAGCCGAGTATTCATCCAAGGCTGAGACGAGGTTTGAGCAGGTGAATCCGCACGAAGCGCCAGAACGAGCATGAAGAATAAGACTTTCGTTTTCACAGGAATCAATTCCTTTCAATCCAATTCGAGCGCGGCCTTGGCGGCCAGCAGAAAACCTAGAGTGTGGGCCATGCCGGCGTGCCAGGGAGCGGCGCAGGTCATCTGCGGAGTATGGTCCGGGATGATGACGCCATCGAAGTTGTTGCGCTTCAGAATAGACAAGATGCGCATCATATTCACGTCCCCTTCGTCGATAAACGTTTCCCGGTAATGAGGCACCTTTCCCGATACATTCCGGAGGTGAAGGTAAGCGATCTTTCCCTGGCGGCTGTAGCGATCCACCGCATCGTATACGTCGCCCTCCGTCATCTCCGCGATTGTACCCACGCACAGCTCCAAAGCATTGCTGCGGCTCGGAACAAGATCGATGAGCCGCTGATACATGTGTGGTTGGTAGACGAGCCGCGGCTGCCGTCGCATGGTCGGCAGCGGAGGATCATCCGGGTGCGCCGCTAAGCGGACGCCGGATTGCTCCGCGACGGGGATCACGTCCTCGAGGAACCGCTGCAACCTACGCCACAGCTCATCGCGCGGGATTGAGGGCAGTGAGCCGGCAGGCGCTTGCGGGTCGTAGATCATATTCCAAACCATTCCATTGGGAACGGGCACGTCGTCTGCGGGTCCATCCATCCCGACCGTAATCGCTCCGCCTCGTCCCGCCGGAGCCGTCACCCGCCCGCACACGCCCGCGAGGCTGAAGTTGTAGCCGAGAACAGGAATTCCGGCCTCGCCCAGGCGGCGAACCATCGTCTTCACGTTCTCCACCTGGTGAGGCCGTTGCGGTCCGTCGAGGAGAATGTCGTGCCAGTGCGCCGGGTCGAGATTCTCAACCGCGGCGAGCACCAGGCCTGCGTTCTCGATCTCCTTTCGAAGAGTTGTCAGCTCAGCCGCCGTCCATAGTTTCTCGGGGTCGCCCGCGACTCCCCAAGGTTCATACTTCGCCCCTGTGGGCTGATTGGTCCGAGGATTGGATGGGCCCTGATTGAAGTAATCGACCAGGTGTGCGACCACGTGCGTACATCCTGCCTGCCTCGCGAACGCGTAGTAGTCCGGCGTCAACATGTGCCGGTACAACCCGAGGCCGACTTTCATAAGCGGTTCCCGATCCCGCCGCCGTAATCAGCGCTCAGGATTTGCCCGTTGATCTCGGCGGCGAGCGGCGAGCAAAGGAATACAAACGCATCGGCGATCGATTCCGGGCTGTTCCGCTTTCCCAGGGAAACGCGCAAGACGAATTCACGGTACGCCGGGTCCTCTTCGAAGACTTTCAAGGAACTGCCGGCAGCAACGTTCCCGGGAGACACGACATTCACGCGAATCCCCGTGGAGGCATACTCCAGCGCCATGCACCGGGCGAAGTTTTCTAAAGCCGCCTTGGCGGAGGCGTACGCAGGAATCAGCGTGTGCGGAACTCGGGCTACATACGACGAAGTGAAAATGAGGTGACCAGGAATCTTGCGCGCCACCCACTGGGCAAACACCGCTCGTGTCAGGTAGGTCTGCGCGAAATAATTGAACCGGAAGATGCGTTCGTACTCGGATTCGGAAGTGGTTGCGAAGGGATGCAGTCCGCAGCCGCCCGCGTGGCCCAGCACTGTATCCATGTGCGGAAAGCGTTGGAACGATGCATCCACTACCCGGCTCAGGCTGACGGAGTCCGTAATGTCGATGGAATGGTAGACATAAGACGCAGAGGAGACGTTCCATTCCTTCAGCATTGGCAACGCCTGCTCCGCTGGGTTGACATCCAGGAGAACCAACGTCGCACCGGCCGCCGTCAGTCTCCGAACCATGTGCTCGGCAATCGCGCCCATCGCTCCCGTGAGCAGGATGGCCTTGCCTGAGAGATCGATTGTCATCATCGCGGATGTCTCCGAGCTTGGGCCTCTACATGATTCCGTGCTTCTCGAACGCGGCCACTGCGCTGCTTCCTGCCTCCAGCGCCTTCCGCACCAGTTTTTCGCCGCGCGCTTTCTCGAGCGCTTTCGTGAACGCCTCAGTCGCGGCCTCCACCGGGATCACGCAAACTCCGTCGATGTCTCCGAAAAGGTAGTCGCCCGGTCGCACGCGAACCGCGCCAATCTCGACCGGAACTCGAAAATCGACCACCTTGTAGCGCGGAGCGGAATCCTGAGCGTACGACCCCCAGGAAAACGTCGGGAAGCTCATCTTCAGGATCGCCTTGGTGTCACGAACATATCCGTTCAGCACAGCCCCGCTGCTGCCCAACTTCCGAGCCCGGATGCTCATGAGTTCTCCCCAGAGAGCATTGCGAGGAGAGGAGCCGGTGTTGACATAGATCTCGTTGGGATGGAGATCATCCAGCGCCTCCAGCATCAACCCGAAGGGTTTTTCCATCAACTTGTTGGCCGTGCCGGCGACCCTCTCTTCGAAAACGTCGACCGCGAGCACGGGCATGGCTCGGCCGATGACAACCATGTCCTGTCGCAAGGGCCGTATTTGCGGTGGCAGGAACTGGTGCTGAAGATGCATCTTGTCCATCACGTCTCCCACCACACAGGTGAACAGCTCCTTTTTCACAATCGTGAAAAGCTCGTCATCCGTCTTCCAGAGTTTCCTGCCCACTTTTCCGAGTTCCTCCGCACACGACCAGTTGCTTTTCCCTTACAGGGATATGCCTCGTGCCTGGCGAATCCTGGCAATGAACTGCCGAGCCAGATCAGTGATGGATTGGAAATCGCCCTTCTTCGCTCCGGCGGTCAGATTTCCACCGACTCCCACCGCCACGCAGCCTGCGTGAATCCATTCTGCGACGTTCTCCAACGCCACTCCGCCGGTCGGCATGAGCGAGGCGTAAGGAAGTGGGCCGCGCACAGCCTTTACGAAAGCTGGCCCCAGGGTTTCGCCCGGAAAAACTTTCACGATGTCGGCGCCACGCTCCATGGCCTCGACTACTTCTTTGACCGAGCCAGCGCCGGGCATGTACGGGACTTGATAGCGATTGCACAGCCTCGCCGTTTCGAGGTTGAGACAAGGGCTGACCACAAACTGCGCGCCCGAGAGAATCGCCGCTCTCGCCGTCTCCGGGTCGAGCACCGTGCCCGCCCCGACGAGGATCTGGTCGCCGGTAAAACGTCGGGAAAGGTCTGCGATGACGTTCGCAGCGCCCGGCACTGTGAACGTGATCTCAACCGCGGCCACGCCGCCCTGGGCGCAAGCGTCCACGATGCGCGCGGCTTGCTCCGAACTTTCGGCGCGCACCACCGCCACGAGCCCGGAGTCTACGATCTTTCCCAAAACTTTCAGTTTCATCATGGACATGATCAGAACACAAATCTACTGCTGTGGTCCTTCGATCGGAGTGGCGGTGTTTTGCAGCTTCTTGAACTCTTCCATTTCGCGCGCCGCCTCTTCCGCCTTCCCCTGTTTGCGATAGAGGCCACCCAGCGAGAAATGCGCCTGTGCAGCCAAGGAACTTGTCTTCTCGAGTTCGATCACTTTTTTCCAGCTCTTCTCCGCTGCCACGGCATCACCATCAAGCGCGGCCGCTTTCCCCAACGAGTAGAGGGTTTCAGGCATCTCGGGCTGCAGTTTGTCTGCCCTTGTGAGTTCGGCCCGTGCCTCCCGCACTTTGCCCTGCTGCAGGAGTGCGTCGCCCAGGCGGTAGGCGGCCTCGGCGTATCCCGGCTGCAACTTCGCTTCGGCTCGGAAAGCCTCTTCTGCCTGCGGCCACTGCGAAGCGGTCGCATAAACGAGTCCGAGTTCCAGATGAATCTTGGGGAGATCCGGTCGCAACCGGATCGCCTGCTGAAACTCCTTCTCGGCCTGAGGCATCTGCCGCAGAACGTAATAATTTTCGGCCATCGCCTGGTGCGCTCGCGCTGAGTCCGGATAGGCAGCGATCAGGGAATCAATCGATTGTTTGGAGAGCAACCCGCTCGCCCGACCGAAGTAGTAAAGCAGGTCGGGATCGTTCGGATTTTTCGCCAGAGCCGCTTGCAGATTGGTCACTGCATCCGGCAACTTCCCGTCTTCCAGTTGCGCGATTCCGAGCGCAGCAGTGTCCTGCGCCTCTTCCAGGTGAGGAATAGCCTCCGCGGCGTAGCCCTGAGCCAGCAGCGCATAGCCCAGCAATTGATGCGCGGGACGCAGATCGGGACTGAGTTTCAAAGCCTGTTTCAGCGACGAGATCGCCCCGCCGTAGTCACGGTTCTCAAGATACGCCTGGCCTAAACTCACAAAGCCTTCGGCAACCTTCGGTTCGAGCTCCGTCACTTTGCGGAATTCCGCAATCGCCACGTCGAAGTGCCCGTTCTTCTCGGCCTCGGCGCCGGCTTGCATGTGTTGCAGCGCTTCCGGTGATACGGTTTGCAGCGCAAAAACTAGGAGTAAGAACGCACCTATCATTGTTTCTCCGGCTCAACCACTTCCAGGAACTGGTCCGCGTGAACATCATTCAAAGTCTGATGAATGCCGGAAGGCCATGCGACCTCGATCTTAGCGGTACCTGCCGCTCCGAGTCCAAAGTGCAGGCGCTTGTCGCTAGCTGAAAGATAACTCCCTGCGGTCGTCGCAAATCGTGTTTGTCCATTCACTCGAACGCGAGCCCCGAGACCGTCGCGGTTGCTGCGGGTTCCGCGCAGCGTGATAGTCAGCCAGTGCGAACTTCCGCCGCGGTTCATAAGAACTTGGGCGTGTCCTCCCAGAACGGTAGTGACCACATCGATCCAGCCATCGTTGTTCAGATCGCCGAAAGCCGCGCCTCGTGAGGCCGTCAGCGCGTCCGTTCCAGGATTCACAGACTCAAAGCGGCTATTGCGATTCAATGCCAGCAAGGTGGGCTCCAGGTAATGTAACGATGGGTCGATTTTCTCCACGTTGTCCAGAACGTGACCTTGTGCGACAAACAGGTCTTTCTGCCCGTCATTGTCGAAATCCTCCAGGCCGACGCCCCAGCCGGAAGTCACTCCGGAAAGCATAGCCACCCCGGTTTCCCGGCCGCGATCGCTGAATGAACCGTCGCCATCGTTGTGGAACACGCCGTAAGTCTGGCGCGGCAGCGTCGTCACAAGGACGTCCGGACGGCCATCATTGTCGTAATCCTGGAATACTACGCCCATCCCTGACAACGGGCCCCCATCGACATTCAGGCCAGCGCCTGACTCCAAGCCGACCTCGGTGAACGTGCCGTCGCCACGGTTGTGCCACAAGTGCTGCTGCATGCCGTCATTGCTGACATAGATGTCAGTAAATCCGTCTCCATCGTAGTCAGCAAAAGCCACTCCCAGGCCGCGTCCTTTCTTGGCTGCGATTCCGGAACGCACGCTCACATCCTCGAATGTCCCGTCGCCGCGGTTGTGGTAAAGAATGTTGGTGGTGCGGGGAAATTCGCCGGGCGGACAGTAAGTGTGAAAGTCGCCGCCGCAGTCTTTGCTGTGCTGCGTGTCCCATTCCATATAGCGGGTCACAAAAAGATCCAGCTTCCCGTCGTTATCGTAATCGAAAAATCCGACTGAAACCGACCACCCGCCGCCGGCGACTCCCGCTTTGGCCGTCACATCGGTAAAGGTTCCATCACCGTTGTTGTGGTACAGAATATTTTTCCCGTAGTTGGTGACAAAGAGATCGGGATAGCCGTCATTGTCATAGTCACCGACCGCTACTCCCATGCCATAGTTTCCGTCTCCCACGTTGGCCAAGCCGGCTTGTTGCGTCACGTCCGTGAAACTTCCGTCTTTGTTTTGGCGGTAAAGCCGATTCCAGTAAAGCGGATCGTGTCGGTCGAAGTTATCGGGCACTTGGATCGGGCTGGTAATGCGCCCGCCGTTTACGAAAAAGATGTCCAGCAAGCCATCGTTGTTGTAGTCGAGAAGTGCTGCGCCGCCCGGCATGGTCTCAATCAGATATTTCTGCGGCGTCGGCGAATTCCGCAAGGTGAAGTCCAGCCCGGACTGCGGCCTTACCTCCAGCACGGGTGTAGCGACAGCCGCGGACAGCAGTACGACGATTGCGGTCTTCAGCAATGCAGAACTTCCTCGATCCCTCAACCGAAGCCAGTAGGATATCCCCAGTCGTCACGCCGCGTCAGAAAAACGGCTCTCCCTTGCGGGCGTATTTGCGGGCAACGTCTTCGTTCAGTTGCAATCCCAAGCCCGGCTTTTCGGGTAGACGGATGAATCCATCCTGAATCAACGGCTTCTCCATGCCTTCGACCAGGTCATTCCAGAAGGGAACGTGATCGGCGTGGAATTCGAGCGCGAGGAAATTTGGAATGGCGGCGCAGTAGTGAGCCGAAGCCAGGGTCCCTACCGGACTGCTGATGTTGTGCGGCGCGACCGGAATCGTTTGTTCGTCGGCCATGTTTGCGATCTGGCATGCCACCGACAGGCCCCCGACCTTCTGCACATCAGGCGTCACGATTCCGAGAGCATGCGTCTCCACAATCTCGCGAAATCCTTCGACCAGGAAAAGGTTTTCCCCGGTGGCCACCGGGATCCTGATCCGCGAACTCACCGCACGCAGAGCATCCGCGTTGCCCGGAGGCACAGGGTCTTCCAGCCAGAGCAACCGGAAGGGCTCCAGTTCGTGAGCCATCTTGACCACGTCGCTCACGCTATATCGCCAGTGGCAATCGACCGCGAGGTCGGTGTCAAACCCGACCGCCTCGCGAATCGCTCCCGTGAGTCCGACCATGTGATCAATCGCGCGATTTGTGAGGCAACGGTTGTACGAATCCGAACCCTGGGTGCCAGGCACATCGAGATCGAACTTCAAAACCGTATAGCCTTTCGATCGCATGGCAAGGGCATGCTCGCGGTAGTCATCCAGTGGCGATGGCGCCTCGTCTGATTCGCCGAAGTAATCCTTCGGGGCATGCTGGATAGTTTGCGCGGTCCAGGAAGGCGCGCGCGAGCGCAGTACCTCATCCAGACTCTCTAAGGCCTCGCCTCCATGACAATCCGCGTACACGCGAATTCGGTCGCGGAACTTGCCTCCCAGCAGTCGATAAATCGGAACCTCCAGCCATTGTCCCAGCACGTCCCAGAGGGCCGCCTCGATTCCACTGATGGCGTTGTAGACGATCCCGGCCACCGACCCCGCACCCGAGGTCGCGAGCTGTAATTTGCGAAACAACCGGTGAATGTCTCGCGGATCTTCACCCAGCAAGACATGCTCCAGCGAGCGGAGGATGGAGGTCAGCCCCGGAGCGAAGAAGCATTCCCCCAGTCCATGAATTCCCTCGTCGGTTTCAATCCTGACGAAGGTCCAGTCGAAGTTGCCTTCGACCACCGCCGTCTTCAACCGAACGATCTTCACGTGGTTCCACCTCGACAGCGCCGGTTACTGAGCTGAGTATTCCCGAAAAATGTATCCTTGGGAGCAAATTATTCCAAGATCCACATTCCTTGCCGACTTCCAAAAAAAGAATTCTATGAAAAATTAAAACTTCGATATGGTTTTGCGGGTACCATGCGCGCTTCGGCCGTCAGTTCTGTAAAGCTTCCGCCACCATATTTGTGATTTACTAAGTATTCGTCTGTAACTTGTGAGGATCTCCCTTACAAGTTCGACAGCTACCGCCGGGTCGATTCTCGTTCCACGAGCTTAGGTGGAATCAGGATTTTTCTGGGGTGCAGTGGGCGCTTCGACGCGATCCCCTCAATGAGAAGTTCGGCGGCGCTCACCCCGATTCGGCAAGTCCCCTGATCGACGGTGGTCAGCGGAACTACTAACACGTCAGAGTAGTGAACATTGCCGGCTCCTACCACAGAAATATCGTCGGGCACTTTCAGGCCTGCCTCCAGGATCGCCCTGATGGCTCCAATCGCAACCGGGTCGCTGTAGCAGAAAACTCCGTCTGCAACCGGACGCACCCGCAGCAACTGCCGCATGCCTTCGTAGCCTGTGTCATCTTCGTGGCCGCCTGCCACCACATAACGTGGGGACACAGACAATCCGCGCTTGGCCAGCGCCCGGCGGTAGCCTTCGAATCGCTCGGTGGCGATTCCCATCGCAGGACCGCGCAGATGGCCGATCCGGCGGCATCCGCGCGCGATCAGATGCTCCGTCGCCAACCTGCCGATAGCGCGGTTATCGACCCCAACAAACGATGCACGCACTCCGGCGATGGGGCGGTCAATCAAAACAAAGGGTACCTTGCGCCTTTGAATTCGCCGGAACAGATCCAGGCAATGGACGGGTTGGGCGGACGCGATGATGAGCCCATCCACCTGCCGGGCCAACAGGGAATCAGCTTCGCTCACTTCTAATTCGGGATCTTCCTCGAAATACGAAATGATCACATGATAACCGTGCGGCCGCACGGTCTGGGCGATGGCCCTTGCAATCTCCGCAAAGAAGGGGTGGGCAAATTCGGGCAGGAGCAGCCCGATCGTGTAGGTACGCCGTGTGACCAGGCTGCGAGCCACCCAATTCATCTGATAGTGCAGCTCTTTTGCACGCCGCAGCACGCGCTTGCGTGTGGCCACGCTGATTCTGCCCTGGTTGCGCAGAACCTTGGACACCGTGACTACTGAGACCTTGAGGTCTCTCGCTATGTCCGACATGGTCACTGCCATGGCCAGCAAAGCATAACACCACTCCACAGGTGAGAGTAAACGATTACCCACAGTTAACGATTACCCTAATGGAAAAGAATTATTTTTTTCTTGACAACGACCGCGCTGGTGTTTCAGACTTCGGGCTTCACCAATTCCAAAAATATGGTTAGCGGGGGTACGTATGGCGTCTTGTAAGCCTTGGGCCTTCTTTTTCCTCTCCGCGGTTCTGGTCGTCACAGCTTCTCTTCCCCTTCACGGTCAAAGTACCTACGGCTCGATTACGGGCGCAGTGCTCGATTCCTCGGGCGCTGCCATCGTCGACGCTAAGGTCACCTTGACCAACGTAGGCACCGCTGAGAAGCACACACAATCCAGCGGCAGCGATGGGTCCTTTTCCTTCGTCAACCTGTTCCCGGGCCGGTATCGAATCGACGCGGAGAAGCCAGGATTCAAACACTTCGTACAGCAGGTTACGGTCGAAGTGCAGCAGAGCGCGCGCATTGAAGCCACCCTTCAGGTCGGCGAGGTCAGCCAGACGGTCGAAGTGACGTCGGAAACGCCGCTGCTGCAAGTTGAGACATCTTCGCTCGGCCAGGTAGTAGAACAGCGCAAGGCCGATGAACTTCCTTTGAACGGACGCAATATTTTTAACCTGATTACGATTTCCCCGGCGGCGGTTGCGCAAGGCGGATCCGGCGGTTCGCCCGTAACCCAGAACCCGTTCAGTTGGGGCAACTACCAGATCGGGGGGTCGTTCGCCAACCAGGGCGCGCAGTACCTCGATGGCCAGCCGCTGAATATCGGCTACATCAACCTGCCGATCATCATTCCAACGCAAGACTCCATTGGCGAGTACAAAGTCCAATACAACAACCTGGGCGCCGAATGGGGCAAGTTTTCCGGCGGCATCGTTAACCTGAGCACCAAGTCCGGCACAAACAGTTGGCACGGTTCCGCCTATGAATTTTTTCGCAACAAGGTGCTTAATGCCAACGAATACTTCCACAAGCGGACCCAGTTGCAGGCCAACCCCGTCCAGAAGAACGAGCCGCCACCGTGGAGCCAGAACCAGTATGGGATCCAACTCGGCGGGCCCGTGATCAAGAATAAGACGTTCTTTTACGTGAGCTGGGAACAGTACCGGCAGCGGACAGGATCGCCGTTCACCACCACCGTTCCAGGGAACGGAATGTTGAATGGAGATTTCTCGGCGCTGTGTACGGCCGCAGGAGGGACCTTCGACACCAGCGGCCTGTGCAGTGCCGCAGCCGGCCAGGTTTACGACCCGTTCATGGGTCGCACGCCCTATGGCAAGGACGCAGGCAATCCAAATTGCCCGGGAAACTGTATTCCGGCTGCGGAGTTCAGCAAAGCCGCAACTACTATGTGGAATCAATACTTCCCGGCTCCTACGGATACGACAAAACTTCTCGACAACTTCGCGAGTGCGGCGGCATCGGGGGGTAACACCAATGAGTTCGTAGTGCGCGGGGACCAGAACATTGGGAGTAATACCCGCTTATTCGGAAGATATGCCTATTTCGGACTGACTGATCTCCCCAAGGATCCCTTAGGAACCGGTCTCTGCTTCGATCGTTGCGCGGAACTATACCACAGCAAGCTGCTCGCCGTGGGCATCAACCACACTTTTACACCCACAACCATTCTAGACGTGAATCTCGCGGGAAGCCGGTTCGTCTACGCGCGGGCACCCATCCTTTCAGGTTTTGATCTGACGACTTTGGGTTGGCCAGACACCTACAACAGTCCCGCAGGTTCGATGCGGACTCCTCCCACCCCGGCGTTCCCGTTCAACAATGATGTAGGGAAGTCGCAGGGCAACAGTGCCATCGGAGATCACAACACGCAGTACAATCTGACACCCGCGCTCACTATGATCCGGGGGAAGCATACGATCCAGGTGGGCGGCCAGGTCGAGATCGGATTGGATAACTACTTCCAAACCAATATTGCCAGCGGCGCGTTCGCCTTCGGCGGAAGCTGGACAACGTCGGCTCCAGGGTCTACCAATGCTAATTTCGCATTCGCCGACTTTCTGCTGGGTCTATCGCAAAACCAGGGGCAGTTCGTAAACCAGACCGAAGGCGTCGCGCAGGTTCCAGCGCAAACTGCGGGCAAGCAAGTGTACCGTGCTTTCTACGGCAACGACACCTGGCGTTTGACCAGTAAGCTCACCCTGAACCTGGGGCTTCGTTATGAGCTGCAAGGAACCTGGTCCGAACGCTTCAACCGGTTTACTTACTGGGATCCGACCGCTACCAATGCTACCGTCACGGGTTGCGGAGGAACTGCAGGCAGCCCGTGCCTGGGCGACGCATTCCTTGTAAAGACAGGCCGGAACTCCAGCCCCAACAATATCCCAATGGATAAGAAGGCGTTCTCGCCACGCTTTGGGTTTGCGTACGCCCTGAACCAGAAGACCGTAATCCGCGGCGGCTATGGCATCTTCTTCATTCCGAACTACGTCTCGTTTGGGCTCAACCCGGATAATGACCCTGTGAATCTCGCCAGCACTCCATTCACGGCTACCAAAGATGGGTTCGTAACTCCCTTCAGCACGCTGGACGGGTTCAATTGCACGCTGACGGGAACGGCGACCGCCCCCGTTTGCGCTGAGCCTGGACCGTTCGGCGCAGCCGGAATCATTCTGCCGCCCGGGCGCAATCCGCAACCCAACCTTTCGGCTTTTATCGCGGCGAACGGTTCTCCCAACCTGGCACCCTATTTCAACCCCAAGTTCGGGTATGTGGAGCAATATAACATCAATCTCCAACGCCAATTGCCCGCCGGCTTCTTTGTGGATGTAGCCTATGCCGGCTCACACGGTGTGCATCTGGAGCAATACAATACCAACATCAATCAAATCCCAGACTCGTTCGTTGCCCAGGCAGCTTCGCAGTTCAACCCTGACCCCGGCTGCATTTTGCCGGCGTGCAATCCGAACGCCAACGTCACGATCGCCCAAACAGTCGCGAATCCCATGGCTGGGACGAGTGCAAATCCCACGATCGGCGCGGCCACTATTACCGCCGGACAGCTTGATCGCCCATACCCGCAATACCTCGGCTTGAACCTGCAGGGGTACGGTTGCTGCAGCAGCACCTACAACTCGCTGCAAGCGACCGTTCAGCGACGGTTCCAGGGTGGTGGAACCCTGCTCGTCGCCTATACCAACGCCAAACTACTCACCAACACCGATACGTTGACGAGTTGGTTGGAAAATGGATCGACGGGTGGGGTTGGGCAGGTTCAGGACTGGAACAACCTGAAGGGAGAGAAATCTCTCTCCTCGCAGGACGTTTCGCAACGACTCGTGATCAGCTACGTGCTCGACCTTCCCTTTGGCCATGGCAAGAGGTTTGCGTCCGGACTAAGTGGAGCAGTGGACAAACTCGTTTCTGGTTGGGGAATCAACGGCGTGATCACCTTCCAGCGTGGCTTCCCGCTGAAAATCGGCTATGCCGGCTCGACCTTCCTGGGGCAAGCCAACTTGGGGGTCGCTAACATTCGGCCCAACGTAGTTGCGGGATGTAGCAAAACCGGCCCCCGTACCATTACCGAGTGGTTCAACACCGCTTGTTTCGCTGCGCCTCCAGCTTGGGGGTTTGGGACCGAATCGCGCGTCGATCCCACACTTCGGGCGGCCGGAATCAACAACTTTGACTTCGCTTTCGTCAAGAAGACCTCACTTACCGAAAGGATGAGAATTGAGTTCCTGACGGAATTCTTTAACCTGTTCAATCACCCACAGTTTGGGTTCCCATCCCAAAATCTCGGCAGTGGCGACTTCGGTACAATCAGCTCGACTGTGCCCACGACCAACCCACGTCTGATTCAGTTTGCCCTGAAGTTGGTTTTCTGAGTCGCGTGATCGGGACTTTTGGGCAGGCTCAGCGAGCCTGCCCAAATTTTTGCTCCCCGTCTCCGCGGCGAGCTTGGGACGTCCCGGTTGGTCCCCTCTCGGAGTTCGCAAACCTGCCGGGCATTCCGCAATCCGGCCGGGGGTAAACTTGACAGCGCGCCGGACCCAAGCATAGAAGATTGGAGACTGAAATCGGTTGCAGAAACAATCTTCTTGTTCGAGGACCTCATGCCGCACACTCATCGATCGAAGTTCGTCCTGGTGGCTCTGACTCTCACCTTGCTAATTTCTCCGGCCTTTTCCCGCGGTTCAAGTCTCGGCAAAAATTCATCTGCCGATTCCGTTCAGCCTTTGCTTGGCCGATGGGATCTGACGTTGAAGGCCCCCGATCGGGAATATCCTTCGTGGCTGGAACTTCGCCAGGAAAACGGCCATTTGACTGCGCAGATGGTTGGACGGTGGGGCAACGCCCGTCCCCTCCCAAAAGCTGAATTTTCGGATGGACAGTTGACGCTGGTATCGCCCAAGGAAGAAGAAGGCCTGACGGTCGATATGGTTTTTACGGGGAAGCTGAACGGTAAGACTCTGGAAGGGTCTGTCACCGGGCCAAAAGACGGGCCTTGGACTTGGTCTGGCGTGATAGCGCCGTCGCTCGACCGAAAAGGCACGCCGCAGTGGGGGAAGCCAGTTTCGTTATTCAATGGGAAGGATCTGACCGGTTGGAAAATGAGCGATCCGAACGCCAAAGCAGTTTGGACGGTGGAAAACGGAACGCTGGTGAGTCCGACTCATGGGCCGGAAATCATTAACGATCAGAAGTTCGAGGATTTCAAACTGCATATCGAGTTCAATTGCGCCGCCCAGTCCAACAGTGGCGTTTACTTGCGCGGCCGCTACGAAGTGCAAGTTGAAGACAACTCAACCGAGGAACCGCCGAGCCACCATACGGGTGGCGTCTATGGTTTCATCACGCCGAAGCCGGAAATGCCGCGCAAGCCGGGAGAATGGCAGACCTACGACATCACCTTGGTGGGGCGGATGATCACGGTGGTCCAGAACGGGACCACGATTATTGACCAGCAGGAGATTCCGGGCATCACCGGTGGCGCGCTGGATAGCCACGAGGAACTACCCGGCCCGATCTATCTTCAGGGAAGCGAAGATGGCCACGTGGCCTATCGCAATATTGTTGTTACGCCAGCGAAGTAGCGCTCGGCGGCAGTCCCAGACGTTCAGTCTGATATGACAACAAAAACACACTGCCGGAGGACTTCATGAGCAAGAACATTCTGTCACGCCGGAAATTTCTCGGAATCAGTGCTGCGGCAGCGGGGGCATCGCTGGCGGCGAAGACCATTCTGCTGGAACCGGAGCCCCTGCTGGCCTCCACGATGGCTGCGAGTGACCGCCTTCGCTTTGGCATCATTGGGATCGGAATGCAGGGGAATTGGCTGTTGAGCAGCGCCATCGAACTGCCCGGAGTGGAATGCGTCAAGGCGTGCGATCTTTATGATGGCCGGCACACGCTGGCGCGGGAGATTACCGCGAAGCCGGACTTGCCCGTCACCCGCCGGTATCACGAACTGCTCGAGGACAAAGAGATCGACTGCCTGATCGCGGCGGTTCCGGATCACTGGCACAAGCAGATTGTGGTGGACGCGGTTTCAGCCGGCAAGGACATTTACTGCGAGAAGCCGATGTCGCACACCGCGGCCGAGGGTGCGGAGATGGCGGATGCACAAAAGCGCACGGGGCGCATCGTGCAGATCGGGTCGCAACGGGTCAGTTCGCTGATCTGCAAAAAAGCGAAGGAAATGGTGGCCCAAGGCATGATAGGCGACCTGATGCTGGTGGAAGGCTGGCTCGGAAGAAACGATCCGACGGGAGCCTGGGAGTATCCTCCTCCATTTGATCTTTCTCCGCAAAATCTTGATTGGGACACTTGGCAAGGAACCGTGCCGAAGCGCGCCTTCAGTCCGGAAATTTTCGCGCGCTGGCGTTGCTGGAAAGAGTACGGGACGGGCGTAGCCGGAGATCTGCTGGTGCATCTGATAAGCGGCATGATGTTTGTGCTGGGCTGGAATGAACCTCCAAGGCGCGCCATGGCCATGGGTGGCATTCTGCGCTGGAAGGATGGACGCAATATGCCGGACGTGCACGCCAGCCTGTATCAGTATGGCGAGATCCCCGTTTACATGCGGCTCAACTTGGGCACGGAAATGCCGGAGGTCTACCGCTTCCAGGGCTCGAAGGGAATTCTGGAGATGACCGAGTTCGGCCTGAGCTTCACACCGCAAACGGGCAAGGACTCAGCGCCGAGTTATTACGACGGCAGTTTTCCGCATGCCATGCGCGAGGCGTATGAGAAGAAGTGGCGCGCCGAGAATACTCCCAAACTCGGAGAAGAACCGATGCCGGAAACGGTGACGTTCAAGGCTCCGGACTACGACGATGTAAAACCGCATCTGTGGACATTCTTCGAGGCGGTCCGTTCGCGGAAGCCGGTCGTCGAAGACGCCCTTTTTGGTCATCACGCGGCGTTGGCTTGCCACATGGCGAACGAATCCTAC
This sequence comes from Terriglobia bacterium, assembly GCA_020073565.1. Classification (GTDB taxonomy): domain Bacteria; phylum Acidobacteriota; class Terriglobia; order Terriglobales; family Acidobacteriaceae; genus Acidiflorens. The sequence continues at coordinate 87,760 of JAIQEY010000011.1, forward strand.
TTCCGGCAACAGGCAGTCACCTGGGACGCGGCAACCAGAACGATCAAGAGTTGAATCCAAACCCTGAACCACAGAGGACACAGAGGTATCGGTGTCCTCTGTGCTCCTCTGTGTCCTCTGTGGTAAAGACGTCGGACCAGCGATTCAACTGTGAAGCACGTAATTGGAAGCAACATCGCGAAAGGCAGCCAACTGTTTCGTCCGGGTATCCTCGCCCCAATGCAACTCTGAAGCCATCAGATCCGCGACGGCGGGCGCCATTTCAAGTGCTGCCCGCGCATTCAGGAAAAGCGCCCGCGTGCGCCGGGCAAGAATGTCTTCCACGGTGCGGGCCATTTCGTGCCGCACCGCCCAGACCACTTCTGCCTTCACGTAGGGCAGCGCGGCATGCAGCGGTTCGCTGAGCCTGGCATCAATCTCGATCAGTTTGCGAATTTTGTACGCATCCGAACCGTAGACCGCGAGCGAGCCGAATTGTTTCGCCGCATCGTGGAAACCGTGGATGTGCAGGTGGTGCGTCACGCAAGGTTGCTCCGGCAACTGCGCGAGCGTGCCCGCCTGATCGACGCAATCCTCGGCCATGTGGCGGTACGTCGTCCACTTCCCACCGCAGATGGTGACCAGGCCGGAACGGTCGATGTGGATGACGTGATCGCGTGACAGTGCCGCCGTGCTCGCTACCCCCGTGGCGCGCACCAGCGGCCGGATGCCTGCGAATACGCTCAACACATCGTCGCGTGTAGGCGCTTTCGTCAAGTATTGCGCAGCGGTGGCGAGGATGAAATCGATTTCCTGCTCCATGGCGACGGGCTCGAGGGTCGCGGCTGGGATAGGCGTGTCGGTGGTTCCCACCAGCGTGTGGCTGTGCCACGGAATCGCGAATAGCACGCGGCCATCGCTGGTATGGGGAACCATGATCGCGCTGTTGCCTTGCAGGAAGCTCGCATCGAATACCAGGTGAATGCCCTGGCTGGGGACAATCATCGGTGTGGCGGCAGGCTCCGCCTTGAGACGAAGCAGGTCGCTGAAAGCGCCGGTCGCGTTGACGACGACTGTGGCGGCTGCGCGAAATTCGTCTCCGGTTTCGACGTCACGTGCGCTGACGCCATCTACAAATCCTTGAGCGTCCTTAGTCAGCCCCGTAACTTCGACATAGTTCAGCAACGTGGCGCCCTGCTCGAACGCCGTGGCCACCATGTGGATGAGCAGACGGGCGTCGTCGAATTGTCCGTCGTAATACACAGCGCCGCCGCGCAGGCCTTCGGTCTTCAATGTCGGCAGGTGTTCGAGCGTTTCTTCTCTGGTGAGGATGCGCGAGGTGCCAAAACCGTATTTACCGGCCAGCAACTGATAGAGTTTGAGGCCCAGGCCGTAGAAGGGAGCCTCCCACCAGTCGTAGTTCGGCACGACGAATGCAAGATCGCGCACCAGGTGGGGCGCGTTTTGTAGAAGCAGTCCGCGCTCCTTGAGCGCCTCCAAGACCAGGCCGATATTGCCCTGTTCCAGGTAGCGCACGCCGCCGTGTGCCAGCTTGGTGCTGCGGCTGGAGGTGCCCTTGCCGAAGTCGCTCTGCTCGAGCAGCAGCACATCGTAGCCGCGCGCCGCGGCATCGATCGCGACGCCTACTCCGGTCGCTCCGCCGCCCACGACAATCATGTCCCAAGCTTTGGGATGCGCGTCGATGCGGCGCCACATTTCGGTTCGATTCATAGCGGCACTCTAGGGTGGAGAGCCGTCCCTCCACGTCACTGCATTAGCTTGATAATGCCAGCGCCGATGCCACCGGCGATCAACGGGCCAACGATCGGCACGAACGCATATCCCCAGTCTGAATTCCCCTTGTCGCTGATGGGCAGGATAGCGTGGGCCATGCGCGGACCAAAGTCGCGAGCGGGGTTCATTGCGTATCCGGTCGGTCCACCCAGACTCAGGCCCAGCGACCACACCAGGACTCCCCACAACCACGGGCCGAATCCCGCGGAAAGGCCGGTGGATGACACGGCCCGGCTCCCGAAGCTGAAACCAACCACGATCAAACACGTGGTGGCAACAATTTCGGTCAGCAAGTTGGCGGGAAGGTTGCGAATGGCCGGCGCGGTACAGAAAATTGCCAGCTTCGCTCCCGCGTCGGGCGTCACTTTCCAATGGAGCAGGTACGTCATCCAGACCAGGCTGGCGCCGGTGAACGCGCCCAAGATCTGCGCCATCCAGAAAAGGCCGACATTCGACCAGTGTCCCGACAGAAGTGCTACCGTGAATGTGATCGCCGGATTAATGTGAGCGCCCGGGCTACCGAAGGCGATGGCCGTAAAGATGCCTGCAACCACTGCCATTCCCCATCCCGTGGCGATGACGATCCACCCGGAGTTTTCGCCTTTCGATTTCTTCAGAAGAACATTCGCGACGACGCCGTCGCCCAGCAGGATCAGTACTAGCGTGCCCATGAATTCGCCCAGAAACGGTCCATGCATCGTGTGTGGACCTCCTCATTCTTTACGCCGATTCCACCCAGTCGAACGAGCGCGTCACTGCCTTCTTCCAGAAGTGATAGAGCCGTTCGCGAGAATCCTGATCCATTTGCGGCTCCCACCGCTGATCGACTGCCCAATGGGCGACAAGTTCTTCGGTATCGCGGAAGAAGCCGACCGCCATTCCGGCGGCGTAGGCAGCGCCCAGAGCCGTGGTCTCCTTCACCATCGGACGAACTACCGGCTTTGCCAGAATGTCGGACTGGAATTGCATCAACAGGTCGTTCATCACCATGCCGCCGTCGGTGCGCAGGACATCCAGCGTAATGCCCGAGTCCTTAGCCATCGCGTCCACCACCTCGCGCACCTGGAACGCGGTAGCTTCAAGGACGGCGCGGGCGATGTGTCCTTTGTTTACGTAGCGCGTCAAGCCGGCAATCACGCCGCGCGCGTCGTCCTTCCAATACGGCGCGTACAAGCCGGAGAAAGCTGGAACGAAGTAGGCGCCGCCATTGTCACTTACGGTGCGGGCGAGCGCCTCAATATCGGAACTCTTTTCAATGAGTCCGAGATTATCGCGGAGCCACTGCACCAACGCGCCCGTGATTGCGATGCTCCCTTCCAGCGCGTAGCATGCCGGCTTCGCGCCCAACTTGTACGCCAGTGTGGTCAACAGGCCAAAGGTCGACTGGACTGCCTTTTCCCCGGTATTCATCAGCATGAAGCAGCCGGTGCCGTACGTGTTCTTCGCTTCTCCTGGCTTGAAGCAGGCTTGGCCAACCAGGGCAGCCTGCTGATCGCCAAGATCGCCAGCGATCGCAACGCCCGCAACCGCTGGCAATTTTGCAGTGCCGTACACTTCACTGCTCGAAACAATCTTCGGCAACATCTGAATCGGAATGCCAAAATCAGTCAGGATCTCCCGATCCCATTGCAGCGTGCCGAGGTTCATCAGCTGGGTGCGGCTGGCATTGGTCACGTCGGTGACATGGACGCCGCCCTGCGGTCCGCCCGTGAGATGCCAGATCAGAAACGTATCGATATTGCCAAACAGCAGATCGCCCGCTTCGGCTTGTGCGCGTGCGCCCGCAACCTCTTCCAGAATCCATCGAATCTTGAGGCCGCTGAAATAGGTTGCGAGGGGAAGACCAGTCCTCGCGCGATAACGGTCTTGTCCGCCACGCGCCGCGAACTCGGCTACGGCGGGAGCAACGCGCGTGTCCTGCCAGACAATGGCGTTGTAAACGGGCTTGCCACTTTTCTTGTGCCAGACGACGGTGGTCTCGCGCTGGTTGGTGATCCCGATCGCCGCTAGATCTTGCGGCTGCAGCCCGCGCGCTTCCATTGCCTCCTGGATGACATCACTCGTGCGGCGCCAGATCTCCTCGGGGTCATGCTCAACCCATCCCGGCTTGGGATAGATCTGCTCGTGCTCTCGTTGAGCGGTGCTCACGATTCGTCCGGAACGATCGAACACGATGAAACGCGAGCTGGTGGTGCCCTGGTCAATGGCCCCTATGTAGCTTGCCATCGGATTCGCTTTCCTCCTTCAGGGAGCTAGCGGTTGCCGCCCGGCGATTGTGATCCGTCCGCGAACTCTGGATTCTATCCCCTTGTCCTAGTGTGCCGACACCTTGTCTCGCAGGCCGTGCCAGACGGACTCTGAATTGCAAACTAGCAACGCGGGTGCTGTGCGAGGTGTCCATATGCCGCCCGGGGGGCGGAGAAGGCGGGGTTCCTGGGCATGGTCAATCGACGGCAAGTTATGAGAATCACAGGAATTAACCACCATGTTGGGCCGGAAGGTCACCTTCCGGTAATACCCTGCGGAATCTCTCGTAACTACCCGGGTGAGGTACAACTTCCCGATAAAAGTAACACTCGATGGCACCAAGGTGGAATGTAGCTCGAAACGGCTTCGTGGCATCTTACACATATAGATGTGGGGTTTGCGGCTCCCTGGCAAACCAGAATGTGTGGTTCCGATGAAGAGTCTGGGCAAAGTTATACGGTCTGTGCAAGCCTTCGGCCGCGAACTGTCCCGCAAGTCGAGTGCGGCCGAACCGAAGCGCGTGCCTGCCATCGGCGTTGCCCTGGGGGGAGGCTTTGCGCGCGGCATCGCGCACATTGGGGTGCTTAAGGTTCTCGAAGAAGAGGGCATTCCGGTGCGCATGATTGCCGGCACCAGTGTGGGCGCGCTGATTGGCGCCGCGTATTGCAGCGGACTCACGATCGCGGAACTGGAAGAAGTTGCCCACAAAGTCCGCTTTACTACTTTTGCGCGCTGGACGCTCTCGCGCTACGGTTTCGCCAGCAACGACCGCATGGTGACATTCCTCACGCAGATTTTGAAGGTACAGAGATTTGAAGAATTGCGCATCCCTCTCGGTGTGACGGCTACGGACTTCAACACCGGAGAAGGAGCGGTGTTCCAATCCGGCTCGATCATCGATCCGGTGCGGGCCAGTTGCGCCTACCCGGGAATGTTCCTGCCGGTAGAGATTCGCGGGCGCTGGCTGGTGGATGGCATGCTCTCGCACCCTGTGCCGGCGGTTCCCCTGCGGGAAATGGGCGCGGAGCGCGTGCTGGCCGTGCAATTGAAGGGACAATGGTCGAAGACAACCGCACCGCGTCATCTCTTCGATGTGATTGGACAGTCGTTTGCCATCGCGCAGGACATGATGAGTACGGTTTGGAGAAGCGCGGTCGATGTTGTCATCGAGCCAGACGTCGCTGGTTTCGACTATGACGACTTCAAACGCGCCGACGAATTGATGCACGTGGGCGCACAGGCGATGCGCCGGGCGCTGCCCGAAGTACGCAAATGGCTGGAGGCTCCTGTGGAAACACCCGTCGCTGCGACAGCGCCAGCGATGGTTGCAAGACCCGCGCCTATGCCAGCCGACTGAGAGCCACCGCGGATATCATTACCTTCGCTCTGTTGCCGCGCAAACTAACCGGCCTATTTCGAGTTCGCCATTGGAACGTATTGGATTCCCAACTGATCGAACAAGAAACTGAAAACATCGGCATTCTGTTCGATCTCCTCATCGAGTGCGGTGCCCATCCCGTGGCCGGCACTCGAAGTGGTGCGCAGCAGGATGGGGTGATCGGAACTGCTTGCCGCCTGCAGGCGCGCCGTCATCTTGCGTGATTGCATCGGGTTCACCCGGTGATCGTTCTCGCCGGTAGGGAGCAGGATCGCAGGATAAGCGGTTCCATCCTTCACATGGTGATAGGGCGAGTATGCGTACAGCGCCTTGAACTGCTCAGAATCTTTCACGGTGCCGAACTCGGTGACATTGAAAGCCCCGTTCGGATCAAGTTCGACGCGCAGCATATCGTAGATGCCGACGAACGAGACCACGGCTCGGAACAGGTCAGGGCGCTGGGTGAAAGCGGCGCCCATGAGCAGGCCACCGTTGCTGCCGCCCATGATCGCCAAGTGGGCGGGTGAGGTATATTTGTGCTCGATCAGATATTGGGCACAGCCAATAAAGTCGTCAAACACATTTTGCTTGTGGGTCAAATTGCCGGCTCTGTGCCATTCCTCGCCATATTCGCCACCGCCGCGAAGGTCGGCAGCCACGTAGACTCCGCCCTGGTCCAGCCAGGTGCGCGCGAATGCCCCCAGAAAGAACGGCTTCTCGTTGATGCCGTAGCCGCCGTACCCGTAGAGCAGCGCGGGATTGCCGGCGTCGAGTTTGATTCCTTTGCGGCGGACGATGTTGACCGGGACACGCGTACCGTCTTTGGAAACAGCGAAGTCGCGCACAACTTCTGCGTCGTCGAACTTGACGGGCGAGGTCTCGAATAAAGCAGTGCGCGTAAATTTGCCACTGGCGGCGTCGACGCGATACCACGCGGGTGGGTCTAGATAGGTGGATGTGTAGAACAGCGCGTCGCCACCGCCGATGGAGACAACCTGACCGATGGCAGAGATCGGAGGCAAAGACGGGGCGGAAAGTGCGTGGCCCTGGGTGTCAAACAGGCGCACGCGCGAAGGCCCGCCGATGATGTCAATTACGTACAGATGACCGGAGGTGGGTACGAAATTATCAATTGAGGCGCGGGACGTCTCGTCGGAACCAGAGCCTGAGCTTTGCGGAACGACAACCTTGGCTTCGGAAAGATCCAGATGCGCAAGAGGCAGGCGAAGGATTTGGCCGCGCGCCGCATTCTTGCGCGAGAGCAGGTAGAGAGCATCATCGGCGCCGACTTTCGCGGAGACAATGCCATCTTCAAAATGTGTGACCTGGGTCCAGTGCCCGGATGAGTTCATGAGGTAGTGGGCAAATTGCCCACCATCTCCGTTGGCGACGGCGGCGACCAGCCAGCGGCCGTCGTCGCTTGTCCGAAGCTGGATTTCGGCAATACGGGGAAACTCCTTGCCAATCACGTAGGTGTCCTGCCTGGGATCGCCGCCCAGCGTGTGAAAGTAGACTTGCTGATAAAAGTCGGCGTCCTCGGGCGGGCGTTCGTTGCCTTGTGGATAGCGCGTGTAATAGAAATCGGAACTGTCGGCTTTCCAGGCGATGCTGCCGCCGGCGGTGGCGAAGTTGACACGCGGGACAATGTCGGGCAGCTCCTTGCCGGTGGCAACTTCGAAGATGCGGCCGTTGCTATCCTCGGAGCCGTTCTCTGAGAGCGCGGCCGCCACGTACTTACCATCGAGCGAGGCAACGTAGAAATCGACTGCAGTGGATCCCTTGCTGCTGGCGGCATTGGGATCGAAGATGGTCTTCGCGCTAGCGGGATCGTCAGGCGAGTGCAGGGCCACCAACGTGGGTTGTTGCTGCGGTGGCTGGTACTTCATGGCAAACAGGGTTCCCCCACGAAACTGCAGACCGTAGTAGCTTGCCGAACTCGCGCTGATGAGTTGGCGGATTTGCTCCTTGATTGCCGGACGCGCGGGTAGGTGATCAAGATATTCGCGGGTGCGGACGTTCTCGGCAGCGCTCCACTGCTTGGTTGCGGGATCGTCCCAGTTCTCCAGCCAGCGATAGTCGTCGGTGACTTTGACGCCTTGATACTCATCGGTGACAGGATGCTTGGGCGCGTCGGGTGGCTTGGGGATGGACGGTCCCTGCGCCTGAGCGGCCGCGGTCAGCAATAGGATCGCGACGAGAGCGCGAAGAGAAATTCGCATCGGAACACCCTCCTTGCGGGCTCGGGTATTTTGTTCCTACCTGAGGCCGTTTGGCAAATCGTAGCGAGTCTGATGCGGCCGAAGCGGAAGTGGCGGCCAATTGGACGGGGGTCTCCGCGCGTGGTCAAGCGAGCGCAGCCAGGCTCGTCAGGACGTTGTCGGTTGAAGAGTCTCGGGGGCCGGAGGCGTGGCTGCTTGCGAAGTTGCCGGAGCCGACGGCGGAGTGCGCCCGGCTGGCTTTGCAGACGTGGCCGCTTGCAGGCGTTCTTTCAGAAGTTGCTCGCCGCGCGCAAACAGTTCCTCTTTCGAAATCTTCCCGGCATCGACGTCGGCAAGGATCGAGCGCTGTGCCTTGTATTCTTTGTTGTCAATGCCAGCCTTGCTCTGCAGCATCCGCCACGCTTTCCGGCGCTCGACGCAAAACAGCACGAGTTGGCGCGAAATGGCACGATACTCGGCGTCACCGTTCGTTCCCTGAATTTTGATGTAGACACCGAAGTCGGGCACGTAGGCGCGATGTTCGGGGATCAAATGGTGCCGGTACACAACATCCTGCTGGGTGATGCGGACCAGCATACTCTGCAGCGGGATCAGTTTTGCTGCCTCGTCTTTCTTGATCTTCTTCAGATGATTACGGAATCGGGCCTCGGTGGCGCACCAGTGAGCGACCGTGTAGCGGCTAACCTCGCCGGTCACTTTCGACTTCGTTTCGTACCAATCCATCTCGACCGAGGGGTTGCCCTTGAGATCGAGCGCCTCGTGATACGTCTCCCCGAGTCGCGGATTGAACACGAATTCGGGCGCTCCCCGCGAGTCGCGCACGCGCTGAGCCTGAGCCAGGGCCATGTCGTCGGCTACGCCATGTTCGGGCTGACAGGTTGTGAAGCACTGCAGGAAAGCGGTTCCACGATATTCGAGGCCGTCGAGAATGGCGCGGTAGAACTTGGGCGCGTTGGCCATTGAGACCTGCGCGACGAAAGGCGATCCGTGTCCGGCCAGGAACGTCTCGGCAACGGTCTTCTTTTCGACGCTTTTGCCCTGCGTCGCCGCTCCGAACACGTTCATATCGCTGCCACCCAGCATCGGCGTCGAATCGGAATTTTGCCCGCCGGTGTTGGAGTAAACCTGGGTGTCGAGCATGAGCGCTTTGACGTTGGGACGATTCTGGAGAACCACTTTCGAAGTATTCTGGTAGCCGATGTCGCCCATGCCGCCATCGCCACCGACCGCCCACACCTTGGGCAGCTCAAGAACTTCCTGATCGGTCATTAACGCGTCGCTGAAGTGCGAAAGCTCGTAGTACTCGCGGGGCGTGATCACATCTTTTTCGCGACCGAGCAGCGCATCGGCAAGGCGCTCAGGAATCACAGAGCGGCGGGCGTGATCGACAATGAAGCTTTCCCCCATGAGCCACGCGACCGTAATGCCGTCCTGAAAGAGCGAGTTCATCCACGGATAGGGGTGCGGGTTGTTGGGCGGAGTGGATCCATAAACCGTGTTGCAGCCGGTGTGCGCGCCCATCGCCATGACGCACATGCCGTTGGCGAGGCGCCCGTCGACTGCCTGCAAGCCTTTGTGGTTGAAAGCCTCTTGCAGCAGAATGGTCACAATCGCGTTGATCAGTTCCTGGTCTGAGATCGGTCCATTACGCGCGATGCGGGCCTTGGTGTCTTTCTCATCCTCTCCGCCTAGCCCCATCAGCAGATGCGCAACCGCCTGCCGCAGCAGTTCGTATTCGTCTTGATTTCTTGCTTTGAGCGCGCCCAGCTTCTGAACGCCTGATTTCTCGAGTTCGGCAGCCTTCGCCTGTAGCCGGTCGGCTTTGGCGTGGTAGAGGGGCCGCATGTAGGCTTCGGTTACCGCGGCGATCGCCCGCAGGACGCTCTTCTCGCCACAGCCCGCGCAGGCGCCGTCGCCGGAAACGAGTGCGTCATAGTTGCGCCGTACCATCAACAGGTTGCGGAGTGTCGCCGTCTTGGAGTCCTGCGGCCGCTCATCGTTGTACAGGCCGAGATATTTTTGTGGAGTATCGGGAAGAAGATTCAGGAACGCAGTGCCGGTCTCGTGTTCGGCATTGACTGCTTCCGTCTCTTGCACCATCTTCAGCGCCTCGTGCTCGCCGCACGCCGTCACACAGGCGGCACATCCTTTGCACAGATCCGAGACGAAGATCGAGAAGACTCCCCCACCGCCCGGACTCTTTCTCTCCGGGGTTGAGAAGATTGCATTCACCTTCTGGAACGCCATCGGCACCTGGTCGATGATGGCGAAGAACTGGCGCTTGGCTTCGTCGGAGAATCCGTCAACTTCGTTGGTGACCTGGTGCAGGATCTGTGGTAGCGGCGTACCTTCATTCTTGGCGACAGCATCCCGCATCAGCTGGCGGGTACGCTGCTCGATCTCGGGCAGGGAACGCAACATCTTCTGGCGCTCGCCTGAATCGGTCACGTAATGCGCGACTGCGGTGCGGAGTATTGTCTCCAGATCCTCTGAACAGTTGGGTAGCGCCGTGTCGGGACAAACGGCAATGCATTCCATGCACTGCGTACAGTTCTCGGCGATGTAGAGGGGGGTTTCGCGGCGCGCGACATACTTGGACGCAGTGTCGCCACTTCCGGCGGCAATGACTCCGACCGACGCAAAGGCTGAGGAAGGTTGGTTGTACCCGTAGCCTGAACGAAACTCGGCATTGAAAGTTGCGACTCGGGTCACTGGTGTACGGTCGTGCTGGGTGGCAGGAACCGGCACAGAACGGCATCCGATGTGGCAGCCGCCGGCGTCGTCTCCACTACTCATCACGGGCAGGAGCGCTTCCCCGCGCAACGTCGAATGGTCGGGGGCCTCGAGCTCACCCACGCGAATCTCTGTGACGCGCTCGAAGCCCTGGGTCATCACTTCCATGTTCGAAGTCACGACTGCCTCGCCAAGCCGGCCAAACTTTTTCACGTACTGCTGGCGGACGACCTCGCGGAACTGCTCCGGCGTGATGCGGAAATCCGCGAGCAGCGGCGAGACCGAGAAGAACGCACCGAGAAAAGCGTTGCCCTGCATGCGCAGTTGAAGGTCCGCGCGATCCGTCGCTTTGCGTGCGATCTCGAAGCCCGGCAAGGTGAAGACGCGGATCTTTTTGTCGATGATTTGCTTGCGCGCCCAAAGCGGCAGCCGCTCCCAGGCTTGCTCACCTTCTTCTTCGGATTCCCACACAAGACTGCCGCCTTCCGACATTCCATCGAGCGGGTTGGTATGCGTGAAGGCCTTGGGATCGCAGCAGAGCACGACGTTGACGTGACGAAGATCGCAGTTCACGCGAATGCGTTCCGGCGCGGCGACCATGAAATAGGCGGTGGGAGCGCCTTTCTTTTCCGACCCATACTTGGGATTGGCGCTGACGTGAATAATCTCTTTCGGATTGCCCAGATCATCGACAATTTTGTCGCGCTCGTAGAGCAAGTCGTTCAGATCGCCAATAATTGCTCCCAGATTCTTACCGGTCGTGATCGCACCCCAGCCCCCGATGGAATGGAAACGCACAGCGACCGCTCCCTCGGGCAGCAGCGATGGCGCCTCATCCGACTTCACTGCGTAGGGATGATCGATGCCCAGCACAAAAAACGACGTCCCGTCCGCCGCTCGCTTGCCGTCCTGGCGGTTGCGCGCACCAGTCGCAAATTCGTAGGCGCCGAGAACATGTTCCGGCCGGAAATCGCGCGACCCGAGGCCGTAGATACCAGAGAAGAGCCGAGGCATCTGGCTGGCAGTAATCGCGGGCAGTTCCTCGGGGACCGGATTGCTATCGATTCGCAAGGCCTTATTGAGCGCGGTTCGTATGTCGCGCCCCATGGGGTTGTCGCCAGCCATTGGCTCATCGGTGCGTTCGAGGACAATGACATTCTTCTTACCCGCGAGCGCCGTGACGACTGCCGCCTCGGGAAACGGCCGGATGACGTTGAGGTGAATCGAGCCTACTTTTGCGCCCCTGCGCTCGCGCAGATAGTCGACCGCTGCTTCGATGTTCTCCGCGGCCGATCCCAACGACACGAATACCGTTTCTGCATCGTCGGTCTTGTACTGCGTAATCAAGCCGTAATAGCGGCCGGTCAGCTTACCGAACTCAACGTGCGCCTCTTCGAGGAAGCGCAGGATCGGCTCGGTAAAATTGTTCCGGCGCGCCGCGACGCCCTGCATGTAGTGTTCCTGATTCTGTACGGGCCCGAGCAGCACCGGATTAGTGAGATCGATCATCTGCGGAACCCGGCGCCGGGTCGGCCCAAAAAGAATTCGCTGACTTTCGGTAGGACACTCGATGATGTCGTCCGGCGCACCGAGAAACTCGCGGATCAGTTCCGATTCGTGCTTGTAGAAAGTCCGCTCCAGGTGAGAAGTAAGAAAACCGTCCTGAACGTTCATGCCGGGGGTCAGGCTCAGTTCTGTCACGCGTCGCAAAATGAGTGCCTGGTCGGCGGCTTGCTGCGCATCTTTGCCGAACACGATGATCCATCCGGTATCGAGCGCGCCGTAGACGTCATCGTGCCCGCAGTGAACATTGAGCGCGTGCTTGGTCAGCGCTCGCGCAACCACTTCCAGAACCATGGTTGAGCACTTGCCGGGCGCGTGGTAGTACTGCTCCACGCCGTACACGATTCCCTGGCCGGAGGTGAAATTGACCACCCGTTTCCCACACACGGAATGTGCGATCGCCCCGCCCTGGGCCGCATGCTCGCCTTCGGCTTCGACCGCCAAGGTGTTGCGGCCATAAACATTCAGCTTCCCTTCGGCAAACGCCTGCTGGTAGAGTTCGCCTCCTTCGGTCGAAGGCGTGATGGGATAAAACACTCCGGCATCAGCGATGCGCGTTTCTGTGTGGTAGGAGACGAGTTGATTCCCGTTTGCCGTGACCCGTATTCCGGGGTAGCGAGGTGCGGACGCCATGGTTCCCTCCGCGAACGGGCACCTAAGTGATGAGGTGTCAGTCGAACCAATTTAGGCGCAATTCTAGTCTTGGATGGTCCCGCCCGCAACAGTTTCCAGCACTTTCGGCCGCTCTTCCCGGGACTGTTTCGCCTGGGGCCAAATTGGACGTTTGCAACCAATTCAAACGAGAGCAATCCCGCTAGTGTTATGTTAATTAAATTCTTTTAACGGCAGCGTTGCTTAAGGATGACCTTGTAAGAGAAGGAGCCGCGGCTTGTCATTGATGCTCGAAGAAATCCGCCAACAACCCGACGTACTGGCTCGCATTCTGCAGCAAGAGCGCGGCAAGATTCGCGAACTCGGAGAAGCGCTCCGGAAGCGATCCATCCGGCTGATTATCCTGGTGGCTCGTGGCAGCTCCGACAACGCTGCTCAGTTTGGCCGATATCTGCTCGAAATCGTCACCGGCATCCCGGTCTCTCTGGCCGCGCCTTCGGTCTACACGCTCTACGGCGCCAAATTGCGCTTGGATCAAGCCCTGGTTGTCGGCGTGTCCCAGTCCGGTGAAGGCGAAGATATCAATCGCGTGCTGGTAGAGGCGCGGGCGTGCGGCGCATTTACCATCGGCATCACGAACGAAGCCGGCTCGTCCATGGTCAGCTCGGTTGACGTGCCGCTGCTGATTCACGGCGAGCGTGAGCGCTCCGTCGCTGCGACCAAGACCCTTACCGGCCAGATGATGATTTTCTATCTGCTGGCCGAAGCGCTGGCGGGCAACTCCGCCATCACGCAGGGTTTTGAACGTGTCCCGGAATTTTGTGCGACGACACTCGCCCACGAACCTACGATCCGCGAACTCGTGCAGCGCTACACCTTCATGGAGAACTGCGTCGTTCTCGGACGCGGGCTTCTCTATGGAAACGCGTTTGAACTCGCGCTCAAGCTGATGGAAACCTGCTACGTCGTGGCCGAACGATTCTCGACCGCAGACTTCTTCCATGGCCCCCTGGCGATGGTGGAACGTCATTTTCCAGTGATCCTGTTTGCTGCCCCGGGGGCCATGTTGCCGGGCGTAAAGACCCTGGCCCATCGCCTGAAAGAACTGCGCGCTGAAACCGTTGCGATCACTTCGGACGCGGAGCTGGCGACCCTCTGCTCGCGCGTTATACCCATGGCTCCGGAGATCTCCGAGTTCCTCGCTCCGATCCCCTACATCATCCCCGGCCAGCTTTTTGCCGCGCTGCTGGCGGAGGCCAAGGGACTCGATCCGGATACACCGCGTTCGCTCTCCAAGGTGACTCGAACGCTATAACAGTCTCGGGAAAAAGCCGGACTGCGGCACCAGCCCCTAAAGGGGCCTCGGAAGCGTGCGAATTACGTCATCGCAAAAGCGATGACCTGAGACGAACCTCATCTGAAATGTTTCATTCGTCGAGGTCTCCAACAGAATTACTTCTTCTCGGTGGCTGCGTCGAGCTTCTTGAGCATCTCGCCAATTTCCGGATTGGACATGAAGTTCTTCCACACCAGGCCCGTCCGGTAGTTCTCAATCATGACGACGATGGGCGCCTGATTCAACCCCATGTAGATAGGCGAGACCCAGTTCGCTTTCTGATTGAATGCGTCGCGCGGTCCGTAGACGTCCCACATCTGACCGCCGAAATCGCGATAGTAGTGCTTGAACGCGGCCATCGAAAACTCCGGCGTATATGGGAAAGACGCCAGCGCTCCGGTAGGCGTGAGTGTTCCACGATCACTCTGGTCGTCGGGCGCGTGTGGCACGTACCCCTCGGGGCCGTCACTGGCCGTCAGTCCCCAGGCATTGGGACCGTAGCCCGCAAAGTGCTTCGGGTTCGCGACCGAATAGGCGTGATTGATCAGCGCGATGTTGCGATTGTTGTCGAAGTAAGATTTGGTGAAGCGGTCGTGCAAGCTATGCGGATCGAAGCCCATGAAGGAGTAGTGCGTGAAGAAGAGCGGGCCACCGGTGCCGACGCCAACATCGAGCTTGATCCCGTAGTAGGTGTGACCGTTCCCGTAGTGGTTGCCGTCTGTACTACCCGACCACCCCTGGCGGTACCCGATCGCGGTCTGCGATTGTCCGGCCCAACCTGAGTAATACATATCCGCCGCCACGCCATGCGTGGGCGACGCGATGCCGAGCAGGTAAGTAATCATCACCTCGTTGAATCCGATAAGCGGATGGTGGATCTGCCACGCCCACTGCGGCGACCAGTGCCAGTAGAGAAAATTACTGGTTGCCGTCTCGCGATACCAGTCCCATTCGACCGTGTTCCAGAGCTGGGTGATTCTGCGGTAGAGCGCCTGCTCGTTCTCGGTGGGCCCGCGGAAATACTGGCGCGCAGCCAGCAATCCCTGCACGAGAAATGAAGTCTCGACCAGGTCCCCACCGTTGTCGAACATGCCGAACACAGGCATGGTTTGACCGGTATTGCCATCCATGTAGTGCGACCACGCGCCGTGATAGCGCTGGGCGTGTTCGAGAAAGTCGACGATTTTGGTCAAACGCTGGACGCCTTGTTCGCGCGTGATAAAACCGCGATCGACGCCTACGACGAGCGCCATGATGCCGAAGCCGCTCGCCCCGGTGGCAACCACGCGATCATCTCCGGGGATGTTTTCACGAGCCATGCCGGAATGGGGATCGGCTCCTTCCCAGTAGTAGTGGAAGCACGCTTTCTGCAGCATGGTGAGCAGTTCTTCGTCGGTCAGTTCACGGGTGGATGCGCTCGCAACATTGGAGAATACCGGTTGCTGGTACCGCCAGTCGGAGGCGGCAACTTTGTATTGCGCGCGAGCGTCAGCCTTTCCCAGAAAATCTTCGTAACGATGAACTCCGGCAAGCTGGATTCCGGCCGGAGAAAACTGGGAGCCGTCGAGCGAGCGATAGATCACGTAGCGCACGAGTGCCGGATGTTCAACCTCATCCCATTCGATCTCGATGTGGTGGTCGTAGCCGGTGGCTCGCACGTTGGCGGGAGCGGGCAGAGCGGCCGCGGCCGCGGGATCGTCATCGACCCGAATCTCGTCGACGATCAGCGTGTGACGAACGCCGTCGGCCCGTCCCTGATGAAAGATAACGTTCTGTACGTACTCCGGTCGGAAGGGATAAATGGATGCAGTACGACAGTCGGAAAGCGGGATGCGAACTTGTACCCAGCGGCCACCGGGCACGTCACCCGTGTACTTCCCGAGATCAAGGGGTCCGCTAAAACTGCCGGGGAATTCCGCGACCTGAAGACCTTCGCGTGCATTGGAGAGCACGATCTTTGGGAGATCGGCGGCAGCGATCGCCTGCGGCGCAAAAATCCAGAAATACAAGTTCTGCCCCGATAACCCCGGAAGGCGATTGCGCAAGTCGGCCGTCTTGATCTGCGCCACCCATCCGCCGCCCGGCGCGGACTGCCACTGAAGTCGAATCGCGTTCGGGGGCGTAAGAAATATTTTGGTCTCAACCGGCAAGCGATAGTCCTGCTGCTCAAGAAAACTTTGCCCGGAAGCATTACCGCCGCTGTAGAAGTAGAAATCCGAAGTCAGACTGTTATCGAAAACGATGTGGCGATAGTAGTCCGACGTTGCGTGCGCTAACGCAGAGAGCAGACTGAAGACTACCGCGAGAACGAAGGGATGCCACCTGCAAAAGCGACGCGATCTACCCGCAACGAACCTCATGGTTTTCGTCCCCTTTCCCTTAGCTCACCTCGATCGAAGTTGTAGCGCCGGCATCTTGCCCTCGCCCGTGGGGCCGGGACGCCCCCACGACAGCCGCCGGGACGGCGGCGCTACGTTCTACTTCTTGAGCACTTCCAACAGCACGACGCCGTTCACGGGCAATTCCAACTTGATAGATCCTTTTGACAGGCGAAGATTTTGGATGGCCGCTTTGTCTGCCACACGATTCAGTTCGCGGACCTGTGCTTGCGTTGGATACCTTGGACTCCCCATGCTCTTGTATGTGGCCAGCGTGTTCCCATGCTCGGAGTCGGCGCGCCTCACGCGCACCTGGCTGTCCGGAGGCACTCCCCGGATCGCGAAGTTGACGCTGCGTGCACTTCCCGTCTGATCGGGATCAACTAGATTCCATGCGGCGATCGCGAGCGAACCGTCGCGGTGCCGGGTAACCAGGACATTTGGAGAATCGTGCGCAATCCTCTCTTCGCCTAGTTTGTGCAGCAGCGCGAATGCCGAGTAGCTGGGCTTCTTGATTCCGCCGAGCGCCATCAGGCCAAAGCTGCCGCCAAAAGGTTCCCGGCCGGGGCCGCCTTCTTCGAAGACGTCACTGAACGTCCAGAACGACATCATATTCACGAGGCCATCGCACTGCCGGATGTCGTCGGCGAGCGCCGCACCAACGTAAGTGGTATCTCTGGCATTGAGCGGGCCAAAGGACGGGACATTCCACTCGGTCCACATCAGAGGCAGTCCGGGACGCGCGGAGGCCGCGATCTGATCGTGCACTTGCTTGATCGAAAGACAGACCCGGCGATCCATCGGAATGTCTTCCTTGGTCCCAAACAGATCTTCCACGGTGTCGTCCCCATAACTGTGGCTGGAAATAAAATCGGTGGGAACATTCTCAGCGGCTGCGTGCCGAATGAATTCGTCGACCCAGTGTGCGGACGAACTTGCGGGACCTCCGACGCGCAGACGCGGGCTCACCGATTTCAGCGCCCGCGCGGTGTGATCATAGAGTTCGAAGTAAGTGGCCTGTTTGGGATCGCCGGTCCAGAAGTCGATATTGGGTTCATTCCAGACTTCGAAGTACCATTGGGCCACCTCCTCGAGGCCATATCGATCCACGAGATGCTGCGCCAACGCGTGGATCAGGTCGTCCCATTTCTTGTAGTCCTTCGGAGGAGCGACGATCTGCTTGTACCAGAAGGCATGCACATCCTGGCGCAGAGCCAGCTTCTTGGGCATGAAGCTGATCTCAACGCAGGGGCGCACACCGTTCTTCAGCAGCCCATCGTAGATTTGATCGACGTAAGAAAAATTGTAGACGGGATTTCCGTTGTCGTCTTCGTCGTAGACACCGACCTCGTCGTGCAAGAGGTTATGGAAGCGGACGTAGCGGAAGTCCGTAACTTTCTTAACTTCGCGAAGGTCACTGCGGTAGCCTTCTCGCAAGGTGAGAATGGCGCGTCCGGAGCCGAACATCTGTTCCCAGAAGTGAGGAAAGGGATGCGCAGGTGCGTGTGCATCGATCACCACCTGCTCAGGCAACGTCTGCGTGCGGCCCGAAGCAGCAAGTAACGTCAACCCAAGCAGAACGCCGAGAGCTGGACGACACGGTCGCATGGCGGTTTTCCTAAGGTAAGATTTCCAGCTCTGCTTTCGACCCGCTGGCGGAGTCCGGGCTGATCCACACCGTGACCTTGGCGGGCTCGGCGGCGAATTCGTTGTGGTCATTCCAGATCGCGAAAGCATCCGGTTCCAGATTGAACGTGACTTTCTTCGTTTCTCCCGGAGCCAGCGCGATCCGCTGATATCCCTTCAGCGCGCGGACAGGCTGAGCGGTACTCGTGCCTTGCAGACCAACATAGAGTTGAACCAGTTCTTCCCCTGCACGCGAGCCGGTGTTGGAGACGTCGGCCTCGACGGTCAGCGCAGCTGCCCCCGCCGGGCTCAAACCCTGATTCAAATCCGCGGCGCTAAGCTTCGTCTTGTTGACTTTGGCCGGCCCATATGAGTACGTCGTGTAGGAGGCCCCGTACCCGAAGGGAAATTGCGGACTATTCAGCTCATCGATGTAGCGCGACACGTATCTCGTGGGTACATCGTGCGGGGGCTGCGTCAGATCAACACCATCCGGCGGTCTCCCGGTGTTCAATGCGTTGTAGTAAAGAGGTTCCTGCCCCACGCTCCGCGGCCAACTCACGACCAATCTCCCGCTAGGGTTCGATTCGCCGAATAGTGTCCGGGCCAGTGCCGGACCAGCCCCGGTCCCCGGAAGCCAAGCCGCCACAATCGCCGGCACGTGCTCAACCGCCCACGGCACGGTAAGGGGGCGCCCACTGAAAAGAATCAGCACGACGGGTCTGCCTGTCGCAACCACCCCCTCCAGCAACTCCTGCTGTCGTCCAGGGAGACCAAGATTCGACCGCGATGCCGCCTCCCCGCTCATGTCCGGAGACTCGCCGAGCGTCAGAATCACCAAATCCGCGCGCCGGGCCGCGTCCGCCGCCGCTGTAATTCCCTCGTTGCTGCCCTTCGTAACACCAACACCCTTAGCCCGGATTAG
The DNA here is from genome assembly GCA_020073565.1 of Terriglobia bacterium. Lineage (GTDB taxonomy): Bacteria > Acidobacteriota > Terriglobia > Terriglobales > Acidobacteriaceae > Acidiflorens. The sequence continues at coordinate 106,550 of JAIQEY010000011.1, forward strand.
GTTGTTCTCACCCAACCGCCGCGCCAACTCTGCCGGGAACGACAAAACACCACTCTTCGGCCCCGTGGACCCAAACAGAGTCCCCTCCGGGTCCGACGGGTTATCCGCGATCGGTCCTATCACCGCCACTTTCTTCACATCTGTAGAAATTGGGAGAAGAGGCTTGCCGCCGCTAGCAGGTGCGTTCTTCAGCAGAACAAAAGATCGCTCAGCAATCGTCTGCGCCAACTGGAGGCTCTCCGGCAAGAAAAACACCTGCTTCGCGCGTCCTTCGTCCACATACGGATGCGCGAACAGTCCCAGGGCAAACTTCACGCGCAGCACTCGCCGGACACCTTCATCGACCCTCGCCTCCGGCACTGTGCCCGAATGCACCAGTTCCACCAGGTGATCGTGGTACAGGCTGCTCACCATATCCATGTCGACACCGGCCAGAAACGCCTTGCGCGCCGCCGTCTCACCATCGACGGCGATCCCGTGTGGCAGCAACTCGCCGATCGAATTCCAGTCGCTGACTACAAAACCTTTGAATCCCCACTCCTTCCGCAGCACCTGTGTCAGTGTGAACGGATTCGCAGTAGAGGGCACGCCATTGAGCGAGTTGAACGCGCTCATCAGAGTCGCCGTGCCCGCGTTGACCGCCGCATGAAAGGGAGGAAGATAAAACTCGCGCAGCGTGTGCTCGGAGATTTCAGTCGAGTTGTAGTCACGGCCCCCTTCGGCAGCGCCGTAGCCTACGTAGTGCTTGGCGCACGCCGCCATTGTGTCCGGAGCATCCAGGCGCGTGCCCTGATATCCGTGCACATAAGCGGCCGCCATGGCCGAGCCGAGATACGGATCCTCACCTGCGCCCTCTGCCATGCGGCCCCACCGGGCATCCCGTGCGATATCCACCATGGGTGAGAACGTCCACCGAATCCCAACGGCCGACGCTTCCAGGGCAGCGACGCGCGACGCCTTCTCGACCAACGCAGGATCCCACGTGGAAGCCATTCCCAAAGGAACCGGGAACTCAGTCCGAAATCCGTGAATCACGTCGAGACCGAAGAGCAAGGGAATGTGCAGCCGCGCTTTTTCCACCGCGATGCGCTGGTACTCGTTGATCAGCGGAGTATCGACAACATTAAACAGAGACCCAATCTGTCCCCGCTCAATCATGTCTTTGTAGTCGGTTCGCCCGGTGCCGGGGCCCGTCGGCTGGCCGGCGGAGTATTGCACCAGCTGCCCAATTTTTTCTTCCAACGTCATGCTGCGGAGAAGGGATTCAACTCGCCCATCAAGACTCGGATCGGCGACCCCGGTTTTTCTCGATCCTTCCCGGCTTGCAATGGATGGACCGTTCGACACTTGCGTCGATAGCGGCGAACTGATAAAAACGGCGCAAAGGAAAGAAAAAATCAGCCGGCGAGCCGTCGAGCCTACCGGGTACCCGCGAAGGCCAGCTATGATTGAAGTAAGACTGGTCACACTTCCTGCCGGCAACTGCATGGGTCGTACCTCGTTCAACCGTCGTTTTGACAGCCACTAAAACGGGTTAGTAATCGGTATCGCAGTGTATGAAATACGTTTTTCCCTCTGATGTCAATAGAAAGAACACGTCTGCGCGCCTGATCTTTAAGCTTGCTCCGGCGATTTCCCTGTGCGAGACTGCGCAGCGTGGCGATGAGGAAGCTGAAACCAGGCAGCGATGGAACCGGGCGCACTGCACGGAAACCCATGAGCTTGAAGAAACTCGCCGAACACCTCGGACTCTCAACCGCGACCGTCTCGTTAGTCATCAATCGCTCCACCGTCGCCGATTCCATCCCCCAGGAAACCAAAGACCGGATTTTCGTGGCGGCCCGTAAATTCAAGTATCGCCCCAACTTCTTTGCCCGGTCCCTGCGCACCCAGCGCAGCTTCACCATTGGAGTGATCGTGCCCGAAGTCAGCGACGGATACTCGGCCTCGGTCATGAGTGGTGTGGAAGCTTATCTGTTGCAGGAGGGCTATTTCTATTTCGTCGCCAGCCACCGGCATCGCGCGGACCTGATCGACGAATATCCCCGCATGTTTCTGGAACGATCGGTCGACGGCCTGATCGCCGTGGACACGCCCTGGCACCTGAACCTTTCCGTGCCGGTGGTGACCGTATCGGGCCACCACGATGTTAAGGGCGTGATCAACATTGTGCTCAACCACCAGCGCGCGGCCGAAGTCGCATTAAAGCACCTGTTTCACCTCGGTCACCGCCACATTGCGTTCATCAAGGGACAAGAGTTCAGCTCCGACACCGAAGTCCGCTGGGCCAATATCGAGCGGGTTGCCCGCCAACTGGGCGTGGCGATTAACTCCCGATTGGTTGTCCAGCTGGAAGGCGATTCGCCGTCTCCTCAACTGGGGTATCTGGCAACCAGGCGATTGCTGGCCACGGGAGAACCCTTTTCAGCGCTCTTCGCTTTTAACGATATTTCTGCCATGGGCGCCATTCGAGCCTTGCGCGAAGCGGGCCAGCAAGTGCCCGAAGACGTCTCGGTCGTCGGCTTTGACGACATTCAGAGTGCCGCCTACCAGAATCCGAGCCTCACGACTGTGCGTCAACCGCTCCGCGAGATGGGCCGGGCCGCGGCTGAAATCCTGCTGAAACGCATTAACCGTCCGGGAGTCGATCTCCACGACACGCACACCGTGGAACCTGAGCTCGTCGTCCGGGAAACAACCTGCGCCGCTCCCGACGGTCAGCGAGCGGCCAGGAAGAGTAAGCGTTAAGCTCGTTCGCTCAACTGGCCGCGTAATCGTTTCCGCACCACAGTTCTTTCAATTTTCATAGAATCCTCGCGGCTCAGCCCTCTGTATTTTCATAGGCGTCCGCGCGGAATCAAAGCACAAATTTTAAGTGCTTGACTGTGGAAATTCCGCCGTGCTATAAGCAGCAGACGAATTGTCTAGTGCTTTTGTACTAAATCGCTTTTCCAGAGATTTAGTAACCGTTTAAGAGCAAGTGAAAGCGAGCATTTCCGGCAAGTATTTTGGGTCCGAGGAGACGTCATGAGCCGTTCGAGTTTGGCAGTCCACGTCGCACTGCTGATTGTCAGCATCGTTGCATTGACCGCGCTGGGCCAGGCGCAGTACCGCGCTTCCATTCAAGGCGTGGTAACCGATCCCACGGGCGCGGTAATTCCAGGTGCGACTATCACGCTGAAGGACAAGGAAACCAACCGTACCTTGACCGCGACCAGCGATGACAGTGGCGTTTACAACATCACTGCGCTTCCACCCAGCACTTACGAATTGACCGCGGAGAAGACGGGATTCAAGAAGAAGACAATTCAGAATTTCACCGTCCTTTCGGAACAAGCGAACGCGCTCAACATTCAGCTCGACCTCGGGGCTTCTAGCGAAACGGTAAACGTTTCGGCAGACCAGATACCCGCGATTGATACCGAAACCGCCCAGATTAGCGGTACGGTGGACTCGAAGCACATCCAGGCTTTGCCTTCGTTTGGCCGCGACGTATTTCAACTCGCGCAACTCGCACCTGGCGTTTTCGGAGACGGTTCACGTAATGCCGGCGGCGATACGAACGGCCTGCAAGGTAATCAGGGACCCGGCGGTTCGGGCGGTGGTACAGGCGTGTTTGCGACGGAGAATCGCCCTCAAGTCTCCGCCAATGGCGGCCGAACCGAAGCCAATAACGTCACTCTCGATGGTATCGGCATCACCAGCGTGTCTTGGGGCGGCGCAGCCATCGTGACTCCCAACGAAGACTCTGTTAAGGAAGTGAAAGTGGTCAGCAACAGCTATGACGCGGAAAGCGGGCGCTTCAGCGGCGCGCAGATTCAGGTCATTTCGCAGAATGGCACCAACGACTATCACGGTAGCTTCTTCTTTAAGCGCGACACTCCGGGACTCAACGCTTTCCAGCATTGGCATGGCCCAGCGCATCAACCGCAAACACCCACGCGCAACAACTTCCGCTATAACGATTGGGGCGGCAGCATCGGTGGACCCATCCTGAAAAACAAGCTGTTCGCATTTTTCTCTTACGAACGAATCGCCAACACTGGAATCTCCAATGCACAAGGCTGGTACGAAACCCCCAGCCTATTGGCCTCAGCCCCGGCCGGCAGCATCGCGGCTCAATATGCCGCATATCCGGGCGAGGCGGTCCACTTCACCACGCAGGTCGATCAGACCTGTGCCTCGGTCAGCTTAGTAGAAGGCGTGAATTGCCATATGGTCGCGGGCCAGGGCTTAGATCTCGGGAGGCCCCTTGACACTTCACTTTTTCCGTTGGGGACGATGGACCCCAGTTTCTCCGGCAATCTGCACCCTGGCTTGGGCGGCGATGGAACGGGGAGCAGTGCCAATCTCGATGGTGTCGCTGATATCGTAAACGTTCTTGCCTCCGGCCCGAACAACCAGACAAATCAGCAGTTCAATGGACGCTTGGACTTCAACGCTACCAGCAGGGATCTGGTCGCTTTCAGCATCTACAGAGTGCCTGTCAGCAGCCTCTCTTACAATGGCTATCGTGCTGCAAACCTATTCCATCACGATGCCACGAACGAGGCAGAGACTGCGCTCTGGGATCACACCTTTTCGCCTTCGCTCATTAATGAATTGCGCGTTAACGCGGCGGGATGGCGTTGGAACGAGTTGAAAGGTAACCCCCAGATTCCGCTTGGCTTGCCTCAGACAGGAGCAATCGGCGATCCCAATAATGGGAACCTGATCGGAACCGCTTGCCCCGGCTGCAATGGTTTGGGAGGCCCCGCCGGCAGCATCTTCGACCAGTGGACCTATAACCTCAAAGATGTCGCTACCAAGGTCTACCATAGCCATACCATTAAGTTCGGCGGGGAAGTGACCAAGCTCCGTTTCGTGCAGGATGCCCCCTGGTCCGCCCGGCCAAACTTCTTCTTCAACAGTTATTGGGACTTCCTCAACGACGCCCCCTACAAAGAGAGCGGCACCTTTAATCCCACGAATGGTTCTCCCACAGACGTCCGCAAGGATTCACGGTCGACCATATATGGGTTCTTCGTCCAGGACGACTGGAAGGTCCGGTCCAACCTCACCGTCAATCTCGGTCTGCGCTGGGAGTATTTCGGACCCATCTCTTTCCTGCACAACCAACTCAGTACTCTGGTTCTCGGCCCTGGTGCCAATGCGCTCACCGGCATGTCGATGCATTTGGGAGGCAATCTCTACCAAGCCGACAAGGGGAATTTTGGTCCCCAGCTTGGCTTTGCCTGGAGCCCCACGAAATACAATTCGAAACTCGTGCTTCGCGGCGGGTTTGGAATTAGTTATAACGGTGAACAGGAAGCCATCACGTTGAACGGTTGGCCGAACGTTCCGTTTACCGATGGTAACGCTACTCTGTTTACTTGTCCGCCCGCGGAAGGAGGTGGTTGCGGACCATCACAAGTGGTTTATGCAATTCCCAGCGATCCCCATCAGTTCCTGCCCTATCCGGCGAATCCAAACACCATCCTGACCTTTGGTCCCAACAACCTGCCTGTGCCCGGGTCCGGAATTACGTTCTCCAATGTTGGTGTCACGGGCTTCCCGACGCGCTTCTCGACACCGTACACGTATCACTATTCGATGCAAGGCCAATACGATATCGGCGGGAACTGGATTGCCTCAATCGGCTACCAGGGCGGCATGTCGCGTCACTTCACCCAGCAGTACAACGCTAACCTTCTCTACGGAGCTCTGGGATATACATTGAATCCCGTCGTGCAGGCCGTTGATTTCTATAACCAGAATTCCAACGCCGTGTCGAATGCGCTCCTCACCCAACTGAAACACACCTTCTCGCACTCGTTCGACTTGGACGCGCAGTACCGCTTGTCCAGATCCTATGACAACCAGTCCGGACCCTACTCGATCAGCAACTATATTTGGAGTTCGAGAGCGAATTGGGGGCCATCCGACTTTGATGTCTCCCATGCCTTCAAGCTCTGGGGCATCTACTCGCCCACGATCTTCCATGGAGAGAACGGCTGGTTGGAGAAAGTAGCCGGCGGCTGGTCGATCAGCGGAATCCTCAACATGCACTCTGGCTTCCCGTGGTCGCCCGTGAGCTACCTTACCTGTAACATTGTGTATGCCAACGGCGCTTGTTACCAGGGCGGCAATCAGGTCCTGCCAGCGCAATACCTCGGTGGCGCAGGTTCGGATCATAGCAACTCCAAGTTCCTTTCCTCTGGGGGTAATTTCCCCAATGGAGGCCCTTCCTACTTCACCACGGCAATCGTTACCGAGTGCACGCTTCCATTCCCGCAGACGTGTCCGAATCAGCTTCCGACAGCGCCTGGAATTGCACGCAACTCGCAACGTGGACCTCGTTACTTTGACATTGATGCCACCATCAGCAAATCCTTCGGCCTGCCGAAGATACCGGTGCTGGGTGAAAATGCAAAGTTCGAATTCCGCGCCAACATCTTCAATCTGACGAACAAATTGAATTTGAATCCCTCGAACATGGTCACCAATATCAACGACCCGCTTTTCGGCGAAGTGACGGGCGCTCTTGGCGGCCGCACCATCGAATTGCAGGCCCGGTTCAGCTTCTAAAAACTCACCAACCGTGCCCACTCATCGCGTTCTTTGCGATGAGTGGGCGCCATTCAAGTCGGTTGCTTCGACGCTTCCCGGACTCCTCCGGTTGTGACAACGCAAGCGTCTCTTCGCAGGCTGGTTTTGTTTTACACTGGGCTTCGTGCAGATTGTTGTCACTTCGCTTTTGCTGATCGCCCTCAGCCTGCTTTCCAGCCCTGCACTACGCGCTCAGACCACGCCAAATTCTCATTCCGGATTTGCCGCACTGGCCGCCAAGGCCGATGCCGCGCGCGACGCCGAGCGGCTCGATGAAGCACTGGCTCTTTATCGCAAAGCGCTGGCACTGCGTCCCGCATGGGCGGAGGGATGGTGGTCACTGGGCACCATCCAATACGACCGGAACGCTTATGCGGAGGCAGCCCGCGCCTTCGAAAAGGTGACCGTGCTCGCTCCCAAGAACGGGACCGCGTACGTCATGCTCGGACTTTCCGAATTCGAACTAGGTCGTGATGAGCTTGCCCTCCAGCACATTCAAAAAGGTAAGGACGTTGGCGTGGATAAGGATGTGGGCCTCCGGCACGTGGTGCTCTATCACGAGGCAGTCCTGCTGCAGCGGAAAGGCAAGTTCGAGGCGGCGCAGGAGACCCTCGAGCAACTGTGCCGGCAAGGTGTTCAAAGCGGCGGCATCGCCAACGTACTGGGCATGACACTGTTGCGCTTGACCAGCAAAAACCCTCCACCGCCCGGGTCAGCGGACGCGAACGTCGTGGTGCGCGTTGGGCGATCGGAATGTCTGGCCGGCCAAAAGAAATACGACGAAGCACGGCCGGGTTTCGAAGCAGTTGTGAAGGAAAATCCGACTTATCCCAACATTCATTACGCCTACGGACTGTTTCTATTGGAAGTTCGTGACCTGGCTGGCGGGGTGGAGCAACTGAAACAAGAGGTCAACAACAATCCGACCCATGTGCTCGCGCGATTGCGAATTGCCGCGGCTCAGTATAAAGAGGACTCTGCGGCGGGGATTCCGTACGCTGAGGAGGCCGTCAAACTTGCACCGCAAATGGGCTTCGCTCACTACCTTTTGGGTTTGTTGCTGCTCGACACCAACGACTACGAGAGGGCCCTTCCAGAGCTGGAAATCGCCCAGAAGGCTTTCCCACGGGAAGCAAAACTCTACATGGCCTTAGGCAGCGCGTATTCGCGCGCCGGACGCAAGCAAGAGGCTGCACGCGCCCGGGCGATGTTCGAACGGTTGACCAAGGAAGGAGCAACATCGACCCTTAGCTCCGACGAAGCGGGACTTCGCGGCACCGTTCAGCAGAAGATTGAGAAAGACCAGACTAATCGGCCGCCGCAGTGAGTTTCACTTTTTGGGTTCTTCCACCGTTATCACGCGGTCCACAGGAACGTCGTGCAGAGTTTGTTTGATGCCGCTCGGCCACCGGATCTCCAAATCCTTAATCAAGCGATTCACACCCAAACCAAAGTGCACGCGGCTATCGCTGGACGCAGCATATCCGACCGAAGTCGTAACTTCATTCCACTGCGAACGGCCATCTTCGGTCGTGACGTGAATCTGCGCGCCAATTCCCATGCGATTGCTGTTCGTGCCCACGAGTTTCAGAAGGATCCAGTGGCCGCCGCTATCGGTGATGTTGTGCAGCAGCTTCACTTGACCACCCAGTACCGTCACGACCATGTCAACGCGCCCGTCGTTATCGAGGTCGCCGAACGCAACCCCGCGGTGCGCGCCTTCCGCCTGCAAATCCGGTCCCGCGGTCCCGCTGACCTCTTCGAACTTGCCGTTCCCCAGGTTTCGGAAGATGGAATTCGGTTCCGGGTAGTGCCGCGCTGGGGTCAGTTCGCTGATGTTGTCAAGGACGTTGGACCGGGCGACAAAAAGATCCTTCCACCCATCGTTGTCGAAGTCGAAAATACCGTTTCCCCATCCTGACATCTCAGACGTCGCTTGCAGCCCGCTGGCTACCGTCCTGTCATCAAAATCGCCGCCCTTGCTGTTGATCAACAAGGGGAAGCTCTGGTGTTCCACCGCCGTGTACCAGATATCCGGCGCGCCGTCATTGTTGACATCACGGAAGTCCGACCCCATGCCAGACAACGTCGAGCCATCCGGAGCATAGGCCACCCAGGTCGCCACTCCAACCTCTTTGAATTGTTTCCCGCCAAGGTTGTGAAATAGAAAGGCGGGCGTGGTGTCGTTGGCCACAAAGGCATCCAGAAAGCCATCCCCATCGTAGTCCGCAAACGAGACACTCATCCCCTTGCCCTGGTGCGATGCGATTCCGGTTTCCTGCGAAACATCGGTAAACGTTCCGTCTCCATTATTCCGGTAGAGAGTGTTGTGCAAGGAAGTGTAGAGCTTCGGATGGCAATACGTGCGCACGCCGCTCTTGAGCGGGCAGTAGGGATCCTTGTCGACTTCCCACACGCAGTAATTGACCACGAACAGATCCAGGCGCCCATCGTTGTTGTAATCGAACCAACCTCCAGCGGTCGACCACATTTTCTTGCCATCGTGTTTCGCGCCACTCAGTCCCGCCTTTTCGGTCACCTCGGTAAAAGTCCCGTCACCGTTGTTATGGAACAACTGATTGCCCGTGACGTTGGCCACGAACAGATCGGGTCGTCCGTCGTTGTCGTAGTCCCCAACCGCCACTCCCATGCCGTAGCCTGCTCCCGCCACTCCGGCTTTCTCCGTGACGTCGGTAAACGTCCCGTCGTGGTTGTTATGAAACAGCCGGTTCCAGTAGGCCGGCGACTCTTTCTTGAGCGATGGAATAGCAGCGCCGTTGACCAGGTAGATGTCAAGGTAGCCATCGCCGTCATAGTCCAGCAGCGCCACACCTGCGACCATGGTTTCGACCTGGTTCTTGTTTGGAGTCGGGGAGTTCTGCGTGATGAAATGCAGACCAGCTTTAGCAGCAATGTCCTCGAACCTGATCGGCGCTGGAGCAGGAGGCGCCGGCGCCGGAACGGAAGGGTTCGGGGCCTGCGCAAGCAACAAGTTGGTGGCTAGGACGAAAATCCAACTGCGCATGATGATGTGTCGGTTCGATTCCACGCGGGCCCGCTAGGCGGTCTTGAACCCTGCTCTCTCCATTCCACTCTGCACTTCCTTGTTTTTCATGAACGTATTCCAGACCAGACCCGAGCGCGCATTCTCAGCCATTAACATCGTGATGCCCAAATCGATTCCGATGACGTCCGGGTTGTACCAACTGTTCAGTGGATTGAAGGCGTCGACAAAACCGTATCGTCCCCACGCTTTCGGGTAGCGCTCGCGGATGGTGCGAAGGACCTGCATGCAGTCTTCCCACAGAAAGGACAGCGAGCCGCCCACCGCACAGGGAACGATGCTTCCATCCAGCCGTCCCAGCCGCGGAGGTCCGCCCCACGCCTGGTAGCCGGAGGCGGAGTCCGATGCGGAAATTCCCCACAAGTGGTCGGTGTAATCCGGAAATTCGTCGTGCAGGGACAGACAAAAACGTTTGTGTGCCCGGGTGGCCGTCACGGAGTTCTCAAAATAGTTGGTGTAGGCATCGCGCTTACCGCGGAAATCAAACCAAGCTTGTGAATATTGATGCGTAAACAACGGGTCGTTGCCAGAGATGTATTCGAACTCCTGGAACTTCACAGTGGGGCGCGACCACGCATCCCACGCATCTTTCGAAACAGGATGCGTGGGCGAACCCAGAGCCAGAAGGTAAATCATCATGAGTTCGCAATAGTGCTCCCACCGGCTCTTCAGGAAGCCTTCCTCCGGCTTCCACCCCATGGAGAGAGTCTTGCCGCCGTTCAGCATCCATTGCCAGTCCACACGTTCGCAGATGGCGGTCGCGTGATCCTGGATCTCGGCATCCTGGAAGTGAGTGCGTGCCGTTAGCACGCCGCAGAGCAGGAGCGAGGTGTCGATCGAGGAGAGTTCACATCTAAAGGCCCGCTCCCCGGTTTGACAATCGATGAAGTGGTAGAAGAACCCGTGTTCATGCGGTAGTTGCTTTCGCAGAAAGCGCAGAGTCTGCCGGACCCGGTCGCGGATGGCAGTCGCCTGCCCGTATCCTCTGGCCTCGGCGATACAAAGGCCCGTGAGCCCAAACCCGGTCGCCGCGATACTTGCAATCTTGTGTTGATCCTTACCATTCAACAGGGCCCGATCTTTGACTTGTCCGGTTGTGCTGATGGCCTCATTCCAAAAAAAGTCGTACGCGGTGCGCTCGATTTCATCCAGCAGCGCATCATCTGACCCTTTGTAGGGAACCCGGTCTGGTTCATGAAACACATCGCGCGAAAGCGAGGACGTAGCGAAAGGCAAATTGGCAAGCGAAAGGACTCCGAGCGTGGTCGCCTGCAGCATTTCACGGCGTGTAATCTGCGTTTTTCCAATCAGCTCAGCCATCGCGATGTTTCCGCACAAGATGCCCAGACAGAATTCTAAATGTCGCCCACTCTTTGAGGCGATTGAAATCCCAGCATCATTCTAGAGCCTCATTTTGTACGCTCGCCCACGGTGGTTCACGATAAATGGATGTCCTTCCCGTACTGCACTTTCAGTCGAACCTTGGCAGAATCTCACACCTGCTGGTGATGCTCCTCACAGCCAGATTGTTCGGCGCCACTGATACTGCAAGGTGTCCTCGCTGAACCCTCGGTCTATCGAGGGTACATACGAGGAGGGCAATCATTTGCGTTGTCTTCTCCTCCTCGGCCGCTGTCAATGTACCGCACGCGCAGGAGCGGCCGCAATCACGATGCAGGAGGGGCAAGCGAGTTCCAAGCCGTCATCCCCTTGCGATCCGGGAGGGAAAACGGTTGTTTGAGCTGCCGTGCAGAAGGGTCAGCCCGATTGCACAACCCCGACGAGTCCCAGGGCGCCCCTGCTAAGCGACTACAGCGGATCCGGAAAGAAGCAACAGCAATGGCCAATACTTTGGAACTTGAAACTAAGGACAGAAGTATGACAGACAATCCCTCACCCCTTAGTGAAGAACGGATTGCTTACCTGGAAGGGCTAGTCGCGCAAGCCAGAACCGCCGCGGCCGTCTTTACGCAGTGCACGCAAGAAGACGTCGATCGCATTGTCAAACCGATGGTGTTGGCTGGACTGGAACAAGCGCAAAATCTAGCCCGCCTGGCGATTGAGGAAACCAAGCTCGGAGTCATGGAAGACAAGGTCCTCAAGAACATGGTAGCAACGGAGTTTGTCTACAACTATGTCAAGGATAAACGTACCGTTGGCATCATTGGCGAGTACCCAGAACGAGGTCTGGTAGAAGTGGCGGAGCCGATCGGGGTCATCTTCTCGCTCACTCCGATTACCAATCCAACATCGACCGTCCTCTTCAAGTGCATCATGGCCATCAAGACCCGGAACGCGGTCATCTTCAGTCCCCACCCAAGTGCTTGGCGCTGTTGCTCAGAGGCAGTCAGGATCATGTATGAAACTGCCGTGAAGCATGGAGCGCCGGAAGGTGTTTTTACTTGCCTGGACTCGCACACCCTGCAGGACAACGACTACCTTATGCACCACAAAGACGTCCGCCTGATCGATGCCACCGGCGGGCCGGGCGTGGTCAAAGCCGCCTATAGCTCAGGCAAGCCAGCCTTGGGTGTAGGGTCGGGGAATACGCCCGTGTACCTGGAAAAAACCGCGGATCTGAACATGGCCGTGGTGGACATCATCATCTCCAAAACCTTCGACAACGGCACGATTTGTGCTTCGGAGCAGACGGTGGTGATTGATGATGAGATCTATGACTCGGTGCTGAAGAAGTTCGCCGACCTCGGTGCGCACATCTGCAATGAGAAAGAGACCGAGTTGCTTTCCCGCACGGTTATCGATCCCAATACCGGTTTCATGCAACCGATGGCCGTCGGCCAGAAAGCTACCAATATTGCCCGCTTTGTCGGTCTATCCGTCAAGCCGAAAACTAAGCTTCTGATCGCGCCCATCCAAGGTGTGGGGCGCGCATATCCCTTGTCGGTAGAGAAACTGTTCCCGGTGCTCGCGGTCTATCGGGCGAAGTCCGTCGATGAGGCGCTCAAGGTGTGCTTAGACGTGAATCATGCCGGCGGCCTCGGACATACAGCGGTCATTTTCTCGCGCAACGATGAGATCATCCAGAAATTCAGTGAGGTGATCAACGCGGGCCGGATCATTGTAAATTCGCCGGGATCGATCGGCGCGCTCGGCGCCGTCTACAACGACCTGGTGCCGACCTTCTCTTTCGGATGCGGGACCGGCGGCGGCAACAGCACAACCGATAACGTCAACATCTATCACTACCTCAATATCAAACGCCTCGCTCGGCGGAGACAGGCCCATATGTGGTTCCGAGTTCCCAATCAAATCTACTTCAACATGAACGCTGTGGAGAATCTGCGCCAGTTCCCATCGCGCTCCACCATCATAATCACCAGTCCGATCCTGGAGCAGATCGGCCACGTCGATATCGTCCGGCGCAATCTTCCCCCGCAAGCCTCGGTTCATGTCATGGTTATTCCGGATGCGGAGCCCGAGGTCAAGGTGGTCATGCACGGAGTGGAAACGCTCAATTTCTACAAAGCGGACCAGATCATCGCGCTGGGCGGCGGGTCGGTCATCGATGCGGCGAAGATCATGAAGCTCAAGTACGAATCGCCGCAGGCGGACCTGGAAGAGCTGGCCGCGCCGTTTCTTGATCTCCGCAAACGCGTGGTCCAGTACCCGACCGAAAAGTCGAACCGGGCGCAGTTGATTGCCATCTCGACCACCAGCGGAACGGGCAGCGAAGTCACTCCCTTTGCCGTGCTGATCGACAAAGAGCAAGGGCGCAAGGTAACACTCGCCGACTATTCGCTGAGCCCGGATGTGGCGATCGTAGACCCGCAGTTCGTCATGTCGATGCCGAAGGGCCTGACCGCCGATACCGGTATCGACTGTTTGACCCACGCATTGGAGGCTGCAGTCTCGACTTACGCCTCAGCTTATACCGACTCCAACGCCATGCAGGCCATTCGACTGGCGTTCAAGTACCTGCCGATTGCTTATGAGCACCCTGAAGATGAAGAAGCCCGCAGCATGATGCACAATGCTGCCTGCATCGCGGCGCTGGCCTTTTCCAACGCATCGGTCGGCATCAATCATGCGCTGGCTCACGCCTTCGGTGCGCGCTTCGGCATTCCCCATGGCCGAGCCAACGCTCTCTTTTTGCCACACGTCATTGCGTATAACGCGGCGGTGCCCACCAAGTTCATGCCGTCGCCCTATCAGCAGGCGTTTATCGCACACAAGAAATACGCGACGATTGCCGATTTGCTGAATCTGGGCGGTCATACGATTGACGAAAAGGTGAAGAACCTGATAACGGCGACCGAACAACTCCTCGACCAGCTGGCGGTTCCGCGTTCGATCGCCGACCTCGGGATCTCGAAGGAAGATTTCGAGCGGGCAATCCCCGATCTGGCGAAGATTGCCTTTGACGACCCTTCCTGGCGGTCGAATCCTCGCATGCCGCTGGTGAAGGAGATGGTGGAGCTGTTCTGGAGCGCTTATCGCGGCCGTGGCCTGGCGAAAGTGGCCAGCACATCTCAGCAGCAAACAGTTGAGCTACAAGTAGTCTGAGGGATGGTGATGCGTATGGATGCGGTTGCAGAGTTGCTGAAAATTGATGGAGAGCGCGTGGCCGGTGCCTTGCAAGAGGTTCGTGAAAACCTGAACGGTGCCCAGCGCGAAATAGTTTTGGATTTCTCGTCTGTGCGCCGGGTCGATCCCCATGCCCTCAGAGCGCTGGAAGACTTAGCGGGCAGCGCCGATGCAAAAGGCGTCAAGGTCGTGTTGCGCGACGTCAACATTGATATCTACAAAGTGCTCAAGCTGGCGAAGCTGGCGTCACGATTCTCCCTTCTGACCTGAGACGCGAGCCCACCACCAGCCTCACCGCACAACCCTTGTTAATGCGGTAAGTCTCCTGCCCCCACCACGCCAGGTTGCGCCGCACACGAAGCCTTACAGAGTTTGATCTTGCCCGTGTAGATCGCCATCCCAACTACAGCGTCGATCTGTAGTGCATCGAGTTCATCGATCTGCTCGTTAGTTGCGATTCCCCCAGCCGCGATCAACTGTTTCTTGGTGGCATTCCGAAGGGGGCGCACCACATCCAGCGGGATGCCCTTCATCAGTCCTTCCGTGTCGATGTGCGTATATAGAAATGCGGTGCACCAGGTCTCGAGAGCCGTAATCATCTCCAGAGGAGTGGTAGGCGTGAGTTCACGCCATCCCCGGATCGCGACTCGGCCGCCTTTCGAGTCGATCGCGAAAACGAGTCTGTCCGGACCAGTTGTGCGCGCGACTTGCTCGGCGAAGGCGGCGTCCGGCCGGCCGTCGCGAATGAGACACGAACCAAGGATCACGCGCCGGGCGCCGGTCGCCAGCATCTCCTCCGCCGCTTGCAGAGAGCGAATGCCTCCGCCTACCTGGCAGGGAAGCCGGCCCGCGAATTCCCGCACCAAATCACGATTGTTCCCGTTTCCCATGGCCGCATCCAGATCAATCAACTGCACCAGTGGATAAGAAGAGAAACGAGCAATCCACTCGTCGAAATCTTCAAACTCCAGTGCCTTACGCTCCCCTTGCACCAGTTGTACGATCTTGCCACCCATCAGATCGATCGAAGGAATCAGCATGGCCACCTCATCGGAATCCCCGCGCTTTGCAATTCTTGTTTCAGGTCGGCAAGATGGCGCAGTCCGAAGTGAAAGATCGAGGCGGCTAGCGCCGCGTCAGCCCGTCCGCGCTGAAAAACGTCAATGAAACTCTGTGTGTCCCCCCCGCCGCCCGAAGCAATGACAGGAATGCGAACCGCCTCGGAGACCACGCAAGTCAGCTCACAATCGAATCCAGCGCCTGTGCCGTCGCAATCCATCGACGTGAGCAGGATTTCGCCTGCACCCCGCTCTTCCGCTTCCCGCGCCCACTCGACCACATCGCGCCCAGTAGGTTTTCTCCCGCCGCCCGAATAGGCCTCGAATTTGGCGTTTCCCGGAATGCGTTTGGCGTCAATGGCGACGATGACCGCCTGCGCCCCGTAACGATCTCCGATCCGTGTGATCAGAAATGGATCGGCAAGCGCAGCAGAATTGATGCTGACCTTGTCGGCGCCCGCATCAAAAACCGCCATAGCCTCATCCAGCGTGCGGATCCCGCCTCCAACGGTGAAGGGAATGAACAGCTGCCTCGCCGTTCTGCGAACCGTGTCGACCAGCGTCGCGCGCTTTTCATGCGAAGCGGAAATATCGAGCAGCACCACCTCGTCCGCCCCTGCCGCGCTGTGTGCCGCCGCCAGTTCCGCGGGATCGCCGGCATCGCGCAGTTGCTGGAATTGCACGCCCTTAACGACGCGGCCACCGGTGACGTCCAGGCAAGCGATAATCCGTTTCGTCAGCATCAGAGGCCGCAAAAGCTCTCTAGGATTTTCATGCCCACCGCTCCAGATTTTTCCGGATGAAACTGCACTCCAAACAAATGGTCTCGCTCGACCGCGGCGGAAAACTCGCCGCCGTACTCACAGCGCGCAACGGTTGCGCTCACCAGCGGTGCCCGATACGAATGCGTGAAGTACACAAACGAACCCGAAGCAATGCCGCGCAACAAGCGTGACCGACCGTCGCAGATGAGCGAATTCCATCCCACGTGCGGAGACTTGAAATCTCGGCGGAAGCGGCCACACTCTCCCGGAAACCATCCCAGGCCCGGGACTGCGGGCGCCTCCTCGCTCGATTCGAACATCCACTGCATGCCGACACAAATCCCCAGAAATGGCGCGCCCCGCTTGACAGCATCCTGGATTGCGGCTCGCAACCCGGCGCGCTCTAGGGTAGTCGTCCCCGAAAAATGACCCACGCCGGGCAAAATGATTTTGTCCGCCTTAGCAACCAGGCCAGGATCGTCGCTGACGATGGCGTTCGCGCCTACATGATCCAGTGCCTTCATGACGGAGGTAAGATTCCCGGCGCGATAGTCGACGACCGCAATCATCAGAGCAATCCTTTCGTGCTGGGCAGAAGGCGCGCCATACGGCGATCCCGCCAGCAAGCGGCACGTACCGCCCGAGCAAATGCTTTGAAAAGGGACTCGATCTTGTGATGGCTCGACCGCCCGTAGAGAACTCGCGCGTGCACGCTGGCGTGCGCGCCTCGGGCGAATCCGTCAAAGAAATCGTGCACCAGTTCCGCCTGCAGATCGCCCACCAGGCGCGTGCGGACTTTTGTGTCGACCACCGTCGAGGTGCGTCCGCAAAAATCCACGGCAGAAAGCCCCAGCGTTTCATCCATCGCCATCAGGAAATAACCGGCCCGTAGAATTCCGCGCTTGCTGCCCAGAGCCTTTTCGAAAGCCTGTCCCAGCGCAATGCCCACGTCTTCCACGGTGTGATGTTGATCCACATCCAGGTCGCCCGTGGCTTTCAGTTGGAGATTGAAACCGCCGTGATGCGCGAATAGTTCCAGCATGTGGTCGAAGAACCGGATTCCAGTCGACACGTGGTAGCGCCCACGGCCGTCAATGACCAACACCGCGCGGATCTGGGTCTCGTTCGTGTTGCGTTGGATCACAGCTTTTCTCATCGTGCCCGCGCCTCTTTTGTGCCGATTTCTTCCAAAACTTCCCGGAACGCGACCAGCAGCCGCCCGGTGTGTTCACTAGTCCCGATGGTGATGCGAACGCAGCCGTCGCAGCCATAGTCGCGCGAGCGGTCGCGAACCAGGATGCCCCGCGCCCGCATGCCCTGCACGAACGCAGACCTCAGCGGGCCAAAGCGTGCCAATACAAAATTTGCCTCGCTCGGCCAGAAGGGAATTCCGCAACTGCGGAACTCTTCCTGGAGCTGTGCGCGCCCCTCGCGAACTTGTTCCACATATTGCTGGATATATTTCTCATCGGCCAATGCGGTCGGCAAGCACGCAAGTGCCACGCCATTCACGTTGTATGGCGAACTGACCCGACGCACCATCGTCATTTGCCCGGCGTCTCCCGCCAGTGCACCAACGCGAAACCCTGCCATCCCGTAAGCCTTCGAAAATGTCCGCGCAGCAAACAGGTTTGGCAAACTGCGGAACTGTGGGAGAACGGTTTGCCCGTAAAACTCAAGGTAAGCTTCGTCAACTAGAATCGCCGCCTGAGGTGCGCGGCGGGCGATCTCCAGCAGATCGGCCGGCTCTGCGACAGCGCCCGTCGGATTATTGGGATTGGCGACCGCGATCAGGCGAGTGCGCGGCGTCAGTCGCGCAAGCAGGCTGGAAGTTGGGAAGCAGAAGTTTTCTCCCGCTGGAACAGCGATAACCCGCGCCCCCGTCGCCGCGGCGGAAATCTCATACATCGCAAACGTCGGCACCACGATCAGGACTTCATCTTCCGGCTCAAGGAAAGTTTCACAAAGCAGATGGATCGCCTCGTCCACGCCGTTAGTCAACAGCAGTTCGCGCGGCTCGACGCCGAGATGGTCGGCCACAATAGCCTCGACTGGTTCACGCTCCGGATAGCGCGCCAGTTCTTCCGCAGTCAACTCGCGCAACCGTGCCAACACCCGGGGTGAGCAGCCCACCGTATTTTCGTTGAAGTCGAGGCGCAGCCCGTCGCGTCCACCGAGTGGCGGATGATAAGTAGGCAGAGTGCGTACGGCCGAGCGAGCTTCAAGCATGGCCGCACCTCATTCGAATCGACTCGGCGTGTGCCCTCAATCCTTCCGTGTCGGCCAACGACTGAACTACTCCGCCAATCCGTTTCAAGCCGGGCCGCGTCAACTTCTGAATGCTGATGAGCTTCACAAAATCCAGCACACTGAGCCCGCCGCGGAAGCGGGCAACGCCGCCGGTGGGCAGCACGTGGTTTGGGCCTGAGGCATAATCGCCCGCCGCTTGCGGCGAATAGTCGCCTACAAAAACGGAACCGGCATTGCGAATCAGCGCGACGTCGGTGGTTTCGACCGTGATGTGCTCCGCAGCTATGTCGTTCGCCCAATCGAAACTCTCACGACGCGAGGAAGAAACGAGTATGACGCCGTTACGACGCAACGACTGCTGAGCCACTGCATTCCGACGGCTCAACTTCTCCGCAACGCGTCCGACTTGGCGGGCTAGATCGTCGCGCGTACTAATGAATACCGCGAGCGCTTCCGGATCATGCTCTGCCTGTGCAACCAGATCGGCGGCAATGAACTCGGGCGTGCCTGTGTCGCTCACGATGACAACCTCGGTAGGACCAGCGAGCAAATCAATCGCGCAATCGAAAGCGACCAGCTTCTTGGCAGCGGTGACGAAGAGATTGCCGGGGCCGACAATTTTGTGTACGCGCGGAACGCTCTCAGTCCCGTATGCAAGGGCAGCGATCGCCTGTGCCCCGCCGATGCGATAGACTTCGCGCACACCGAGCATGGCAGCGGCCGCCAGCACCTCCGCCCGCGGCTGAGGCGAAACCACTGAGATCCGTCCCACGCCCGCAACCTGTGCCGGGATCACGGTCATCAGCAAAGTCGAAACCAGCGGATAGCGCCCGCCTGGAACGTAGCAGCCCACGGAATCCAAAGGCCGCACCAGTTGGCCGACGGTGATCCCGTTCCGCGTGCGCTTCCATTCAGCAGGTTTTTGTCCCTCGCAGAAACGTCGGATATTAGCGCCCGCCGCTCGCAGAGAAGTTTTCAACTCTGGGCTTGCAGATTTCCACGCCTCCTGCAACTCCTCTTCACTCACCCGCAGAGACGAATCGGCGCGGAGCCCATCCCATTGCTCGGCATACTTGCGCAGAGCCCGATCGCCGCGTCGTCGCACATCGGCGATGATCCGCCGCACCACCGGCTCGACCGTGGCGAACTGCGAGCCACGTCCGGCAAGCTGGCGCACGCGCGCGGCAGCAGCACGTCCTGAAAGGATCCGCATCACATGACCACCTTATTCAACGGATACTCGACGATGCCCTGTCCCTTCGCTTCCTTCAGGCGCGGGATGACCTGCCAGGCGGTCGATTCCTCGATGATCGTGTTTACTGCAACCCAGTCTTCGTCGCTGAGCGTGGAAATCGTAGGATTTTTGAGCGCAGGCAGAACCGCCAGCACTCCCGCCAGGTCCTGTTTGCGGACGTTCAGCATCAGACCGACACGGTCTTGCGCATCCATCGCACCCCGCAACATGAGGGCCAGGTTTTCGATCTTGCGCCGCTTGGCAGCATCGGACCACGCTTTCTTGTTGGCGATAATCTGGGTGTTCGATTCAAGCACGGTATCGATAATGCGCAGCCGGTTCGCTTTCAGCGAACTGCCCGTTTCCGTGACCTCGACAATGGCATCCGCCAGCATCGGAGGCTTGACCTCGGTGGCGCCCCAGGAAAACTCCACCTGCACCGCCACGTTCTTGCTCTCGAAATACTTCCGGGTCACGCTGACGAGTTCCGTCGCGACGATGCGGTTGCCCAAGTCTTCTGCGCGCTGGTACTGCGAGTCCTCGGGGACCGCCAGCACCCACCGCACTTTCCCGCGACTCTGTTTGGCGTAGATTAGGTCGGAAACCGTAACTACCTCAAGCCCGCTCTCGACCACCCAATCGAGCCCCGTGAGGCCGGCATCGAGCGCACCGTGCTCAACATACCGCGCCATCTCCTGAGCGCGAATCAGCATGCACTCGATTTCCGGATCGCCGGTCGTCGCAAAATAGGAACGCGATGTGACGAAAATCGAAAGGCCAGCGCGCGCGAAAAGCTGGGTGGTGGCCTCCTGCAAACTGCCCTTCGGAATGCCCAGCCGGATCTTCACGGTTGCACCGCCTTCTCCGGGCCGACCGGCTTCGTGAAGCAGGAGCGTGTGCCTTCGTGACAGACCAACCCTGCTCCCTCCACTTCGACCTGCAGCAAAAGCGTGTCGCGATCGCAGTCCGTGGTCGCGGAAAGCAGCTTGAGCCGATTGCCCGAGGTCTCTCCCTTCATCCAGAGCTGGTTGCGCGTGCGGCTGAAAAACGTCACGTAGCCGGCGTTCAGGGTGCGCTCGCAAGCTTCGCGATTCATGAATCCCAGCATCAGCACTTCACCAGTAGCAGCGTCCTGCACGATGGCGGGCACTAGCCCTTGCATCTTCCCGAAATCAATTTCCCCTTCCATAAGTCCTCTCTGGTCCTCTCAAAAACACAAAGCCCGCTGAGCTTCGATCGCATCAGCGGGCTTGAATCTTTTCAGGTGTTATCGCTAGCTCAGCCAAACACCTCCGCCGATGCGCTGTGCGCATGATGGTGGTGATGGTGATGAGCCGCTCGAATCATTGATCCACCCTAACGAACGCCTCAGGATACGGTCAAATCGATTTTTTTTCTTGAACGTATCGATAATTCAGATACCGCCAGTGGGGCTGACTCCCTCTCAGTTCCGTCATCCTGACAGTTCTGTCATCCTGAGCGTAGCAGGAATTTCGCGAAGCGAAATTCTTGCGGAGTCGAAGGATCTCTACCCTCGCCCGATCTGCTGATCGGTATCGGCATGCAGGAATAGACTCTCGATGAAGGTAGGGATCCTTCGACTCCGCAACCGCTTCGCTACGCGAAGCAGTTGCTGCGCTCAGGATGACATAAAGAGGAACCACCCTCCGACCCGGAATCTATGCCAGTTCCACTTCGATCTTCTTCGCGGACGCATCAAGCTGCGTAATGCGAAATTGGCGAATCTGCCCGGCTCGGACCGGCTCCGGCTTGGACTCACCGCTGCCGCCCTTCCAGCGCGCCTGCAGCATCGAACCCAAGGACGACAGATCGGCCTTCGCTGCCCCCGTACCACCTCCAGACTCCTTCTCTTTTTGCTCCGCATCGGCCCCCGCCGCACTCATCCGGCACTTCGCCTGGATGCCGTCTCCCAGTTCCACGCGCGCATGCCCACCGCTCATCTCAATCATGCGTCCCGTAACCACGTCGCCTTCCTTGTGCTCTGCGATGTATTCATCCAGTCCGGTCGGAACCAGTTGCTTCATGCTCAGCCGCATCAGGCGCTTCTCCGGATCGATGGCCAAAATCAGGGCCTTCACCGTCTGTCCAACCTTCAGCACATCCGACGGGTGATTGATCCGCTTCTCAGCGCTGATCTCGCTGACGTGAATCATGCCTTCGACGCCCTCCGCCACCTGCACGAAAGCCCCGAACTTTGTGATGTTGGTGATCGGCCCTTCGATCACCGAGCCAGCCGTATACTTCTGAGCCGCGTCCACCCACGGATCTCCCAACGCCTGCTTGAGCCCAAGTGAGATGCGCCGCTCGGGCACGTTCACTCCCAGAATCACCGCTTCTACCGTTTCGCCTGGCTTCACGACATCGCTGGGAGTTCTGACTCTCCTCGCCCACGACATCTCGGAAATGTGGATCAGCCCCTCGATGCCGGGCTCCACTTCCACAAACGCGCCGAATTCCATGAGGCGCGTGACGGTGCCCCGCACCCGCTCACCCGCTTTGTACTTCTCCGCCACCGAATCCCATGGATGCGGCTGCAGTTGCTTCATGCTGAGCGAAATCCGCCGCTTGTCGGAATCGATCTTCAGGATCCTGGCGTCAACCTGATCTCCCACGGAGAGCACGTCGGACGGCTTATTCACGCGACTCCACGAAATTTCGCCAACATGCAAGAGCCCGTCGATGTCGCCGATATTAACGAACGCGCCGTAATCAGTCAGGCTGCGTACGGT